>NZ_JAPEMB010000001.1:1265000-1897500 GCF_026343125.1 Streptomyces sp. NBC_00094 | reverse complement strand
TGAGTCGCTCGTACGCCTCGGGGCTGGACTCCGTGAAGGACTCGCCGTAGGCGAAGTCCATCGACACGTCCCGGATCTCCATCTGGGTGCCGGGCACCTTGGAGCCGAACCGCACCGTCACGCCCTCGTCCGGCTGGACCCGGATCACGATGGCGTTGCGGCCGAGCTCCTCGGTCGCGGTGTGGTCGAAGGGGGAGTGCGGGGCGCGCTGGAAGACGACCGCGATCTCGGTGACGCGGCGGCCCAGACGCTTGCCCGTACGGAGGTAGAAGGGGACGCCCGCCCAGCGGCGGTTGTCGATCTCCAGCTTGACGGCCGCGTACGTGTCCGTCTTCGACTGGGGGTCGATGCCCTCTTCCTGGAGGTAGCCGACGGCCTTCTCGCCGCCCTGCCACCCGGCCGCGTACTGGGCGCGGACCGTGCTCTTGCCCAGGTCCTTGGGGAGCTTCACCGCGCCGAGGACCTTGGTCTTCTCGGCGGCGAGCGCGTCGGCGTCGAAGGAGGCGGGCTCCTCCATCGCGGTCAGCGCGAGCAGCTGGAGCAGGTGGTTCTGGATGACGTCACGGGCGGCGCCGATGCCGTCGTAGTACCCGGCCCGGCCGCCGATGCCGATGTCCTCGGCCATCGTGATCTGGACGTGGTCGACGTACGACCGGTTCCAGATCGGCTCGAAGAGGGTGTTGGCGAAGCGGAGCGCCAGGATGTTCTGGACGGTCTCCTTGCCGAGGTAGTGGTCGATCCGGAAGACCTCGTGCGGCGGGAAGACCTCGTGGACGACCTCGTTGAGCTCCTTGGCGGAGACCAGGTCGTGCCCGAAGGGCTTCTCGATGACCGCGCGGCGCCACGAGCCGTTCTTCTGGTCGGCCAGCCCGTGCTTCTTCAGCTGCTGGACGACCTTGGGGAAGAACTTCGGCGGGACCGAGAGGTAGAAGGCGAAGTTGCCGCCGGTGCCCTGCGCCTTGTCCAGCTCCTCGACGGTGGACTTCAGCTGCTCGAAGGCCTCGTCGTCGTCGAAGTCGCCCTGGACGAACCGCATGCCCTGGATCAGCTGCTGCCACACCTCCTCGCGGAACGGGGTGCGCGCGTGCTGCTTGACGGCCTCGTGGACCTCCTGCGCGAAGTCCTCGTCCTGCCACTCACGGCGGGCGAAGCCGATGAGCGAGAAGCCCGGCGGCAGCAGGCCGCGGTTGGCCAGGTCGTAGACGGCGGGCATCAGCTTCTTACGGGACAAATCGCCCGTGACGCCGAAGATCACCAGGCCCGACGGCCCCGCGATACGCGGGAGCCGTCGGTCGGCGGCGTCACGGAGCGGGTTGGCTCCGTCGACTGCGCTCAAAGTGCTTACGCCTCCGCAGGTACGCGGCGCGAGAGCTCCGCCTCGGTGGACTTGAGCAGGTCGTTCCAGGACGCCTCGAACTTCTCGACGCCCTCGTCCTCCAGGAGCTGCACGACCTCGTCGTAGCTGATGCCCAGCTTCGCGATGGCCGCCAGCTCCGCGCGGGACTGGTCGTAGGTGCCGCGCACGGTGTCACCGGTGACCTCGCCGTGGTCGGCGGTGGCCTCCAGGGTGCCCTCCGGCATGGTGTTGACCGTGCCGGGGGCGACCAGGTCCACGACGTACAGCGTGTCCTTGTACGCCGGGTCCTTGACGCCCGTCGAGGCCCACAGCGGACGCTGCTTGTTGGCCTGCGCCTTGTCGAGGGCGGCCCAGCGCTCGCCGCTGAACACCTCCTCGTACGCCTCGTAGGCGAGACGCGCGTTGGCCAGGGCGGCCTTGCCCTTGAGGGCCTTGGCCTCGTCGGTGCCGATGCCGTCCAGGCGCTTGTCGATCTCCGAGTCCACGCGGGACACGAAGAAGGACGCGACCGAGTGGATCTTCGCGAGGTCGAGGCCGCGCTCGCGGGCCTTCTCCAGGCCCGCCAGGTAGGCGTCCATGACCGCGCGGTAGCGCTCCAGCGAGAAGATCAGCGTCACGTTGACGCTGATGCCGAGGCCGATGACCTCGGTGATCGCCGGCAGACCCGCCTTGGTGGCCGGGATCTTGATGAGCGTGTTGGGGCGGTCCACCAGCCAGGCCAGCTGCTTGGCCTCGGCGACGGTGGCGACCGTCTCGTGGGCGAGACGGGGGTCGACCTCGATGGAGACCCGGCCGTCCTGGCCGTCGGTCGCCTCGAAGACCGGCCGCAGGATGTCGGCGGCGTCACGGACGTCCGCCGTCGTGATCATGCGGATGGCCTCGTCGACGGTCACCTTCCGGGCGGCGAGGTCGGCGAGCTGCTGCTCGTAACCGTCACCCGAGGAGATGGCCTTCTGGAAGATCGACGGGTTCGTGGTCACACCGACCACGTGGCTCTGGTCGATGAGCTCGGCCAGGTTGCCGGACGTGATCCGCTTGCGCGAGAGATCGTCCAGCCAGATCGCGACGCCTTCGTCGGAGAGGCGCTTGAGAGCGTCTGTCATGAGAGTTGCATCTCCATTAAGTCGTACGTATGGGCGTCAGCGCGCGGCGGCGGCGAGAGATTCCCGCGCGGCGGCGACGATCGCCTCCGGCGTGAACCCGAACTCGCGGAAGAGCACCTTCGCGTCCGCCGAGGCACCGAAGTGCTCCAGCGAGACGATCCGGCCGGCGTCCCCGACGTACCGGTGCCAGGTGAGACCGATGCCGGCCTCGACCGCCACCCGGGCCTTGACCGACGGCGGCAGGACGGAGTCCTTGTACGCCTGGTCCTGCTCCTCGAACCACTCGACGGACGGCACCGAGACCACCCGGGTCGGGACGCCGGCGGCCTGCAGCTGCTCGCGCGCCTCGACGGCCAGGTGCACCTCGGAGCCGGTCGCGATCAGCACGAGCTGCGCATCGCCACCCTCGGCGTCGAACAGCACGTAGCCGCCCTTGGCCGCGTCCTCGTTCGGCGCGTAGGTCGGCACGCCCTGGCGGGTGAGGGCGAGACCGTGCGGGGCGCCCTTGCCGAAGACCTTGGTGTGCCGCTTCATGATCTCGCGCCAGGCGATCGCCGTCTCGTTGGCGTCGGCCGGCCGGACCACGTTCAGACCCGGAATGGCGCGCAGCGAGGCGAGGTGCTCCACCGGCTGGTGGGTCGGGCCGTCCTCGCCCAGACCGATCGAGTCGTGCGTCCAGACGTACGTCACCGGGAGGTGCATCAGGGCCGACAGACGCACGGCGTTGCGCATGTAGTCGGAGAACACCAGGAAGGTGCCGCCGTAGACGCGGGTGTTGCCGTGCAGCGCGATGCCGTTCATCTCGGCGGCCATCGAGTGCTCGCGGATGCCGAAGTGGATCGTGCGGCCGTACGGGTCGGCCTCCGGCAGCGGGTTGCCCTCGGGCAGGAACGACGAGTTCTTGTCGATCGTCGTGTTGTTCGAGCCGGCGAGGTCGGCCGAGCCGCCCCACAGCTCCGGGATGACCGCGCCGAGCGCCTGGAGAACCTGGCCCGAGGCCGCGCGGGTGGCGACACCCTTGCCCGGCTCGAAGACGGGGAGCTTCTCCTCCCAGCCGGCCGGCAGCTCGTTCGCCTGGATGCGGTCGAACTCCGCCGCCCGCTCCGGGTTGGCCGTACGCCACTCCGCGAGGGACTTCTCCCACGCGGCGCGGGACTCGCGGCCCCGGTCGCCGAGCGAGCGGGTGTGCGTGATGACCTCGTCGGTGACCTCGAAGGTCTGCTCCGGGTCGAAGCCCAGGACGCGCTTGGTCGCCGCGATCTCCTCGTCGCCGAGCGCCGAGCCGTGCGAGGCCTCGGTGTTCTGCGCGTTCGGCGCGGGCCAGGCGATGATCGAGCGCATCGCGATGAACGACGGACGCTCGGTCTCGGCCTCGGCGGCCCTGACCGCCGCGTACAGCGCGGCCGGGTCCAGGTCGCCGTTGGCCTGCGGCTCGACGCGCTGGACGTGCCAGCCGTACGCCTCGTACCGCTTCATCGTGTCCTCGGACACGGCCGTCTCGGTGTCGCCCTCGATCGAGATGTGGTTGTCGTCCCACAGCAGGATCAGGTTGCCGAGCTTCTGGTGGCCGGCGAGCGAGGACGCCTCGGCGGAGATGCCCTCCTGGAGGCAGCCGTCACCGGCGATCGCGTAGATCCGGTGGTCGAACGGGGAGGTGCCGGGGGCCGCCTCCGGGTCGAACAGACCGCGCTCGTAGCGGGCGGCCATCGCCATGCCCACGGCGTTGGCGACACCCTGGCCCAGCGGGCCGGTGGTCGTCTCGACGGCGGCGGTGTGGCCGTACTCCGGGTGGCCCGGGGTCTTCGAGCCCCAGGTGCGGAAGGCCTTCAGGTCGTCCAGTTCGAGACCGAAGCCACCCAGGTAGAGCTGGGTGTAAAGGGTCAGGGACGAGTGCCCCGCGGAGAGGACGAACCGGTCGCGCCCGACCCACTCGGGGTCGGCCGGGTCGTGTCGCATCACCTTCTGGAAGAGGGTGTACGCGGCGGGCGCAAGGCTCATCGCCGTACCGGGATGGCCGTTGCCGACCTTCTGTACGGCGTCCGCGGCCAGGACGCGGGCGGTGTCGACAGCCCGCTGGTCCAATTCGGTCCACTCGAGGTCTGTGGTGGTCGGCTTAGTGCTCACCCTGAGTCAGGGCTCCTCTCCACATGTTCTGAAGCCGGTGACTGAGGGTGTACCGGCGGTGTCGAGCCTACCCCCGCCGGAGGCCCCACCAGAGCCCCCTCATTCCCCGTGTGGACCCCTCAAATGAGCAGACAGGCCAAGAGTGCCGGTGGTCGTGCGACTTCGCCTCTCGAACGCTGTCCACGCCTTGGGACACACCCCTCCAACACGACCCCACCCCCGCGAAGATCAGCGTCTGGGCAACGTCTACAGTGGCGTGGTACGCGCAAGCTTCACCCCGTTTTCATTCGGTGAGCTTGCTGGGAATTTCTCTGTCAGGGGTGTGCGTGACGGCCGTCGAGTCCCGACCCGCAGGGGTCGTCTTGACTCCCAGCCCGGGGGGCCATCGGCCGTTCGGGGCCCGCGTCAAGGCATACGTGGCGCTGACCAAGCCGCGGATCATCGAGCTGCTGCTCATCACCACCGTTCCGGTGATGTTCCTCGCCGAGCAGGGCGTTCCGAACCTGTGGCTGGTCCTGGCCACCTGCTTCGGCGGCTATCTGTCGGCGGGCGGCGCCAACGCGCTGAACATGTACATCGACCGCGACATCGACGCCCTGATGGACCGCACCTCCCAGCGCCCGCTGGTGACCGGGGTCCTCACCCCGCGTGAGGGCCTCGTCTTCGGCCTCACCCTCGCCGTGGTCTCCACGCTCTGGTTCGGCCTCCTCGTCAACTGGCTCTCCGCGGCGCTCTCGCTCGGTGCGCTGCTCTTCTACGTGGTCGTCTACACGATGATCCTGAAGCGGCGGACCGCGCAGAACATCGTCTGGGGCGGCATCGCCGGCTGCCTGCCGGTGCTCATCGGCTGGTCGGCCGTCACCAACTCGATGTCGTGGGCCGCGGTCATCCTCTTCCTCGTCATCTTCTTCTGGACGCCGCCGCACTACTGGCCGCTGTCGATGAAGGTGAAGGACGACTACGCGCGCGCGGGCGTGCCGATGCTCCCGGTCCTCGCCTCCAACAAGGTCGTGGCCAAGCAGATCGTCGCCTACAGCTGGGTGATGGTCGCCGTCTCGCTGCTGCTGACCCCGCTCGGCTACACCGGCTGGTTCTACACGGCCGTCGCGCTGCTCACCGGCGGTTTCTGGCTCTGGGAGGCGCACGGGCTGCTGAACCGCGCGAAGGCGGGCGCGACCGGCGCGAAGCTCAAGGAGATGCGCCTCTTCCACTGGTCCATCACCTACGTCTCGCTGCTCTTCGTGGCGGTCGCGGTGGACCCCTTCCTCCGCTGAGGGCCTGTCGCGCGGGCGACGCGCTCAGATGATGTGCACGGTCGACGGCCGGGTCACGTGGGATAGACCACGTGGCCCGGCCGTCGCCAGTCGATCTACCCCTCGGTAGCATCCTTGTCATGGCAGAAACGAAGCAGGAAGAGCGCAGGGCGGCCAGGCTCGCGAAGCAGATCCGGGCGTTCTCCGCGGAGCACGGCGGCGCCGAGGGGCAGCTCGCCCACATCGGCCAGGCGGGCACCCGGATCGTCCTCGTCGGCACGGACGGCGGCTGGGGCGACCTGGTGGCCCCCACGTACCCGATCGCGCAGCAGGCCGCCGAGAAGGCCGGCCTGACGCTCCACGACGAGTTCGACGGCGAGTTCGCCGCCAAGGTCGTCACCGGCGCGTACGAGTGGACCCGGATGGCCGGTATCCAGATCGGCGGCCCCTCCAACAGCTGAGGCAACAACCTCGCGCGGGGCTCACCCGTTAGGACGTGTGGAGACACGTCCACACAGGGAGCCCCCCGAGATGATCGACACGCCGAACCTGGTGGACCAGTACTGCCACGGAGTGCTCCGTACGGAACTCGGCCTCGGCACCTTCGAGACCCACCTCGGCGCGCACCTCGGCGACCGGCACGGCGGTCCCCCCGCGATGCCGGCCGCCGGCACGACCTTCTTCGACACGCAGACCGGCTTCGCGGTACGCCGCTGGTGTCCGCCGCTCCTCGGCCTCGAACCGCACTGCCCGCCGGCCCGCTACCTCGCCCGCCGCCGCGAACTCGGCGTCGCCGAGGCGGGCCGCCGGCTCCTGCGGGCCTCCGGGATCTCCACCTACCTGGTCGACACCGGGCTCCCCGGCGACCTGACCCGGCCCGCCGAGATCGCCGCCGCCGGCGCCGCCGAGGCCCACGAGATCGTCCGCCTCGAACCCCTCGCCGAACAGGTCGCCGACACCTCGGGGACCGTCGACGCGTTCCTCGCCAACCTCGCCGAGGCCGTCCACGGAGCCGCCGCGCACGCCGTGGCCTTCACCTCGGTGGAGGGCGTACGCCGAGGGCTCGCGACGGCGCCCGAACCCCCGGGACCCGGGGAGGTACGCGGAGCAGCGGGGCGCTGGCTCGCCGGACGCTCTGCGGGCGGGCGGCTCACCGACCCCGTCCTGCTGCGGCATCTCCTCTGGATCGCGGTCACCGCGGGGCGCCCGCTGCAGCTGCGCACGGGGGAGCGGGACCCGGCGGTCCTCGCCGGCTTCGCCGCCGCCACCGCGGGGCTGGGCGCCGACCTCGTCCTGCTGCACGCCTACCCGCACCACCGCGCCGCCGCGTACCTGACCGGCGTCCATCCGCACGTGTACGCGGACCTCGGGCCGGTCCTCGCCCACACCGGGGCCCGTGCGGCGGCCGTCCTCGCGGAGGTCCTGGAGCTGGCGCCCTTCGGCAAGCTGCTGTTCTCCAGCGGCGCGCACGGGCTGCCCGAGCTCCACGTGGTCGCCGCCGGCGTCTTCCGCTCGGCGCTCACCCGGGTGCTGGGGGAGTGGGTCGTGGAGGGCGCCTGGTCCCACTCGGACGCGCAGCGCGTCGCCACGATGATCGCGGCGGGGAACGCCCGGCGGGTCTACCGGCTCGGGTAGGCCTGTCCGCCGGACAGGCCCTGACCGAGCCGGTGTGACGGGTCCGGTGTGACCGGTCCGGTCAGACCTTCGCCGCGAGCTCCGGGTCGGCCTGGGCCGGGATCTCCGCCGTGGGCACCGGGCGCTCGCGCATGCTCAGGGCCAGACGCAGCACCGCGATCCACATCAGCGAGGAGCCGAGCATGTGGACGGCGACCAGGACCTCGGGGACCCCGGTGAAGTACTGCACGTAGCCGATCCCGCCCTGGGCCAGCAGCACGATCAGCAGGTCGCGGGCGCGGGCCCGGGTGTCGTCCGGGGCGTCCACCACGCGCAGCACCAGCCACATGGCGAGCGCCAGGGCGCAGACGACCCAGGCGGCGATGGCGTGGACATGGGCGGCGTTCGTCCAGTCCCACGGCATGCGCGGGACCTCGCTGCTGTCGCCGGCGTGCTTGCCCGCGCCGGTCACCGTGGTGCCGAGGGCGATGAGCAGGCCCGAGGTGATCGTGATCGCCCAGGACAGCTTGCGGACCGGTCGGGGCACGCGCGGCCGGGGGGCGGTGTCGCCCTCGCCGGCCCGCTGCCAGGTGATGACGGCCACCGTGAGCAGCGCGTTCGCGGCCAGGAAGTGGCCGGCGACCGTCCACGGGTTGAGGCCCATCCACACCGTGATGCCACCGATGACGGCGTTGCTCATCACGATCCAGAACTGCGCCCAGCTCCAGCGGGTGAGGTTCCGGCGCCACGGCTTGGTGGACCGGGCGGCGATGATCGCCCAGCCGACGGCCGCCGACAGGACGTACGTCAGCATCCGGTTGCCGAACTCGATCAGGCCGCGGTAGCCCTGCTCGGGCGTGACGATGAGGCTGTCTTCCGTGCACTTCGGCCAGGTGTCGCAGCCGAGACCGGAACCGGTCAGCCGGACCGCGCCGCCCGTGACGATGATGAACACGCTCATCACGACGGCGGAGAGCGCGGCGCGCCGGAGCGTCCGGGGGGACGGGGTCCAGCGCTGGGCGATGTAGGCGAGGGGGGTCAGCACGGGCCCCATCGTAGGACGGGGCTTGTGCACGCTTTCACGAGGGGGGTGGCTTGTCAGGAAACGTCACCCTCTGAACCCCTTCGACTACTCCCAGCGGAAGAACTTCGCCGCCGCGCCGAGGCCGAGCACGCCCCAGACGGCCAGGATCAGCGCGTTGCCCCAGGGCATCGAGGCGCCGTTCTGGAGGACGTCCCGCAGGCCGTCGGAGAGGGCGGAGATGGGGAGCAGCTCCAGGACCGAGCGGGCCGGCTCCGGGAACTTCTCCAGCGGCACGATGACCCCGCCGCCCACCAGGAGCAGCAGGAAGACCAGGTTGGCGGCGGCCAGGGTGGCCTCCGCCTTGAGCGTGCCCGCCATGAGCAGCCCGAGGCCCGAGAAGGCGGCCGTGCCGAGGACCAGGAGCAGCAGGACGGAGAAGGGGTCGCCCTGCGGGGACCAGCCGAGCGCCAGGGCGATCGCCGTGAGGAGCGCGACCTGGAGCACCTCGGTGACGAGGACGGCGAGCGTCTTGGCGGTCATGAGCGCCCAGCGGGGGAGCGGTGACGCGCCCAGTCGCTTGAGCACCCCGTAACGCCGTTCGAAACCGGTCGCGATGGCCTGGCCGGTGAAGGCGGTGGAGAGCACGGCGAGCGCGAGGACGCCCGGGGCGAGGAAGTCGACGGCCTCTCCGGCACCCGTGTCGACGATGTCGACCGTGGAGAACAGGACGAGGAGCAGCGAGGGGATGATCACCGTGAGGAGCAGCTGCTCGCCGTTGCGCAGCAGCATCCGGGCCTCCAGGGCCGTCTGCGCCGCGATCATCCGGCCGACGGGGGCCGCGCCGGGCTTCGGGGAGTACGTACCCGTGCTCATGACCGCAGTTCCTTGCCCGTGAGTTCGAGGAAGACGTCTTCGAGGGTGTGGCGCTCGACGGAGATGCCCTCGGGCATGACGCCGTGCTGGGCGCACCAGGTGGTGACCGTGGCGAGCAGCTGCGGGTCGACGGTGCCGGTGATCCGGTACGTGCCGGGGAGGGGTTCCGCCGCGGCCGTGCCGTCCGGCAGGGCCTTGAGCAGGGAGCCCAGGTCGAGGCCGGGGCGGCCGGTGAAGCGCAGGGTGTTCTCGGCGCCGCCGCGGCAGAGCTGCTCGGGGCTGCCCTGGGCGGCGATCCGGCCGGCGTCGACGATGGCGACGTCGTCGGCGAGCTCCTCGGCCTCCTGCATGAAGTGGGTGGTGAGGACGACCGTGACGCCGTCGGCGCGCAGCTCGCGGACGAGGTCCCAGGTGGCGCGGCGGGCCTGCGGGTCGAGTCCGGCGGTCGGTTCGTCGAGGAAGACGAGCTCGGGGCGGCCGACGACGGCCATGGCGAGCGCGAGGCGCTGCTGCTGGCCGCCGGAGAGCCGGCGGTAGGTGGTGCGGCCGCAGGAGCCGAGGCCCAGGCGCTCGATCAGGGCGCCGACGTCCAGCGGATGGGCGTGCAGCTTCGCCATGTGGCGGAGCATCTCGTCGGCGCGGGCCCCGGAGTAGACGCCGCCGGACTGGAGCATCACGCCGATCCGGGGGCGCAGGGCGGCGGCGTCGGCGACCGGGTCGAGGCCGAGGACGCGGACGGTGCCGCCGTCGGGTCTGCGGTAGCCCTCGCAGGTCTCGATCGTGGTGGTCTTGCCGGCCCCGTTGGGGCCGAGGACGGCCGTGACGGTGCCCGCCCGCACGTCGAGGTCGAGGCCGTCGACCGCGGTCTTGTCTCCGTACCGCTTGACCAGGCCGCGTACGCGGACGGCGCTGTCGACGGACTCATTTCCCATGGGCGGAAGTCTAGAGAGGCGTGAAAGGTCCTTCCGGCGCGGGGCCGGGTCCCTCGAACCGGGACTTCACGTGTGCTTCCCCGGGGGCGGTGGGCATGGCTTCGACGGTGTCGTCATGGGCCGTGGAGCGCCTGTGGCCTGCACGTACGGGTTCGAGGGGTGGTCCGGTCCCGACCCGGCCGAGGGCTCGGATTCGTCCTACGAATGATCATTTCCGCAGGTCAGGTAAGCCTTACCTGAGTGACGCACGGCACCGCGGCCGCCGTGGACGCGGCTTGTCACTCCTCGATTAATTACGCAACAATGGCGTTGTGAAAAACGTTGGCGCGGCTCCGGTGGAGGAACTCGCGACCCGAGAGCGTTCGACGCGCAACCGGGTCGCGCGGTCGATCCTGGACCACGGTCCCTCGACCGTCGCCGACCTTGCCGAGCGACTGCGCCTCACCCAGGCCGCCGTCCGCCGCCACCTCGACTCGCTGGTCGCCGACAATGTCGTCGAAGCCCGCGAGAAGCGCGTCTACGGGACCCGGGCCCGCGGTCGCCCCGCGAAGATCTTCGCGCTCACCGACTGCGGCCGCGACGAGTTCGACCAGTCGTACGACTCCCTGGCCGTCGAGGCGCTCCGCTGGATCGAGCGCAACGCCGGTGGGGAGGAGGCCGTCGCCGCCTTCGCCCGCGACCGGATCGAGGCCCAGGGCGACACGTACCGGGAAGCCGTCGACTCGGCGGACCCCGCCCGGAGGACCGAGGCACTTGCCAAGGCCCTGACGGCGGACGGGTACGCTGCCACTGCGCGGAACGCGCCGGTCGGCGAGCAGCTCTGCCAGCACCACTGCCCGGTCGCCCACGTCGCCGAGCAGTATCCGCAGCTGTGCGAGGCGGAGACGGAGTTCTTCTCCCGCCTCCTGGGAACGCACGTCCAGCGTCTGGCCACCATCGCGCATGGTGACGGCGTCTGCACGACGTTCATCCCGCACAGCGCCCCACAGACCAGTTCACCAGCATCTGTCAGTACGGCCGGGAGGAACCCCGCATGACCACCGAGATCAGCCACCCCGAGCTTGAGGGCCTGGGTCGGTACGAGTACGGCTGGGCCGACTCCGACACGGCCGGTGCCACGGCCAAGCGCGGTCTGAACGAGGACGTCGTCCGCGACATCTCCTCGAAGAAGAACGAGCCCGAGTGGATGCTGAAGCTGCGTCTCAAGGGTCTGCGGCTCTTCGGTAAGAAGCCCATGCCGACCTGGGGCTCCGACCTCTCCGGCATCGACTTCGACAACATCAAGTACTTCGTGCGGTCCACCGAGAAGCAGGCCGAGTCCTGGGAGGACCTGCCGGAGGACATCAAGAACACGTACGACAAGCTCGGCATCCCGGAGGCGGAGAAGCAGCGCCTCGTCGCCGGTGTCGCCGCCCAGTACGAGTCCGAGGTCGTCTACCACCAGATCCGCGAGGACCTGGAGGAGCAGGGCGTCATCTTCGTCGACACCGACACGGCGCTGAAGGAGCACGCGGAGCTCTTCAAGGAGTACTTCGGCACCGTCATCCCGGTCGGCGACAACAAGTTCGCCTCGCTGAACACGGCCGTGTGGTCCGGTGGCTCGTTCATCTACGTGCCGAAGGGCGTGCAGGTCGAGATCCCGCTCCAGGCCTACTTCCGTATCAACACGGAGAACATGGGCCAGTTCGAGCGGACGCTGATCATCGTCGACGAGGACGCCTACGTCCACTATGTCGAGGGCTGCACCGCGCCGATCTACTCCTCGGACTCGCTGCACAGCGCCGTCGTCGAGATCATCGTGAAGAAGGGCGGCCGCTGCCGCTACACGACCATCCAGAACTGGTCGAACAACGTCTACAACCTGGTGACCAAGCGCGCCGTCGCCTACGAGGGCGCCACCATGGAGTGGGTCGACGGCAACATCGGCTCCAAGGTCACCATGAAGTACCCGGCCGTCTACCTCATGGGCGAGCACGCCAAGGGCGAGACGCTGTCCATCGCCTTCGCGGGCGAGGGCCAGCACCAGGACGCCGGCGCCAAGATGGTGCACATGGCTCCGAACACCTCCTCCAACATCGTCTCCAAGTCGGTGGCGCGAGGCGGCGGCCGCACCTCCTACCGCGGTCTCATCGAGATCGGCGAGGGTGCTCCGGGCTCCAAGTCCAACGTGCTCTGCGACGCGCTGCTCGTCGACACGATCTCCCGCTCCGACACGTACCCCTACGTGGACGTGCGCGAGGACGACGTCTCCATGGGCCACGAGGCCACCGTCTCCAAGGTCTCCGAGGACCAGCTCTTCTACCTGATGAGCCGCGGCATGACCGAGTTCGAGGCCATGGCGATGATCGTGCGCGGCTTCGTGGAGCCCATCGCCAAGGAGCTCCCGATGGAGTACGCCCTGGAGCTCAACCGGCTGATCGAGCTGCAGATGGAAGGCTCGGTCGGCTAAGGCCTTCCGCCCCACCGAACGCAGCGACTGATTTCTTTTACGCAGGAAGAGAGCAACACGACAGCCATGGCTGAGGCTCAGAACATCCCGGCGGGCTCCACCACCGCCGGCTCGATCGCGGTGGCCGCCGAGTCCACCGTCGCCACGCGCATGAGCGCGCCCCCGTCCTTCGACGTCGCGGACTTCCCCGTCCCGCACGGCCGTGAGGAGGAGTGGCGGTTCACGCCGCTGGCGCGGCTGCGCGGCCTTCACGACGGCACCGCCGTCGCGTCCGGTGAGGGCGTCAAGGTCGAGATCGAGGCGCCCGAGGGCGTCACCGTGGAGACCGTCGGTCGCGAGGACGAGCGCCTCGGCAAGGCCGGCAAGCCCGTCGACCGCGTCGCCGCCCAGGCGTACTCCTCCTTCGAGAAGGCCTCGGTCGTCACCGTCGCCAAGGAGGCCGTCCTCACCGAGCCGATCCGCATCGCGGTGCACGGCCAGGGTGGCGTCGCCTTCGGCCACCAGGTGATCGAGCTCGGTGCCTTCGCCGAGGCCGTCGTGGTCATCGACCACACCGGTGACGCGGTGCTCGCCGCCAACGTCGACTACGTCCTCGGCGACGGCGCCAAGCTGACCGTCGTCTCCGTCCAGGACTGGGACGAGAAGGCCGTCCACGTCGCCCAGCACAACGCGCTGGTCGGCCGCGACGCCTCCTTCAAGTCGGTGATCGTCACCTTCGGCGGCGACGTCGTCCGCATCCACCCCCGTGTGTCGTACGCGGCCCCCGGCGGCGAGGCGGAGCTCTTCGGCCTGTACTTCACCGACGCCGGCCAGCACCAGGAGCACCGCCTCCTGGTCGACCACAACACCCCGCACTGCAAGTCGAACGTGGCCTACAAGGGCGCGCTGCAGGGCCAGGACGCGCACGCCGTCTGGATCGGTGACGTCCTCATCCAGGCCGCCGCCGAGGGCACCGACACGTACGAGCTCAACCGGAACCTGGTCCTCACGGACGGCGCCCGGGTCGACTCCGTCCCGAACCTGGAGATCGAGACCGGCGAGATCGCCGGCGCCGGTCACGCCTCGGCCACCGGCCGGTTCGACGACGAGCAGCTCTTCTACCTGATGTCCCGCGGTATCCCGCAGACCGAGGCCCGTCGCCTCGTCGTCCGCGGCTTCTTCGCGGAGCTGGTCCAGCAGATCGGTCTGCCGGACGTCCAGGAGCGTCTCCTCGCCAAGATCGAGGCCGAGCTGGAGGCCTCCGTCTGATGGCCTTCGTCCGAGTCTGCGCGCTGAGCGAGCTGGAGGCCGACACCCCGAAGCGGGTCGAGGTCGACGGCACGCCGGTGTCGGTCGTGCACACCGAGGGCGAGGTGTTCGCGATCAACGACATCTGCTCGCACGCGAACGTCTCCCTCTCGGAGGGCGAGGTCGAGGACTGCGCCATCGAGTGCTGGCTGCACGGGTCGAGCTTCGACCTCCGCACCGGGAAGCCCTCCGGCCTTCCCGCGACGCGCCCCGTGCCCGTATACCCCGTAAAGATCGAAGGGGACGATGTGCTCGTCTCCGTCACCCAGGAGTCCTGAGTCACCCATGGCAACGCTTGAAATCCGCAACCTGCACGTCTCCGTCGAGGCCGAGAACGGCCCCCGCGAGATCCTCAAGGGTGTCGACCTGACCATCAAGCAGGGCGAGACCCACGCCGTCATGGGCCCCAACGGCTCCGGCAAGTCGACCCTGGCGTACTCGCTCGCCGGCCACCCGAAGTACACGGTCACCGGCGGCACCGTCACCCTCGACGGTGAGGACGTCCTGGAGATGTCGGTCGACGAGCGCGCCCGCGCCGGCGTCTTCCTGGCCATGCAGTACCCGGTCGAGGTCCCCGGTGTCTCGGTCTCCAACTTCCTGCGCACCTCCGCCACCGCCATCCGCGGCGAGGCCCCCAAGCTGCGCACCTGGGTGAAGGAGGTCAAGTCCGCGATGGAGCAGCTCCAGATGGACCCGGCCTTCGCCGAGCGCAACGTCAACGAGGGCTTCTCCGGCGGTGAGAAGAAGCGCCACGAGATCCTCCAGCTGGAGCTCCTCAAGCCGAAGATCGCGATCCTCGACGAGACCGACTCCGGCCTGGACGTCGACGCGCTGCGCCAGGTCTCCGAGGGCGTCAACCGCGTCCGCGAGACCGGTGAGGTCGGCACCCTGCTGATCACGCACTACACGCGCATCCTGCGCTACATCAAGCCCGACTTCGTTCACGTCTTCTCCGAGGGCCGCATCGTCGAGTCCGGCGGCGCCGAGCTCGCCGACAAGCTGGAGAACGAGGGCTACGAGGCCTACAGCACGAAGGGTGGCGCATCCGCGTGACATCTGCCCATCAGGGGCTCTCCGGCCTCCTCGACACCGAGGCGATCCGCAAGGACTTCCCGCTCCTGGATCGCGTGGTCCACGACGGCAAGAAGATCGTGTACCTGGACTCCGCGGCGACCTCGCAGAAGCCGCGCCAGGTCCTCGACGCGCTGAACGAGTACTACGAGCAGCACAACGCCAACGTGCACCGCGGCGTCTACCTGGTCGCCGAGGAGGCGACGGCGCTGTACGAGGGCGCCCGCGACAAGATCGCGGCGTTCATCAACGCGCCGAGCCGCGACGAGGTGATCTTCACCAAGAACGCCTCGGAGTCGCTCAACCTCGTGGCCAACATGCTGGGCTGGGCCGACGAGCCCTACCGCGTGGACCACGAGACCGAGATCGCCATCACGGAGATGGAGCACCACTCCAACATCGTGCCGTGGCAGCTGCTCTCGCAGCGCACGGGCGCGAAGCTGAAGTGGTTCGGCCTGACCGACGACGGCCGTCTCGACCTCTCGAACATCGAAGAGGTCATCACCGAGAAGACCAAGATCGTCTCGTTCACGCTGGTCTCGAACCTGCTGGGCACGATCAACCCGGTCGAGACGATCATCCGCCGTGCCCAGGAGGTCGGTGCGCTCGTCTGCATCGACGCCTCCCAGGCGGCCCCGCACATGGTCCTGGACGTGCAGGCGCTCCAGGCCGACTTCGTGGCCTTCACCGGCCACAAGATGTGCGGCCCGACCGGCATCGGTGTGCTGTGGGGACGGCAGGAGCTCCTGGAGGACCTCCCGCCCTTCCTCGGCGGCGGCGAGATGATCGAGACCGTTTCGATGCACTCCTCGACCTACGCTCCGGCTCCGCACAAGTTCGAGGCGGGTACGCCCCCGATCGCCCAGGCCGTCGGCCTCGGCGCGGCCGTGGACTACCTGTCGGCGATCGGCATGGAGAACATCGCGCGCCACGAGCACGCGATCACCGAGTACGCCGTCCGGCGTCTCCAGGAAGTCCCGGACCTGCGGATCATCGGCCCCACCACGGCCGAGGACCGCGGCGCTGCGATCTCCTTCACGCTCGGCGACATCCACCCGCACGACGTGGGTCAGGTGCTCGACGAGGAGGGCATCGCGGTCCGCGTCGGCCACCACTGTGCGCGGCCGGTCTGCCTGCGGTACGGAATTCCTGCGACCACGCGGGCGTCGTTCTATCTGTACTCCACCCCGGCCGAGGTCGACGCCTTGGTCGCGGGTCTGGAGCACGTACGGAACTTCTTCGGGTAGGGGTTGGGTCGTGAAGCTGGATTCGATGTACCAGGACGTCATCCTGGACCATTACAAGCACCCCCACGGGCGCGGTCTTCGGGACGGCGATGCCGAGGTGCACCACGTCAATCCGACGTGCGGCGACGAGATCACGCTCCGCGTGAAGTACGAGGGCTCGCGCATCGCGGACGTCTCGTACGAGGGTCAGGGCTGCTCGATCAGCCAGGCTTCGGCCTCGGTCCTGAACGAGCTGCTCGTCGGCAAGGAGCTGGCCGAGGCGCAGAAGATCCAGGGCACCTTCCTGGAGCTGATGCAGTCCAAGGGCCAGATCGAGCCCGACGACGCGATGGAGGAGGTCCTGGAGGACGCGGTCGCGTTCGCGGGCGTCTCCAAGTACCCGGCCCGTGTGAAGTGCGCGCTGCTCAGCTGGATGGCGTGGAAGGACGCGACCGCCCAGGCGCTGGGTGACGCGGAGAGGAAGTCGGCATGACCGAGAACGCTGAGGCCACGATGAAGCCGGCCACCGAGGAAGAAGTCCGTGAGGCGCTGTACGACGTCGTCGACCCCGAGCTGGGCATCGACGTGGTCAACCTCGGGCTGATCTACGGCATCCACATCGACGACTCGAACGTCGCGACGCTGGACATGACCCTGACGTCGGCGGCCTGTCCGCTGACCGATGTGATCGAGGACCAGGCGAAGTCGGCGACGGACGGCATCGTCAACGAGCTGAAGATCAACTGGGTCTGGATGCCGCCGTGGGGTCCGGACAAGATCACGGACGACGGCCGCGAGCAGCTGCGCGCACTCGGCTTCAACGTCTGAGACCTCGTGGTCGGGGATTCGACCACGCGAAACGGCCGTGCCCTTCGGGGCGCGGCCGTTTCGCGTTCTCCGGAGACGCCCTGGGGGTGTCCGGCCAGGGCCTGTCCGGCGGATCGAGGTCGGACAGGCCCTGATCCGCTGGACACCCCCTAGGCGAGGCCGGCCGCGCGGGCGAGCTCCGGGGCCAGGTTCTCCTTGCGGATCCGCTGGTCGACGTAGAGCAGGGCGGTCACCAGCGGGGGGAAGACGGAGACGATCAGCTGGCTGATCAGCTGTCCGATGATCACCAGCGTGAAGGTCACGGAGAGGCCGGTGATCAGCGCGGCGGCGTCGCCGCCGGTGAAGCCGACGCCCGCCATCGGAATCCACGCCACCGTGGAGAGGAGCTGCTGGATCAGCCAGCTCGCGACGGTGGTGATGAGCCCGACGAGCAGCAGGATGCCGAAGACGCGCCACCAGGAGCCGCGGATCAGGGCCGAGGAGCGGCGCATCGAGGCGAAGACGCCCTGCCCCTCCATCACGGCGGCCGCGGGGGCCAGGCTGAACTTGATCCAGATCCAGAGCGCGAGCGGCGTGACGAGCAGGGCCAGGAGCATGGCCGCCGTGGCCGGCAGGGACCAGTCGCCCTCCAGAGGTGTGCCGTCCAGGTCGCCCAGGTCGGTGAGCAGCGCCAGGAACAGGCCGAAGAAGGCCAGGAGGAAGAGCACGACCGGGAGCATCAGGGCGACGCTCGTCAGGAGCACCGTGCCCAGGACGGCCGGCATCCGGGACCAGGACCGGCGCCACAGTGCGCCGAAGGTGGTCGGGCGGCCGAGGACGGCCTCCTGGATCACGGCCGGGCAGGCCGCGGCCATCACCGCGTTGGCGCCGAGGGCCGCGAGCAGGCCGACGACCCAGACGCAGGTGAAGGCGATGATCAGCGGCCGGAGGTCGACCCACTGCGGATCCTGGCCGGCCGGCAGGTCGAACACGGCGGGGAAGCGGTCGCTCACGGCCGCGTACGCGATGAGCAGGGCCGCTGCCACCAGCAGGAGTGCCGAGCCGTAGACGGCGGCGGTGACGCCGATCAGCTGCTTCCAGTGGCGGCCGAAGGCGGAGAAGGCACCCGAGAGGACGGCGCCGAGGCCGAGCGGCGCCAGGGGTATCACGCCGGGCTGCGGCGGCGGGGGCGGCGGCGGGTAGCCGTATCCGTAGCCGTAGGGCGGACCTGGGGGAATCGTCATGCGGGACACGGTATCGGTCGGCTTTGTGTACGGCCGTACACATCCTTGTGTACGCTCGTACGCATGGGTTACGGACTGCTGGCGGGCGCCATCGTGGCGGAGATCCTCGCCACCACCTCGATGAAGTACAGCGACGGCTTCTCCAAGCTCTGGCCCTCGCTGATCACCTGCGCGGGCTACCTCATCGCCTTCGCGCTCCTCGCCCAGGCGCTCAAGACGCTCCAGGTCGGCACCGCGTACGCCATCTGGTCCGGGGTCGGCACCGCCGCCGTCGCCACGATCGGCATCCTCTTCCTCGGTGAGACCCTCAGCCTCGCCAAGATCGCCGGGATCGTCCTCATCGTCGCCGGTGTCGCTGTCCTCAACCTCGGCGGCGCGCACTGATGGCCCGCGCCCGCCGCCACGACCCCGAGCGGCGCGAGCGGATCGTCGACGCCGCCCTCCGGGTCGTCGGCCGGGCCGGCATCGCCGGGCTGAGCCACCGCACCGTCGCCGCCGAGGCGGACGTGCCGCTCGGCTCCACCACGTACCACTTCGCCTCCCTCGACGAACTCCTCGTCGCCGCCCTGCGCAAGGCCAACGAGGGCTTCGGGCGGCAGCTCCGCGAGAGCCCCGCCCTCGCCGCGCCGGACACCGACCCCGCCGCCGCGCTCGCCCGGCTCCTGGGGGAGTGGCTGGGCGGCGAACGCGTCGGCGTGGAGCTGGAGTACGAGCTCTACCTCGCCGCCCTGCGCCGCCCCGCCCTGCGCCCGGTCGCCGCCGAGTGGACCGAGACCGTCGTCGCGGCGCTCGCCACCCGGACCGACGCCGCCACCGCGCGGGCCTTGGTCGCCCTCATGGACGGCATCTGCCTCCAGGTGCTGCTCACCGACGGCACGTACGACGAGGAGTACGCGCGCGCGATGCTGGCCCGGATCCTGGTGCCGGCGGGGGGCCCGCCTCTGTAGGCGCGGGTGTCCGTGCGGGGTTCCTGCCGGCGGGTCATCCGCTGTCGGGTCTGCTGTGGGCTCATCCGCTGTGGGCTCACCTGCCGTCGGGTCACCTGCCGTCGGGTCATCCGCCGTCGGGTCATCCGCCGTCGGCTCACCCCCGTCGGCTCACCCGCCGTCCGTGGCGGCGCCGAGGGCGTGGGCCAGCTGGGCGGGGTGGGTCAGCTGGGGGTAGTGGCCGGCGCCGGCGATCTCGGTCACCGGGTGATCGACGGACGCGACCAGCGGGTCCTTCGAGCCCACGACGATCCGGACCGGGACCTCCACCCGGTCCAGCAGCGTCCGCGACAGCCGCCGCTCGGCGACGTCCGTGCGCAGCGTCGCGGCCACCCGGCGCGCCACCCCGCGACGGCGCAGGTCGGCCGCGGCGCTTTCCACCTCCGCCCCCTCGGGAACACCCAGCGTCCCGGCCAGCCGAGCGGCGGACATACGGCGCAGCATCGGCGCGGCCAGGCCCGAGCGAGCGAGCCGCGCCGCGGGTGCCTGCAGGAACGCCGGGGAGACGAGGACGAGCCCGCTGACGCGTTCCGGGTGGTCGACGGCGAAGCGGAGCGCGGGTCCGCAGGCCGCGGAGTGCGCGACCAGCACGGGGCGGGTCGACACCGGGCTCAGCAGCTCTGCCAGCCACGCGTCCACCGGCCGGTCCGTGGCGGCCGAACGGCCCAGCCCCGGCAGGTCGGGGGCCAGCACCGGGCCGGGAAGGCGGGCGGCGAGGGGCGCCCAGACGTCGGCGTTCATCGGCAGGCCGTGCAGCAGGACATGGGTGGGGCGGTGCCGCTCTCCGGTCACCCAGGTACGACTGCCCGCCACGGCGTGGAAGCCGTACGGGCGAAGCCAGGGCGAGGCCCCGCCGAACCGCGCGGCCACCAGGTCGTCGGCCCACGCGCGCAGGGCGTCGGCGGCCGGAGGCATCTCCAGGCCGGCGCCGGCGGCGAAGGCACGGGCGGACGCCGTCGGGTAGCGGTCGCTCGACAGGAAGGACAGCGTCTCGGGATCGGCGCCGGTCAGCGCGCGCGGCAGGCGCCGCAGCAGGCCGACGGGGACGGTCCGGCGAGGGGCGCGTACGCCGGTGTGCTCGGCGATCGTACGGATCAGGTCGGGCAGGAGGGGCGTGCTGTCGTCGAGCACCCAGTAGTGCTCACCCGCCGGCCCCGCGGGGACCTCCGCCAGGAACCGTGCGAAGTAGTCGATCGTGGCGATCGGCAGGAACGTGTCGGCGCCACCGGGCAGCGCGGGGAGCCGCCCGCGCCACAGGTCCTCGACGAGGGAGGCGAGGCCGACGTACTGGCCGGGCCCGATCACGGTGCCGGGATTGGCGATCGTCAGCGGGACCCCCAGTTCGCGGGCCCGGGCGCGCACCGCGAGATCGGCCTCGGACTTGGATGCCTCGTAGGCGCCGAGACCGGCGTAGTCGGCCTGGCCGCCGGCCGCGCTCACCCGGTAACCGCTGATGTGCACCAGGCGCCGCAGCCCGGGCAGCCCGGCGGCCCATTCGAGAACGTGGAGCGCCCCGGTGACGTTGGCAGCCCGCGCCTCCTCCACGCCGAGGCCGAAGGCGAAGCGGGCGGCGGCGTTGTAGACGTCGCGTGCCTCCGGCAGCCCCGAAAGCGGTCGGGTGATGTCGGCGGTGACGATCTCCAGCCCCGCGGTGTCCACGCCCTGGGAGGCCAGCCAGGGGGTGAGGGTGTCCTTGCGCACGGCGGCCGCCACCCGCCGGCCCCGGGTGAGCAGCTCGGCGACGAGGGAGCGGCCGATGAAGCCGTTCGCGCCGAAGACGATCGCGTCCATGAGACTCCTTAATAGATCGGTCTACATATTTTTTGGCCAGGAAGAAGGCCCGCCGTCGACCGGCGGGCCTCGGTCAGCCCAGCAGCGTGTGAATCCGGCGGGCGACGCGCTCCAGCGGGTCCCTGCTGCGATGCGCCCTGGCCAGCAGGAGCGCCCCCTCCACCAGGGCCAGGACCGTGACGGCGAGGTCATCGGCGTCCGGGTGGCTCGCCAGTCGTTCGCGCAGGGCCGCCTCCCAGGAGGAGTAGACCTCCGAACACACCTCCTGTAGCGGGTCGTTGACGGCGGCCGTCTCCAGCGCCACGGTCGCGACCGGGCATCCCTTGCGCCAGCCCGACTCCGCGAGCCGGTCGCCCAGGTGGCGCAGTACCTCTTCGACGAACTCCGCCGGCGAGAGGTCGGTGTCGGCCGCCCCCCCCAGGGTGTCGCCGATCGCCTGTCCCGCCCGCCGGACGGACTCGCCGACCAGCTGGTCCTTGCCGCCGGGGAAGTGGAAGTAGAGCGAGCCGCGGGGTGCGCCGCTGACCGCGATGACCTGGTTGAGCCCCGTGCCGAAGTACCCCGCCGTCTCCACCAGTTCCTGCGTCGCGTCCAGCAGTCGGTCCCGCGTCTCGGCGCCCTTCTGTCCCATGACGTCAAAGTAGACCGATCTACATATTCTTTCAACCCTCCCTCTCCGGTGTCCGGTGGGAACGTCCGACCGCCTCGCCGTCGCCTTCGGTCGATCCGCCGGAGACGGCCCGCGACGCGACCGTCACCTGAGACCGGTTGGCCCGGGCGGGGGCCCGCCGGTTAGGTTTTCCGTCATGACCACTGCTCCTCGCACCACCGGCGCCGTCGCCGCCGGCCTCGCCACCATCGCCGGTGACGGCTCCGTTCTCGACACCTGGTTCCCCGCCCCCGAGCTGACCGACGCGCCCGGCCCCGCCGGCACCGAGCGGCTCTCCCCCGACGAGGCCGTGAACGCCCTCGGCGAGGGCGCCGCCAAGGCCCTCGGCGTGGACGCACGCCGGGGCGTCGAGGTGGTCGCCGTCCGTACCGTCATCGCCTCGCTCGACGAGAAGCCGCTCGACGCGCACGACGCCTACCTGCGCCTGCACCTGCTCAGCCACCGGCTGGTCACGCCGCACGGCCAGAGCCTGGACGGCGTCTTCGGCCTGCTCACCAACGTCGCCTGGACCTCGCTCGGCCCGGTCGCCGTGGACGACGTCGAGAAGGTGCGGCTCAACGCCCGCGCCGAGGGCCTGCACCTCGCCGTGACGAGCATCGACAAGTTCCCGCGCATGACCGACTACGTCGTGCCCGCCGGGGTCCGCATCGCCGACGCCGACCGCGTGCGTCTCGGCGCCCACCTCGCCGCCGGTACCACCGTCATGCACGAGGGCTTCGTCAACTTCAACGCCGGCACCCTCGGCACCTCGATGGTCGAGGGCCGGATCTCCGCCGGCGTCGTCGTCGGCGACGGCTCCGACATCGGCGGCGGCGCCTCCACCATGGGCACCCTCTCCGGTGGCGGCAACGTCGTCATCTCGATCGGCGAGCGCTGCCTGATCGGAGCCGAGGCGGGCGTCGGCATCGCCCTCGGTGACGAGTGCGTCGTCGAGGCCGGTCTGTACGTCACGGCCGGCACCCGGGTCACCCTGCCCGACGGCCAGGTCGTCAAGGCCCGCGAGCTCTCCGGCGCCTCGAACATCCTGTTCCGCCGCAACTCGGTCACCGGCGCCGTCGAGGCCCGCCCGAACAACGCGGTCTGGGGCGGGCTGAACGAGGTCCTCCACAGCCACAACTGATCCGGTAGCCGCAACCGACCCGGTAGCCACAACTGATGCCGTGACTCTGCGTTAACAGAACGCAGAGTCACGGTAAGCAGACAAGGCGAGGAGTCGACATGAGGACGAAGCCCACGGTCGCCGGAGTGCTCACGGCGGTGGCGGTACTGCTGCCGGCCGGCGTGGCCCAGGCGGACGAGACGCACACGCACAACGGCCCCACCGTCACGAACGGGCCCAGCCTCTCGCTCCACACCGGCCAGATCGACGACCCGCTGGAGGACGTCCTGGAGCACGCCGCGATCCTCGGCCGGACCTACACCACCGACTCCGCCTGAAGCAGTGCTTCGAGCGCGGTACGCAGCCCGTCGACCGTCTCCCGGTCGGCGGGCTGCAGCGGTTCGCGGACCGGCCCGCCGAGCAGGGCCTTGACGGTCACCGTGCCCGGCAGTCCCGCGGCCATCATCAGCTCGGCCAGCGGCAGCGTCAGCGCGTTGAGCCGGGCCGCACCGGTGGCGTCCCCGCTGTCGAGGGCGTCGAGGACCGCGCGCAGCTGACGGGGCACCACGTTCGCCACCGTACTGACGTAGCCGGCGCCGCCGACCGCGTACAGCGGCAGGTTCAGCTCCTCGCAGCCCGAGTAGTACGCGAGCGGGGTCTCCGCGATCAGCCGGGCCGAGGTCAGGAGGTCGTACGAGCAGTCCTTCACCGCCACGATCCGCGGGTGCTCGGCGAGGCGCCGCATCGTCGCCGGCTCGACCCGGGTCCCGGTGCGGCCCGGGATGTCGTAGACCATCACCGGAAGGCCGGTCCCGTCGGCGACCTTCAGGAAGTGCGCCTCGACGGCCGCCTGCGGAGGGCGGCTGTAGTACGGGGTGACGACGAGCGCTCCGTCGGCGCCCGCCTCCTCGGCCTGCCGCGCCAGCTCCACCGTGTGCCGGGTGTCGGCGGTGCCGACGCCCGCGAGGAGCGAGGGGCCCGGGCCGACCGCCGCGCGGACGGCCCGCACGAGGGCGGCCTTCTCGGCGTCGGTGGTGGTCGGGGACTCGCCGGTGGTGCCGTTGAGGACCAGGCCGTCACAGCCCTCCGCGACGAGGTGGGCGGCCAGCTCGCCCGCCCGGTCGAGGTCGAGCGTGCCGGACGGGGTGAACGGGGTGACCATCGCGCAGAGGGCGCGGCCGAAAGGACGTACAGGGCTCATCTCGGCAGTCTGCGCGGATCGGACCATGAAGGTCCACTTAGATCTGCTTGGGTCAAGAGATAAGACCTGCTGAAACGTGGTGCCTCTCGTGGACGGCGGTGGGCACCTGCTCGGATAGCGGAACCCTCGGAAGCGCTCTGAGAAGCGCTTGCGGAAGCGCAGTCAGAAGCGCAGTCAGAAGCGCAGTTTGAAACCGTCGTGGCTGCGTGCGAAGCCCAGCGAGGCGTAGAAGCGGTGGGCCTCGGTCCGCCGCTTGTCGCTGGTCAGCTGGACGAGCGCGCAGCCGCGTGCCCGCGCCCGCGCCACGGCCCGCTCCATCAGCTCCCGGCCGAGCCCGGCGCCCCGCCGGTCGGCCCTGATCCGGACCGCCTCGACCAGGGCGCGCTCGGCGCCGCCCTTGCCGAGACCCGGGATGTACGTGATCTGGAGGCAGCCCAGGACGAGTTCACCGTCCACGAGGACCAGCATCTCGTTGCGCGGATCGGCCTCGATGTCCGCGAAGGCCCGCTCGTACGCCTCGGTCACGGTGACCGAGCCGGGGTCCACGACCCGCTCCTCGTCGGCGAGCAGGGCGAGGACGGCGGGCAGTTCGGCGTGGGTGGCGGGGCGCAGGATCACGGAGCCGAGTCTCGCACGGACGGCACCCGCGTCCTCGACCTCGCCGGTGGCCGGGGTCGGCGGCCGGGGTCGGCGGTACACGCCCGCGCCGAGTCGCGGCGCGGGCGTGTGGCCGGGGATCACGTCACGGGCGGAAGCGCAGCACCTGCGGGTCGTGGTCGCTGTCCTGGTCGGCGAACTCCGCGTTGACGTGCACGCTGTCGTACTCGAAGTGGTGCACGCCCGGGCTGGTCAGGATCTGGTCGAGGACCTGGCTGTTGCCCTGGTAGACGTACGAGTACCGCTCGGCGCGCGGCAGCGACTTCACGGCCGGGTACAGCGCGCCGCCGTCCGTCAGCGCCTGCGTCGTCCCGGAGAACTCGAAGTCGTTGATGTCACCGACGACCAGCACGTCGGCCTGCTTCTCCACGGCGATGATGTCCTTCACGAAGGCGTTGACGGCCTGCGCCTGGAGCAGTCGCTTCGCCTCGGAGGAACGGTTCGGCGGCTGGTGGTGCGAGACGAGGGACTCGTCGCCGCCCTTCGAGCCGAAGTGGTTGGCGATCACGAAGACCGTACGGCCGCGGAAGACGAACTCGCCCGCGAGCGGCTTGCGGCTGCTCTCCCAGGCGGTGTTCGCCGGGTCGATCCGGCCGGGGGAGAGGGTCAGCGCGGCGTGGCCCTTCGTGCCCGTCACGGCCGTGCCCGTGGCGGCGTCGCCGCCCGCGCGGTCGGTGAAGGAGACGCGCTCGGGGTTGAAGAGGAAGACCTGGCGGATGTTGCCCCCGGGCTCGCCGCCGTCCTTGTTGTTCGTCGGGTCGATCGAGCGCCACTCGTACGCCGGACCGCCGGCCGCGACGATCGCGTCCGTGAACTTCTTGACCGTCTGGTCGGCGGCGACCGTACCGTCGTTCTTGGCGCCGTTGTTGTCCTGGATCTCCTCCAGGGCGAGGATGTCGGGCGAGGCGAGGTTGTCGACGACCGCCTTCGCGAGCGCGTCGAACTTCTCCTGCGGGTCGCTCGGGTCGAGGTTCTCGACGTTGTACGTGGCCACGGCCAGCTCGTTCTTGTGCTGCCGGTCCGTGGTCTCGCGCTCCAGGCCGTTGTCCTCGACCGTGCCGAGGGTCCGGGCCGTCAGCGTGTAGCCGCCGAACTGGTTGAAGTCGAGCGGGCCCTCGGTCGTGCCGGTGAGCACGTCGCCGACGTTCGCCTTCGGGAAGGGCTGCTGGGCGAGCGGGGTCAGCGACTGGATCTGCAGCCGGCCCGTGTTCTGCGACGTGTACGAGCCGTAGACCGTGCCGCCGCGCCGGTTGTCGTTCTCGAACGGCTTCACCGTCACCCACAGCTCCGCGTACGGGTCGGTGGCGCCGACCACCCGCGAGGAGCCGATGCGGACGTTCGTGCCCTCCAGCGACTCGTAGTAGTCCAGGGCGTACGTCTCCGGGTCCAGCGGCAGGCCGTTGATCGAGCCGGCGGCGGCCGGGTCGCCCTCGGGCGCGTACGTGTCGGGGACGGACCAGGCGGAGATCGTCACCGGGGCCGGGACCGGGTTGCCCTTCGAGACCACCGTGATGACGGGCTTGGAGATCTGGGTCAGCGACTGGTTGCCGGAGGTGAGGCCGCCCGGGACGTACTCGGTGACCGTGCCGTTCAGGCTGACCGCGTCGCCGACGGCGACCGTCGGGACCGAGCTGGTGAAGACGAACAGGCCCTCACTGGTGGCCGGGTTCGCGTCGGCCTCGGTGTCCTGGATCCAGAAGCCGCGCGAGCCGTAGGTGCGGACGCCGGTGACGATGCCCGTGACGCCGGTGACCTGCTTGCCCACGAGGGGGGAGACGCGGGTCGTGCCCTGGATGTCGTGGATGCGGACGCCGGCGGCGCTGTCGTCGGCGGCGGCGCTCGTCGAACCGGCGAGCAGTCCGGCGGCGAGGGCGGCGGCGACGACGGCGGAGACGGCGGCAGATCTCGGTATGGAGGAAGGCATCAGGGCTCCGGAGGGTGCTTGGAGGAACGGCAGATGAATCTACGCGCGTCAATCTCTTGCGAGAGGGGGGAACTTGTCAAGAGTCGACGGGTGTACGAAGGCTGACGGATCCGTGAACCGCCGGACGTTCCCCCGGATGCGTCTACGCTGAGTACCGCTCTTTCGCCTCACGGCACACGCCGGGGCGCGCGATGCCCGGGCGCACGACGCCATGGCGCACGTCCCCGTCCCCTGTCCCCATCCCCTTCCGTACGCGTCGAGGAGACACCCCACATGTCAGCCGAGCAGCCCACCCTTCCCCCCGTTCGGCTTCCCGCGGACGCGGAGCTGGCGCGGGACGCCCTGGCCTCGCCCCTCCTCGCCCGCGCCGTACGGCTCGCCCGCTGGGCCGGACCCGAGACCCGGGTCGGCACGGGCGGCGAACTCGTCGACGAGCAACTCCCCGAGGCCGTGGAGGTCCTGGGCCTCACCGTCGAGGCGGACGGCGAGGGCGGCGCGGCCGGCGAGGGGTCCGAGGCCTTCGAGGACGACGTCGAGGAGGCCGAGATCCTGGCGGGCGACGCCTGGCGGCTCGCGGTCGACACCGGCCTGGTGACCGTCGAGGACGGCGCGGACGACGAGACCCCCGGCGGGGCCGCTCCCGGCGAGAACCTGGCGCTGATCACGGCCGGTTCGCCCCAGGACGTCCTCGGGCTCTGGCTGGACGGCTTCGACGCGGTCTTCGCCGACGCCGTCGTCCCCGTCCTCGACGACCTGGACGCGATCGCCGGCGCGGACGGCGAGTTCGACTTCGATTCCCTGGAGTGGGACCCGGAGGCGGAGGCCGAGTTCCTGGAGGGCGTACTCGGCAACCTCTACCTGTTGACCGTCAGCGAGGGCGGACCCGGCGACGGGCCCGTGCCGCTGCCCGCGCTCGCCGCGTCGATGGTCGTCCCCGACGACATGGGCGAACCGACCGACGACGTCCTGGAGCAGGTCTCGGACGCGATGATGCGGCTCGACGAGCAGTTCCGGCTGCTCGAACCGATCGGTCTCGTCGAGTACCAGCCCGTCGACGAGGCCCTGATGGCCGAGGAGGGCGAGGAGCCCGCCGCGACGCTCGACGACGAGGACGTCACGCGGTACGGCATGGTCCGGCTCACCCCGCTCGGGCTCTACGGCGTCCGGGCCCGGATGCTGGAGGCCGGCCTGGACGCGCCCGCCGTCGGCGACCTCGCCGACAAGGGCGCCGACGCGCTCCTCGGCGGGATCGCCGGCTACCCGGAGGCCGCCGCGCGCGCCGAGACCGCCGCCTGGCTCGCCGGCCGCGACGCGGTGACCGCCGCACGGGAGCTGCTGCACGCGGCGCGGGGCGCGGACGCGGGCTCGCCGCTCCGCCGCCTCCACTGCCAGCAGGCGCTCTCTCTGGTGGGCACGGAGGCGGAGCCCGCGGTCCGGGAGGTCCTGGACGACGCGGAGCTCGGCGGCCTGGCGCGGGTCTGGCTCGTGGAGCGCGGCGCGGCGGACGTGCCCGCGCCGTCGGAGGAGATGATCTTCTGGCTGGCGATCGACACGATCGCCGCGCAGCTCGACTCGGACGGCGACCTGGAGGAGCTCCAGGAGCTGATCGAGGGCCTCGCGGGCCGCCACAGCGGCTTCTTCGAGGCGGCCTGGCGGGTGGAGCACCCGGCGACGGCGGAGGTCCTGGAGGCGATGGGGCGGCTCCACCGGGACAAGTCGGCGGCGAAGGAGGCCCGTAAGTCGGCCTTCAAGGCGCGGTCGCGGTCGGGGTCGGGGTCCTGATCCTCTGACGCCGTCGGCGGTCGCCGGTCGCCGGTCGCCGGTCGCGGGTCGCTGGTCGCGGGCAGTGGGCTGTGGGCAGTGGGGCGTTCGCCCTTTGTCCCTGGCTCTCCGACTCTCCGGTTCCCTGATGCGTTTCCGTGGCGTTCAGCTCGTGTTCGTGGGGGCGCGGAAGGGTGACCGGCGAGATCCGGCCGTCACAGGGAGACCCGTACACCATGACCCTCAACCGCAGAGAGTTCACCAAGCAGTCCGCCGTCGCCGGTGCGGGGCTCGCCCTCACCGGTGTCGTCGGCGCTCTCGCCACCGCGCCCGAGGCCCTCGCCTCCGACGAGCCGGAGGCGTACGGAACCGGTCACGGTCACGGAGAGGGCCACGGCCACGCGCTCGGGTACGGGGCGCTCGTCGCCGACCCCGAGGGCGTCCTCGCCCTGCCCGCCGGGTTCTCGTACCGCGTCATCACGCACAGCGGCGTCACCCGCCTGGAGAGCGGCGAGTTCACGCCCTCCAACCACGACGGCACGGCGGCCTTCGCCGGCCCGCGCGGTACCACGTACCTGGTCAACAACCACGAACTGAAGGGCCCCCGCTCCAAGTGGGCCCACCCGGTCCCGCTCGCCGAGGGGCTCGTCTACGACCCGGCCGCATCCGGCGGCTGCACGGTCGTCGAGGTGCACCGCGACGGCACCGTCGCCGAGTGGGTCGGCATCGCCGGCACCTCCACCAACTGCGCGGGCGGCAGCACCGCCTGGGGCACCTGGCTGACCGGTGAGGAGAACTCCGACCTCGCGGGCGTCAACGGCATGACCAAGGACCACGGCTACATCTTCGAGGTCGACCCGCGCGACCGGCGGGCCAACCGCGCCCCGAAGCCGGTCAAGGCCTTCGGCCGCTACGACCACGAGGCCGTCGTCATCGACCCGAAGCGCGGCCACGCCTACCTGACCGAGGACGCCGCCAAGCCCAACGGCCTGCTCTTCCGCTGGGTGCCGCCGCAGGGCTTCGAGCACGGGCGCGGACAGCTCCGTACGCTCGCCGACGACGCCGGTGTGCTCCAGGCCTTCAAGTGCACCGACTCCGGCGGCCGTTTCGTCGACGACCTCTCCCGCGCCACCCGGATCGGCACCGTCTACGGCGTGGACTGGGTCGACGTCCCCGACCGCGACGGCCGCACCGTCCCGGTCCGTCAGCAGTTCGCCCCCGGCCAGGTCACCCGCGCCCGCAAGCTGGAGGGCATGTGGTGGGCCGACGGCGGCGCGTACGTCGTCTCCTCCTACGCGCGCGAGGAGAGCCCCGGCGCCGCGCACGACGGCCAGGTCTGGTTCTACGACCCCAAGCGCCGCACCCTCACGCTCAAGGTGCTGCTCGGCGTGAACACGGCCCCCGACGAGGACGGCGCCTACGACGGCCCCGACAACATCACCGTCTCCCCGTACGGTGGCATCGTCATCGCCGAGGACGGCGAAGGCGTCCAGCACCTCTTCGGCGCCACCGACTCCGGCCGCACGTACCCGATCGCCCGCAACGACCTCAACGACAGCGAGTTCACCGGCGTCTGCTTCTCGCCCGACGGCGACACCCTGTTCGCCAGCATCCAGAACCCGGGCATCCTGATCGCGATCACCGGCCCCTGGCGCCGTCAGCCCCGCCGCTGAGCCACCGGGCGGCTGCCCTTCCGGCCCTCCGGGTCTGCCCCTCTGACCCCTGGTCAGGTCCATGGACTGACATCTAACATGTCACTCCATGGACGCACTGAGGCCCGTGGGCCGGACCCTGCTGCGTGACCGGGCGTACGAGGCGCTGCGCGAGGCCATCGTGCGCGGCGAGCTCGCCCCGGGCGCCCCGCTGAAGGACGCCGACCTGGCCGACCTCCTCGGGCTCTCGCGCGCACCCGTGCGCGAGGCCCTGGCCCGGCTCTGCGGCGAGGGGCTCGTCGAGACCAAGCCGCAGAGCTACACCCGCGTCACCCGGCCGGTCAGCCGCGTGGTCCGCGACGCCGCATCGGTCGTGCGCGTGATGCACGAACTCGCCGCCAGGACCGGCGTACCGCTGCTCGGCCCCGAGGGCGTCCGGGCCATGCGCGAGGCCAACGAGCGCTTCGCGGCCGCCGTCCGCTGCTCGGACGTGGAGGCCGCCCTGCGCGCCGACGACGACCTCCACCAGGTCCTCGTCGTCGCCAGCGGCAACCACGCGGCCGCCGCCACCATCGCGCGGTACACCCCGCTGATCCGCCGCGTCGAGCGGCGGCTCTTCGGCGACTCCGGAAGCTGCGGGTCGGCCGAGCTGCACGCCCGGCTGATCGACGCGTGCGCGGACGGGGACGCGGAGGCGGCGGTACGGATCACCACGGAGATCTGGGCGGCGCTCGAACAGCTCGCGGACGACGCCGTGGAGGTGGCCGAGGTCACCGGCATCCCGGCACCGACGGACTGTCCATAGCGCGCCAGGGTCCTCGTCCAGCCGCCACCTTCACCCACCGGGAGCCGTCTTGCCGATCTCCGATTTCGACCGCTACCCCCTCCTCTTCGGGCCCTCCCCGGTCCACCCCCTCGAACGGCTCACCCACCACCTCGGCGGCGCCACCCTCTGGGCCAAGCGCGAGGACTGCAACTCGGGTGTCGCGTACGGCGGGAACAAGACCCGCAAACTGGAGTACCTGGTCGCCGACGCCCTGGCCCAGGGCTGCGACACCCTCGTCTCCATCGGAGGCGTCCAGTCCAACCACACCCGTCAGGTCGCCGCCGTCGCCGCCCGCGCCGGACTGCGCTGCGTCCTCGTGCAGGAGAGCTGGGTCGACTGGCCGGACGCCGTCTACGACAAGGTCGGCAACATCCTGATCAGCCGCCTCGCCGGCGCCGACGTGCGCCTCGTACGGGCGGGTTTCGGCATCGGCTTCAAGGAGAGCTGGGAGCAGGCCCTGCGCGAGGTGGAGGAGGGCGGCGGGAAGCCGTACGCGATCCCGGCGGGCGCCTCCGACCACCCGCTCGGCGGTCTCGGCTTCGCGAACTGGGCGTACGAGGTGGCCGAGCAGGAGCGTGAGCTCGGCGTCGTCTTCGACACGGTGGTCGTCTGCTCGGTGACCGGCTCCACCCAGGCCGGGATGGTCGCGGGCTTCGCCGCGCTCGCGGAGGAGGGTGGACCGGCCCGCCGGATCATCGGCGTCGACGCCTCCGCGAAGCCCGGCCCGACGCACGAGCAGATCACCCGGATCGCCCGGGACACCGCCGCGCTCATCGGCGTCGAGCGCGAGGTGACGGCGGCCGACGTCGAGCTGGACGAGCGCTACCACGCCGGGGTGTACGGCGTCCCGGACGAGGCGACCCTCGACGCGATGCGGCTCGCCGCCCGCACCGAGGGCATGATCACCGACCCCGTGTACGAGGGGAAGTCGATGGCGGGCCTGATCGACCTGGTGGAGCGGGGAGAGATCGGCCGGGACTCGACCGTTCTCTACGCCCACCTCGGCGGCCAGCCCGCCCTCAACGCCTACAGCGCCCTGTTCTCCTAGTTCACCCGGTTCTCCCGGGGGGAGAGACGGAGCCTGCCGCTCAGAGCGACTGGGCGGCGGGCTTCACCATGCCCCGGACGGTCCGCGACTTCACGAACTCGCCCATCGCCGTCATCTCCCACTCGCCGGTGAACTGCTTGATCAGCTTCGCCATCATCACGCCGGTCTGCGGCTCGGCGGTGGTGAGGTCGAAGCGGACCAGCTCCTCGCCGGTCGCGGCGTCCATCAGCCGGCAGTAGGCCTTGGCGACCTCGGTGAACTTCTGACCGGAGAAGGAGTTGACCGTGAAGACCAGGCCGGTGGCCTCGGCGGGCAGCCGGCCGAGGTCGACGACGATCACCTCGTCGTCGCCCGCGCCCTCGCCGGTGAGGTTGTCACCGGAGTGCTTGACCGAGCCGCCGAGGATCGACAGCTTGCCGAAGTAGCAGCTGTCCAGGTGGTTGCGCTGGGGGCCGTACGCGATGACGGAGGCGTCCAGGTCGATGTCCTTGCCCCGGTAGGCGGGCTCCCAGCCGAGGCCCATCTTGACCTGGGAGAGCAGCGGCTTGCCGCCCTTGACCAGGGACACCGTCTGGTTCTTCTGGAGGTTGACCCGGCCCTTGTCGAGGTTGATCTTGCCGGTGGAGACGGGGGCCGCGGCGGCGGGCGCCGAGGCCGCGATGCGGGGGTCGACAGGGGCGGCGGCGGGCGGCGCCGGCGGGACGGGCGGGACCGGGGGCGCGACGGGAGCGGCGGCGACGGGTGCCGGGGCCGGGGCGGCGGCCGGCTCGTCCTCCACGGAGACGCCGAAGTCCGTCGCGATGCCTGCCAGCCCGTTCGCGTACCCCTGGCCGACGGCGCGGGCCTTCCAGGCGCCGTTGCGCAGGTAGACCTCGACGACCACCAGCGCCGTCTCCGTGCCGAGCTGCGGCGGTGTGAAGGTGGCGAGGACGCTGCCGTCGTCCGCGTTGCGCAGGGTGGCCGTGGGCTCGATGCCCTGGAAGGTCTGGCCCGCGGCGTCGGGGCTCGCCGTGACGACGATCCTCTCGATGCCGGCCGGGACCGCGCTCGTGTCCACCACGATCGCGTCGGGCGCGGTGCCGCCGCCGGAGCGGTAGGCCACACCGGGCCCGGCGGGCTGGTTGTAGAAGATGAAGTCGTCGTCCGAGCGCACCTTGCCGTTGGCGCCGAGCAGCAGGCCCGAGACGTCGAGCCGCACCGGGGCGGCGACGTCCACCGCCACGCGCGCGACGGTGAGCGGAATGTTCGAGCCGGGGGTCATAGCGGTCATGCCAGGGGTAACGATCCGGACCGCTTTGCCGTTCCCTTACCCTCGCCCGGTTCGGCCACCTTGGTTACGCGGGTGGTTCCTGGCCTGCCGTTCGTTGCCGAAGCGGTACGCGCCCGTCCAGCGGGCCATGACCAGCTGGGCGTCCCCGGACTCCACCTCCGCGAGGAACTTGTCGGCACGGCCGCCGCGCAGCACGCCCGCGGCACGGCCCTGGTGGGTGAGGACGACGGAGCCGTCGCGGCGCTGCTCGTAGGTGAATCCCTGGGGTCTCGGCATGCACGGAATCCTGCCGCCCCCGGCCGGATCCGTCATACGAATATCCTTTTGAATATCCTTTCGGCCCATGGGTGCAGTGGGTGGGAGTTCGTTCCGCACGGGGGACGTCGACGAGGCGCGCGAGGAGCTCGACGCGCGCTACTACGCGAATCGCATGGACGTCGTCGAACGGGAGCGGCGGCCCTTCGCGGCGCGCTTCGACACCGTCGCCCTCGGGCCGCTGGTCATCGGCGACCTGAGCTGCGGGGCCGACGTGCGGATGAGCTTCGGGGAGCTCGGCGCGTACCACCTGAACGCGCCGCTCAGCGGCACGATGGAGATACGCCAGGGCGGCCGCCCGCCGGTCGTCGCGACGGCCACCGAGGCGCTGCTGCTCGATCCGTCGGGGGACACCTTCCTCGACCGCTGGAGCGGGGACTGCCGGACCCTCTCCGTGAAGATCGGGGCGGCCGAACTGCGCGACCGCCTGGAACGGCTCCTCGGCCGCCCGGCGAGCGGCCCCCTCACCTTCGCGCCCCGCCTGGACATCACGCGCGGCCCCGGCCTGAGCTGGGTCCGCTTCGCCCGCCAGGTCGCCTACGAGGCGCTCGCGGGGGAGGGCCTCGCCCAGCACGAGCTGGTCGCGCGGCCCCTCCAGGAGGCGCTGCTCAACGGACTGCTCCTGGCCGCCGAGCACCCCTGGCGCGAGGCGCTGGCCCACCCGGGGGAGGCGCGCCGCCCGGCCCCGGTCAAGCGGGCGATGGACGCGGTACGGGAGCGCCCCGAGCACCCGTACACGACCACCGAACTCGCGGCCCTGGCCCGGGTGAGCGTGCGCCGCCTCCAGGAGTCCTTCCGGGAGTACGTGGGGATGTCGCCGATGGCGTACGTCCGGGAGGTGCGTCTCGACCGGGTCCGCGAGGAGCTGCGGGCGGCTGCGCCGGAGGAGGTGACCGTGAGCGAGGTGGCCTGGCGCTGGGGCTTCGCCCACCAGGGCCGGTTCGCGGCGCGCTACCGGGAGAAGTTCGGAGAGTCCCCGTCCCGGACCCTGAGGGCGTCCGGGTGAGCGGGCCGGTCGGTAGGTCGGTAGGTCGGCAGGTCGATACGTCGGCAGGTCGGCCGGTCTGCAGGTCGATACGTCGGCCGGTCAGTAGGTCGGCGCGGCAGCGGGTCGGCAGGTCGGTGGGCGAACGGGCCGCGCAATCCGGACAGACGCCGCGTTCCGCGGCTCGCGATGATCTTCGCCCGGACTTACCGTGGACATGTCCGGTTTGCCAGCGCGCGCCGTGACCCGGGTCCCGGCCGGCATTCCCCCGTAATAAGTCCGGCCGGGCCCTGCGTAAGGCTGCCCTCTTTCCGCTCAGTGCGGCCAGCGCGGCGGGTTCACGGTGAAGTGGCCGCCCAGGTAGAGGTCGTCGGCGCTGCCCTCCTCCGGGAGCCCCCGCTCCGCGATCAGCTTCTCCGCGTGGACCTCCGAGTCGTCCTGCGGGTCGAAGCCGAGCGCCCGGGCCGTGGAGAGGTCCCACCACGTGCGGGTGTTGGCGGAGGAGCCGTACGCCACGGTGTGACCGACGGACCCGGCGGTGAGCGAGGCGTGCAGGAGGCGGGCGCAGTCCCCGGGGCTGAGCCACATCGAGAGCATCCGCACCGAGGTGGGCTCGGGGAAGCAGGAGCCGATGCGCACGGAGACCGTCTCGATGCCGTGCAGGTCCCAGTAGAGCTGGGCGAGGTCCTCGCCGAAGCACTTGGAGAGGCCGTAGAAGGTGTCGGGGCGGTGCGGGGTGTCGACCGGGACCACCGGCTCGCCCTCGCGCGGGCGCCGGGTGAAGCCGACGGCGTGGTTGCTGGAGGCGAGGACCACGCGCCGGACGCCCTCCTCGCGGGCGGCCTCGTAGAGGTGGTACGTCCCGGCGATGTTGGCGGCCATGATCTTCTCGAAGTCGGCCTCCAGGGAGATCCCGGCCAGGTGCACGATCGCGTCGACGCCCCGGACCGCCTCGCGCAGCGCCGTACGGTCCGCGAGGTCGGCGACGATCGCGTCCGGCGCCCCCTGGACGGGGGCGACGTCCAGCAGGCGCAGCTCGTAGCCGTACGGGGGCAGCAGCTCCCGCATCAGCGTGCCGACGCCGCCGGCGGCGCCGGTGAGGAGGACGGTGCGGGGTGCGGGCATGGAGTGGATCTCCTCCGTCGAGTGCCGTGCGGCTGAGGGGTGCGGGCTCGGTTGTCGTGGGGCTGAGTGCCGTTCACAACCGTGGACACGGTAGGGAGCGGCCCGATGGAGCGTCAAGAGGGTGCGATACGGCGCGCCTTCTCCTTGACCGGCGCTTCGGCGCTGTTCTAGCGTGCGAGACGTCGGTGTTCAAGAATATGGATGACAGTCATAACTGTGCACGACGGACTTCCCTGGGAGCGCCCGTGACCACCACCCCGCTCGCCGGCCGGCTCGACGGCCTGCTCTTCTTCCCCGTCACCGCCTTCGGGCCGGACGGCTCCCTCGACCTCGACGCCTTCCGCGCTCACGTCCGCGCCGGCGTCGACGCGGGCGCCGCCGCCGTCTTCGCCTGCTGCGGCACCGGCGAGTTCCACGCGCTCACCCCCGAGGAGTTCCGGGTCTGCGTCGCCGCCGCCGTCGAGGAGACCGCCGGCCGTGTCCCCGTCGTCGCCGGCGCCGGATACGGCACCGCGCTCGCCGTCCAGTACGCGCGGCTCGCCGAGGAGGCCGGCGCCGACGGACTCCTCGCCATGCCCCCGTACCTCGTCGTGGCCGACCAGGCCGGGCTGCTCCGCCACTACACCGAACTCGCCGCCGCCACCTCCCTCGACGTGATCGTCTACCAGCGGGACAACGCGGTCCTCACCCCCGCGACCGCCGTCGCCCTCGCCCGCACCGACGGCATCATCGGCCTCAAGGACGGCCTCGGCGACCTCGACCTCATGCAGCGCATCGTCAGCGCCGTCCGCGCCGAGGGCCTCGACCTGCTCTACTTCAACGGCCTGCCGACCGCCGAACTCACCTGCGCCGCCTACCGGGGCATCGGCGTCACCCTCTACTCCTCTGCCGTCTTCTGCTTCGCCCCCGACCTCGCCCTCGCCTTCCACCGCGCCCTCGCCACCGGCGACGACACCACCGTGAACCTCCTCGTCGACGGCTTCTACCGGCCGCTCGTCGAACTCCGTTCCCAGGGCCGCGGATACGCCGTCTCGCTCGTCAAGGCGGCGGTACGGATGGGAGGCCTGGACGTAGGAGAGGTACGGCCGCCGCTGAGCGAGCCCACCCCCGCACACCTCGCGGAACTCGCCCTGCTCGTCGAGCGCGGCCGCGCCCTCCTGAAGGAGGCCGGCGCGTGAGCGGGAACGACGAGGGGAGGCTCCTGCGTGCCGGAGCCTTCCTCTACCCCTGGGACGTCGACGGCGACCCCGCAGCGCCCGGGCTCCTCGCGGAGCTCGGCATCGCGCAGGTCACGCTCGCCTCCGCCTACCACTCGACCCGGGCGCTCAGCCCCCGCCACCCGGCCCACCGGATCGTCACCGCCGAGTACGCCGCCGTGCTCTACCCGCCGGACCCGGACCGCTGGGCGGGCCGCGCGCTCCGCCCGTACCCGGCGGGGGAGTGGGCCCCCGGCGACGCGTACGGCCGGGCCGCCGAGGCCCTCTCCGGCACCGGCCTCGACGTCCACAGCTGGGTCGTCCTGGCCCACAACTCCCGCCTCGGCGCCGAACATCCCGAGACCTCCGTCGTCAACGCGTACGGCGACCGCTACCCCTGGGCCCCCTGCGTCGCCCGCCCCGACGTCCGCGCCCTCCTCGTCGACCTCGCGGCCGAGGCCGCCGTCCGCCCCGGCGCCGCCGGCACCGAACTGGAGTCCTGCGGCTGGTACGGCCTCGCCCACCTCCACGCCCACGACAAGACCTCGGGAGTCCCGCTGGGCGACCGCGAGCAGTACCTGATGTCCCTCTGCTTCTGCCCCTCCTGCCGGGAGGGGTACGGGGACGGGGGCGCCGACCCCGACGAGCTGGCCGCCGCGGTGCGCCGCGCCCTGGAGCCCGTCTGGACCGGCTCCGGACCGGCGGGCGGGCTCGGCGACCTGGAGGCGCCCGCCCTGGCCTGGCGCGCCGGGACCGCCCGCTCCTTCCAGGAGGCCGCCGTGGCCGCCGTACGGGCCGCCGCCCCGCCGGGCTTCCGCGTCCTGCTGCACGCCGACCCCGACCCGTACCGCTGTGGTGCCGACGCCGGCACGGACCCGGCCCATGTCCTCGCCCTCGCGGACGGCGTGGTCGCCCGGCCCCCGAAGGTCGCCGCCTTCGCGGCCCACGCCCGTCCCGGCACGGTCCTCGCCGCCAACCTCTCCGTCGTCACCGGCATGGGCGGCGCCCCCGAGCACCTGGCCCGCGACGCCGAACGGGCCCGCGAGGCGGGCGCGACCGAACTGCGGCTCTACCATGCGGGCCTGGCCTCGGACGGCGACCTGGAGGCGGTCCGCACGGCCCTGCGCAAGCCGGGCTAGCGGGCCCGGCCCGGTCAGCCGCCCCGCCCCGGTCCGGCTCGGTCAGCCGCCCCGCCCGGCCCCGGTCCGGCTCGGTCAGCCGCCCGGCCCCGCCTCGGCTCGGTCAGCCGCCCCGCCACCGGGCCCGCCCCCGACCCTCACCAGGCCAGGTCCTCCAGCGCGTCCAGGTCCGGCATGCCCTTCTCCGACGGCTCCGCGTCCGTGTCGTCCACGCGCAGCTCGGCCCAGATCGTCTTGCCGCGCCGGCCGTACCTGGTGCCCCAGCGCTCCGCGTACCGCGCCACCAGGTAGAGCCCGCGCCCGCCCTCGTCGGTCGTCGCCGCGTGCCGCAGGTGCGGGGACGTGCTGCTGCCGTCCGAGACCTCGCAGATCAGCGTCCGGTCGTGGAGCAGCCGTACCCGTACCGGATCGGCCCCGTACCGCACCGCGTTCGTGATCAGCTCGCTGAGGACGAGCTCCGCGTTGAACGCGAGGCCGTCGAGCCCCCACTCCGCCAGCTTCGCCGCCGCCGCGTTCCGTACCGGCGAGACCGCCGACGGGTCCCTGGCCACCTCCCACTCCGCGATCCGCTCCCGGTCGAGCAGCCGGGTCCGGGCCACGAGCAGCGCGATGTCGTCGCGCGGCGAGGGCGAGAGCAGCGTCGCCAGGACATCCGCACAGGTCTGCTCCGGGCTCCGGTCCGGGCGCGAGAGCGTGGACCGCAGCAGGGCGAGACCCGTGTCCAGGTCCCGCCCCCGGTCCTCCAGGAGACCGTCCGTGAAGAGCACCAGCTTGCTCCCCTCCGGCAGCCACAGCTCCGTCGTCTCGAACGGCACGTCGCCCAGACCGAGCCCCAGCGGCAGCCCCGGAGCCAGCTCGGGGAACTCGACCTGCCCGTCCGGGCCCACGAGCGCCGGACCCGGATGCCCCGCGCTCGCCACCGTGCACCGCCCCGACGCCGGGTCGTAGATCGCGTACAGGCAGGTCGCGCCCGTGATGCCCGCGTCCCGCCGCCGCCCCTCGGTCTCCGGGCCCTCCGACTCCCGGTGGTCGATCCGGCCGGTCAGCTCGTCGAGATGGCCGAGGAGCTCGTCCGGCGGCACGTCGAGCGTCGAGAAGTTGTGCACCGCCGTCCGCAGCCGCCCCATCGTCGCCGCCGCGTGCAGGCCGTGCCCCACCACGTCCCCCACCACCAGCGCCACCCGCGCCCCCGGCAGCGGGATCACGTCGAACCAGTCGCCGCCCACCCCCGCCTTCGCCGGGAGATAGCGGTACGACACGTCCACCGCGCTCTGGTCGGGCAGCACCCGGGGCAGCAGGCTCCGCTGGAGCGTCACCGCCATCGCGTGCTCCCGGGTGAACCGGCGCGCGTTGTCGATCGCCACCGCCGCCCGCGCCGCCAGCTCCTCCGCGAACGACAGGTCCTCCTCCCCGAACGGCTCCGGGGTGTCCGCGCGCCAGAAGTTCGCCATCCCGAGGACCACCCCGCGGGCCATCAGCGGCACCGTGAGCAGCGAGTGCATCCCGTACGCGAGGGCCTGCGCCGCCCCCTCCGGGTCCATCGCCCGCCAGGCCTCCGCCGCGGCCAGTTCCGTCTCCACCGCGTGCCCCGCGGCCAGGGCCGTCGCCATCGGGGCGCCGGGCACGTCGAAGAGGACGGTGTCCCCGACCGGCTGGAGCGGCTGGTCCGGCCGCAGCCCGCTCAAGGCCGTCCGCCGCATCCCGCCGGCCGCGGCCGCCGACTCCGGGGGCTCCTCCCCGCGCAGCACCGGCTCCAGCAGCTCGACCGTCGCGAAGTCCGCGAACCGCGGCACCGCCACCTCCGCCAGCTCCTCCGCGGTCCGTACGACCTCCAGCGTCGTCCCGATCCGCACCCCCGCCTCGTACAGCAGCTGGAGCCGGCCCCGCGCCACCGCCGCCCGGCCGGTCACCGCGGCCAGCTCGGTGGTGTCCCGCATCGTCATGACGCTGCCGGACTCGGCCCCCTCCGGGAGCGTGGGCCGCACGCTCACCGCGATCAGCCGGTCACCCGCCCGGTGCACCTCGTCGGTGGCCGCCCGCCCGGACACGAGGAGCTCGACCGTACGGGGGTCGAGACCGAGCTCCGAGACATGCCGCTGCTCCGCCCCCGCCGACAGGCCGAGGAGCCGGCGCGCCTCGTCGTTGGCGAGCAGCAGCCGGTGGTCGGGGCCCACGATCAGGACCCCTTCGCGCACGGCGTGCAGGACCGCCTCGTGGTGCTCCTTCATCCGGGTCATCTCGGCCGGGCCGAGACCGTGCGTCTGCCGCCGCAGCCGCCTGCTCACCAGCCCCGCGCCGCCCACGGCGATCGCCAGCGCGCCCGCCGCTGCACCGACGAGCAGCGGCAGCCGGCCCTGCACCGCGTCCGAGATGCTCTGCACCTCGATGCCGCTGCTGACCAGACCGACGATCCGGCCCTGCTCGTCCACCACCGGGACCACGGCCCGTACCGCGTCGTTCGGCGCGCCGCGGAAGAGCTCCGTGAAGGACTCGCCGTCCACCGTCGCGCGCGAGAGGTCCCCGGTCGCCTTGTGGCCGATCAGCTCCGGCTGGGAGTCGGTGTACCGCACACCGGCCGGGCTGAGGACCGCGATGAAGTCGACACCGGTCGCCAGGCGGGTGGCCTCGGCCCGGTCCTGGAGGGCCGCCGTCGGATCCGGCGACGTCAGCGCGTCGTCGACGCCCGGCGCGTGCGCGAAGGCCTCCGCGACCGTGAGCGAACGGATCCGGGCGTCCCGCTCGGTGTCCCGCTGCGCCTGGTGGAAGATGACGAACACCGCCGCCGCGATCACCAGGAGGGCGATCAGCGCCTCCAGGGCGAACACCTGACCGGCCACGCTCCGCAGCCCCGTCCTGCGCTCCCGGGCCGCCGGGGCCCTCCGGGCGTCCGGGGCCTTCCGGGCGTCCGGGGCCTTCCGGGCGTCCGGGGCCTTCCGGGCGTCCGGGTCCCTGGGAGCCCTCGGGGCGCTCATCCCGTGCTCCGGGCGACGAGCAGGGCCACGTCGTCCTGCGCGCCCGGCCGCCGCAGCGCCCGGAGCAGCAGGTCGCAGGTCTCCTCCAGAGGCCCGCGGTGCTCGTCGAGCAGGCCCACGAGCACCGCGAGCCGGTCGTCGATCGCCTCGTGGCGGGTCTCGACGAGCCCGTCCGTGTAGAGCACGAGGACATCCCCGGGAAGGAAGGGGAACCGGGCCGTGTGGAAGGTACCGCCGCCCACCCCCAGCGGTACCCCCGTCGAGAGCCGCACCAGCTCGGCCGGGCCGTCCGCGGGGATCCGCACGGGCGGGAGATGGCCCGCGTTCGCGATCCGGCACCTGCCCCGGCGCGGGTCGTGCACGGCGAACAGACAGGTCGCGATGTAGTGCTCAAGGCCCGCCGTGATCCGGTCCAGGTGCCTCAGGACCTGGGCCGGGGACAGGTCGAGGTCCGCGAACGCGCAGGTGGCCGTGCGCAGCCGCCCCATCGTCGCCGCCGCGTCGATCCCGCTGCCCATCACGTCCCCGACGACCAGCGCCGTCTTGTCGTCGGGCAGCGCGATCACGTCGTACCAGTCGCCGCCGACCTCGCTCGACGCCTGCGCCGGCTGGTAGCGGGCGGCGATCTCCAGGCCCGCCCGCTCCGGGGGCTTGCCCGGCAGCAGACTGCGCTGGAGCGTCACCGCCGAGTTCCGCACGCTCTGGTACCAGCGCGCGTTGTCGATGCTGACCGCGGCCCGGGCGGCGAGTTCCGTCGCGAGCAGCACGTCGTCGCCGTCGAAGGGCAGCGGATTGCGGTCCCGCTTGAGGTCGAGCGCGCCGAGCACCTCCCCGCGCGCGATCAGCGGCACCGCCAGGTACGAGTGCACCCCGGCGCGCTCCAGGAGCTCCGCCGCCTCCGGGCTCCGCGCGATCCGGGACAGGTCACCGGGGCCGACGTGCTCCACCAGGACCGGCAGACCGGTGTGCACGCAGCGGGTGACGAGCCGGTCCGCCCCGTACATCGCGACCGCGCCCGGCGGGTCCGCCGCAGGCAGCGCGTCCGTCGGGCCCGAGGCCTTCACCGCGAGCGCGCGGAACAGCTCGGGGCCCTCCGCCGGAGCGCCGGGCCTGCGCAGCGCCAGGACCGAGTCGAGGACATCGACGGCGGCGACGTCCGCGAGCTCCGGCACCACGACCCCGGCCAGCTCGTCGGCCGTCCGCTCCACCTCCAGCGTGGTGCCGACCCGTGCCGAGGCGTCCGCGACCAGCGCGAGCCGCCGCCGGGACCGGTCCGCCAGCGCGTCCGCGTCGTGCCGCTCGGTCACGTCGATCACCGAGGCCGCGACCCCCAGGACCCGCCCTTCGGCGCCTTCGAGGCGGTAGAAGGAGAGCGACCAGACGTGCTCGTGGTCGGGGTCCGCGGGGGTGCGCCCCGTCGTCTGGTGTTCGAGCAGCGGCTTGCCGGTGGCGAGGACCGTGCGCAGCGCGGACTCCAGCTCCCGGGCGTCGACCCGGGGCAGCATGTCGCCGATCCTCCGCCCGAGGTGCAGCGCGGCCGGGACGCCGTTGATGCGCTCCAGGGCCGGGTTCACGCGGACGTACCGCAGGTCGGTGTCCAGGACCGCGAGGCCGATCGGCGACTGGGAGACCAGCCGGTCGGAGAGGGCCAGCTCGGTCTCGACCCGCTCGACGACGGAACGGTCGGCGGCGATCCCCAGCGCGAACAGCCCACCGACGTCGTCGGTCAGCCGCATGTTGCGGAACTCCACGTCGCGGGTGCTGCCGTCCTTGTGCCGTACGGGGAAGGTGCCCGCCCAGGTCGTGCCGCCGTGCAGCACCTCGCCGAAGAGGCGCATCGCCTCCCCGCGGTGCTTCTCGTCGACGATCAGCCGGGCCACGTACCGGCCGAGGGCCTCGTCCGCGCGGTAGCCGAAGAGGGCCTCCGCCTGCGGACTCCACAGCACGATCCGGCCGCGTGCGTCGATGACGACGGCCGCGACCCCGAGGATGTCGAGGAGCCCCGTGCCGTCGAACGGCACACCCGCCCGTCCCGCCGTCTCCGGGAAGGAACCGGCCGTCACCCTGCCTCCTCCCGCCGCGCTGCGCGCCTCCCTCCATGCTCCCCGCCTCCCGCTCCCGCCGCACCGCGAGCGGGGCCGGTGGGGCCGGGTGGGGCCAGTAGGGCGAGTGGGGCCAGTGGAGCTGGTGGGGCCGGTAGGGCCGGTAGGGCCGGTAGGGCCGGTAGGGCCAGTGGGGCCAGTGGGGCAGGGCGTGCGGCTCCGTCAGCGGCCGGCCCCGTGTGCCCGTACGGGCTCCTTCACCCGCCCCGCGCCCGCGCGGCGGCCCCGGACCGTGAGGCCGGCCGCCCAGGCCGTGCCCGCCACCGCGAGGACCGGCAGCAGGACCCGGACGTCGACCACCGCGACCAGGCCCGCGCCGAGCGCGAGGGCCAGCGCGTTCGGGGCGAAGACCAGGGTGTTCGCGGTCGCCGCCACCCGGCCCACCGCCTCCGCCGGAGCCTCCCGCTGGACCGTCGTCACGACGGCGACGAGGACCCACGGCAGCCCCAGGCCGATCACCGCGCTCGCCGCCAGGGCCGTCGCCTCGTACGGCAGCGCGCGCACCCCCGCCGCGACCGCGAACAGCGCGAGACCGAGGGCGGCGACCGTCCGCGCCGGGACCCGCCGCAGCAGGGGGCCCGCGACGAGGCCCGCGAGGACCGAACCCGCGCCCTGGACGGCGTACAGCACGCCGGCGTACGCGGGGGAGTGGCCGAGCCCCCGGTCCACCACGGCGTAGATCGCGGCCCCGTTCACCCCGGCGAGCAGCATCGTGAACGCGCCCGTCGCCACCAGCGGCCGCAGCGCCGGCGACGCCCGCAGCAGCCGGACGCCCTCGGCCGTCTCCCGCCACCAGTGCCGGTCGGCCGACCGTGCGGGGCGCTCCTCCCGTACCGGCATCAGAGCGAACACCGCCGCCGCGACCGCGAAGCTCGCCGCGTCCAGGAGGGCCACCGGGCCGCCCCCGTACCGGGCGAAGAGCCCCGCCGCCACCAGCGGCGCGACCAGCTTCACCGACTCGTTCGCGGTCATCCGCAGCCCGTTGAGGGTGCCGAGCCGCGACGCGTCCAGCGCCGTCGCCGCGAGCGCCTGCTCGGCGGCCTCGTGGACGGCGCCCTGGGCCCCGTACAGCACGAGCACCCCGAAGAGCAGCCACACCCGGTCCGCCGACTCCACCCACAGGAGCAGCGGCAGCAGCAGCGCCATCGCCATGTCGAGGACGACGAGGAGGGGCCGCCGACGCACCCGGTCGGCGAGCGTGCCGAGCAGGGGCCCGAGGAGGACGGGCGCCCACAGGGCGAAGGCGGTGAGCGCCGCCAGACTGTCCGACCCCGTCAGGGACTTCACCCAGATCCCGGAGACCAGCCACATCGCCGTCGTACCGAACCCGGACACGACGACGCCTGTCAGATACCAGCGCATGACCGCAGCCTGGCCTCTGAGGAGCGCCCCAGGGATCGGGCACCTGCCCTATTCGCGGGCCTTCTCGTACCGCAGCGCGGCTCCCGTCACCACGGCCCCGAGCCCCTCCCACAGGCCCACGCCGAGGAAGCCGGCCGGGGCGCGGCCGGTGACGACGGCGAGGGTGAAGACCGCGCAGGTGAGGAGCCGGAAGGGGACCGTCCAGCGGAAGAAGGGCTTCCAGTCGGCGAGCGCGGCCAGGACGTAGTAGACGCCCATGTTGAGCGCCGCCATCGAGGAGGCCGTGAGGAAGACCAGGGTGTGGTCGCCGTCCGCCCGCCCGCCGTCGGGCACCGGCTCGAACCCCATGACCGTGAGCAGGGCGTCCGGGGCGACGAGCCCCACCACGCCGAGCGCGGCGGCGAGCACGCCGAAGACCGCCATGGTCCAGCCGGACAGGGAACGGGGCAGGCGCACGGCGGTCCTCCGCGAGGTGAAGCAGGGTCAGCGAGCAACGTCGGTGATTCGAATGCACGCTCGGAAACGAGCGTGCCCCTGCATATCGCGCGGCGGGTGCCCGGAGCCAATCGGGCCCCCTTAGGGGGTCACGTCACTTCAGCGCCGCCGCCATCATCTTCTGCGCCACCGGGGCCGCCAGGCCGTTGCCGCTGACCTCGGAGCGGGCCGCGCCCGAGTCCTCGATCATCACCGCGACGGCGACCTGCTTCCCGGTCGAGGGGTCCTTGGCGTAGGAGGTGAACCAGGCGTACGGCGTCTTGCTGTTGTTCTCGCCGTGCTGCGCCGTGCCCGTCTTGCCGCCGACCTCGGCCCCGGCGATCGCCGCGTTGGTACCGGTGCCCTTGTCCACCACCGTCTGCATCGCGCTGCGCAGCTGCTCCGCCGTCGAGGAGGAGACGACCCGCGTGCTGTCCCCGTCGTCGAACGTGGTCAGCGCGTCGCCGTCGGAGTCGACGACCTCCGAGACCATGTGCGGGGCGGCCAGCAGGCCGTCGTTGGCGATCGCGGCCGACACCATGGCCATCTGGAGCGGGGTGGCGGTCACGTCGAACTGACCGATGCCGGTCAGCGCCGTCTGCGCGGAGTCCATGCCGGACGGGTACACGCTCGCGTAGGCGCGGACGGGGACGTCGAGCTCGTCGTCGTTGAAGCCGAACTTCTCCGCCATCGCCTTCACCTTGTCCTGCCCCAGGTCGGCGGCCATCTTGGCGAAGACGTTGTTGCAGGAGTACTGGAGCGCGGTGCGGATCGTGGCGTTCTCGCAGGGCGCCGAGGCGTTCTCGTTCTTCAGCACCTTCCGGGTGTTCGGCAGCGTGTAGGGGTTGGGGCTCTTCGTCGCCGTGTCCACCGAGCCGTACAGGCCGTCCTCCAGGGCCGCCGCCGCGACGACCAGCTTGAAGGTGGAGCCGGGCGGCAGCGGCTGGCGCAGGGCCCGGTTGACCATCGGCTTGTCCTCGTCGCCCATCAGCTCCTTCCAGGCGTCGCCGTCCGTCGTCCCGGCGATCTTCGACGGGTCGTACGACGGGGTGGAGACCATCGCCAGGATGCGGCCGGTGGCGGGGTCGACGGCGACGGCCGCGCCCTTCTTGCTGCCGAGCGCCTCATAGGCGGCCTTCTGGACGGCCGGGTCGATCGTGGTGACGACCGTGCCGGGCTCCTGCTGCTTGCGCGTGACGGCGTCGACCGGGTTCTTCAGCCGGTCGTCGGTGCCGTCGAGGACGCTGTCGTAGATGCCCTCCAGCTGCGTGGCGCCGTACGCCTGCGAGCTGTATCCGGTGACCGCCGCGTAGAGCTCGCCGTCCGTGTACGTGCGCTTGTACGCGAGATCGCCTCCCTCCGTCTTCTTCGAGCCGGTGACCGGTGAGCCGGCCACGACGATGTTGCCGAGCGGTTGCGCGTACTGCGCGATGGTCTTCCGCCGGTTCTTCGAGTCGTCCGCGAGCGCCTTGCCTTCGTACGCCTGCACCCAGGTGGCCCGGCCCAGCAGGGCGAGCACGAGGACGAGGACGAAGACCGACGTGTGCCTGATCGTCTTGTTCATCGCACTAGGGGGGACGAACGGGACGGTGGCGGCCGTTCCGGATGTGTCCCGTTTCTCAGCGAACCTTCATACCGGCGGGACGGTCCCTCTACAGTGCGCGCATGATCGATGACGCGGTGCCGGAGAAGTACGTCGTGTGGGCCGTCCTCGTGGAGGAGGAGACCTGCCGGGGGTACGAGGACCATCGCTGGGAGCTCACCCAGAGACACCTCGTCGAGGAGGGCGGCCGGGCCGCGGCCGACGTCCTGGCACGGCAGCTGGCGATGGAGCACATACCCGCGGAGGCGCGCCCGCTGCGCGGCGCGACCCCCGGCCGGAGGGTGTTCCGGGTCGCCGACGGGTCCTGGCTCGTGGAGGTGAGGGCCCCGCAGAAGGTGCTCTGCAGGATCACCACCGCCGAGCAGGTGCACGTCCAGCCCTATGAGGCTCCACCGAAGGAGGAGGCCCCGCCCGCCAGGGGGAAGGGCCTGTTCGGCAGGCGCTGACCCCGTCCACGGCTCCGGTCGGCCCCGTCACCCCGTCACCCGCCCCGTCACCCCGCCCGTACGAACCCCGATTCGTACGCCAGGATCACCGCCTGCGTCCGGTCCCGGGCGCCCAGCTTCGCCAGGACCGCCGCCACGTGGGACTTGACCGTCGCCGGGCCGACGCCCATCCGCTCGGCGATCTCGGCGTTCGTCAGGCCCGTCGCCACCTGCCGCAGCACCTCCGCCTCCCGCTCGGTGAGCCGCCCCGCCCAGGGCGGCGCCGCCGCCGGAGCGCGCCGGGCGTGCTCGGCGGCCAGGCCCCGTACCGCCGCCGGGTAGAGCAGCGAGTCGCTCCGGGCGACCAGCCGGACCGCTCCCACCAGCTCCTCGGCCGCCGCCCGCTTCAGCAGGAAACCGGCCGCGCCGACCCGCAGCGCGTCGTACACGTAGGAGTCGTTCTCGAAGGTGGTCACGACCACGATCCGGGGCGGCTCCGCCATCCCGCCGAGGATCTGCTCGGTGGCCCGGATCCCGTCGATCTCCGGCATCCGCACGTCCATCAGCACGACGTCCGGCCGCGCCGCCCGCACCACCGACACCGCCTCGGCGCCCGTCGCGGCCTCGCCGACGACCTCCAGGTCGGGCTCGGCGTCGAGGATGACCCGCAGGGCCGTCCGCACCATGCGCTCGTCGTCGGCGACGACCACCCGAATCGCCGCGCTCGCCGCGCTCGCCGCGCTCACCGGGGGATCCTGACCGCGAGGCGCCACACGCCGTCCACCGGGCCCGCCTCGGCGGTGCCGCCGAGCAGCCGGGCCCGTTCGCCGACCCCGCGCAGGCCGCGCCCGCCGTGCGGGCGGGCGACCGGGGGCCGCTCGGGCAGGGCGTTCTCCATGGTGATCTCCAACTCCTCGGTACGGGCGTCGAGCCGTACGGTGACGGGTGTGCCGCCCGCGTGCCGGGCCGCGTTCGTCAGGCCCTCCTGGACGATCCGGTACGCCTCCCGGGACAGCGCCTCCGGTACGGGGTCGAGGGCCCCGTTCACCGTCAGCGCCACGCGCGGTCCGGCGCCGCGCACGAGGGCCTCCAGGGCGTCGAGCCCCGGCCCCGCTCCCTCCTCGGCCCCCTCGTCGCGCCGCAGCAGGCCGAGGACCCAGTCCAGCTCCCCGACCGTGCGCCGGGTGGTCTCCTCGATCGCGGTCAGCGCCTCCCGGACGAACTCCAGGTCCGCCGCGTCGCCCGTGTCGAGGACCCGGCGCGCCGCGCCCGCCTGGAGGGTGACCGCGCTCAGCGCGTGGCCGACCGAGTCGTGCAGCTCGCGGGCGAGCCGGTTGCGCGACTCGGCCTCCGCCGCGCGCCGCTCGGCCGCCACGAGCCGGTCCGCCGGGCTCGGCCCGAGCAGCCGGGGCGCCTGCCGGGCGAGCAGAGCCCCGGCCGCGGCGGCCCCCGCGGCGAGCGCGAGCAGCATGAGCAGGCCCGCCGGGAGCGCCGCCCAGACCCACCAGTCCTGGTCGAGGCCCCAGTGCCGGCCGACCTCCGACTCCCGGAGGGCCGACGAGAACGGCAGCGCCAGCACCGCCACCGCGAACGGCGGCAGGGCCAGGGTCGCCCCGCTGACCAGCGCCCCGGCGCCCACGTGCAGGGTGAACCAGCCGGCGGTCCTCGCCTTCGCGTCCCGCCCGTGCGCCGGACCGTCCGCGAACCGGTCCGCCGGCACCCCGCACAGCGCCCGCGCCACCGCCACCGACATCGGCCGGGCCAGCGGGAAGAGCGCGGTGACCGCGGCGAGCGGCAGCCCGATCGCGTACGCCCCGAACTGCACGGCGAGACTGCCCCCGAACATGCCCGGCGAGTCGAGGAAGGCCCCCAGCACGACGGTGCCGACCAGCCAGTACGGCATGAACAGGGCGCCGCCCAGGATCAGATGGAGCCAGCGCAGCCTGGCGCGCTGCCCGAACAGGGCGACCGCCCACCGCCTCACGCCTCGGCGCTCCGCCGCCGCAGGAACACGGCCACACACGCGGCCAGCAGGAACCCGGTGATCATCTGGCCAGCGTAGGACAGCTGTGCGAGGGCCGGGACCTGCTTGGCCGGATCGGTCTCCGGCATCAGGCAGACCAGCGACATGTACGCGCCCCAGCACCCCACCGCGCCGGTGGAGACCCAGGCCAGGGCGAGGACGGGCCGCACCCCGAGCCGCGCGGGCCGCCGCAGGACGAGAAGGAGGGTGAAGACGACCGCGGCGACGAGGAAGGCGAGCCCGACGGCGCTCAGGACGTAGAAGTCGGAGTCCCGTTCGGCGGCCCGCTGGGCGGAGAGGCCCCTGGCCGAGCCGGAGAGCCAGATCAGCTGGACGGTCGCGGGGACGAGCGCGACCGCCGCGCCGGCCACGGCGGCGGCCCGCACGCCGGGCCCGGAGACGCGTGCGGAGACCTCGCCCAGCCGGCCGCGCCAGACATGGCCCCAGCGGTCCCGTGCGTACAGGACGAAGAGGGTGCCGAGGGAGAGGCCCTGGAGGATGAAGCCGCCGTAGACGACGGCGAAGACCCAGGAGTCCAGGAAGGGTTCGCTGGGGGCGGCGGCCCGTTCGTCGCCGGTGAGGAGCGGGACCGCGAGCTGCGCCGGATACCCGGCCATGATCGGCGCGAGGAGCCCGGTCGCCGCCCACATGGGGAAGGCGAGCAGCCAGGCCCGTACCCGCAGGCCCCAGGCCTGGGTGAGCAGCAGGGCGAGGGCGATCACGACGATGTCGGCGAGGACCGAGACCGAGTTGGCGACGGCGAGCATCGTCCGGTGCTCCAGGAGCACGCTCCCGGCCGGGATGCCGATCTCACCGCCCGCCACCCAGACGACCTTGAGCGCGATGTACGGGAGGCAGGCGACGATCGCGAGGACGCGGAGCACCCGGCGGAGGACGGTGGGGTGGTACGCGGCGGAGGGTGTCGGGGGGAGGGAGTACGCGGTCGGTGTCATGGCTCCACGCTCCCGCGCGGGGCGCCGGTGCCACCTCCTGCCGTGTGGTGAACCGTCTCCGCCGCATGGGGGAGAGGGCCTCCACCCGCGGGCCCCGGGCGACGCGACACCCTCGGAATTGACCCATGAATTCAAAGATCAATTGAACCCGTTGCCTGGGTCAATGGCCCTCTAGAGTAGTGATCATGAACGAGAACGCGACCTTCGCCCCGCTCCTGACCCGTGCCGCCACCGCCGAGACCACCGCCGACCCCAGCAGCGTGATGACGCTCCTCGCCGACTCGGACACCACCGGCGGGCAGCTCACGAGCTACCGCTCCTCGTTCGCGAAGGGCGCGGTCGGCGCCCCGGCGCACTTCCACACCAAGGCCTCGGAGATGTTCTTCGTCCTCGGTGGCTCGCTCCAGGTGCTCGTCGGCGAGGAGCTGACCGTCCTGGAGCAGGGTGACTTCCTCCTCGTCCCGCCGCACACCCCGCACGCCTTCGCGGCGGCGCCCGGCGCCGAGGCGGACGTCCTCTTCGCCTTCACGCCGGGCATGGCCCGCTTCGACTACCTGCGCCTCCTCGGCCGGGTCATGCGGGGCGAGGCGAGCTTCGAGGAGATCAAGGCCTCCTCGGAGCAGTACGACAACCACTACGTGGACAGCCCGGTCTGGCAGAAGGCCCTCGCCGAGCGGGGCTGACCCCGCACGCGCGAGCGCTCAGAGGCGGCGGGTCGCCAGCGCCAGCCGGTCCCGCGCGTCGAAGAGCGCGTCCTTGATCATCTGCTCGTGGGCCGGGGTGAGCCGCGCCACCGGCACCGAGCAGCTGATCGCGTCCCGCGCCGGGGTCCGGTAGGGGATCGCGACCCCGAAGCAGCGCAGCCCGAGCGTGTTCTCCTCGCGGTCCACCGAGAAGCCCTGCTCGCGGATGACCCGCAGCTCCTCGATGAGCTTCTCGCGGTCGGTGATCGTGTGCTCGGTCAGCGCCGGAAGGGTCTCGGGGAGCAGCTTGCGCACCTGCTCGTCGGTGTGGGTGGCGAGCAGCGCCTTGCCGAGCGAGGTCGAGTGCGCGGGCAGCCGGCGCCCGACCCGGGTGAACGGCCGCAGGTAGTGCTGGGACTGGCGGGTCGCCAGATAGACCACGTTGGTCCCGTCGAGCCGGGCGAGGTGGATGGTCTCGGTGGTGTCGTCGGAGAGCCGGTCCAGGGTCGGCCGGGCGGCGGCCACGACCTCGTCGCCGTCGATGTACGAGGTGCCGACGAGCAGCGCCCGCACCCCGATCCCGTACCGCGTGCCAGTGGCGTCGGTCTCCACCCAGCCGAGCTCGACCAGGGTGCGCAACAGCATGTACAGGCTGGACTTGGGGTAGCCGACGGCCTCCTGGACGGCGGCGAGCGAATGCATCCCCGGGCGCCCGGCGAAGTACTCGAGCAGCTCCACGGTCCGCACCGCGGACTTCACCTGTGCCCCACCCGCGTCGGCAGTCGCCATGACCCTCGCCCCTTTTCCGTTGTCCGGTTGTCCGGTTGTCCGGTCGTCCTGGTGGCCGTCCCCGGCCGCTCCGTGCCGGGCGGCGCCCCTTGTGGAGACGGCCGGACCGTCAATAGAGTCCCTCGCAGGCGCGTTCATCTACGGGAACAGCGTTCAGAATAGCGAACAGGGGCGTGGCTGTGGCGGCAGAACCAGTGTGGAGTGTGGACCCCCGGACGGGGAAGCCGCGCGAGCAGGTTGCGGTGGAGGCCACAGCGGAGGAGGTCGACCGGGCCGTCCGGGCCGCGCACGCCGCCCGTGACGCCCTCGCCGACCGCACGGTGCGGGCCGCCTTCCTCCGTACCGCCGCAGACCTCCTCGACGAGGCGCGCGAGCACGTCATCGAGGCCGCCGACGCCGAGACCGCCCTCGGCCCCGTCCGCCTCACCGGTGAACTCGCCCGGACCACCGCCCAGTTGCGGTCCTTCGCCGAGGTCGTCACGGAGGGGTCCTACCTCGACATCCGGATCGACCTCCCCGACCCCGGGGCCACCCCGCCCCGGTCCGACATGCGCCGCTGGAAGATCCCGCTCGGCGTCGTCGCCGTCTACGCGGCCGGCAACTTCCCCCTCGCCTTCTCGGTACCCGGCGGCGACACCGCGAGCGCCCTCGCCGCCGGCTGCCCCGTGGTGGTCAAGGCCCACCCCGACCACCCGGCCACCGCCGAGCTCTGCGCCGCCCTGCTGCGCCGGGCCGCCGCCAAGCAGGGCCTTCCCGAGGACGTCGTCGTCCTCGTCCACGGCTTCGACGCCGGCGTGGAGCTGGTCCGCCACCCGCTCGTCGCGGCGGCGGGCTTCACCGGTTCGGTACGCGGCGGACGGGCGCTCTTCGACGCCGCCGCCGCCCGGCCCGTACCGATCCCCTTCCACGGCGAACTCGGCTCCCTCAACCCGGTCGTGCTCACCCCGGCGGCCGTCGAGGAGCGCGCCGAGGAGCTCGGCGCCGGCCTGGCCGGCTCCATGACGCTGGGCGCGGGCCAGTTCTGCACCAAGCCCGGCTTCGTCCTGGCTCCCCAGGGCGAGGCGGGCGATCGCTTCCTCGCCGCGCTCACCGCCGGGGTCAGCGACACCGAACCGGGCGTGATGCTCGACCACCGCATGCGGGACGCGTTCGTCGCCGGGGTCGCCGAGCGCGCCGCGCTCGACGGGGTGCGGACCCCCGTCACCCCGGGCGCGGGCGGCGAGCACACGGTCAGCGCCGGCGTCCTCGCCGTCGACGCCGAGCGGCTCACCAAGGGGGACGCCGAGCGGCGCACCGGGGACGGCGCGGACGGCCTTCCCGGGGGCGACCACCACCTCCTCCTGGAGGAGTGCTTCGGACCCGTCACCGTCGTCGCCCGCTACTCCTCCCGCGAGGAGGTCACCGCCGTCCTCGGCCTCCTGCCCGGCAACCTGACCGCCACCCTGCACATCGCCGAGCGGGACCAGGACCAGGACACCGACGCGGCCTCGCTCCTCGCCGAACTCACCCCGCTCGCGGGCCGCGTCCTCGTCAACGGCTGGCCCACCGGTGTCGCCGTCGCCGCCGCCCAGCACCACGGCGGCCCCTACCCGGCCACCACCTCCACCTCCACCTCGGTCGGCGCGACCGCGATCGAGCGCTGGCTCCGCCCGGTCACCTACCAGTCGACCCCCGAGCACCTCCTCCCGCCGGAGCTCCGCGACGGCAACCCGCTGGGGCTGCCCCGCCGCTGACCCCTCCCCGGGGCCCGGTCGCGGGAGTACGGGAGGGCCCCGGGGAGGTAGGGCAAGGGCGCCGGAGCGCGGTCAGGCCCGGCGGCCGGGCAGGCGCAGCGAGGCCAGGGCCGTCAGGGTCAGCAGCCCCGCGCTGATCAGCAGGCTCGTCCGCAGCGCCGTCCCCATGCCGGGGGCGCCGCGGCTCGTACACGCACCGACCCGCGCATCCTCGACGCGCTGCGCCGCGCCGCCGCCGGCAAGCGGATCGCCTCCCTCTGCACCGGCGCCTTCACGCTCGCCGAGGCCGGACTGCTCGACGGCCGGGCGGCGACGACGTACTGGGCGTACCGGGAGCTGCTCGCCGAGCGCCACCCGGCACGCGGGGGTCTCCGTCCGGACCCTCTCGCGCCGCTTCCACGCCGAGACGGGGGTCAGCCCCCTGCAATGGCTGCTCCACCAGCGCGTCGAGCGGGCCAAGGAGCTCCTGGAGTCCACCTCCCTCGGTATGGACGGGGTGGCCCGTGCGAGCGGCCTCGGCACGGGGGACTCGCTGCGGCGGCACCTGCTGCGGCGCACCGGCCTCACCCCGAGCGCGTACAGGTCCTCCTTCAGCCGCCTGGCCGGGACGCGGACCACGGGCCCCGGAACCGGAGCCCCGGCCGGCGCGTCCTGAAGTTCCATGATCAGACACGCGAACGCCGCCGACCTCGACGCCGTCACCGCCCTCCACGCGGAGGCCCGCGCCACCTACTACCGCGGCCACCTCCCCGAGGCCGACTACGCGGGCCCCGAGGAACTGGCCCGCTCCCGTACCGGCTGGGCGGGCGCGATCGACCGTGGGATCGTGCTCTGCGCCGAGCTCGACGGCGAGGTCGCCGGGATCGCCGCGTACGGCGAGCGCGACGGCGTCATGTCCCTCAGCCAGCTGCACGTGGCCCCCGCCCGCTGGCGCCGGGGCGTCGGCGGCGCCCTCCACGCGGCCTGCGTCGAGGCCTGGCGGACGGCCGGGGCGACCACCGCCCGCCTGGAGGTCTACGAGAAGAACGAGCGCGCCCAGGCCTTCTACGCGGCCCACGGCTGGGTCCCGGACCCGGAGACCCCGCGCTCGGGCGACCACCTCGTGCTCCGCCTCACAGTGCGGCCGGAATCGGAATGAAACGGGCCGGTGGGCGCGTTCCCAGCGACGGAACACCCCACCGGCAACCCCTCGGAGAGAAGTCACATGCGCGTCGAGATCTGGAGCGACATCGCCTGCCCCTGGTGCTACATCGGCAAGGCCCGCTTCGAGAAGGGCCTCGCGGCCTTCGCCCACCGCGACGACGTCGAGGTCGTGCACCGCTCCTTCGAGCTCGACCCCCACCGCGCCAAGGGCGACACGGGCCCGGTCCTGGAGATGCTGGCGAAGAAGTACGGCCGGACCCTCGACGAGGCCCGCGCCATGGAGGCGCACGTCGCCTCCAACGCGCACTCCGAGGGCCTCGGCTACCGCACCGACGGCCGCGACCACGGCAACACCTTCGACATCCACCGCCTGCTCCACCTCGCCAAGGAGCGCGGTCGACAGAGCGAGCTGCTCGACCTGGCCTACCGCGCCAACTTCGCCGAGGAGCGCTCCGTCTTCGACGCCGAGACCCTGGTGACGCTCGGCGTCGAGGCCGGTCTCGACGAGGCCGAGGTGCGGGCCGTCCTCGCCGACGAGTCCGCCTATGCCGACGCCGTACGGGAGGACGAGCGCGAGGCCGCCGAACTCGGCGCCAACAGCGTCCCGTTCTTCGTCCTCGACCGCCGCTACGGCGTCTCCGGCGGCCAGCCCGCCGAGGTCTTCACCCAGGCCCTGGAGCAGGCCTGGCAGGGCCGCACCCTCCAGCCGGTCGGCAGCGACGCCGAGGCCTGCGGCCCGGACGGCTGCGCGGTCCCGCAGGCCTGACACGGGGCCGGCGCCTCGCTGACCTGCATGGATAAGCGCGACTTGGGGTTTCCCCACGATCTATCCCCATTGACGGGTGATCGTGGGGAATCCAGGGTGGGGGCATGGATTCCCTGGACCAGCCGCTCGGTGGCGCCGAGTTCGCGCCCAAGAAGACGTATCTGAACACCTCCGCCTGCGGGTTGCTGCCCCGCCGGACCATCGAGGCCGTCACGCTCCTCGCCGAGGAGACCGCCGACGGCCGATCCGACGGCGCCGGAAGCTTCGAGATCGTCGGCGAGGCCCGGGCGGCCTTCGCCCGGCTCGCCCACGTCCCGCACGAGCGCGTCGCCGTCGGCAGCTCCGTCGCGGTGCACTGCGGAATGATCGCCCAGTCGATGCCCGCGGGATCCGAGATCCTCTTCCCCGAGGGCGACTTCTCCTCCGTCATCACCCCCTTCACGATCCGCGGCGACCTCAAGACCCGCTTCGTGCCGCTGGAGCGCCTCGCCGAGTCCGTCCGCCCCGAGACCGCGCTCGTCGCCTTCTCCGCCGTGCAGTCGGCGGACGGCCGCACGGCGGACTTCGCGGCGATACGGGCCGCGGCGGCCGCCCACGGCGCCCGGACGCTCCTGGACGCCACGCAGTCGGCCGGCTGGCTGCCGCTGCACGCGGGGGAGTGGGACTACACGGTCTCCGGCGCCTACAAGTACCTGCTCTGCCCGCGCGGGGCGTCCTTCCTCACCGTCACCGAGGAGGCGCAGGACTCGCTCCTCGCGATCCACGCCAACTGGGTCACGGGCGAGGAGCTGTGGGTGAACAGCTACGGCCCGGTCCGCGAACTCGCCGCCTCCGCACGTCGCTTCGACGAGCCCGTGGCCTTCTTCTCGTACCACGGGGCCGCCCGCTCGCTCGCGCTGCTCGAAGAGATCGGCATCGACCGCATCGAGGCCCACGACAAGGGCCTCGCGGCCCGCTTCCGCGCCGGACTCGTCGAGCTGGGCCACGCGCCGGTCATGGACGACTCGACGGTCGTCGCCGTCCCCGGCCTCGGCGACCGGGCCGACGCGCTGCGGGACGCCGACGTGCTGCTCTCCGCCCGCGCGGGCAACCTGCGGGCCTCGTTCCACCTGTACAACACGACGGCGGACGTCGACCGCGTCCTGGACGTCCTGGCGGGCTGACCACCCACCGGCGCCCACCGCGAGCGAGGGCCCGGGACACGCGGAGGGCGGGGATCCGGCACCGGACCCCCCCGCCCCTCCCCCCGCCCCGTACTCCGCCTACTTCCAGGCCTCCGTGACCGCGCGCCGCGCGCCTTCCAGGTCCACCGTGCGGCCCGTGTCGCCGAGCGCCGCGCCGAGCGCCGCGAGCGAGGACTGCACCGCGCCCGGGGTCGCGTCCACGCCGTAGTGGTTGACCCGGACCATCTCCTTGGCGAGCGCACCGCCGCCGGCGATCAGCGGCAGCGAGGGGTCCGCCGAGAGGGCCTTCGCGACCAGCTCCGAGGCGTCCACGCCGGCCGGCACGCGCAGCGTCGTCGCGACCGGGGCCGCGTCCTTCGCCTCGTACACGTACGGCTCCAGACCGCCGCCCAGGGCCACCGCACCCGCGCGGGTCGCGGCCGCCGCCGAGGCGTGCCGGGCCATCAGCGCGTCGAGACCCTCCGCCTCGATCCGCTCCACGCACGCCTCCAGGGCCAGCATCTCCAGCTGCGCCGGAGCGTGCAGGAGCGCCTTCCGGCCGCCGTCGATCCATCGCTCCTTCCAGTCCAAGAGGGAGAGGTACGAGCGCCGCGGCGCGTCCGGGTTCGCGGCGAACCGCTCCCAGGCCCGCGCGCTCACCGACACCGCCGACACCCCCGCGGGACCGCCCATCGCCTTCTGCGCGCCGATGATGCACATGTCCACGCCCCAGGCGTCCGGCAGCACCGGCTCCGCGCCGATCGACGCCACCGCGTCCAGGTAGAACAGGGCGCCGTGCGCCCGGACGACCTCGCCGATCTCCGCGACCGGGTTGGTGTTCCCGGTCGCCGCCTCGGCGTGCACGAGCGACACGAAGTCGATCTCCGGGTGCTCGGCGAGGGCCTGCTCCACCTGAGCGGCCGTCACCGCCGTGTGGAAGGGCACCTCCAGGTCGACCACGGTCGCCCCGCAGTCCCGCAGCCAGTTGCCGAAGGTCTGCCCGTACGGACCGGTGACGACGTTCAGCGCGGTCGAACCGGCCCGCGCGCCGCTGCGGATGCACCCCTCCAGGGGAAGCAGCGCCTCGCCCTGGGTGATGACCACGTCCTGCTCCGTGGAGAGCAGCGCGGCCACCCGCCGCTCGATCGACGCGAAATGCGCGGCGGTCAGCGGGGCCAGGTCCAGGAGCGGATGTGTCACGGTCACGGCGGTGCCTTCTTCGACTCGGTTCGGTGCGGGTGGAACTCCTGATCAGGGTACCGACGGGCGGCCCGCCCGCTCCTGGGAGGCGCCGTGCCGATCGGGCCGGGCGCCCCGGGGCCCACCCGCACAAAAGGGATCTTCGTCCCGGTGCAACCGTCAAGGGACATCAGGTGTCCAACAGGACGACGGACCGGGCACGGGCCCCGTCCGGCGCACCCCCCCGCAGCCGCCCGGAACCCTCCGACCTCCAGGAGATGCTCCATGCGCAAGCACCGCTCCGCCGCCCTCGCCGCGGCGACGCTCCTCCTCCTCACCGGCGCGGGGATCGCGACCGCCCCGGCCGCCTGGGCCGGCGTGCCCGGCGGCACTCGCGCCGACGACCGCAACCACGACTTCGACGGCGACGGCTTCGACGACGTCCTCGCCGGCGCGCCCGGCGCGACCGTCGGCGGCAAGCGGGGCGCCGGCCTCGTCACCGTCCAGTACGGCTCGCCGGACGGCATCGACACCCGCGCCGCCACGATCGTCAGCCAGGACACCACCGGGGTGCCCGGCGCCGCCGAGACGGGCGACTCCTTCGGCGCCGCCGTCGCCACGGGCGACCTCGACGGCGACGGCTACGACGACGCCGTGATCGGCGCCCCCGGCGAGGACATCGGCACCCGCGCCGACGTCGGCGGCGTGATCGTCCTCTGGGGGTCCCCGCACGGCCTCGTCGGCACCGACAGCCAGTGGGTCGACAGCCTCAACGGACCGGTGGCCGGGGCCCGTTTCGGGTCCGCGTTCGCCGCCGCCCGGTTCACCGCCGAGACCAGCGGGGACCAGCTGATCGTCCTCGACCGCCGGTACGTGGAATGGCACCGGTTCGGTGCCGCGTCCGGGACCGGCGGCGCCCGCCTCGCCGCGGACCGGCGCGCGCACACCGCCGCGGCGCTCGACCGCACGACGCTCGCACCGAGTGGCGCGCGCGCCGCCGGGACGGCGGCGGCCCCGGTGCCCCGCGACCTCGTCGCGAAGTCCGTCACCACGGGCGACTACGACAAGAACGGCTTCGCGGACCTGGTGGTCAGCGGGGTCACCACCGGCGCCGAGCCCGGCCACGGCTGGTCCTGGTACCTCGCGGGAGGCACCGACTCCCTCGTCTACCAGCGGGAGCTGCGCGGCGGGCCGGTCACCGCCTCCGGTGACATCGACGGCGACGGCTACGACGACCTCGTCACCGGCGAGCCGCACAGCCCCGACGACGGCGGCGAGTCCATGACCGGCGGACTGGTCGGCGTCTACCGGGGCGGCCCGAACGGCCCCGCCGGAGCCACCGGCGTCGGCACCCCGCCGCAGTGGTGGACCCAGAACTCCGCCGGCGTACCGGGCGCCTCGGAACGCGGCGACGGCTGGGGCACCGACCTCTCCCTCGGCGACACCGACCGCGACGGCTACGCCGACCTCGCGATCGGCGCCCCCGGCGAGGACATCGGCACCGTCGTCGACGTGGGCATGGTCACCGTCCTGCGCGGCACCGCCCGGGGCCTGACCGGCACCGGCGCCGCCTCCTGGACGCAGGACTCGCCCTCCGTACCGGGCGCCGTGGAGCGTGACGACCGGTTCGGCGGCCAGGTCCGGCTCGTCGACCCCGACGCCGACGGCCGCTTCTCGCTGCTCGCGGCGGCGCCCGGCGAGAACACCGCGGACGGGCACGTCTGGCTCTTCCCCGCGCGTACGGGAGGACTCACCGCGACCGGCTCGTGGAGCTTCGGCGTCTCGTCGTTCGGCGGGCCGTACCTGGACGCCCGCTACGGGAGCGCGATCGACGAGTGACCCCGCCGCTCCCCGTGGAGCGGGCCGTGGCCGACCGGTCTCCCGGCCGGGCACCCGCCCTCGTACAGTGCAGACATGAGCGATCACACGGTGCTGCATGTGAAGGGGCGGGTGCTCGTCGGCCCTGAGGACGTACGGGACGAACTCTGGTGCGTCGACGGGCGGATCACCTTCGACCGGCCCGCCGCCGAGGCGGTGACCGTCGAGGGCTGGGTGCTGCCCGGACTGGTCGACGCCCACTGCCACGTCGGGCTCGACCGGCACGGCCCGGTCGACGATGCCACCAGCGAGAAGCAGGCCCTCACCGACCGGGACGCGGGCACCCTGCTGATCCGGGACGCCGGTTCGCCCTCCGACACCCGCTGGATCGACGAGCGCGAGGACCTCCCGAAGGTCATCCGCGCGGGCCGGCACATCGCCCGTACCCGTCGCTACATCCGGAACTACGCCCACGAGATCGAGCCCGCCGACCTCGTCGCGTACGTCGGCCGGGAGGCCCGGCGCGGCGACGGCTGGGTCAAGCTCGTCGGCGACTGGATCGACCGCGAGGCGGGCGACCTCACCGCCTGCTGGCCGCGCGCCGAGGTCGAGGCGGCCATCGCCGAGGCGCACCGGCTCGGCGCCCGCGTCACCGCGCACTGCTTCGCCGAGGACTCGCTCCGCGACCTCGTCGAGGCGGGCATCGACTGCATCGAGCACGCCACCGGTCTCACCGAGGACACGATCCCGCTCTTCGCCGAGCGGGGCGTGGCCATCGTCCCGACCCTGGTGAACATCGCGACCTTCCCGCACCTCGCGGACGGCGGCGAGGAGAAGTTCCCCCGCTGGTCGGCCCATATGCGCAGGCTTCACGAGCGGCGGTACGACACCGTCCGCGCCGCCTTCGACGCGGGCGTCCCCGTCTTCGTCGGCACCGACGCGGGCGGCTCCCTCGCCCACGGGCTCGTCGCCGAGGAGGTCGAGGAGCTGACCCGGGCCGGCATCCCGCCGATCGACGCCCTCGCGGCCACCGCCTGGGGAGCCAGGGCCTGGCTGGGCCGCCCCTCCCTGGAGGAGGGCGCCCCCGCCGACCTGGTCGTCTACGGCGAGGACCCGCGCGCGGACGTCCGCGTCCTGGCGGCGCCGCGCAGGGTCGTCGTCAACGGCCGGGTGGTGGGCTGACCACCCGGACCGGTCGGCAGGGCGGTCAGCGGGCGGACCAGCGGTGACCGGTCGGCGGATCCCGTCGGCGGTGACCGGCCGGCGGGCCCGTCAGCGGAGACCGGTCGGCGGGCCCGTCGGCAGGCGGGTCAGCGGCTCAGGAACGCGAGCCGCGCCTTCTTCTCCGGGATGAAGACCTCCGGCAGGTCCACCTCGGGCAGCACGACCTCCGGGCCCGGCTCGAACCCGACGCGGATCATCCGGGCGATCGCCTTCTCGTTGGCGGCGTCGGGCTCGACGACCACCCGGGAGTGGCCGCGCAGGGAGAAGTCGACGAGGGCGTCGAGCAGCCGGCCCGAGAAGCCGGGCTCGGGCGAGGCGATCGGCGCGATCATCAGGTGCACGCCGATGTCACCCGGCAGGACCTCGTAGCACTCGCTGATCCGGTCGGCCTCGGGGTCGTACGTCTGGAAGAGGGCGACCGGCTCCCCGTCCCGGCTGACCAGGTAACCGTGGTGGGTGGTCAGCGAGTCGAGGTGCGCGTAGATCTCCCGCACCTGCTCGACGCTGGTCCCGCCCATGCCCCAGAAGCGGGCGCGCTCCTCGTTCACCCAGGCGTGGATGAGGGGGGCGTCCCGGTCGGGGTCGATCGGGACGACGCGGACGGTGCCGAAGCCCTCGACGGCCTCGTCGTAGACAGCGGTGGCGGTGGTCATCGTGTTTCCTCGTGCTTCTCGTGCTGCTCGCGCTCTTCGGTGAGCAGGTTCCAGTCGGTGGTGACGGGGGCGAGCTCGCCCCGCAGCCACAGGGGGAGCTGGTCGCGGTGGTGCGGGTCGCCGGGGACCCCGGAGGCCCCGAACGGCACGATCCAGCCGCTCCGCTCGCGGTCGGCGAGGTCCCAGACGTAACGGGCCGCGGAGGCCCGCGCGCTGCGGTCGGTCCAGCCGGGCACGCTGGACGTGGACAGGACGCAGTCGTGGTCCCCGGCGAGCCCCGGCCACTGGGCGTCGTCGGCGTCGGGGAGCGCCTGCCAGGGCGCGAGGCGGTGGGTCACGCCCCAGGCGGCGGGCGGTTCACCGGCCCCGACCTCCTCCAGGGCCTCGCGGACGATCCGGTCGACGTCCCCGGCCGGTACGGGACCGGCCGTGAGCAGGGTCTCCAGGGCGAAGGCGACGCGCGGCCCGAGGGCCAGCCAGGGGCGGAACAGCTCGGGGTACGGGGCGGGTTCGCGGAGCGCCGTGAAGGCCTCGTGCCCGGCGAGCCGCCGCACGACGGCGCCGCGCACCGCCGCGTACAGGCCCGCGTCGGTGCTCTCCGCCGTCATCCGCCGGTCCCAGCGGAGCAGTCGCGCGCGCACGGCGCCCGCGGCGGGGGAGAGGCCGTCGGCCGCCCGCTCCACCGTGGCGAGGAGCCGGGCCGCGGAGGGATTGTCGGTGTCGGTGTGGACGGCCGTCGTCGTCTCCGGGGTCCAGTCCGTCGAGCCGTCGAGGAGTGCGTCGATACGGGCCGCCCGGTGCGGCGGGGCGAACTCGACGCCGAGGGGCGCGGCGAGCCCCCGGGCGTTGGCCATGACGGCGTGGCCGCGGACCTCGGCGCGGGGCAGCGGCGCGGGCCCGGGCTCCCAGGCGTGCGCCGGCTCCCAGGCGGGCACGAGCCGCAGGGAGTTGGCCCGGTCCCGTACGGGTACGTGCCCGGCGACCCGGTGCAGCAGGCCGCCCTGGGTGTCGGCGGCCTGGACGACGTTCACGGGCTCGACCCAGCCGTCGAGGGCCGCGTCCACGTCCGCGACGGTCCGGGCGCGCAGCAGCCCGGGCAGGACGCCGAAGCCGAGCTCACCGGTGACCCGCGGCGGGTACCGGAGGGCGACGGCCTCCCACTCGGACGGCCCGGCGGAACCGCTCCCGGGCTCGCCGTCGACCCGGTTCCCGCTCTCGGGCTCGCCGTCCGTCCCGGAACCGCTCCCGGGCTCGCCGACCACCCCGTCCCCGCTCCCGGGCTCCCCGTCCACCCCGATGATCACGGGGCCCCGCTCCGTCTCGACCACCTCGATCACGACGGGCTCACCGCCCGCGACCTCGATCGTCTCCCGGTGTGCCGTCGCCGGGCGCCAGCCCTCGGGCCCGAGGGCCTCCACCCCGCCCCCGGGCAGCCGGCGGAGCCGCTCCCGGTACAGGTCCTGGTAGTCGGCCATCGCGTTGGTGATCGCCCAGGCCACCGAGCCGGTGTGGCCGAAGTGGGCGAGGCCGGGGACGCCGGGTACGGCGAGGCCCACCACGTCGTACGCCGGGCAGGCGAGCCGGATCTGCTGGTAGACGCCCGGCGCCTCGATGAACCGGTGCGGGTCGCCGGCCACCAGGGCCGCGCCGCTCGCGGTCCGTTCGCCGGACACCACCCAGCCGTTGGAGCCCGCCGTGCCCGGTCCGTCCGTCGCGAAGAGCTCCGTCCACTCCTCGCCGAGCCGCGTGGCGACCTGCTCCCGCCACAGCTTCGTGGGGAAGCCGGCGAAGAGGATGTGGGTGGAGAGCCAGACGGCGAGCGGGGTCCACGGCTCCCACCGCCCGGGTGCGAGGCCGGTCTCCGCGAACTCGGGTGCCCGCCGGGCCCCGTCCGCCAGGCCGTCGTTGACCCCGTCCACGTACGCCCGGACCCACGCGGCCGTCGGAGCGTCGGAGGCTTCGAGCCGCTCGTAGCAGCGGCGCGCGGTGTCCGCGAGCCGCGCCCGCCGGACGAAGGTGTCCCAGCCGAGCTCGGCGGCGCCGAGGAAGGCGGCCGTGGTGCCCTGGGCCCGGTGCCGCTCGACCTCCAGCTGCCAGGCGCGGTCCCGGGCGGTGACGCGCCCCTGGGCGAAGGCGAGTTCCTCCGGGTCCGTGGCGCGCAGATGAGGGACGCCCCAGGCGTCCCGGTAGATCTCGATGCTCACGGAGACCCCGATCCCGTCCGTATCTTTTCCGAAGCCTTAGGTTAGGCTGACCTAAGTAAATCTAACAGGAGTCCAGGGGAGGAGATCACGGTGGGTCATGGCTGGCAGGGGGCGGTCCTCAAACTGTTTCGCGGCAAGGACTTCACGTTCACGGTGACGGGGGCCGAGCAGGTCACCGAGGACTACCGCAGGGTGAGCTTCACCGACGGCGGGCTGCTCGCCGCGGCCGGGATCCACCCGACGATGTGGGTCCGTCTCTGGTTCGACGACGCCGGCAAGCCGCACCAGCGCGCGTACACCCTGGTCGACCCCGACCTCGCCGCGGGCACCTTCAGTCTCGAATTCGCCCTCCATGACGGCATAGCCAGCCGCTGGGCCCGCACCTGCGCCCCCGGCGACACCGTGGAAGCCACGCTCCAGGGCACCGGCTTCGAGGCCCCCGACCCGCTCCCGGCGCGGCTCCTCGTGGTCGGCGACCCGGCCTCCCTGCCGGCCGTCAACTCCCTGCTCGACGCGCTCCCCGGCGTCCCCGCCACCGTCTGGTTCGAGACGCAGCACGCCTCCGACGACGACCTGCCGGTCCGGCTCGATCCCGAGCACCACGAGCTGCGCCGGATCCCGCGCCAGGGCGGCGGCGCCGAACTCGTCGCCCGCGTGAAGGCCGAGCTGCCCGAGCTCGCGGACGCGGCCTCGTACGTCTGGATCGCCTGCGACACGACGACGACCCGCACCCTCGCCGCGTACGCCCGCAAGGAGCTCGCCCTTCCCAAGGAGCGCGTCCACGCGCTCGGGTACTGGCGCGCGAGCTGATCGCGCGCCGGGGCGCCGGGTTGACGATCCGTTACCCGGAGCCGTGGCGGGTCGTTGTCACCCTTCCCCGCGCGCCCCCGTACGCGCCCGGATGCGTCCGCTCGTACGAAAGACGCGGGGCGTGCGGGAACGGTTGTGTCGAGAAAAATCGAATATGAACACGGAAACCCCCCTTTGGGGTGAACTCACGTCAGGCGACTGTCGGTTCACTCTCCGTGCGTAAAGATTCCGGTGTCTCAAGTCGCCGAGGCCGCGCCGACCCACCGTCCCCGTGGTGAGCGGCCGGCGACGCCATGTCTCTTGTGGGGGTTCCACCATCTTGAACAGCAACACCTTCCGCACGCCCGTACGCCGTACCGCCGCCGCCGCGACCGTCGCCGCCCTGGCCGTCGGCCCCGTGCTCCTCGCGGCCCCGGCGGCGCACGCCACGGGCGGCGAAGGGCGTGCCACCGCCGTCGTCCTGCGGGCGGGCCTCGACGTCTCCCTCCTGGGCAAGACGGTGAACGTGCCCGTGCGCACCTCCCTCAACGAGGTCAAGGCGCCGGAGACCGAGAGCGAGACCGCGCTCACCGTGAAGGTGCAGGGGGCCGAGGGCGGTCAGCCGATCGACATCCTCGCCGCCGAGGTCGCCACCTCGAAGGCCACCGTGGACGAGACGAAGGCCGAGGGGTACGTGAACCTCGTCAAGGCGCAGGTCCACGTCCCCGGCATTCCGCTGCTCTCCCTCATCGAGGTCGAGAAGGTCACGTCCAAGGCGCTGTGCGAGGCGGGGAAGGAGCCGGTCGCCGAGTCCAACGTCCTCGGGCACGTGACCGTCTTCGGCAAGAAGACCACCCTGTCCACCGGCGGCCGGACCCAGGTGAGCGTGCCGGGCATCGGCAAGGTGACCCTGGACCTCTCCCGTACGTCCACGACCTCCCGCACCGCGGCGGCGACCGCCCTCGAACTCAAGGTGGAGGTCGACCCGCTGAAGCTCGGCGTGGCCGAGGTCAACGGCACGGTCACGCTCGCCGAGGCGACCTGCGAGACGCCCGAGGGCGTGGCCCCCACCGAGAAGCCCACCGAGAAGCCCACGGAGACGCCGACCGAGGCGCCCACGGAGCAGCCCACGCGGGAGCCCTCCGAGCGGCCGTCCGAGCAGCCCTCGCAGCAGCCCTCCACCCCGGCTCCGAGCAGCGACGGCGGGGTGAAGACGAACAACGGCGGCATCACCCCCACCGAGAACCTCGCCGAGACCGGCGGCAGCTCCGCCACCACGTACATCGCGGCGGGCGCGCTCGCCCTCCTGGTCGCGGGCGGCGGTGCGCTGGCGTTCACCCGCTCGCGTGCCCGCTCGCGCGGCTGACGGCCCGAGGGGGAGGCGCCGGGGGGTGCCGGAAGAGCAGGGGATGCAAGGAAGGCACGAGGGGAGACGGGAAACGCAGGGCACGTAGGGAAAGCAGGGGTGCGGGGAGGGCGACGGTGACGACGTCGCCCTCCCCGCACCCCTTCCCGTACGGGTTCTCAGCCGCCCAGCAGGAGCGCCTGGTCCAAGGCCTGGAGGAAACGGTTCGTCGTCATCCGGTCCCGGACCGCGAGCCGCAGCCAGTTCCGGTCGAGCCCAGGGAACGTGTCCCCCCTGCGGGCCGCGAAGCCGAGCAGCCGCAGCCGGTCCCGTATCGCGTCCGCCCCCTCGATCCGGATCAGGACGAAGGGGGCCTCCGCACCGTCCACCGTCCGCACCTCGTCGAACTCCGCCAGACCGGCGAGCAGATGCGCCCGCTCCACCCCGATCCGGTGCGCCGCGTGCTCGGCCTCCGCGAGCGCCGCCCGCGTCATACAGGCCTCCGCCGCCACCAGCGCCGGCGTCGACACCGGCCACAGCGGCTGCGCCCGCTCAAGGGCGGCGATCGTCTCCGGCTCGGCCAGCGCGTACCCGATCCGCAGGCCCGCGAGTCCCCAGGTCTTGGTGAGGCTGCGCAGCACCACGAGCCCCGGCACGTCGGTCCGCCCGGCCAGCGACTCCCGCTCGCCCGGCACCGCGTCCATGAACGCCTCGTCCACCACCAGCGTCCGTCCGGGGCGGGCCAGGGCGGCGATCGAGGCGGCGGGATGCAGGACGGAGGTCGGGTTCGTGGGGTTCCCGATCACCACCAGGTCCGCGTCCTCGGGGACCGCCGCCGGATCCAGCCGGAAGCCGTCCTCCTCGCGCAGCAGCACCCGGCCCACCTCGTGCCCGGCGTCGCGCAGCGCCGCCTCCGGCTCGGTGAACTGCGGGTGCACCACCACCGGCCGGCGCGCCGGCAGCGCTCGCGCGATCAGCACGAAGGCCTCGGCGGCGCCGGCGGTGAGCAGCACCCGGCCCGGCGGCAGATCGTGCCGCACGGCGACCGCGGCCCGTGCGGCACGGCCGTCGGGATAGGCCGCGAGGCCGGTCAGCGAATCGGCGATCCGTCTGCGCAGCCAGTCCGGAGGCGTGTTCGTCCGGACGTTGACCGCGAGATCGATCAACTTCTCGTCCCGGACCTCGGCGTCACCGTGGTGGCGCAGGTCGTGGGCGTCGGTGGGTGTGTGCGTGTCCATGGCCGCCGTCGTGTGGGGGGTGGGGATGGTGGGGGGTGAGCCAGGCTCGCCAGCGATGTACCCGTGAGGCAGGGGCAACAACCGTACGCCTGGGGCACGTTCGTCCGGACAAACCGTGACGCATGTGGCAACCGCGCACGTTACGCGCCGGGATTTCCGCTTCGGCACGAGCAGTACGGCCCCCGCCCCCGCCGTGAGCAGCGCCGCGGCCTCCGCCACCGACGCCGTCCCCGTCGCGACCAGCGGCGACGCCGAGGGGTTCGGTACGGAGACGGCGGCCAGCTCCCCGGCCGGGAACCCGCGCACCGGGACCCCCAACTCCCCGGCCGCGTCCGCGACCCCCGATCTCGTGACCCGCGCGTCCAGCGTCCCGAGCGAGCGCACGGACGCCCGCGTCAACCCCGCCTCCCGCAGCACCGCGTCGACGAGCGCGAGCACTTCGTCCGTCCCGGCACCCGGCCGGGCCCCGACGCCGAGGTGCGCGCACACCACCCCATCCGATAGCAAAGGCGCATGGCTGTAGTCGTCGCGCTCGGCGCGTTCCTGATGACGCTCTTCGGCGGCTGGGTCGCGCAACGCGTCACCGACCGCCGCCACCTCGTCCTCGGCCTCGCCGGCGGACTCATGCTCGGCGTCGTCGGACTCGACCTCCTGCCGGAGGCCCTGGAGGCCGCGGGGGAGGAGGTCTTCGGTGTCCCCGAGGCGCTGCTGCTCTTCGTCGGAGGCTTCCTCTTCGCCCATGTGGTGGAGCGCCTCCTCGCCGTCCGTCAGGCGGCACACGGGGTCGGGTCCGACGAGCGGGTCCCGCAGGTCGGCCTCACCGCCGCCGCCGCGATGGTCCTGCACAGTCTCATGGACGGCATCGCCCTCGGCGCGGCCTTCCAGGTCGGCGGCGGCATGGGCGCCACCGTCGCCCTCGCCGTCATCACCCACGACTTCGCCGACGGCTTCAACACGTACACGATCACGAGCCTCTACGGGAACGCCCGCCGCAAGGCCATCGGCATGCTCGTCGCCGACGCCGTCGCCCCGATCCTCGGCGCCGCCTCCACCCTGCTGTTCACCCTTCCGGAGGAACTGCTCGGCAGCTATCTCGGCTTCTTCGGCGGTGCCCTGCTCTACCTCGCCGCCGCCGAGATCCTGCCCGAGGCCCACCACGAACACCCCGCCCGCTCGACCCTGCTGTGCACGGTCGCGGGCGTGGCCTTCATCTGGCTCGTGGTGGGCGTCTCCGGCGGTTGATCTCACGCGACCGGACCGCCCGCGCAACGCTCGACGAACCGTGCGGCCACCTCGGGAGCACCCGCCCAGTGCGTGTGCACGTAACTGGCGTGCACCCCCTGCTGGACGAAGCCCTCGACGCGCCGCTCGGGCTGCCGCAGCCCCCAGGCGGCGGTGGCCCCGGCGCCCGGCTCGATCACGGTCCGGTGGAACTCGTGCCCCCGCATCCGCGCCCCGGCCGGCGCCAGCACGCTGTCGCTCACGGCGACGGCGTCCCGGTACCCGAGCGTGAGCCGCTCCGACATCCGCGCGTCCGCGTCGAGCACACCGCACATGGGCGTCCCGTCGAGGGACCGCGACAGGTACAGCAGCCCGGCACACTCGGCGGCGATCGGCGCCCCGGTCGCCGCGAGCTCGGCGACGGCCTTGCGCAGCGGCTCGTTGGCGGACAGCTCGGAACCGTACATCTCGGGGAACCCGCCCCCTATGACGAGCCCGGAGGTCCCCTCGGGAAGGCTCTCGTCCCGCAGCGGATCGAAGGTCACGACCTCGGCCCCGGCAGCGGTGAGCAGCTCGGCGTGCTCGGCATACGAGAAGGTGAACGCGGCCCCGCCTGCGAGTGCGACCACCGGCCTGGCTGTGGGCATACGTTCCGCAAGGGCGGAACGGGTGGGCACAGCCCACCCACCGGCGGACACCCGCCCCGCAAGCTCAGGCGCCCAGGCCTCGGCGTGCAGCTCAGGCGCGCTGCGGGCCAACGCCAGAAGGGCCTCCAGGTCGCATCCCTGGCGCACCTGCTCCGCCTGCGCGGCCACCGCCTCCACCGCCGCGGCCTGCCGCTCGGCAACAGGTACCAGGCCCAGGTGCCGAGAAGGCGTGGCGACGGCAGGCGCCCGCCGCAGCACACCCAGCACCGGCACCCCCGACTCCCCAAGGGCTTCCCGCAGCAGATGCTCGTGCCGATCCGTGGCGACCTTGTTGAGGATCACGCCCCCGATCCGCACCTCCGGATCCCACGACGCGAACCCGTGCACCAGCGCCGCCACCGACCGCGACTGCGACGACGCGTCCACGACGAGCACCACCGGCGCCTTGAGCAGCTTCGACACCTGCGCGGTGGACGCCAGCTCCCCCTGGTCGGCGGCCCCGTCGTACAGGCCCATGACCCCCTCGACCACGGCCAGGTCGCAGCCGCGCGACCCGTGCGCGAAGAGCGGCGCGATCAGCCCCGTACCGCACATGTACGCGTCGAGGTTGCGGCCCGGCCGGCCGGTCGCGAGCGCGTGGTAGCCCGGGTCGATGTAGTCGGGGCCGACCTTGTGCGGGGAGACGGCCAGACCACGGCCGGCGAACGCGGCCATCAGGCCGGTCGCGACCGTGGTCTTTCCCGCGCCCGAGGAGGGCGCGGCGATGACGAGACGTGCTACCACTCGATGCCCCGCTGGCCCTTCTGACCGGCGTCCATCGGGTGCTTGACCTTGGACATGTCGGTGACGAGATCGGCGAAGTCGACCAGCTCCTGCGGCGCGTTGCGCCCGGTGATGACGACGTGCTGGTGGCCGGGACGGTCGCGGAGGACCTCGACGACCTCCTTGGTGTCGATCCAGCCCCAGTGCAGCAGGTAGGCGAACTCGTCGAGGACGTAGAACGTGTACTTCTCCTCGGCGAGGTCGCGCTTGACCTGCTCCCAGCCCTCACGGGCCTTCTCCTCGTGCGACTGCTCGCCCTCGGCGACCTCGCGCTGGATCCAGGACCAGCCCTCGCCCATCTTGTTCCAGGTGACCGTGCCGCCCTTGCCGGTCTCGCCGAGCGCCTTGAGGGCGTTCTCCTCGCCGACCCTCCACTTGGCGGACTTGACGAACTGGAACACCCCGATCGGCCAGCCCTGGTTCCAGGCGCGCAGCGCCATGCCGAAGGCGGCGGTCGACTTCCCCTTGCCGACGCCCGTGTGCACCATCACCAGTGCCCGGTTGCGGCGCTGACGCGTGGTGAGTCCGTCGTCGGGCACGACGGTCGGCTGTCCCTGCGGCATTAAGCGGCCCTCCTGGTTGTCTGATCTGCCTGTACGTCCCTGACGAGGCCGGCGATCGAGTCTGCGCGCAGCTCGTCGAGGGTGACGGCGGTGCCGCCGAGTTCGCGTGCGAGGCTCCCGGCGAGGCCGAGCCGCACCGGACCGGTCTCGCAGTCCACGACCACGCTCGCCGTGCCGTCGGCGGCGTGCAGCCGCGCCGCGCGGGCGGCCAGCGCCACCGGGTCGGCGCCGCCGCCGGTCGCCCGTCCGTCGGTCACGACGACGAGCAGCGGACGGCGCGAGGGGTCCCGCAGTCGCTCGATCCGCAGGACGTCATGGGCCTTGAGCAGCCCGGCCGACAGCGGCGTACGGCCACCGGTCGGCAGCTTCTCCAACCGGGCGGCGGCCGCGTCCACGGACGAGGTCGGCGGCAGCGCGAGCTCGGCGGCCCGGCCCCGGAAGGTGATCAGGCCGACCTTGTCGCGCCGCTGGTAGGCGTCGAGGAGCAGCGAGAGGACGGCGCCCTTCACGGCGCTCATGCGCTGCCGGGCCGCCATCGAGCCGGAGGCGTCCACGGCGAAGAGCACCAGGTTCCCCTCGCGCCCCTCACGGGTGGCCTGCCGCAGGTCGTCCCGCCGGACGACGAGCCCGGGGCCGGTCCGCCCGCGCGCCCGCTGGTGCGGGGCGGCGGCCTGCACGGTCGCCGCGAGGTGCAGCTTGGTGAGCGCGCCCCGGGGCCGGGTGGATCCGGTGGTGCGGCCGTGCTCGGTACGGGCCCGGGAACGGCGCCCGGCGGCGCCCTCGCCCAGCCCGGGCACGCTCAGCATCTTCGTACGGAAGGGCTCGGCGGCCTTGACGGCGCCACGCTCACCGGCGCCGGAGCCCTGGGGAGCCGGGGCCGGGGCCTCGGCGGGTGCGGGCGCCTCGGCGGGGGTCTCCTCCGGGACACCGTCGGTCTCGGGGGCCGGACCCTCGCCCTGCGGCGGAATGCCGCCGCCACCGCCGGGACCACCACCGCCGGGACCGCCGTCGCCCGGACCGTCCGGCTCGGGGTCCTCGTCGGGGTCGGTCCGCGGCTCCTCGCCCTTGAACTGCTCCAGGGTCTCGTCGAGCTTGTCCTCGTCGAGGCCGGGCGCGTCGAAGGGGTTGCGCCGCCGCCGGTGGGGGAGGGCCAGGAGCGCGGCCTGCCGCACGTCGTCGGAGGTGACCTCCGTCCGCCCGGCCCAGGCGGCGAGGGCGGTCGCGGCCCGCGCCATGACGATGTCGGCGCGCATGCCGTCGACCTCGAACGCGGCACAGGTCGCGGCGATCTGGAGCAGCGCGGCGTCCCCGAGGGTCACCTTCGGCAGCAGGGTGCGGGCCGCGACGATCCGGTCCCGCAGTGCGCTCTCCTCGTCCGCCCAGCGCGCGGCGAACACGGCCGGGTCGTCCTCGAAGGAGAGCCGCCGTCGGACGACCTCGACCCGCTGCTCGGGCACGCGGGAGGCGGCGACCTCGACGGTCAGCCCGAACCGGTCGAGCAACTGGGGCCGCAGCTCGCCCTCTTCGGGGTTCATGGTCCCGACGAGCAGGAAGCGGGCGGCGTGCCGTACGGAGACGCCCTCGCGCTCCACGTGGGAGGCGCCCATGGCGGCGGCGTCGAGGAGGTGGTCGATCAGGTGATCGCTCAGCAGGTTGACCTCGTCGACGTAGAGGATGCCCCGATGGGCCGCCGCGAGGAGCCCCGGCTCGAAGGCCTTCACGCCCTCGGCGAGCGCCTTCTCGATGTCGAGCGCGCCGACGAGCCGGTCCTCGGAGGCGCCGACGGGCAACTCGACCATCCGCGCGGCCCGTTCGGCCCCGGGGGCGGCGGCGTGCGGACCGTCGGGGCAGCCGGGGTCGGGCGAGACCGGATCGCAGCTGAAGCGGCAGCCCGCCACCACCGGTACCACCGGCAGCAGATCGGCGAGCGCGCGGACGGCGGTGGACTTGGCGGTCCCCTTCTCGCCCCGGACGAGCACACCGCCCACCGCCGGACTGACCGCGTTCAGCAGCAGCGCGAGCCGCAGATCGTCCATGCCGACGACGGCCGTGAACGGATACCGGGTGCTCATCGGTTGGTCACTCCCTCAAGTTTGATTCGCTGCTGCATCAGGCCCACCGGCCCGAAGGCCGCCGACGGCGGGCAACCACCCACGGGCGCGTTCACGGCGCACCCGGCGGCACGAACGGCAGCCCCGCCGGGGCCCCCTCCTCGATCAGCCGCAGCAGCGCGTCCGTGTCCGCGTGCTCCTCGATCAGATCGCCGAGCCGGTCCAGCTGCTCTTCCCGCAGCGTGCCGAACGACGTGTCCGGGGCCGGCACGAACCGCCGCCCCGCCGCCGCCGCGACCTCCCGCAGGAACGCCCGGCGGAACCCGTCGCTCTCCAGCGAGCCGTGCCAGTGCGTGCCCCACACGGAGCCGACCCGGCAGCCGTCCAGGAACGGCTCTCCACCGTCCACCGAGGCGACGCCGTGGTGGATCTCGTACCCCTCGACCCGTTCCCCGAGCGCCTCGCCGACCGGCCGGGCGAGGGTCTTCTCGGGCGCGAACCGCACCCGTACGGGCAGCAGCCCGAGCCCGGCGACGGCTCCCGCCTTCGACTCGACGTCGTCCTCGATGTGCTCACCGAGCACCTGGAAGCCGCCGCAGATCCCGAGCACCGGCCGCCCCTCGGCCGCGCGCCGCGCGAGCTCGTCCGCGAGCCCCCGCTCCCGCAGCCACGCGAGGGCCTTCACCGTCCCCCGGGTGCCCGGCACGACGACGAGGTCCGCGTCGACGAGCTCCTCCGGCCGGTCCACGAACCGGACGACGACGCCCGGCTCGGCGGCCAGCGCGTCCACGTCCGTGAAGTTCGACATGAGCGGTACGGCGCAGACGGCGACCCGCAGCACGTCCGCGCCGACCGGCGGCGCGACGACGGACTCGCGCACGGTGCCGCGCAGCGAGACCCGGAGCCCGTCCTCCTCGTCGATGCCGAGCCCGTGCGCGTACGGCAGGACACCGTAGGTCCGGCGCCCGGTCAGCCCGTGCAGCATGTCGAGCCCGGGCTCCAGGAGGGTCACGTCACCCCGGAACTTGTTCACGAGGTAGCCCGCGATCAGCTCCTGGTCCTCCGGCGCGAGCAGCGCCGTCGTCCCGAAGAACTGCGCGAAGACCCCGCCCCGGTCGATGTCCCCGACCACCACGACGGGCAGCCGCGCGGCCCGTGCGATGCCCATGTTCACGATGTCCGTGCGCCGCAGGTTGATCTCGGCCGGACTGCCCGCCCCCTCGCAGATCACGGCGTCGTACATGCCCCGGAGTTCCTCCAGGCACGCCATCACCGGCTCGAAGAGTTCCTTCTGCCGCCCTCCGTGGTAGCCCCGGGCGCTGAGCTCGCCCACCGGCTTGCCCATCAGGACGACCTGGCTGGAGCGGTCGCTGCCCGGCTTGAGTAGCACCGGGTTCATGAGCGCGGTCGGCTCGACCCGGGCGGCCTGCGCCTGCATGGCCTGGGCCCGCCCGATCTCGGCGCCCTCGCGGGTCACGAAGGAGTTCAGGGACATGTTCTGCCCCTTGAACGGCGCCACCTTCAGGCCCTTGCGGACCAGCCAGCGGCAGATGCCGGCCGTCACGACGCTCTTGCCGGCGTCGGACGTGGTCCCGGCGACAAGCAGGCCCCCACCCCTCATGCGTTCCTCCGCTTCATGGCACCGATGATCAGACGGCCGCCGACACAGGCGGCCAGGGTCAGCGCGGTCACCCGGCGGGAGAGCCGGACCGCCCGTTCGATGTCGGCGACCTCGACGGGCCGCCCTTCCCCGTTGAGCACGGGCCGGTGCTCGACCCGCCCGGCGTACGAGAGGGTGCCCCCGAGCCGTACGCCGAGAGCGCCCGCGAAGGAGGCCTCGACGGGCCCCGCGTTGGGGCTCGGGTGCTTCTCCGCGTCCGCCCGCCAGGCCCGTACGGCGCCCCGCGGATTCCCTCCGGCGAGCGTCGCGGCGGCGGCCGTCAGCCGGGCCCCGGGCCAGCCGGCCACGTCGTCGAGCCGGGCCGAGGCCCAGCCGAAGCGGCGGTGGCGCGGGGACTTGTGGCCGACCATCGCGTCGAGGGTGTTGACGGCCCGGAAGGCGACGAGGCCCGGCACGCCCGCGACGGCGCCCCAGAAGAGGGCGCCGACCACGGCGTCGGAGGTGTTCTCGGCGACGGACTCGACGACCGCGCGGGCCATCGCGGGACCGTCCAGGGACTGCGGGTCGCGCCCGCACAGGTGCGGCAGCCGCTCGCGGGCCACCTCCAGGTCCCCGACGGCGAGCGCCCCGCCGATCGCGCGGGCCTCCCGCCCCAGGGTCGTACCGCCGACGACGGCCCAGACGGAGGCGGCGGTCAGCGCCACGGCGGCGGCCGGCCGGTCCCGTACGACCCGGGTGGCGAGCGCGCCGAGGGCGGCGGTGGAGCCGACGCAGACGGCGGTGTGCAGGGCGCCCCAGCCGCGGTGGTCGTGGTGGAGGCGCTGCTCGACGGCGGCGGCAGCGCGGCCGAAGACGGCGACGGGGTGTCCGCGGCGGGGGTCGCCGACGAGCTGGTCGACGGCGAGCCCGAGGGCGGCGCCGTACGCGAACCCGTCCCGGGAGAGGCGGCTGGATCTGATGCGGCCGGGCATGGCGCATGTCCTCACTCAGGGTCCGCGCCCTGGATCGACGTGACGGGCGGCGAGAGTTCCTGACTCCCGGACCCTTCGGATCCGGTCACAGTGGCGGGACCGCGCCGGATTCGCACCGGACTTCCTCTGCTGCCGCCGTAATGGCCTCGGCAGTCCACCACGCTCCGCGAACACCCGTCAACCCACCCTTGACCTGCGACGGGTCACTGTGCGAAGCACCACAAACACGGCGGCCGGGCGGCCCGCACCCGAAGGTGCGGACCGCCCGGCCGCCGTGAGAGAGGGGACCGTCAGACGACGATCAGGTAGATGCCGTACGCCACGGCCGCCAGGCACAGGGCGAAGCAGGCGTACGCGCCGGTCCGGGCCATCGTGGCCGAACCGCCCTGGGCGGCGGCCTGCTCCTGCTTGGAGAGGCCGATGATGCCGAGGGTGAAGAGGCCCACGAGGGCGACGGTCGCCACGAGGCTGACTCCGAAGACGGAGCCGAGAGCTGCCCAGTCGATCTTCATGTCGTTGGTTCCTTACACCGCTGCGGCGGGGGCCGGGGGAGCGGCCGGGTCCGTGGGAACCGGCGAGGGGATGGTGGTCTTCAGGTCCTCGTCCGCGACGGCGGCGACGGAGCCGGCGGCCGGCGGCGGGGTGACGGCCGCGATGGCGGTGGTCACCACACCCGCGGGCTCGGACCCGCCGTCGAGGTCGTCGTCGTCGGTGACGTTGTGGTGGTCGACCGGCTTGCGGCGGGACAGCGCCCAGATGACGGCCGAGCCGGAGACCAGCAGGACCGCGACGGCGGCGATGCCCCAGGGGCCCTGCTTGGTGAGGAACTCGGCACCGGCGCCGACCAGGCCCGCGGCGGGCAGGGTCAGACCCCAGGCGACGAACATCCGGGTGGCGGTCGACCAGCGGACGACACCGCCCTTGCGGCCGAGGCCGGCACCCATCACGGCACCCGAGCAGGACTGGGTGGTGGAGAGGGAGAAGCCGAGGTGCGAGGAGGCCAGGATGACCGTCGCGGCGCTGGTCTGGGCGGCGAAGCCCTGCTGCGGCTGGAGGTCGGTGAGGCCCTTGCCCATGGTGCGGATGATGCGCCAGCCACCGAGGTAGGTGCCGAGCGCGATCGCGACACCGGCGGCGACGATGACCCAGAGGGGCGGGTTGGAGCCGGGGGCGACGACACCCTGGGTGACCAGGGCGAGGGTGATGATGCCCATCGTCTTCTGGGCGTCGTTGGTGCCGTGGGCGAGGGAGACGAGACCGGCGGAGGCGATCTGGCCGACCCGGTAGCCCTTGGCGGTGTGCTTCGTGTCGGTGTTGGCGCCGATCTTGTACGTCAGCCTGGTGGCCAGCATCGCGGCGAGACCGGCGACGAGCGGCGCGGCGACGGCGGGGATGAGGACCTTGGTGACGATGGTGGGGCCGTTCACGGCCGACCAGCCGGCCGACATGACCGCGGCGCCGATGAGGCCGCCGAAGAGGGCGTGGGAGGAGCTGGACGGCAGGCCCAGGAGCCAGGTCAGCAGGTTCCACAGGATGGCGCCCACGAGCGCCGCGAAGATCACTTCTGTGCGAATGCCCTCTTCGTTGATGATCCCGCCGGAGATCGTCTTGGCGACCTCCACGGACAGGAACGCCCCGACGAGGTTCAGCACGGCGGACATGGCCACCGCCGTCTTGGGCTTGAGTGCACCGGTCGAGATGGTCGTGGCCATCGCGTTGGCGGTGTCGTGGAAACCGTTCGTGAAATCGAACACGAGAGCTGTCACGACCACAATGGCGAGCAGCAGCGTGATGTGTTCCATTTACCCAGGCAATCGTTTGACGTCAGTGGCTCGACGAACGTAGGCAACCTGAGTGAACGGAAGGTGAACTGGGTCGGGCGACGTGGTGTCCCCATCCGGTGTCAAGAGATTCCGCTTAGCGCCCGGACGGCGACGCCGTCCACGATGCGGTCACCCCGCAACCCCGGGTAATCCGGGCGATCGCGGGGCATCCGCGACGTGACCCGGTTCCTCCCCCGCCACCCGGTTCCGCCCCCTGGACCGAACCATCCGACCGGGGGACCCCGTCGAGGAGACCCATGTCACTCCCCAGGGGGGTGCGGGACGCTGAGGGGCACGGGGCCCAGGAGGTCACGGGAGGCGCGCGGAACACCCCCCGGCCGGGTCCGCCCGGTGGCAGGCCGGCCCGGTCCTGCCGACACTGGGAGCGTGCGCCCGGCTACAGCGACGGCAGCGGCCGTCACCACTCTGATCGGTGTCGGCGCGGTCGCGGTAGCGGCCGGCCGGTACGCCAGCGACGTCGCCCTCAGGGCGCCGTCCGGACGACCCCTGCCCGGAGACCCCAAACTCACCGTGCACGCCACGGGCCCCGAACGGATCACCCTCACCCGCAGCCTCGCCTCCCTGCGCCCCGGTACCTACGGGATGGAGGCCCCAGGCCTGCACGCCGTCCTCGGCCCCGTACTCGAACGGGTCCCCCACACCGCCGACACCGTCGTCCGCCGCCTCGAACGCGTCGAGTTCGGCGTCCTCGGCCCCGGCGCCCGCGTCCGCCTCACCCCTCAGCTGCACCGCGGCACACCGGTCTCCGCCCTCGGGCTCGCCCACGAGGACGTCGAGATCCCCGGCGAGCTCGGCCCGCTGCCCGCCTGGCTCGTCGCCGGCCCGCGCACCACGTGGGTGATCGCCCTGCACGGCATCGGCACCACCCGGGAGCACCCCCTCAATCTCGTCCCCTTCCTCAGCCGGCGGAAGGTCCCGGTCCTCATCCCCGCCTACCGGGGCGACGAGGGGGCGCCCGCCTCCCCGGACGGCCTCGCGCACCTCGGCGACTCCGAGTGGCGGGACGTGGACGCCGCCATCCGCTACGCCGTCCGCCGGGGCGCCGAGAAGGTCGTCCTGCACGGCTGGGGGACCGGTGCCGCGATGGCCCTGCGCGCCGCCGCCGAATCGGGGGTACGGGACCGGATCAGCGGCCTCGTCCTCGACTCCCCGGTCCTGGACTGGGAGGCCACCACGCGCAGCCTCGCTTCGGCCCACCGGGTCCCGGGCCCGCTGCTCCCGCTCGCCGTCCGCGCCGCCCAGGGCAGGACGGGGCCGCACGGCGACCTGCTCCAGGCCGCCTCCGAACCGGGAGCGCTGCGCGTTCCGGTCCTCCTCCTGCACGGCCCCGACGACACGATCGCCCCCTGGGGGCCGTCCATCGAGCTCGCGGCCCGCCGCCCCGACCTGGTCACCCTGCAGACGGTCCGGCACGCCCCGCACGCGTCGATGTGGAACGCCGACCCCGTCGCCTACGAGGAGGCCCTGCGCCGCTTCCTCACCCCCTTGCTCTGAGGGCCGCCCGGGCAGCCGCCCCGAGGGCCGCCCGGGCAGCCGGTCCGACAGCCGTCCGGGCAGCGCTCCGACGGCCGTCCGGAAGGCCGCCCGGGCAGCACTCCGACGGCCTCTCCGACGGCCGTTCCGACGGGGCCGTGGATTCCGATTGGGCTTTCGGGCCGTCAGCGGGAAGACTGCCCCCGTGACGTCTCGAAAGCCCGATGAACCATTGGCGCGCAACTCCAGACTCCGACTCGTCCGCCCGCGGGCGCTGGCCACCGCCCGACGGGCCGTGACGACCCGGCGCACCCGTCCGGCGCCGCGGCCGCCCGAGGGCACTCCGCCCCGCGCGGAACTCGCCCGTCAGGCCCGGCACGTCCTCGCCGACGCCGTACGGATCGCCCGCTGGGCCGCCGTCGAGCGTGGTCCCGAATCCGCGCTCCGTACCGGCGTCGACGCCGTCCCCGCCCAGGAACGGGCCGCGGCGGCGCTGAACCTGACCTCCGGCCAGATCCGGGCCGGCTGGGACCGCGCCCGGCTCGCGGGGCTCGTCGAGCTCCACGGCGACACCGCCCGCCCCGGCTGGCGGCTGCACGCCTGGGACCGCGACGACTCCGCCGTCCTGCGCGGCTGGGTCGCCCTCTTCGACGCCTGGTCCCTGGTCCACCCGGCCCCCGAGGGGGTCGCGCCGAGCGCCGTCGCCGAGGTCGTCGAGGCCGTCCCGCAGGTGCTCTCGCTGCTCCAGCTCTCCCAGGGCCCGGTCCTCGTCCCGGCCCTCCTCGACCTGCTCGGCCAGCGCGTCGAGGAACTGCGCGAGGAGCGCTGCGAGGTCCCGGTCGCCGGACCGGCCCCCGACCGGACCCCCGCCCCGGCGGACCCCTCCGCCACCGCCCAGGACACCCCCGGCACGGACGGGCTGCCCGCCCTCCTCGACTGGGCCCTGGAAGGCCTCGCGGCCGTCGGCGCGCTCACCCTCGACCCCGGTACGGACGGCCGTCATGCCACCCTGACCCCGCTCGGCAACTGGGCGGTCTGGGTCAAGCTGGAGCAGATCTGCGTCGCCGCGCAGAGCCCCGCCGGCAACATCGAGCAGTCCGCCGAGGACATGCTCCGCGGCTGCGCCCGGCTCACCCCGGGCCCGGCCCGCGCCGAGTACCGCGCCTGGCTCGCCGCCCGCACCCTCTCCAGCGCGGTCGCCGAGCTCCTCGCCGTGGCCCGCGGTGAGGACGCCCTGCTGCGCGGCCTCGCCTTCGAGGCGCTCCGCGTCGTCGGGGCCCCCGCCGAGGCCGAGGTCCGCGCCACCGTCGCCGAGCCCTCCCTGCGTCCGTACGCCCTGCTCTGGCTCGCGGAGTACGAGGGTGCCGACCCCGACGACGCCCAGGAGGTCCTCACCCGCGAGGAGGCCACCTGGCTCTGGGTGGACACCGCGGCCGCCGTCGCCGACCACGGCGAGAGCGAGCTGCTCGTCCGCCACCTCGAATCCGCCGTCCAGGGCACCGTCCCCGCGCTGCTCGACGAGGTCAGGGCCGTGGGCCACCCCCGGACCGTCCAGGTCCTGGTCGCCCTGGCCGCCGCCCATCCGGACCCGGCCCTGTCCAAGGCGGTCCGCAGGGCCGCCTTCCAGGTCCACACCGGCGGCGCCTGACACTCCCGGGCCGTCGGCCCGAGGCCCGGCGCCCGGCTACTCCGCGGCGCCGGGCGTGTACGTCCCGAAGCTCCAGATGTTGCCCTCGGCGTCCCGGGCCATGTAGTCCCGGGAGCCGTACTCCTGGTCCGTGGGCGGCATGACGATCTCGACGCCGTGGGCGACGGCCCGCGCGTGGTGCTCGTCCGCGTCGTCCACGTGCACGAAGACGCCCACCGGGCCCGCGCCGGCCATGAGCTTGTCGAACTCGCTGCCGGTGCCCTTGCTGCCGAGCATCACCATGCCGTTCCCGTACGACAGCTCGGCGTGCGCGATCCGCCCGTCCTCCGCCTCGTACACGGCGCTCGCCGTGAAACCGAAGCCCTCCGTGAGCAGCCTGATCGCGCCCTTCGCGTCCTCGTACGTCAGCGTCGGACAGATGTGGGGTGCCTCGGCCATCCCGATCACTCCTCTCGATGCGGCATGCCTCATGCCTCCGAATGTGACCTGGATCTCAGTCTGGCAGTCCCCTCGGACATCTCAGCGGAAGGTGTTGCACTGGGCCATGTCGCCGGTCCTGTAGCCCTGGTGGAACCACTGCTGCCGCTGCGCCGCCGAGCCGTGCGTCCAGCTCTCCGGGGTCACCCGGCCCTGGAACCTCTCCTGGATCCGGTCGTCGCCCACCGCGGCCGCCGCGTCCAGGCCGTCCCGGATGTCCTCGTCCGTGAGCCGGGTCAGCAGCGGTCGGCCCGTCTTGTCGTCGGGGGTGGACGTCGCGTGCCGCGCCCACACCCCGGCGTAGCAGTCGGCCTGGAGCTCGACCCGTACGGCGTTGGAGTTCGCGCCGGTCCGCCCGTCCTGGGCGCGGCTCAGGGTCCCCATCAGGTTCTGGACATGGTGGCCGTACTCGTGCGCCACCACGTACGCCTGGGCGAAGGGTCCGCCGCTCGACCCGAACGTGGTCCGCAGCTCGTCGAAGAAGCCCAGGTCCAGATAGACCTGCCGGTCCCCGGGGCAGTAGAAGGGGCCGACCGCGGAGGTCGCCGAGCCGCACGCGGTCCCGACCCGCTGGGTGAACATCACGGTGGCGGCGCCCCCGTAGGTCCCGCCCCGGCGCGCGTACTCGGTCCGCCAGAAGTCCTGGACGCTGTTGACGACGGCGACGATCCGGCAGTCCTCGCGGGTGTTGGCGTCCGAGCCCTTCCTGCAGGTCTGGTTCACCTGGGTCGCGGAGGACGCGCTCGCGACGGGCTCGTCACCGCCGGAGGTGAGTCCGAGCTGGTCGGGGCCGACCCCGAAGAGCACGCCCAGGATCAGCGCGATGAAGCCGATGATGCCGCCGCCGACGGTCGCCTTGCCTCCCGGGATGCGGCCGCTCCGGACGTCCCGGACCTCCGAGGTGTCCAGGTCGGCGTCGTCGTCGAACTGCACGGTCCACCACCCTCCGCGTCACTGCCGCGGCAGTGGCCGCCGCCCTGCGCCGAGTATCGGACGATCTCCACCGGCTCGCCCCTTTTGCGGGACATGGGAAGAAATGTGAGATAGCTCCGATCTCGGCCCGGAGCCCCGTATGGCCGAAAAGCAGTTGCAGGGGCCCGTTAGACTGGCCGTATGGCCATTCTCCCCGTGCATTAGCGGCGTCGAAGCCTTCACCAGCCGTCCTTCCGCCGTTTCCCACCGCCCTGGAGTCTGTCCGTGATCACCGCCACCGGCATCGAGCTGCGCGCCGGCGCCCGCGTCCTTCTCGAGTCCGCTTCCTTCCGCGTCGCCAAGGGCGACCGCATCGGCCTCGTCGGCCGCAACGGAGCGGGCAAGACCACGCTCACCAAGTGCCTCGCGGGCGAGGGCCAGCCGGCCGCCGGCGCCATCGCCCGCTCCGGCGAGGTCGGCTACCTCCCGCAGGACCCGCGCACCGGCGACCTCGACGTGCTGGCCCGTGACCGCATCCTCTCCGCCCGCGGCCTCGACACCCTGCTCAAGAAGATGCGGGCCAACGAGGAGCGCATCGCGACCGGCTCCGGCGGCACCCGCGACAAGGCCATGCGGCAGTACGAGCGCCAGGAGACCGAGTTCCTGACCAAGGGCGGTTACGCGGCCGAGGCCGAGGCCTCCACCATCGCCGCCGCCCTCGGCCTGCCCGACCGGGTCATGGGCCAGCCGCTGCACACCCTCTCCGGTGGTCAGCGCCGCCGCGTCGAGCTCGCCCGGATCCTCTTCTCGGACGCCGACACGCTCCTCCTCGACGAGCCCACCAACCACCTCGACGCCGACTCCATCGTCTGGCTGCGCGACTACCTGAAGACCTACCGCGGTGGCTTCATTGTCATCTCCCACGACGTCGACCTCGTCGAGACCGTCGTCAACAAGGTCTTCTACCTGGACGCCAACCGCACCACGATCGACGTCTACAACATGGGCTGGAAGCTCTACCAGCAGCAGCGCGAGGCCGACGAGAAGCGCCGCAAGCGCGAGCGTCAGAACGCCGAGAAGAAGGCCGCGTCCCTCAACTCGCAGGCCGACAAGATGCGCGCGAAGGCCACCAAGACCGTCGCCGCGCAGAACATGGCCAAGCGCGCCGAGCGCCTGCTCTCCGGCCTGGAGGCCGTGCGCGCCTCCGACAAGGTCGCCAAGCTCCGCTTCCCGGACCCGGCGCCCTGCGGCAGGACCCCGCTGACCGCCGAGGGACTCTCCAAGTCCTACGGCTCGCTCGAGATCTTCACCGACGTGGACCTCGCCATCGACAAGGGTTCCCGCGTCGTCATCCTCGGCCTCAACGGCGCGGGCAAGACGACCCTGCTGCGGCTCCTCGGCGGTGTCGAGAAGCCCGACACGGGCCAGGTCACCCCGGGTCACGGTCTGAAGCTCGGCTACTACGCCCAGGAGCACGAGACGCTCGACCCCGAGCGGACCGTCCTGGAGAACATGCGCTCCGCCGCGCCCGACCTCGACCTCGTCGCCGTCCGCAAGACCCTCGGGTCGTTCCTCTTCTCCGGCGACGACGTCGACAAGCCGGCCGGCGTGCTCTCCGGCGGCGAGAAGACCCGTCTCGCGCTCGCGACCCTGGTCGTCTCCTCGGCGAACGTGCTGCTCCTCGACGAGCCGACCAACAACCTCGACCCGGCCAGCCGCGAGGAGATCCTCGGCGCCCTGCGGACGTACAAGGGCGCGGTCGTCCTCGTCACCCACGACGAGGGCGCGGTCGAGGCGCTCGACCCGGAGCGGATCATCCTGCTCCCGGACGGCGTCGAGGACCTGTGGGGCGCGGACTACGCGGACCTGGTGGCCCTGGCCTGACCCGGCTCGTGGCTCCGGACGCCCCCGCGGGGCGCCCCGGAGCCCGAAGTGATCATTCAGGGCTGGATCATTCGGCTCATGGGTGATCCTTCATCTGAGTGAGGGCGTCTCGTACACCCCGGCGCGGTGCTCTGCCGAATCCTTCCGGCAGACCCGCGCCGTACGTGTGTTCCCCCCGCGCTGCTGACCTGGTACTTCCCCTGCCGGGCGATGCGGGGGAGGGTTTCCGCCCCTGCGGAATTCCTGGTTCCGATCGTGTCGGGGCCGTGCTCCTTTACGAACCCGTCGGTACGGACCTTGTCGAATGGGTGGCCAGGACGGCGGGTAGGGGTGATCATGAGAAGTCCAGAGCGCACTTCCCATGAGGAGGCACGGGTGGCCGAGACTCTGAAGAAGGGCAGCCGGGTGACCGGCGCCGCGCGCGACAAGCTCGCGGCAGACCTGAAGAAGAAGTACGACTCCGGTGCGAGCATCCGGGCGCTGGCCGAGGAAACCGGCCGCTCCTACGGATTCGTCCACCGGATGCTGAGCGAGTCCGGAGTCACGCTGCGCGGACGCGGCGGAGCGACACGGGGCAAGAAGGAAGCCTCGGTCTGACATCGGGGCGGCTCGACCGGGCCACCGAGGTCTCTCGGTGGCCACCCGGTCGGCCTCGCGGTCGGCCAGGTGGTTACTGTGCAGTCACTTAGCATCGTTGCAAGTGCTGCACCGGAACCGGAGGCGCCCCATGACCACGCTCGACGACTCTGAGCTCGTGTTCGACAAGGACGGTGTACGGCTCACCGTCGAGGACGCCGTTGCCACGGTGACCCTGACCAACCCGGCGAAGCGCAACGCTCAGTCTCCCGCTCTGTGGCGGGCGTTGACGGAAGCCGGCCGGTCGTTGCCCGGCAGCGTGCGGGTCGTCGTCCTGCGCGGAGAGGGAAAGTCCTTCTCCGCAGGGCTCGACCGGCAGGCGTTCACGCCCGAGGGCTTCGACGGAGAGCCGTCCTTCCTCGATCTCGCACGCGGTTCCGACGCGGACCTCGACGCCGAGATCGCCGAGTACCAGGAGGCGTTCACCTGGTGGCGCCGCAGCGACCTCGTGTCGATCGCGGCGGTCCAGGGGCACGCCATCGGTGCGGGCTTCCAGCTCGCCCTCGCCTGTGACCTGCGGGTCGTGGCCGAGGACGTGCAGTTCGCCATGCGTGAGACCAGCCTGGGTCTCGTCCCGGACCTCACGGGGACGCACCCGCTCGTCTCGCTCGTGGGTTACGCCCGCGCGCTGGAGATCTGCGCCACCGGCCGCTTCGTCCACGCGGCGGAAGCCGAGCGCATCGGTCTCGCCAACATCTCCGTGCCCGTCGACGAGCTCGACGCGACGGTACGGGACCTGAGCGCCGCCCTGCTCGCGGCGCCGCGCGCCGCGGTCAACGAGACCAAGGCGCTCCTCCAGGCTGCCTCCGGCCGCTCGTACGAGGAGCAGCGCACCGCCGAGCGGGCCGCCCAGGCCCGCCGCCTGCGCGACCTCGCGGGCCTCGGCGACTGACGTCGCACGGACCGACGTCACGCGGGCGCTCCTACCGCAGCTCCGAGATCAGCACCGTGACCGCCGTCGCCTCCCGGGTGGCGGCGGTCACGGCGTTCCGTACGGCGCGGGCCACGTCCAGGGGGCGGTGGCCGGCCGTCACCGCCAGCTCGATCCGTACCCGGCCCGGGGTCAGGGCGACCGGCGGGCCCAGCGCGTCCGTCACACCCGCCACCCCCTCCACCCGCAGCGCCGTCAGGGCGGCGGGGTCGTCCGTGGCGGGGGAGGGGCGCCCGGGTGGGGGCGCGGTCGGCCCGGAAGGCGGCGGTGCCGAGTCGAGCAGGTCCGTCACCCGCAGGTCCACGGCCGCCACCACGAGCCCGAGACCGTCCTCCGCCGCCGCGCGCAGTGCCTCCCGGAGCTCACCGGCGAGCTCGGGCAGCGGGCGCCCCGCCACCGCCCCGAACCCCGCCGAGATCCGCAGCGGCCCCGGCGGCAGCCCGCCCGGCGGCACCGTGAACGCCTCCGTCACCCCAATGGTCTCGTCGGCGGTCCCTTCGGTGGACTCCTCGGTGGTCTCCTCTGCGGGCCCGATCCGGAGCTCGCCCGGCACCACGCCCCGTACCGCCGCCGCGGCCCCGTCGAGGACGGTCCGCGCCGCACGTTCCGTGATCCACGCGCCGTCCGCCGCCGCCCCGAGTGGCAGCAGCCTGCCCGGTGCGAGGCGATCCCGTACCGCCGTCGTCCAACCCTCAGCCGTCGTCATTACCCCAGCCTGCCGTATCCCCGGCGCGGGACCGGGCAGCCGCCCTTAGTGTGGACAAAGAACCCCGAAATATCCCAGAAGGGGCGAAACCTCATGACGGACAGTGCACACTCCGGCGACACCTCGACCGACGACCCGCGCCGTACTTCCGTGACCAAGCGGGGCGGTGGCGCCCCGGCCTCCAGGGGCCGGACCACGATCGCCGACGGCGTCGTGGAGAAGATCGCCGGCCTCGCCGCCCGCGACGTCGTCGGCGTCCACGCCATGGGCAGCGGCCTCTCCCGCACCTTCGGAGCCGTACGCGACCGGGTGCCCGGCGGGGGCGGCGGCAAGGCGAGCGTCACCCGCGGGGTGAAGGCCGAGGTCGGCGAGGTGCAGACCGCGCTCGACCTGGAGATCGTCGTCGACTACGGCGTGTCCATCGCCGACGTCGCCGGCGACGTCCGGGAGAACGTCATCGCCGCGGTGGAGCGGATGACCGGCCTCGAAGTGGTCGAGGTCAACATCGCTGTCAGCGACGTGAAGCTCCCGGACGAGGAGGAGGACGAGCCGGAGCAGAGGCTCCAGTAGTCCGTCGGGCACCCGTCCGTCGAACAGGCCTCGAAAGGGGACAGGAATGAGCATGGCGGTGGTCGGCCTGGTGGCCGGCATGGCCCTCGGCTTCGCCGGGTACTTCGGCGGCTTCGGGGCGTTTCTGCTGGTCGCGGCCTTGGGCGCGATCGGCTTCGTGGCCGGCCGTTTCCTCGACGGCGACCTCGAACCCGGCGACCTGTTCCGGGGCCGCGAACGCGGCGACCGGCGGCGGTGACCGGGGGTGGCGGCGGACCCGGTCCGTGACCGAGGAGCGACCACGATCGCCGACCGTGTCGCCGCGAAGATCGCGTCCCAGGCGGCACGGGAGGCGATCGACGGCGTCCCCGAGGGGGGCTCCGCGCCGCACGCCTCGGTCGTCGTCCACCGGGACGTCGCCAGGGTGTCGGTGAGCCTCGAACTCGCCTACCCGTCCGACATCGGCCGCCAGTGCGGGGCCGTCCGGGGCCGGGTCCGCAGCCGCGTGGAGGGCCTCGTGGGCATGGAGGTCCACGAGGTCGTCGTCCACGTGGAGCGCCTCCACTCCGCGCACACCCGCCAGAGCACCCCGAGGGGCCGCCTCTCATGACCACCACCCCGGACCCGCACCCCACGGGGGACGAGGCCGACGACCCCCCGCACCCCGACTCCGTACCCGTCCTCGCCGACGTCCCCGCGCGGCCCGTGCGTCGCTTCTGGGCGGTGCGGCGCATTCCCGCCGCCGTGCTGGCGGCCGTCGTCCTCGGTGGGGCCGGGCTGCTGTTGTACGACGTGGCGTCCGTGCGGGCCGAGCGGTCCGCGATGGCCTGGCGGCGTGAGCTCGCCGACGCGCTCGCGAGCCGGCCGCTCGACAGCGCCTCGGTCCTCACCGGGGCCGCCCTCGCCGTCGTCCTCGGCGTCTGGCTGCTGATCCTCGCCGCGACCCCCGGCCTGCGCGCCGTCCTTCCCATGCGCCGCGACCACGCCGACGTACGGGCCGGGCTCGACCGCGAGGCCGCAGCCCTCGCCCTGCGCGACCGCGCGATGGAGGTCTCCGGGGTGCGGTCCGTCCGGGTGCGCGTCGGCCGCGCCAAGGTCGCCGTCCGCGCGGTCTCGCACTTCCGGCCGCTCGACGAGGTCCGCGCCGACGTGGAGACCGTCCTCGCCACCGGCGTCGACGAACTCGGCCTCGCCCATCCACCCGCGCTGTCGGTACGGGTGTCCCGCCCGCCCAGGAAGGGGTGAACCGGAGTGACGGTCGTCCTCCGGCGCGTGAACCGCGTCCTGCTCGGGCTCGCCGGGCTGCTCCTCGTCCTCGCCGGCGGCGCCGTCCTCGCCGCCGGCCTCGACGCCCCCGTACCGTCCTGGTGGCCCTGGTCCGGCCCCTCCGACGTCCTGCTCTCCGCCGCCGACCGGCAGCGCTGGCGCGACGAGGGCTGGTGGTGGCCCGTGGTCATCGCGGTCCTCGGGCTCGTCGTCCTGCTCGCCCTGTGGTGGCTGCTCGTCCAGTTCCGGCGGGCCCGGCTGCGCGAGGTCGTCGTCGACACCGGTGACGGCGAGGAGGCGGTCCTCCGGGGCCGCGCCCTGGAGGCCGTCCTGGAGGCCGACGCCACCGCCCAGGAGGGCGTGGCCCGGGCCCAGGTCTCCCTCACGGGCCGCCGCGGTGCCCCCCGTACCCGCGTCGCGCTCCTCCTGGAGCCGTACGCCGCACCGGGGGACGCCCTGCGCACCCTCAGCACCGAGGCCCTCGCGCACGCCCGTACGTCCACGGGACTGCCCGCGCTGCCGACGGAGGCGCGCCTGCGGGCCGTGAAGCACCGCGCCCGCCGCGTGACCTGAGCCCGGCTCAGAAGCCGCCGCGCGCCCCGCCGTCCACCGGGAGCATCAGCCCCGTCAGGTACGAGGCGGCCGGCGACAGCAGGAAGGCCGCCGTGCGCCCGAACTCCTCCGGCGTGCCGTAGCGGCGCAGCGGGATCGCGGCCTCGTTCGCCGCGCGTGCCGCGTCCGCGTCGCCGGAGAGCGTGTCGAGGGAGCGCACCCGGTCCGTGTCGATCCGGCTCGGCAGCAGTCCGATGACCCGGACCCCGCGCGGGCCCAGGTCGTTGGCGAGGGACTTGGCGAAGCCGGCGAGCCCGGGGCGGAGCCCGTTCGAGATGGTCAGGCCCGGGATCGGCTCATGGACCGAACCGGACAGGACGAAGCCGATGACACCGCCCTCGACGAGCGTCTCGGCCGCCGCGCGGGCCAGCCGTACGGCTCCGAGGAAGACCGTGTCGAACGCGGCCGCCCACTGCTCGTCGGTGTTGTCGGCGGCGAAGCCGGGCGCCGGGCCGCCGACGCTGATGAGGATGCCGTCGAAGCCGCCGAACCGCGCCCGGGCCTCGGCGATCAGCCGGGCCGGGGTCTCCGGGTCGGTGTTGTCGGCGGCGACGCCCTCCGCGCCCGTGCCCAGCTCGGCCACCGCCTCCGCGACCGCCTTCTCCTCGCGCCCGGTGATCAGCACCTTCGCGCCCTCGGCGAGCAGCGCCTCCGCCGAGGCCCTCCCGAGCCCCCGGGTCGCGCCGGTCACCACGTACACACGGTCCTTCAGTCCCAGATCCATGGGCCTATCCTGCCGCCTCCTCGGCGGCGAGCGCGAAGGCGGTGCCCACCAGGCCGATGTGGCTGAAGGCCTGGGGGAAGTTGCCGAGCTGACGCCCTGCCACGGGGTCGTACTCCTCCGCGAGGAGCCCCACGTCGTTGCGGAGGGCGACGAGCCGGTCGAAGAGCAGGCGCGCCTCCTCGGTCCTGCCGGTCAGCCGCAGCGCGTCCGCCAGCCAGAAGGAGCAGACGAGGAACGTCCCCTCCTTCCCGGGCAGCCCGTCCACGGTGCCGGAATCCGTGCTGTACCGGCGCAGGAACCCGCCGTGCAGCAGTTCCGCCCGTACCGCGTCCACCGTCCCGACCACCCGGGGGTCGTCCGGCGGCAGGAAGCCGACCTGGGGGATGAGCAGCGTGGCGGCGTCCAGCTCCCGGGAGCCGTACGACTGGGTGAAGGTGTTCCGGTCGGGGTCGTACGCCTTGGCGCAGACGTCCTCGTGGATCTCGTTCCGCATCGCCCGCCACCGCGCCGCGTCCCCCGGCAGGGAGGGGTCGGCCTCCAGGGTGCGCACCGCACGGTCGGCGGCGACCCAGGCCATCACCTTCGAGTGGGTGAAGTGGCGGCGCGGCCCGCGCACCTCCCACAGGCCCTCGTCGGGGTTCCGCCAGGTCGACTCCAGGAAGCCGAGCAGGCTCAACTGGAGGTTCCAGGCGTGCCGCTTGGCGGGGATCCCGGCCTCGCGCGCGCGGTAGAGCGAGTCCATGACCTCGCCGTACACGTCGAGCTGGAACTGCTCCACGGCCGCGTTCCCGGTCCGTACCGGCGCCGAGTCGGCGTAGCCGCGCAGCCACGGCAGGGTCGTCTCGGGCAGCCGACGCTCCCCGGCGGGGCCGTACATGATCTGGAGGTCGGCCGGGTCGCCCGCGACCGAGCGCAGCAGCCAGTCCCGCCATGCGGCGGCCTCCTCGACGTACCCGGCGGCGAGCAGCGCGCCGAGGGTGAGGGAGGAGTCGCGCAGCCAGCAGGCGCGGTAGTCCCAGTTCCGTACGCCACCGAGCTCCTCCGGCAGGGAGGTGGTGGGGGCGGCGACGATCCCACCGGTCGGGGCGTACGTGAGCGCCTTGAGGGTGATGAGGGAGCGCAGCACCGCCTCCTGGTGGGGGCCCCGGTACGTGCACCGGGCCGACCACTCCCGCCAGTCCTGCAGCGACTGCTCCAGGGCCGTGAAGGGGTCGACGAGCTCGGGGCGCGGCTCGTGGGAGGGGTGCCAGGTCAGCACGAACGCCACCTTCTCGCCGGCGGCGACGGTGAAGGAGGAGCAGGTGGCGAACTGCTGGCCCCAGGTCTTCACGGGCGGCACACTGCGCAGCCAGACGGCGTCCGGCCCGGCGACCGCGACCCGATGGCCGTCGGCTCGGCGCATCCACGGCACGATCGAGCCGTAGTCGAAGCGCAGCCGCAGGACGGAGCTCATCTCGACGGTGCCGCTGACGCCCTCCACGATCCGCATGAGGTCGGGGGACTTGTCCCGCTGCGGCATGAAGTCGACGACCTTGACGGTGCCGGTCCGGGTCGTCCAGTAGGTCTCCAGGACGAGGGAGTCGTCGGCGTAGCGACGGGTGGTGCAGGTCGTGGCGCCCTTGGGTGCGATCCGCCAGTGGCCGTTCTCCTCGTCGCCGAGCAGCGCGGCGAAGCAGGCGCCCGAGTCGAACCGCGGCAGACACAGCCAGTCGACCGACCCGTCGCGGCCGACGAGCGCGGCGGTCTGGAGATCGCCGATGAGGGCGTAGTCGTCGATACGTTGCGTCACGCTTTGGGCTGTTCCCGGAAGCGGCGTCCGTCAATCAGAGGGACGGGGTGGCCTGGGCCGCGGCCGTGTCCCCGGCCGGGACCCCGGTGGCGCCGGAAGCGTCCGCGCCGCCCTCCCCGCGCCCTTCCTCGGAACCGTCCTCATCGTCGTCCCCGCCACCGGAGGCTCCGCCGGCGGAGGTCCCGGTGCGGGCGGCGGCCTCCTGGTCGCGCTTCTCGCGCCGTACGAGGATCACCCACCCGACGGGTACCCCGGCGGTGAAGAGCCACCACTGCACGGCGTACGCCATGTGCGCGCCGATCGAGTCGTGGTCGGGCTCGGCGATCGGTTCGGGGGTGTCGCCGGCCGGCTCGGGCGTGATCTGTTCGAGGTAGCCGCCGAGCACCTCGCGGCCGATGAGCGCGGCCTGCTGCTCGCTGTTGATCAGCATGACCTGGCGGTCGGGCAGACCCTTCAGGTCCCTGATGCCGCTGGCGCCGGTCGTCTCGTCGGCCTTGAGGCGGCCGGTGACGGTGATCTCGCCCTTGGGAGCGGGCGGCACCGTCGGGTACGCGCGCTGGTCGGCGGCGGCCGGCACCCAGCCGCGGTTGACCAGGACGACGCTGCCGTCCCGGAGGACCAGCGGCGTCAGGACGAGCACACCCTGCTTGTCGTCGGCGTTGGTGCGACGCCGGACGACCACCTCGTGGGTGGTGTCGAAGGTGCCGGTCGCGGTGGCCTGGCGCCAGTAGTCGGCGCGCGGGACGGTGTGGCCGGGGGAGGTGAGCTCCTCGACGGGGACCGGCTTCGCCTTGAGGTTCTCCGCGATCAGGGCGTTCTGGGCCACTCGGCGTTCGTGCCGGTGGAACTGCCAGAAGCCCAGCTCGATCATCGTGGGGATGAGGGCGAGGGCGACGAGGGTGAGGATCACCCACTGCCGGGACAACAGGAAGCGGTACACCCCATGACGGTACAACCGGGGTCATGGGGTGCACGCGGCGGGGTTCGGCCGACTCGGGGAGGCCCGACCCCCAGGATCGTTTCCTCACACCCTGTCGACGATGCCCACCTTTCCCTCCGCGCGTGCGCAGTGGGCGCCGCAGTACCAGCTGCCCTCGACCTCGACGCCCTGTCCGATGATCTGGACCCGGCAGTGCTCGCAGATGGGCGCCATGCGGTGGATGGCGCAGGAGAAGCAGTCGAAGACGTGCACGGCGCCCTGCGCGTGCACCTCGAAGGACATGCCGTAATCGTTTCCGCAGACCTCACAACGTGCCATGGGCCACAGGGTGGGGCTCCGGCCGGGCGGGCGCAGCGAGCCACGCCCAGCCGGCCGCGTGCGTCACCCGTCTGCCGGGGCCACGTCCCGCAGGAGCTGCGTGTAGGCCGCCTCGTCGACGACCGGCGTACCGAAGGACTTCGCCTTCAGCGTCTTGGAGGTGTGCGCGTCGGGGTCGTTCGTGACGAGCAGGCTCGTCAGCCGGGAGACGCTGGTGGCGACGTGGAGCCCGGCGTCGACCGTGCGGTCCTCCAGGAGCTCGCGGTCGACGGAGGTGTCGCCGGAGAAGGCCACCCGCATGCCCTGCCGGAGCGGCCGGTCCTTGTCGTACCGTCCGGGGTTGGGGTACGGGCAGGCCGGGCGCTTCCGGGAGGGGCGCCAGCTGTTCATGCGGTACGACGCGGAGGACGCGGCCGAGCCCGGGTACGAGCCCTGGTGGCCGACCCGGGGCGGCGCCGGCGACGAGGCCCACTCCGTCAGCGGCCGGCATTCCAGGAGCGGCAGCCGGACGTTCCGCTCGGCCGCCGCGTGCAGGCTCGGCCGGAACGCCTCGGCGAGGACCCGAGCGTCGTCGAGCGCGTTGTGCGCGTGCTGCTGGACGACGCCGAAGTGCGCGGCGAGCGACTCCAGCTTGTGGTTGGGCAGCGGCAGCGACAGCTCCTTGGCGAGCGCGATCGTGCACAGGCGCTGCCGCACGGGCGCGGTCCGTTCGGCGCGCGCGTACTCCCTGGCGATCATCTGCCAGTCGAACATCGCGTTGTGCGCGACCAGGACCCGGCCGTCGAGGCGGGTCGCGAACTCCGCCGCGATCTCCGGGAAGAGCGGCGCACCCTCCAGGACGTCGCTGGTCAGCCCGTGGATCCAGACGGGACCGGGGTCGCGCTCGGGGTTGACGAGTGTGTACCAGTGGTCCTCGACGTTCCCCTGGGCGTCGAGCCGGTAGACGGCAGCCGACACTATCCGGTCGTCGCGGGCGAGGCCGGTGGTCTCCACGTCGACGACCGCGTACCCCTGTGGGTAGGCGGTCGGCCACGGCGCTGCGGTCGTACGGTCGTCGAGCATGGTCAATGAGAATACGGCCCGCGACCGACAGCACTGTCCCCGGTCTCCCCGGAGGGCCCGGCGAGCAGACCGTCCACCAGGGCACGTACGGAGTCGACGAAGAGGGCCTCGGTGTCGATCGGGGCGGCCAGGGCGCGCGCCAGGACGGGGTCGGCCCCGGCGGGCTCCTCGCTCCACAGCTCCTCCTCGGCGGGGGACTGCGCCGGGGCCCGTTCGCGGTTGCGCTCCACGAGGACGTAGCCGACGACCTGGAACTGCAGCGCGCGGACGGCCCGCGCCGCGTCCTCCCCGCGCAGTCCCGCCGCGTGGGCCTCGTGGACCAGGGCGCGCTGCGCCGGCAGGAACATCCGCTCGGTCAGACCGCGCTCGTGGACCATCGCCACCAGGTGCGGGCGCTCGCGCAGCGCGCGGCGGAGCGTGCGGGCGACCGAGACGATCCGCTCGGCGGGGGTCGTGCCGTGCGGGTCGATCGTGCCGAGGTCGGTGACCGTGCGGGCGACGAGCGCGTCGAGGAGCGACTCGCGGTTGCCGACGTGCCAGTAGATCGAGGTGACCGCCGTGCCCAGTTCGGCGGCGAGCCTGCGCATGGTCAGGGCGCCCGGGCCGTGCTCCCTCACCAACGCGGCCGCCGTGTCCAGGACTTCGTCACGGCTCAGCGCCGAGCGTGCCATCGCTTCCCCCACTCCTCTGCGTGCACGGGTCTTTACCCTTCATCGCCGACGGTGTAACTGTGTTACAGGCCGACTGTCACGAAGGGTGGTACCTCATGGCACGAGTACGGTACGGGGCGCGCAGCGAGGCCGATGCGGCGGCGGCGCGCGAGCGGAGCTCCCGACTCCCCGACATCTGGTCCACGGGGGTGGTCGCCGTCTGGGAGACCGATCCCGACGTCGTCGCGGCGGTCCTGCCGCCCCCGCTGAAGCCCACCGGGCGCCCGCTCGTCCGCGCGAACATCAGCCAGGTCGACCTGCCCGGCTACCCCCTCGGCGCCGGCTCCGTGGCCGTCGCCGCGGCCCACGGCGACCGCGAGGGCTGGTACCCGCTGGTCATGCCGATGACCCACGAGCGGGCCCTGATCGGCGGCCGTGAGGTCTTCGGCGAGCCGAAGAAGCTCGGCGAGGTCACGGTCGAGCGCGAAGGGCTCGTCGTCCGCGCGGCCCTCGCCCGGCACGGCATCGCCTTCGTCGAGGTGCGCGGCGCGGTCTCCGGCCCGCTGCCGCTGCCGGAGCCGGTCGAGAAGACCGACTTCTACTTCAAGTTCCTCCCCGGCGTGGAGGGTTCCGGCTTCGACGCCGATCCCGTCCTCGTCCACTGCCTCCGCAACGAGAAGGTGCGGAAGCTGGAGCGGATCACCGGTGACGTGATCCTGCGCGAGTCCATGTTCGACCCGGTGGCCGACCTCCCCGTACGCCGGATCGTCGAGATCACGATCGGCGAGAAGACCACCGACCAGCGGGGCACGGTCGCCGAACGGGTCTCCGCGCAGGCGCTGCTGCCCTACATCCACCAGCGGTACGACGACCCGCTGCAGATCCTCGACGGACCCCCGGAAGGAAGTGCCTGATGGAACTGCGCACGGGACAGGTCGCCGTCGTCACCGGCGCGGCGAGCGGCATCGGCCTCGCCATGGCCCGCCGCTTCGCCGCCGAGGGCATGGCCGTCGTCCTCGGGGACGTCGAGCCGGGTGCGCTCGCGCGGGCAGCCGACGAGCTGATGGAGGGCGGGGCGCAGGTCCTCGCCCGGACGGTCGACGTCTCCGACCCCGACGAGGTCCGGGCGTTCGCGGACGCGGCGTACGACACCTTCGGCGCCGTCCACGTCCTCTGCAACAACGCGGGCGTCGGCTCCGGCGCCGAGGGCCGGATGTGGGAGCACGAGCCGAACGACTGGAAGTGGGCCTTCTCCGTCAACGTCTGGGGCGTCTTCCACGGCATCCAGGCCTTCGTCCCCCGGATGATCGCGAGCGGCGAGCCCGGCCACATCGTCAACACCTCCTCCGCCGACGGCGGCATCGCCCCGCTGCCCACCGCTTCCGTGTACGCGGTCACCAAGGCGGCCGTCGTCACCATGACCGAGTCGCTCTACGCCCACCTCCGGGCCGAGGGGGCGGACGTGGGCGCCTCCGTGCTCTTCCCCGGCCCGCACATGCTCCGCACCGGACTGTGGGAGTCGCACCGCAACCGGCCCGAGCGGTTCGCGAAGGAGCGCCCGCGCAAGAGTCCGTACCGCAGCCTCGACCAGTGGGAGGCCGCCATGAAGGAGGCCGGGCAGGAGATCGCCTTCACCCCGGTGGAGGAGGTCGCCGAGCTGGTCGTCGAGGGCATCCGCGGCGACCGGTTCTGGATGCTGCCGGAGAGCGAGCACAGCGACGGCCAGATCCGGGCGCGCTCGCGCTCGATGCTCGACCGCGCCAATCCGGCGTACCTGGAGAGCTTCATCCTCGACCGGGACGCCTCCCGGGACGGCGACCGGGACAGCGACCGAGACAGCGACCGGGACTGAGGAGGCACCGCCATGACGACGTACGAGGATCCGTATCTGATCATCTCCTCCGACTGCCACGCCGGGCTGCCCACCGAGCGGTACCGGCCCTACCTGGAATCCCGCCACCACCGCGCCTTCGACGAGTTCCTCGCCGGGCGGGACGCGCGCCGGGAGGCGATGACCCGCCTCGGCGTGCGCAACGAGGCCTTCGCCGACAAGTGGTTCCACGACAACGAGGAGGGCCTGCGCGGCGGCTGGGACGCCGCCCAGCGGCTCAAGGAGCTCGACGGCGACGGCGTCGCCGCCGAGGTCGTCTTCCCCGACGCGGACGCCGTCGACAGCCAGACCGCCGCCCCCTTCGGCGTCGGCCTCGGCCTCTCCGGCGACCAGGACCCCGAGCTCGGCATGGCGGGCGCGAAGGCGCACAACCGCTGGCTGGCCGAGTTCGTCGGCCAGAACCCGCAGCGGCACTGCGGAGTGGCGCTGCTCCCCGTCACCGCCGACCCCGTCGAGGTCGTCGCCGAGATCCACCGGGCCAAGGAGTCCGGCCTCGGCGCGCTCATGATCCCCTCGATGTGGGTGGACAAGGCGCCCTACCACGACCGGCGTTACGACCCGGTGTGGGCGGCCGCCGCCGAGACCGGCATGCCGGTCGTCACCCACTCCGGCGCCGCGCCGCGCGAGGAGTACGGCGACCACCTCGGGATCTACGTCTCCGAGGTCACCTTCTGGCCGGCCAGGCCGCTGTGGTTCCTGCTCTGGTCCGGGGTCTTCGAGCGCCACCCGGGCCTGAGGTTCGGCGTCGCCGAGTCCGGCTGCTGGTGGCTGCCCAACCTGCTCTGGTTCATGGACCGGCTCTACCTCGGCGCGCACGGCGGGAAGAAGCTGTCCCCGTTCGCGGAGCTGAAGCGGCCGCCGAGCGAGTACCTGGACCGGCAGGTCTTCATCTGCGCGACCAACACCAAGCGGCGCGAGCTCGCCCAGCGGTACGAGATCGGCGTCGACAACATCCTGTGGGGCTCGGACTTCCCGCACCCGGAGGGCACCTGGCCCGCCACGCGCGCGTGGCTGCGGAACACCTTCCACGACATCCCGGTGGAGGAGACCCGGCGGATCCTGGGCCTGGCGGCGGCGGAGGTCTTCGGCTTCGACCTCCCCGCGCTCGAACCGATCGCCCGCCGGATCGGCCCCACCCCCGCCGACCTCGGCCAGTCTCCCGACCAGACGGCCGTGGAGGCCTCCTGGGCACGTTCCCGCGAGGTCGGCCGCCACTGGCTCACCGACCACGACTTCCCGGTACTGGGGGCCAACTGATGGACAGGTACACCGTCATCTCCGCCGACTGCCACGCCGGCGCCGACCTCCTCGACTACCGGCCCTACCTGGAGAAGAAGCACCACGAGGCCTTCGACGCCTGGGCCGCCGGCTACGTCAACCCGTACGAGGACCTGCTGGCCGCCGCCGCCGAACGCAACTGGGACTCGCAGCGCCGCCTGCGCGAACTGGAGGCGGACGGGATCGTCGCCGAGGTCGTCTTCCCCAACACCATCCCGCCGTTCTTCCCCTCAGGCTCCCTGATGGCCCCGGCGCCGACCCGCGAGGAGTTCGAGCTCCGCTGGGCGGGCCTGCGCGCGCACAACCGCTGGCTGGCCGACTTCTGCGCCGACACCCCGGGCCGCAGGGCGGGCGTGGGGCAGATCCTCCTCAACGACGTGGACGAGGCGGTACGGGAGATCCGCCGGTCCAAGGAGGCCGGTCTGACCGGCGGCGTCCTGCTGCCGGGCACCCCGCCGGGCTCCGGCCTGCCCGAGCTGTACTCCGACACGTACGACCCGATCTGGGCGGTCTGCGCGGAACTCGACGTGCCGGTCAACCACCACGGCGGCTCGGCCTCGCCACCGCTCGGGCACGAACCCGCCGCCCGCGCGCTCCACCTGGTGGAGGCCACCTGGTTCTCCCACCGGGCCCTGTGGCACCTGATCTTCGGCGGCGCCTTCCGCCGCCACCCGGACCTCAAGCTCGTCCTGACGGAGCAGGGCTCCGGCTGGATCCCCGGGGTCATGGAGATGCTGGACTACTACCACGGACGCCTGGTCTCGGCCGCCTCGGCCGCCGCCACCGCCGAGTCCAAGTTCGGCGCCGGACTCGCCGAGTCCATGGGCAAGGGCCCCAGCGAGGTCTGGCGCGACAACTGCTTCGTCGGCGCGAGCTTCATGCGCCCGCACGAGGTGCCGCTGCGCCACCGGATCGGCCTCGACAAGATCATGTGGGGCAGCGACTACCCGCACGACGAGGGCACCGCCCCGTACTCCCGCGAAGGCCTCCGCGTCGCTTACGCCGGAGTGCCGAGGGACGAGGTCGCCGCCATGGTCGGGGGCAACGCCGCCCGCGTCTACGGCTTCGACCTCGCCCTCCTCGACGCCGTCGCCGCCGTCCACGGTCCGGAGGTCGCGGAGATCGCCACGCCCCTGGAGAAGATCCCGGAGGAGGCGACCAGCCCGGCCTTCGCCCCGGGCGGGTCGGTCCGCGTCTGGTGACCCGAGGGGTGCGACCCTCCTGACGTGACCGCACCCCCCGTACCCGACGAGGCCCACGACGAGGCCCACGGCGGAGGGCTCGGCTCCCGTCTCAACTGGCTCCGGGCCGCTGTGCTCGGAGCCAACGACGGAGTCGTCTCCACCGCGGGCCTCGTCGTCGGCGTCGCGGGCGCCACCGAGTCCCAGGCCGCCCTGCTGACCGCCGGCCTCGCGGGGTTGCTCGCCGGGTCGATGTCGATGGCGGCGGGGGAGTACGTCTCCGTCTCCACCCAACGCGACTCGGAGAAGGCCGCGCTCGTGCAGGAGCGGCGCGAACTGCGCGACCGGCCCGAGGCCGAACTCGACGAGCTGACCGGGCTCCTGGCCGCCCGCGGACTCTCCCAGGACGTGGCCCGTGAGGCCGCCGAGCAGCTCACCGAGCGAGACGCCCTGCGCGCCCACGCGCGCGTGGAGCTGGGCATCGACCCCGACGACCTCACCAACCCCTGGCACGCGGCCGGCGCCAGCTTCCTCGCCTTCACCGTCGGCGCGCTGCTCCCGCTCCTCGCGATCGTCCTGCCGCCGGAGCCGGCCCGCCTCTGGGTCACGGTCGGCTCCGTTCTCGTGGCCCTCGCCCTCACCGGCTGGTGGAGCGCCCGCCTCGGCGGCGCCCCCGCGGGCCGCGCGATCCTCCGCACCATGGGCGGTGGCGCCCTCGCGATGGCCATCACGTACGGCGCGGGCTCGCTCCTCGGCGCTGCGGGGGTGTAGGGATCTCGCGGTTCCGCTTGTCGGAAGGTGCCAAAGCTTGCTGACAAGTCGTCTCGCATACTTGTTGGTAACAACGTCTGGCGGGGCCCGCCCGCCCCGCCTACCGTCGACGGCATGACGAACCCGCCCGATGTCGTGCTCTGGTCCATACCGGCGTTCGTCCTGCTCACCGTCCTGGAGATGGTCAGCCACCGGATCCACCCCGACGAGGACGCCGCCGGGTACGGGACGAAGGACGCCGCCACCAGCATCGGCATGGGCCTCGGGAGCCTCGCCTTCGACGCGCTGTGGAAGATCCCCGTGGTCGCGATCTACACCGCCGTCCACGAACTCACCCCGCTCCGCGTCCCCGTCCTGTGGTGGACGATCCCGCTGATGCTGCTCGCGCAGGACTTCCTCTACTACTGGCAGCACCGCGGACACCATGTCGTCCGCGTCCTCTGGGCCTGCCACGTCGTCCACCACAGCAGCCGGAAGTTCAACCTCACCACCGCCCTGCGCCAGCCGTGGACCAGCGTCACCTCCTGGCCGTTCTACCTGCCGATGATCGCCCTCGGCGTGCACCCGGCGGCCGTCGCGTTCTGCTACTCGGTCAACCTCGTCTACCAGTTCTGGATCCACACCGAGCGCGTCGGGAAGCTGCCCCGGCCCTTCGAGTACGTCCTCAACACGCCCTCGCACCACCGCGTCCACCACGCCTCCCAGGGCGGCTACCTGGACCGGAACTTCGGCGGGATCCTCATCCTCTGGGACCGGATGTTCGGCTCCTGGGTCGGCGAGACCGACCGGCCCGTCTACGGGCTCACCAAGAACATCGAGACGTACAACCCGCTGCGGGTCGCCACCCACGAGTACGCCGCCATCGCCCGCGACCTCCGCTCGGCGAGCGACTGGCGCGAGCGGGCAGGCCGGGTCTTCCGCGGCCCGGGCTGGCAACCGATCGCGCGGACCCCACAGACCCCACAACCCCCCCCAGGCGCCGCAGACCGGTGCCGTTCCGGAGGCCGCCGCATGACCGCCGACCCGATGCCCGCCCCCGCTTCCTCCGCACCCGCTGCCTCTGCCCCCGCCGCCTCCGCGCCAGCCTTCGCCGGTCCCGCCCTCTCTGCGCCCCCCGCCCCAGGCCCCGCGCCGACCCTCGCCGCCCCCGCGCCGCACGGCCGCCCCGCCTCGCCCCTCTCCCGCGCGCTGCTCGCCGCCTTCGGGCTCGCGGCCGCCGTCGACCTGATCTCCCTCCTCGCCGGCGCCGAGCTCGGCCACCAGCTCGCCAAGCCGCTCCTGATGCCCCTGCTCGCCGCGTACGCCCTCACCCTCGCCCATGGCCTCAAGGCCACGGGGGGTTCCCCCACCGCCCCGAGGCTCCTCGCCGCCGCGCTCCTCCTCGGCTGGGGTGGCGACGTCTTCCTGCTCTCCGACGCCGACTGGGCCTTCCTCGTCGGCATGGGCTCCTTCGCCGCGGGGCACGTCTGCTACCTGGTCCTCTTCGGCCGACGGCGTACGTCGGCGCTCCTCGGCGCCGGATACGCGGCCGCCCTCGTCGGCACCGTCGTGCTCCTCTGGCCCGACCTCCCCGCCGAGCTGCGGATCCCCGTGGCCGGGTACTCGCTGCTCCTCACCGCGATGGCCTACCGGGCGAGCTCCCTCGGGCTCGCGGCCGGCCTCGGCGGCGCTCTGTTCCTGCTGTCCGACACGCTCATCGCCACCGGCGTCGCCGAGTGGCCCCAGCTGCCCGCGCCCGACTTCTGGGTCATGCTGACCTACATCGCGGCGCAGTACCTGCTGACCGTGGGAGTGCTCTCCGCGATGTACGGTGAACGTCGTACAACCGACTGACAGCGAGGACCGTCCACCATGCGCGCCACCACCATCCACGCCCCGTTCGACATGCGCGTGGAGGACGTGCCCGACCCGGTGATCAAGGACTCCACCGACGTCGTCCTGCGCGTCCTGCGCGCCTGCATCTGCGGCAGCGACCTGTGGGCGTACCGCGGCGAGTCCGCCCGGCAGCCCGGCCAGCGCATCGGCCACGAGTTCCTCGGCATCGTCGAGGAGGCGGGCTCCGACGTCACCGGCTTCGCCGTCGGCGACCTCGTCGTCGCCCCCTTCGTCTGGTCCGACGGCACCTGCGACTACTGCGCCGAGGGGCTCCAGACCTCCTGCCCGCGCGGCGGCTTCTGGGGCTCGGTCGGCTCCGACGGCGGCCAGGGCGAGGCCGTCCGCGTCCCCTTCGCCGACGGCACCCTCGTCAAGCTCCCCGCCGACGCCGCCTCGGACGACCACCTGCTGACCGCGCTCCTCGCCCTCTCCGACGTCATGGGAACCGGCCACCACGCCGCCCTCGGCGCCGGCGTGACGCGGGGCTCCACCGTCGCGGTCGTCGGTGACGGCGCCGTGGGCCTCTGCGGGGTCCTCGCCGCCAAGCGCCTCGGCGCCGAGCGGATCATCGCGCTCGGCCGGCACACCGCCCGTACCGACATCGCGCGCCTCTTCGGCGCCACCGACGTCGTCGCCGAGCGCGGCGAGGCCGCCGAGGCCGCCGTCCGCGAACTCACCGGCGGCCAGGGAGCCCACGCCGTCATCGAGGCCGTCGGCACCGAGCAGTCCATGCGCACCGCCGTCGCCATCGCCCGCGACGGCGGCTCCATCGGCTACGTCGGCGTCCCGCACGGCAGCGGCACCGGACTCGACCTCTCCGTCATGTTCGACCGGAACATCGCGCTGCGCGGCGGCGTCGCCCCCGTCCGCGCGTACATCCCGGAGCTGCTCCCGGACGTCCTCGACGGCACCATCGACCCGTCCCCGGTCTTCGACCTGACCGTCGGCCTCGACGGCGTCCCCGGCGGCTACAAGGCGATGGACGAGCGTACGGCCCTCAAGGTCCTCGTCAAGCCGTAGAACGTTTCGCGGATCAGGGCCGGGCGAGCCACACGGGCTCGTCCCCGCCCTGCACGCCCGGCGGGCGCGACCAGTCCGCCGGGCCGCCCTCGTACGCGACGGGGGACTGCGCGTACCGCAGCCGGCCCAGCGGGCCGTCCGTCTCCGTGAGGTACCGCGCGGGCTCGACGGGGGTACCCCCCAGGCCCTCACGGCCATGGGGGAGGGGCAGCCCGTGGGTCAGCCAGTGCCCCGTCTGCGCCAGCGCCAGGCGTACGAGCCGGGTGCCGCCGTCCCGGTCCTGCTCGGTCAGCGAGCGCAGCACGGCCGCCGCGAGCAGATAGCCCGTGCCGTGGTCCAGGGCCTGCGCGGGCAGCGCGCCCGGCTCCTCCGCGGAGCCCTCGGTCACGGCGATGCCGGTGGCCACCTGCACCAGACTGTCGAAGCCGCGCCGGCCGCCCCAGGGGCCGTAGTCGCCCCACGCGGAGAGCCGCGCGGTGACCAGGCCGGGCCGGTCGAGGTCGAAGCGGTCGAGCGCGCCGGGGCGGTAGCCGGTGACCAGGACGTCCGCGGAGTCGAGGAGTTCACCGAAGGTACGCCGGTCCGAAGGGCTGTCCAGGTCGAGGGCGGCCGTCCGCTTGCCGACGTTCGTGTCCGCGTGCTGGTCCGGCAGTTCCGGGTTGCCCGGCGGGTCGATCCGCAGCACGTCCGCGCCGAGCAGTGCCAGCGTCCGGGTCGCGACAGGACCGGCGATCACCCGGGTCAGGTCGAGCACCCGCAGGGGTCCCGAGCGGCGCCGCGGCGGAGCCTCGTCGAGCCGCTCCCGGGTCAGCAGCGGCCGCGCGGCGACCTCCCGGCCCTGCTCGTGCTCCGCCCACTCCGCGGGCGTGCGCAGGGCGACAGCCAGGCCCCCGGCCGCGTACACCGCCGTCTCGACCTCGACGGCCTTCCGCTCACCGATCGCCGCCGCGACGGCCTCCACGGAGTCCACGGAGGCGGGCACATCGAGCGCGGCGAGCAGTGCCGCCCGGTGGTGCGGGTAGTTGGCGTGGGTACGGACCCAGCCGTCCGCCGCCCGCCAGAACCGCGACAGCGGTGCGAAGTTCACCGGCGCCCGCCCGTCGACCCGCAGATGACGCTCGCTCACGAAGGCGGTGGCGACGGCCCCGTCGTCCACCCGTACCGGTCCCCGCAGCCCCGCCCGTTCGACCGCCGCGAGTCCGGCGACCGCGACCGCGGCCCGGGAAAGGTCCATCACGGGCAGTCGCGCGGGCAGCTGCCCCGGGGTCCCGCCGTACTCCACCCGGTCGACCAGCGCGGGATCGCCGCCCAGCGCCGACCACAGCAACTCCGTACCCGTACCCATCGCGTTGTCCATGAACGAACTATGGCACTCAGTGCCACGCGAAAGGGCCCTGGTGTGGCGTACCGCACCAGGGCCCCTCGTTCACGCGGTGCCGCTTACTTCACGGCGTCCAGCGCGTCGATCAGACCGGCTCCGTAGAAGCCGTTCTTGTCCTTGCCACCCTCGCAGACGGCGTCGACGGTGCCGTCGCCGTTGATGTCGTACGGGTTGGTGCAGGCGCGGTCGTCGGCCTGCGCGTACAGCAGCGCCTTGAGGGCCGCCGGGCTCGCGTAGGGGTGCGTCGACTTGATGAGCGCCAGGACACCCGCCGCGTGCGGCGAGGCCATCGACGTACCGGCCTTGTAGTTGTAGCCGCCGTTGACCGTGGTCGACAGGATGCGGCCGTTCACCGCCGGGGCGTCCGGCGTCTGGTACTCGGTGCGGTCACCGCCGGGGGCGGCGATGTCGATCACGCCGAGACCGTAGTTGGAGTAGGACGCCTTGAGGTCCTTGGCTCCGGTCGCGGAGACCGTGACGACACCCGGCAGCATGGCCGGGTAGTCGAAGCACTCCTTCGGGTCGATGACCCGGTCGCCCGGAGTGGTGTCGTTCGGGCTGCTGTTGTCGACGATCGAGTCGGCAGCGAGGTCGAACTTCGAGTTGCCGGCCGCGGCGACGTTGACCGTGCCCTTGCGCTCCGCGTAGCGGGTCGCACGGGTGACCGCCTCGATGAGGGCCTTCTGGTCCTCGTCGGTCTTGCAGGCGAACATCCACGGGTCGGTGTAGTAGCTGTTGTTCGTGATCTCGACACCCTGCTCGGCCGCCCACATGAAGCCGCAGACCACGGCCTCGGTGTAGAAGAAGCCGTCCGGGGTGGACACCTTGATGCCGGAGACCTTGACGCCCGGGGCGACACCGGTGATGCCGATGCCGTTCTTGGCGGCGGCGATCGTGCCGGCGACGTGCGTGCCGTGGTCGCTCTCGCCCGGGTTCGGACGCCACGAACCGGCGGTGGTGTCCGGCTTGCCGGTCACGCAGTTCGCGGACGCGGCGACGTCGAAGTTCGGCGCCAGGTCCGGGTGGGTGTCGTCGACGCCCGTGTCGATGACGGCGACGGTGACGCGCTTGCTGCCGAGCGTCTTCTCGTGCGCCTTGTCCGCCTTGATGGCCGGCAGGTCCCACTGCAGGGGCTCCAGCGGGTCCTGCGCGTCGGTGGCGTTGGCCGCGGCGGCCTTGGCCTCGGCGGCGGTCAGCGTCTGCGCGCCCTCGTCGACGGAGTCGTCGGACTGGACGGAGAGCGGGGCGGTACGGGTCGAACCGGCCGACACCACGCCACGCGCCTGGCGGATCGTCTTCGCGAACTCGGGGTTCTGCGAGTGGACGACTATCACGCCTATCTGGTCGTACGAGATGACGACCTCGCCGCCGGCGGCGGCGATCGCCTTCCTCACCGAGGCGGCGGTCCAGCGGCCACCCTCGACGTTGACGACGTACGAGAGCTTCGGCCCGTTCGTCGCGACAGCGGCTGCCGCGGGAGCGTCACTCAGTTCCGCGGCGGATGCGGCGCCGGAGGGAAGGAAGCCGAGCGAGGCCGTGAGCGCGAGGCCGACAGGCAGAGCAAGAGCTCGGCCGCGCCTCGATCCCAGATGAGCCATGGGTTCTCCACATCATCCGTATGTACTGTCCACGCGCGGGTTTACGCGTGAACAGGTGCATGACGAGAGAAGTTATCGCTGATCATCCCGTCCCTTCAATGAGTTGAGAAGACTTCATGAAGATCTGTGCGAAGAAATCCCTCGTGTGAACCGCGTCGGTTCCGGCTCCGTGCCGTTGGACAGGGGAGGGGCTCCGACCGGAGTCCCGGTTCCCGCACCCCTGGTGAGGCCCCCTTGACCATGCCGTCCGTCCCCGCGTCACGAGGAGATTCCGTGGCTACCGAAGCACCGCCGCCGCCCAGAAACGGGACGGAAGCCGCATCAGGCCCCGTACCGCCCACGACGGAACAGTTCGTCGAGGTGCAGGAAGGCGCGGAGTTCGGCGAACTGCGCCGTACGTACCGCTCCTTCGCCTTCCCGCTCACCCTGGCCTTCATCGCCTGGTACCTGCTGTACGTGCTGCTCTCCAACTACGCGGGCGACTTCATGGGGACCAAGCTCTTCGGCAACATCAACGTGGCCCTCGTCCTCGGCCTCGGCCAGTTCGCGACCACCTTCCTCATCGCCTGGCTCTACTCGCGGCACGCGGCGAACCGGCTCGACCCCAAGTCCGACGCCATCAGAAAGCGCATGGAGGGCGACGCATGAGCACCCCCGTCCTGCTCGCGGCGGGCAACGCCACCAGCGAGCACCGACCGCTGATCATCGCCCTCTTCGGCGCCTTCGTCATCGCGACCCTGGTCATCACCATCTGGGCCGGCCGGCAGACCCGCAGCGCCGCCGACTTCTACGCCGGCGGCGGCCAGTTCACCGGCTTCCAGAACGGCCTCGCGATCTCCGGCGACTACATGTCCGCCGCGTCCTTCCTCGGCATCAGCGGCGCCATCGCCCTCTACGGCTACGACGGCTTCCTCTACTCGATCGGCTTCCTGGTCGCCTGGCTCGTCGCACTGCTCCTGGTCGCCGAACCGCTGCGGAACTCCGGCCGGTTCACGATGGGCGACGTCCTCGCCTACCGGATGCGCCAGCGGCCCGTCCGTACCGCCGCCGGCACGTCCACCATCGTCGTCTCGATCTTCTACCTGCTCGCCCAGATGGCGGGCGCGGGCGTGCTCGTCTCGCTGCTGCTCGGCATCACCAGCGACGGCGGCAAGATCGGGATCGTCGCCCTCGTCGGCGTCCTGATGATCGTCTACGTGACGATCGGCGGCATGAAGGGCACCACCTGGGTGCAGATGGTGAAGGCCGTCCTGCTCATCGCGGGCACGCTCCTCATCACCTTCCTCATCCTGCTGAAGTTCGACTTCAACCTCTCGCAGCTGCTCGGCGCCGCAGCCACCAACAGCGGCAAGGGCGACGCCTTCCTGGAGCCCGGCCTCAAGTACGGAGCCAGCGCCCTCTCGAAGCTCGACTTCCTCTCCCTCGGCATCGCCCTCGTCCTCGGCACCGCCGGCCTGCCCCACATCCTGATCCGCTTCTACACGGTGCCGACCGCCAAGGCCGCCCGTAAGTCGGTCAACTGGGCCATCGGCATCATCGGCGGGTTCTACCTGATGACGATCGTCCTCGGCTTCGGTGCCGCCGCCCTGCTCAGCGGCGACACCATCAAGGCCTCCAACAAGGCGGGCAACACGGCGGCCCCGCTCACCGCCCTGGAGGTCGGCGGCGGCGCCGGCTCCACCGGCGGCGCGATCCTCCTCGCCGTCATCTCCGCCGTCGCCTTCGCCACCATCCTCGCCGTGGTCGCCGGTCTGACGCTGGCCTCGTCCTCGTCCTTCGCGCACGACATCTACGCGAACGTGATCAAGCGCGGGAAGGCCACCGAGAAGGAGGAGATGCGGGCCGCCCGCTGGTCCACGGTCTTCATCGGCATCGTGTCGATCGCGCTCGGCGCCCTCGCCCGCGACCTCAACGTCGCCGGCCTGGTCGCCCTCGCCTTCGCGGTCGCCGCCTCGGCCAACCTGCCGACGATCCTCTACTCGCTCTTCTGGAAGCGGTTCACCACCCAGGGAGCGCTCTGGTCGATCTACGGCGGACTGATCTCCTCCGTCGTCCTCGTCCTCTTCTCCCCGGTCGTCTCCGGCGGCCCGGCCTCGATGTTCAAGGGCGTGGACTTCCACTGGTTCCCGCTGGAGAACCCCGGCCTCGTCTCGATCCCGCTCGGCTTCCTCCTCGGCTGGCTCGGCTCGCTCCTGTCCAAGGAGGAGCCGGACGCGGGCAAGTACGCGGAGCTCGAGGTCAAGTCCCTCACCGGAGTGGGGGTCGCCGCCGCGGTCAAGCACTGACCGGAGCGTGCCGTATACGTTCCGCAGCGAAACACCGGCCGCGTCGTAGAGTTCTACGACGCGGCCGCGCCGGTCCCGTGACAATCTGCCCTGCTCGTTGTCCGTGGGCTCACGTAGTCTTCGAAACACACGCATCCGCAAGACGGGGAGGGGGCCCACAGTGCTCATCGACACCTACGGCAGGGTCGCCACAGACCTGCGCGTCTCACTCACCGACCGGTGCAATCTGCGGTGCACGTACTGCATGCCGGAAGAGGGCCTCCAGTGGCTCGCCAAGCCCGACCTCCTCACCGACGACGAGATCGTCCGGCTGATCCGCATCGCGGTCACCGACCTCGGCGTCACCGAGGTCCGCTTCACCGGCGGCGAGCCGCTGCTCCGCCCCGGCCTCGTCGGGATCGTCGAGCGCTGCGCCGCCCTGGAACCCCGCCCCCGGATGTCCCTCACCACCAACGGCATCGGGCTGAAGCGCACCGCGACCGCCCTCAAGGCCGCCGGCCTCGACCGGGTCAACGTCTCCCTGGACACCCTGCGCCCCGAGGTCTTCAAGACCCTCACCCGGCGCGACCGGCACCAGGACGTCCTCGACGGCATGGCCGCCGCCCGGGACGCCGGCCTCACCCCGGTGAAGGTCAACGCGGTCCTGATGCCCGGGCTCAACGCCGACGAGGCCCCCGACCTGCTCGCCTGGGCGATCGCGGAGGGTTACGAGCTCCGCTTCATCGAGCAGATGCCGCTCGACGCCCAGCACGGCTGGAAGCGCGACGGAATGATCACCGCCGGTGACATCCTGGAGTCCCTGCGCACCCGCTTCACCCTGACCGACGAGGGCGCCGACGAGCGCGGCTCGGCCCCCGCCGAGCGCTGGGTCGTCGACGGCGGGCCGCACACGGTCGGTGTCATCGCCTCCGTCACCCGCCCGTTCTGCCGGGCCTGCGACCGCACCCGGCTCACCGCCGACGGACAGGTGCGCACCTGCCTCTTCGCCACCGAGGAGACGGACCTGCGGGCGACGCTCCGCTCCGACGCCTCCGACGGGGAGGTCGCGCGGATCTGGAAGCAGGCGATGTGGGGCAAGAAGGCCGGCTCGGGCCTCGACGACCCGAGCTTCCTCCAGCCCGACCGCCCGATGTCAGCGATCGGCGGCTGAGTCCCCGGACTCCTCCGGCCCGACCCAGTCGCCCAGCGGGACGACGTCCTTGAGGAACCCCCGCACGCCCAGGAACTGGGAGAGGTGCTCGCGGTGCTCCTCGCACGCGAGCCAGGTCTTGCGACGCTCGGGCGTGTGCAGCTTGGGGTTGTTCCACGCGAGGACCCAGACGGCGTCGACGCGGCAGCCCTTGGCGGAACAGATCGGCTTCTCTTCGCTCACCTGATCATTGTCCAGCAAGGGCGATGCCGAGCAGCCACGGGGGGAGCTGCCCGGCATCGGTCCGTCGCTCCGACGGGGGATGCGGAGCGCGTAGGCAGTATGTCACGGCACATGGGGTACGGGGCACTGGAACCTCATGATTGATCTGAGCTTTTCTTGAGGTTTCCGGCCACTGTCCGTGATCAGTTCCGGCCGTACGGGCCCTCCGTCGCGGCCCCCTCCGTCGCCTCCGCGGCGCCCAGCGCGGGACGCACCGGAGCCGGTACGAAGGTGGAGGGAAGGGACGGAGCGTTCTCGCGGCCCGCGTTGGCGATGACCACGGCGATGTACGGGAGCAGGATCCCCAGGGCGAGCGCCACGATCGCCACATGCCGCTCGACGTTCCACAGCACGGCGGCGGCGATCACGGAGAGCGTTCGGACCGACATCGAGATGATGTAGCGCCGCTGCCGCCCCCGGACGTCGTCCGCGAGCCCCTGCCGGGCCCCCGTGATCCGGAAGACCTCGGTTCCGCCACGCTTCGGCATCGCCGTCCACCACCCGCCGGTCATGCCGGACCCTCCCCGGTCCGGACCTCGTTCCACCGTACGCCCGGCCCTCCGCGCCGACGAGACCGGGGCACGGATGGAGCTGTCCGACATGCGCCGTATGGCGGAGGAGCCGAGACTGGGCCCAGACGCGTACAAGGAGGCGACGATGAGTTGGTTGTGGGCGATCATCGTGGGATTCGTCCTCGGTCTGATCGCGAAAGCGGTCCTGCCGGGGAAGCAGCAGATCCCGCTCTGGCTGACGACCGTGTTCGGCATTCTCGGCAGTGTGCTCGGCAACGCGGTCGCGACCTGGATCGGTGTCAACGACACCAAGGGCATCGACTGGACCCGCCACCTGCTCCAGCTGATCGGCGCCGTCGCCGTGGTGGGAGTGGGCGACATGCTGTGGGCCACGATGAAGGGCAACAAGCAACGCGCGTGACCTCGCCGGAACGCGCCGGAGAAACCGGGAGGCCCGGTACGGCACCTCAGGTGCCGTACCGGGCCTCCCGGTTTCGCGGGGCGGGCCTCGTCAGCCCTCCGCGCCGGCGAACTCGATCGCCGCCAGGTTCTTCTTGCCGCGCCGCAGGACCAGCCAGCGGCCGTGCAGCAGCTCCTCCGCCGACACCTCGGCGTCCTCGGCGGTGACCTTCACGTTGTTCACGTACGCCCCGCCCTCCTTCACCGTGCGGCGCGCGCCCGACTTGCTCGGTGCGAGGCCGACCTCGGTGAACAGGTCCACGACCTGGCCGAGCTCGGTCACGCGCGCGTGCGGCAGCTCGGACAGGGCGGCCGCGAGCGTCGCCTCGTCCAGCTCGGCCAGGTCGCCCTGCCCGAACAGCGCCTTGGAGGCGTTGATGACGGCCGCGCACTGCCCGGCGCCGTGCACGAGGGTGGTGAGCTCCTCGGCGAGCGCCCGCTGGGCGGCCCGCGCCTGCGGCCGCTCGGCCGTCTGCTGCTCCAGCTCCTCGAGCTCCTCGCGGGACTTGAAGGAGAGGATCCGCATGTACGTCGAGATGTCCCGGTCGTCCACGTTCAGCCAGAACTGGTAGAACGCGTACGGCGTGGTCATCTCCGGGTCGAGCCAGACGGCCCCGCCCTCGGTCTTGCCGAACTTGGTGCCGTCCGCCTTGACCATCAGCGGGGTCGCGAGCGCGTGCACGTCGGCGCCCGGCTCCAGACGGTGGATCAGGTCGAGACCGGCCACCAGGTTGCCCCACTGGTCCGAGCCGCCCTGCTGGAGGACGCAGCCGTAGCGGCGGTACAGCTCCAGGAAGTCCATGGCCTGGAGCAGCTGGTAGCTGAACTCCGTGTAGCTGATGCCCTGCTCGGACTCCAGGCGCCGGGCGACGGAGTCCTTGGTCAGCATCTTGTTGACCCGGAAGTGCTTGCCGATGTCCCGCAGGAACTCGATCGCCGACAGACCGGAGGTCCAGTCCAGGTTGTTCACCATGACCGCCGCGTTCTCCCCCTCGAAGGAGAGGAAGGGCTCGATCTGCGAGCGCAGCCGGTTCACCCAGTTCGCGACCGTCTCGGGGTCGTTCAGGGTGCGCTCGGCCGTCGGCCGCGGGTCACCGATCTGCCCGGTGGCCCCGCCGACCAGCGCCAGCGGCCGGTGCCCGGCCTGCTGGAGCCGGCGGACGGTGAGGACCTGGACCAGGTGGCCGACGTGGAGACTGGCCGCGGTCGGGTCGAAACCGCAATAGAACGTGACAGGACCGTCCGCGAGAGCCTTGCGCAGTGCGTCCTCATCGGTGGACTGGGCGAAGAGCCCGCGCCACTTCAGCTCGTCGACGATGTCCGTCACGACCGTCAGTCTCCTCAGGTTGTTGGTGGTACGAGGGCTCAGTCTAGGTGGGTCGGACCAGGTGGTCAGACCCCCTTGCTGACCGAGCTCATGTTGAAGTCCGGCACCCGCAGGGCCGGCATCGCGGTCCGTGTGAACCAGTCGTTCCACTCGCGCGGCAGCGTCTTCTCGGTACGGCCCGCCTCCGAGGCACGCGACAGCAGGTCCACCGGCGACTCGTTGAACCGGAAGTTGTTCGCCGCGCCGACGACCTCGCCGTTCTCGACGAGGTAGACGCCGTCCCGGGTCAGTCCGGTGAGCAGCAGCGTCGCCGGATCGACCTCGCGGATGTACCAGAGGCAGGTCAGCAGCAGGCCCCGCTCCATGGAGGCGGCCATCTCCCCCAGCGAACGCTCGCCGCCGCCGTCCAGGATCAGGTTGTCCGCCCCGGGCGACACGGGCATCCCCGTGAGCCCGGCGGTGTGCCGCGTGGTGACCAGCCGCTCCAGCTTCCCCTCCCGGATCCAGTCCGTCGGGCCGAGCGGCAGCCCGTTGTCGAAGACGGACGAGTCGTCACCGGAGGAGTGCGCGATCACGAACGGCGCGGACTCCAGGCCCGGCTCGTTCGGGTCGCTGCGCAGGGTCAGCGGCAGCGGGGAGAGGGTCTCGCCGATCCGGGTGCCGCCGCCGGGCTTGGAGAAGACCGTACGGCCCTCCGCCGCGTCCCGGGCCGTGGACGACCACAGCTGGTAGATCAGCAGGTCGGCCACGGCCGACGGCGGCAGCAGCGTCTCGTACCGCCCGGCGGGCAGCTCGATCCGCCGCTCCGCCCAGCCGAGCCGGGTCGCCAGCTCCGCGTCGAGCGCGGCCGGGTCGACGTCCTTGAAGTCCCGCGTCGCGCGCCCCGCCCAGGCGGAACGCGACCGGTCGGGGGACTTGGCGTTGATCTCGAGCGTCCCGTTGGGCTGGTCGTGACGGAGCCGCAGCCCCGTCGACGTACCCAGGTAGGTGGAGGTCAGCTCGTGGTTGGCGAAGCCGTAGAGCTCACGGCCACCGGCCCGGGCCCGGGCGAAGGCCTCGCCGAGCGCCGGGGCGAAGTCGGTGAAGACGGCGGAGGAGGTCTCGGCCGGGGCGTCCGTGAAGTCGGGGGAGGAGGGCACGCCCCCGACCAGCGGCTGGGCGTCCTCGGCGGGCCCGGCTGCCCGGGCGGCGGCCTCCGCGGCCCGGACCAGCGGCTCCAGGTCGTCGGCGGTCACGGCCGACCGCGAGACGACACCCGAGGCCGTGCCCTGGGAGCCGTCGACGGTCGCGACGACGGTGAGGGTGCGGCCGCGCGTGACGCCGTTCGTGGTGAGCGCGTTCCCGGCCCAGCGCAGATTCGCGGAGGACTCCTCGTCGGCGATGACGACACATCCGTCCGCGCGGGACAGCTCAAGGGCCCGCTCGACGATCTCGTACGGCTTGCTGACGCGGCTCATCGACCGGCCTCCTGCGTCGTGTTCAGGCTGTGCTTGCCCGGGGGGCGACCCCCGGACCCCCGGCAAATCTGGTGGCGTGCGCTCATCGACCGGCCTCCTGCGTCGTGTTCAGAATGTCGACGCCCCGGAACAGGGCGGAGGGGCAGCCGTGGGAGACCGCGGCGACCTGGCCCGGCTGGGCCTTGCCGCAGTTGAACGCGCCGCCGAGGACGTACGTCTGCGGGCCGCCGACCTGCTCCATCGAGCCCCAGAAGTCGGTGGTCGTCGCCTGGTACGCCACGTCCCGCAGCTGCCCGGCGAGCCGGCCGTTCTCGATGCGGAAGAAGCGCTGCCCGGTGAACTGGAAGTTGTAGCGCTGCATGTCGATCGACCACGACCGGTCGCCGACCACGTAGATGCCCCGCTCGACCCCGCCGATCAGGTCCTCGGTCGACAGCCCGCCCGGATCCGGCCGCAGCGAGACGTTCGCCATCCGCTGCACCGGCACGTGCGAGGAGGAGTCCGCGAAGGCGCAGCCGTTCGACCGGCCGAGGCCCGTGAGCTTCGCGGTACGCCGGTCCAGCTGGTAGCCGACGAGCGTGCCGTCCTTCACCAGGTCCCAGCTCTGCGCCTCGACGCCCTCGTCGTCGTACCCGACGGTGGCCAGCCCGTGCTCGGCGGTCCTGTCACCCGTCACGTTCATGATCGACGAGCCGTACGCCAGCTTGCCCAGCTGGTCGAAGGTCGCGAAGGAGGTGCCGGCGTACGCCGCCTCGTAACCGAGGGCCCGGTCGAGCTCCGTGGCGTGCCCGATCGACTCGTGGATCGTCAGCCACAGGTTCGACGGGTCCACGACCAGGTCGTACCGTCCCGCCTCGACGCTCGGCGCCCGCATCTTCTCGGCGAGGAGCCCCGGGATCTCGTCCAGCTCCTTGTCCCAGTCCCAGCCGGTGCCCGTCAGGTACTCCCAGCCCCGCCCGGCCGGCGGCGCGATCGTCCGCATCGAGTCGAACTCGCCGGTCGTCTCGTCGACGGCGACCGCCGTGAGCTGCGGGTGCAGCCGCACGCGCTGCTGCGTGGTGACCGTGCCCGCCGTGTCCGCGTAGAACTTGTTCTCATGGACGGTCAGCAGCGAGGCGTCCACGTGCGCCACGCCCGGCGCCCGCAGCATCCGCGTGCTCCAGTCGGCGAGCAGCGCACCTTTCTCCTCGCCGGGGACGGAGAACGGATCGATCTCGTACGAGGAGACCCAGGTGCGCTCGGAGTGCACCGGCTCCTGCGCCAGCTCCACGCGCTCGGCGGAGCCCGCCGCGGCGATCACCTTCGCCGACAGCTTGGCCATGGCCACCGCCTGCGAGGCGACCCGCGCGGCACCGTCCATGGTCAGGTCGACCCCGGACGCGAACCCCCAGGCGCCGCCGTGCACCACCCGGACCGCGTAGCCGAGGTCGGTGGTGTCCGAGGAACCGGACGGTTTCGCGTCCCGCAGCCGCCACGAGGCGCTGCGCACGCGCTCCAGGCGGAAGTCCGCGTGCTCGGAGCCGAGCGCGCGCGCCCGGGCGAGCGCCGCGTCGGCGAGCGCCCGCAGCGGCAGCGCGACGAACGTAGGGTCGATCTGATGGACCACGAGCGGCCTCGCTCTCGGTGATCGGAAGACGGCAATTGAGCTGTCCGGGAAGTCAATCACGGGACAGGGCGGCCGGGTGGGCGCGCCGGGGCGCCGTCGCGAGCCGCGTCCCCGAGTGCCCTCCCCGGGGGTCCCCGCACCACCCCCGAGCTGTAGGGATCCGACAGTGACGCTCCTACGCCACTGTCGGAGGTCGATTCCTCATGTCGGGAGCGATACCGATAGGTTTTCGGCTATCAGACCGCTATCGAAAGGGTGATCCGTTGAGCCGCTCGGTTCTCGTCACCGGAGGAAACCGGGGCATCGGCCTCGCCATCGCCCGCGCGTTCGCCGAAGCCGGCGACAAGGTCGCGATCACGTACCGCTCCGGCGAGCCGCCGGTCGCCCTGGTCGAACTCGGCTGCCTTCCCGTCAAGTGCGACATCACCGACACGGAGCAGGTGGATCAGGCGTACAAGGAGATCGAGGAGAAGCACGGTCCGGTCGAGGTCCTCGTGGCCAACGCCGGCGTGACGAAGGACCAGCTCCTGATGCGCATGTCGGAGGAGGACTTCACGTCCGTCGTCGACACCAACCTCACCGGCACCTTCCGGGTCGTCAAGCGCGCCAGCCGCGGGATGCTGCGCGCCAAGAAGGGCCGCGTCGTCCTGATCTCCTCGGTCGTCGGTCTGCTGGGCTCCGCGGGCCAGGCCAACTACGCCGCCTCCAAGGCCGGCCTGATCGGCTTCGCCCGCTCCCTCTCGCGTGAGCTCGGCTCGCGCAACATCACGTTCAACGTCGTCGCCCCCGGTTTCGTCGACACCGACATGACCGCGGTGCTCTCGGACGAGCAGCGCGCGGGCATCGTGGCCCAGGTGCCGCTGGGCCGTTACGCGAAGCCGGAGGAGGTCGCCGCCGCGGTGAAGTTCCTCTCCTCCGACGACGCCTCGTACATCACTGGAGCCGTCATCCCGGTTGACGGCGGATTGGGCATGGGTCACTGATCACATGAGCGGAATTCTCGAGGGCAAGCGCATCCTGATCACGGGCGTGCTGATGGAGTCCTCCATCGCCTTCCACGCCGCGAAGCTGGCCCAGGAGCAGGGCGCGGAGATCATCCTCACCGCCTGGCCCCGGCCGACGCTGACCGAGCGCATCGCCAAGAAGCTCCCCAGGCCCGAGAACGTGAAGGTCCTGGAGCTCGACGTCTCCAACGCCGAGCACCTCGCGCGCCTTGAGGGCCAGGTCCGTGAGCAGTTCGGCGACCGCCTCGACGGCATCGTCCACTCGATCGGCTTCGCCCCGCAGGACGCCCTCGGCGGCAACTTCCTGAACACGCCGTTCGAGTCCGTGGCCACCGCCATGCACGTCTCCGCCTTCTCCCTGAAGTCGCTGACGATGGCGCTGCTGCCGCTGATGAGCGAGGGCGGCTCCGTCGTCGGTCTCACCTTCGACGCGCAGTACGCCTGGCCGCAGTACGACTGGATGGGCCCGACCAAGGCCGCCCTGGAGGCCACCAGCCGCTACATGGCCCGTGACCTGGGCAAGCAGAACATCCGCTGCAACCTGATCTCGGCGGGCCCGCTCGGCTCGATGGCCGCGAAGTCCATCCCCGGCTTCGGTGAGCTCGCCGCGGTCTGGGACAGCCGTTCCCCGCTGGAGTGGAACCTCGCCGACCCGGAGCCGGCGGGCCGCGGCATCGTGGCGCTGCTCTCCGACTGGTTCCCGAAGACGACGGGCGAGATCATCCACGTCGACGGCGGCCTGCACGCGATCGGCGCGTAAGCGCCCACAGCACGGCAGCAGGGCCCGTGTGTCTCCCCTGGCGGGGCGGACGCACGGGCCCTCTTCCGTCCCCGACTCGAAAAGTCGCGCGAATCACCCCAGACTGGGGCAGAGCGTGACGTTCTGCTGCTGACGGGGAGGAGGTACGGGCATGCGCGCGATACGTAACGGGTTCGGCGCGTTCGCCTCGGTCGCCGTGCTGCTCACCGGGATAGCCGTCGCCGCCGAGGTGCGCGTGGCTCCCGCGCCGGCCGAGGAGCTCCCCGCCACCGCCCCGGCGGCGGAGGAGCCGGAGTACTTCGGGGCCTCCTGCCGCACCGTCGTCCAGGGCTCCAAGGTCACCGCCCGCTGCCAGAACCCGTACCCCGGCACCGACCGCGTCCGGCTCCACGTCGAGTGCGACCGCTGGTGGGACGTCGACACCGACAGCGCCCCCGTCGACGTCGGACCCGCGGACTACGCCAAGCTCACCGGCCGCTGCTGGAAGGAGGTCCGGTCCGCCTGGGTCACCCACCAGCCGGCGGACCTGCCTCAGGAGCGGGTTCCGGGCTCTTGAGGCACATGAACGGATAGCCGGCCGCCTCCGTGCCGGCCCGCTCGGCATCGCCCTCGCGGATCGCCTCCACCAGTCGCGCGTGGTCCATGTGGTTCTCCGGCCGCAGCTCCTGCCCCACGTCGCCGCGCAGCCACTCCCGCAGGAGATCGCCCAGGTCCGCGTAGAGCTCCGTCAGCACGTCGTTGCCCGAGGCCGCCACCACCGCGTGGTGGAAGGCCGCGTCGACCGTCACGAACCGCTCCGCGTCACCCGACTCCCAGGCCTCCTCGCGCCGTACCAGCAGGGCGTCGAGCTGCTTCAGGTCCCGCTCCGTGCGCCGCTCCGCCGCGAAGCGCGCCGCGGCGGACTCCAGGGTCGAGCGCAGCTCGGCGACGTGCCGGGGATCGGATCCGGCGAACCGCCGGTGCATGACGCCCGCCAGCTCGCTGGTGGCGATGACGTACGTTCCCGAGCCCTGGCGGATGTCGAGCAGCCCGTTGTGCGCGAGCGCCCGGACCGCCTCGCGCACGGTGTTGCGCGCCACGCCCAGCTGCTCGACCAGCTCGGGCTCGGTCGGGATGCGTGAACCCACCGGCCACTCGCCGGAGGTGATCTGGTTCCGCAGTTCGGCGATCACCTGATCGGAGAGTCCTGCGCGCCGGGGGTGGCCGAGGGCCATGGGGCACCTTCCCATTCGTGCGAGATGTTCGAGATTGGACAACCAATCATCCCATGATTCTATGATGGCCTCATGCCCGACGAGCCGAAGACCCTCGACCCCGCCGCACCGCCGGCCCGGACCACCGCACACACGGCCACCGCCGTACCGACCGCCGGCGCGGGGAAGCCCTCCGCACGGGACCGGTCCGTCGCCGCGTCCCCCGAGGGTCCGACGCCCGTGCCGGGTTCCGCGTCCCGCTGGACCCTCGGGCTCGTCACCGTCGGCCTCGTCCTCGCCGCACTGAACCTGCGCCCCGCCATCACCAGCCTCGGCGCGCTCCTCGAAGAGGTGAGCGCGGGCCTCCACATGAGCGGCAGCGTCGCCGGCGTCCTCACCTCCGTCCCCCCGCTCTGCTTCGCGGTCTTCGGCATCACCGCCCCGCGCCTCGCCCGCCGCTTCGGCCCCGCCGCCGTCGTCTGCGCCGGCATGGCGGCGATCTTCGTGGGCCTCGCCGCCCGCCCCTTCGCCTCCGGCACGGCCGCCTTCCTCGCGGCCAGCGCCCTCGCCCTCATGGGCATAGCCGTCAGCAACGTCCTGATGCCCGTGATCGTGAAGCGGTACTTCCCCGACCGCGTCGGCACCATGACCGGCCTCTACTCCATGGCGCTCGCCCTCGGCACCTCCGTCGCCGCGGCGGCGACCGTCCCGATGACCGCGGCCCTGGGCGGGGACTGGCGCGTCGGCCTCGGCATCTGGGCCGTCGTCGCCGCACTCGCGGTCCTGCCCTGGATCCCGCTCGTACGCGACCGCGACCGCGACCGCGCCGGAGACCGCGACCGGGCGCCCCGTACGGAGAAGACGACCGCACCCGCCCCCCGCGTCACCCGCAGCCGCACCGCCTGGGCCCTCGGCTGCTTCTTCGGCCTCCAGGCCACCGGCGCCTACATCACCATGGGCTGGATGCCGCAGATCTTCCGTGACGCCGGCGTCCCCGCCTCCACCGCCGGCGTGCTCCTCGCCGTCACCATGGTCATGGGCGTCCCGCTCGCCTTCGTCATCCCCCGGCTCGCGACCCGGATGAAGAACCAGGGCCCGATCGTCGTCGCCCTCGGCCTGTGCGGACTCGGCGGCTACACCGGCCTCTTCTTCGCCCCGGCCGCCGGAGCCTGGGTCTGGGCGGTGCTGCTCGGCGTCTCCAACTGCGCCTTCCCGCTCGCCCTCACCATGATCGGGATGCGCTCGCGGACCGGCGTCGGCGTCGTCCGGCTCTCCGCCTTCGCGCAGAGCGTCGGCTACCTCATCTCCATCCCCGGCCCCCTCCTCGTCGGCGTGCTCTACCAGCACAGCGGCGGCTGGGGACTGCCCATCGCGCTCATGGGCGGCCTGATGGTGCCGCAGATGATCGTGGGCACCCTCGCGGGGAGGGACCGGACGGTCGAGGACGAATGCTGAGATGCGAGACTGGTCCCATGCCAGTCCTCGAACCCAATCCCCAGAACGGCCAGAAGAAGCTGCTCGTCGTGCTCGGCGCGATGCTCGGCATCACGGTGGTCATCGCCGTCATCGCCTCTCTCGCCTCGCCGTGACCCCCGGGGGTGGGGACAGCCCCCGTATCCCCTAGGGGGCGAGTGTCAGGGTGAAGTGGGTGGATCACCCGATGGGCCGGAGGGCGCCCGATCCGTACGTTGGAGAACACGCCGTCGGAGAACACCGCCGGAGACGGAAAACGGATCCCCACCCCTCGGAGGCCCTCATGTCGGCCCGTACGCACACCAGCACCCGGCCCCTGCCGACCGGCGTCGACACCCGGCTGCCCTGGTGGGCGCTCGCCCTCCCCGTGGTGGCCTTCGGCGTCCTTCTGATGCTCATAGCGGGGCCTGGCGGGGCCCATGCGACCGCTGGTGACCTGGGGGTCGGGCAGGTCCTGGAGCGGCTCCAGCAAACGCTCGCTCTCTGAGTCACCGAGAGCCGTTTCGTGCAAAGCTGTTGACCATGAGCGTCGATACACCCCGCAGGATCGTGCTGCTCCGACACGCGAAGGCAGACTGGAACGAGGCGTCCGACCACGAGCGGCCCCTGGCCGAGCGCGGCCGCGCGGACGCCCCCGTGGCGGGCCGCAGGCTCGCCGGGACCGGCATCGGCTTCGACCTGGCCCTCTGCTCGACCGCCCTCAGAACCCGCGAGACCTGGAAGCTGGCCGTGCAGGAACTGCCGGAGCGCCCCAGGACCGTGTACGAGGACCGGTTGTACGAGGCCTCGCTCGGCGAGCTCATCGCCCTGCTCAACGAGACCTCGGACGAGGTCTCCGACCTCCTCGTGATCGGCCACAACCCCGGGATGCACGCCCTCGCCGACGCCCTCGCGGGCGAGGCCGAGGGAGACGTCCTGCCCCGGTTGAACCGCAGCGGCTTCCCGACCTCCGCCTTCGCCGTCCTCGGCTTCAACGGCTCCTGGAAGTCCTTGGAGCACGGCGTCGCACGGCTCGTGGACTTCTGGACCCCGCACCCCTGACACCGGTCGCCGCGTACGCGAAAGGGCCCGGCCGTCCTCCGACGACCGGGCCCTCTTCCGTACCGGTGGCTCAGTGCAGCAGGTCCTCGCCGCCGTCCGCGGCCTCGACCTCTTCGCGCGTGATGCCCAGCAGGTAGAGCACGGTGTCCAGGAAGGGCACGTTCACCGCGGTGTCGGCGGCCCGGCGCACCACCGGCTTCGCGTTGAACGCCACCCCGAGGCCGGCCGCGTTCAGCATGTCCAGGTCGTTGGCGCCGTCGCCGATGGCCACCGTCTGCGCCAGCGGGACCCCCGCCTCGGTGGCGAACCGGCGCAGCAGCCGCGCCTTGCCCGCGCGGTCCACGATCTCGCCGGTCACCCGGCCGGTGAGCTTGCCGTCCACGATCTCCAGGGTGTTGGCCGAGGCGAAGTCGAGCCCGAGCCGCTCCTTCAGATCATCGGTGACCTGGGTGAACCCGCCGGAGACGACGCCCACCTGGTAGCCGAGCCGCTTGAGCGTACGGATCAGGGTCCGGGCCCCCGGCGTCAGCCGCACCTCCGCGCGGACCTTGTCGACCACCGAGGCGTCGAGCCCGGCGAGCAGCTCCACCCGGGCGTGCAGCGACTGCTCGAAGTCCAGCTCGCCGCGCATCGCCGCCGCCGTCACCTCGGCGACCTTGTCCTCGCACCCCGCGTGCGCCGCGAAGAGCTCGATGACCTCGTCCTGGATCAGCGTCGAGTCGACGTCCATGACGACGAGCCGCTGGGCCCGCCGGTGCAGCCCGGCGGAGACCACGGCCACGTCCACCCCGATGCTGTGGGCCTCGGTCGCCAGCGCGGTCCGCAGTGGCTCCGTCTCGCAGCCCGACACGGCGAACTCGACGGCCGTCACCGGATACTTCGCGAGGCGGAACACACGGTCGATGTTGCCGCCCGTCTCCGCGATCCTCGCCGCTATGGCCGCCGTCTGCTCCGCGGTGAGCGGGTTGCCGAGCACGGTGACGTGCGAGCGTCCCTCGCCGCGGGGCCGGTTGTCACCCGTACCGGAGATGATCTCGGCCTGGAGCTTCAGGGACTCGGCCCAGCTGTGCACGGTGGCCCGTAGCTCACCCTGCGAGGCGACGGTCGGCTCGGTGACGAGCGCGCACAGGACGAGGCGGCCGCGGGAGACGACCTGCTCGATGTCTACGACGTCGACGGAGTAGGCGGCGAGGGTGTCGAAGAGTCCGGCGGTGATCCCGGGACGGTCCTTCCCGAAGATCTTGACGAGAAGGGTGGGAACGTCTGAGGTCTGCGATGCGCTCATGGTGGTTCCACCGTATCGGGCACCTCGTGCCACCTGACCCCCCGTCCCGCCCAGCGGACACCCGAGTGGTCGCGGACTTGTCTGCGCACGGCTCTTCACACGGCCCGACTTTCGGAGAGGGGACCGGGCCTGAAATAGTTCCCCACGATGTTCGCCATCCCTAGACTCCCGACGTCGGGGGTGCATCGGGGGACAAGTAGTGGGGCATGGAGTGCCAGAACTCGTACTGGAATTGAATGGAAGGACCTGGACCCTCGATCCGTCCAGGTCGTACACCCTGGGCCGCGATCCGCAGGGTGACCTGGTCATCGACGACGCCCGGGTCTCGTGGCGGCACGCCACCGTCAGCTGGGGCGGCCGGAGTTGGGTCATCGAGGACCACGGCTCCACGAACGGCACGTTCGTCCAGGGGCAGCGGATCCACCAGATGGAGATCGGCCCCGGATCGGCCGTCCATCTCGGCAACGCGACCGACGGCCCCCGGCTGAATCTCGCCGCCGGAGCCCAGGCCGCGCAGCAGGCCCACCAGCCGCCGGCCCAGGCCCAGGCGCCGGTGGCCCAGCCCGCCGCCGCCCACCAGGCCGGACCGGCGCAGGCCGCCGCCCAGGCCGACTGGGCGACGCACCAGGCTCCGCCGCAGCAGCAGGGCTGGCAGCAGCAGGCCCAGCAGCCCGCGCAGCCGCAGGTCCCGCACCAGCAGGGCGGCCCCCAGGGCCCCCACGGGCACCAGGGGCACGGCCAGGCAGGCGCCGCCGCGGGGGCGTCGTCGGCCTACGCCGACCGCAGCCCCACCACGTTCCACCAGCTGAACCTCGGCCACGTCATGCGCATCGGCCGTGCCCTCGAGAACGAGCTGGTCGTCTCCGACCTCCAGGTCTCGCGGCACCACGCCGACTTCCACGCGACGCCCGACGGCCGCTTCGAGATCCGCGACCTCGGCTCGCACAACGGCACGTACGTCAACGGCCAGCCGATCCCGAAGGGCGGCACCGCCGTCCTCGGCCCGCAGGACATCGTCGGCGTCGGTCACTCGACGTTCCGGATCGTCGGCGGTCAGCTCGAGGAGTTCGTCGACACCGGCTCGGTCTCCTTCTCGGCCAGCCACCTCACGGTGACGGTCGACGGCGGCAAGAAGATCCTCCAGGACGTCTCCTTCGGTGTCCCGGAGAAGTCGCTCATCGGTGTCATCGGCCCGTCCGGCTCCGGAAAGTCCACGCTGCTCAAGGCGCTGACCGGCTACCGCCCGGCCAACGAGGGCGACGTCCTCTACGACAACCGGAGCCTCTACAAGCAGTTCGCCGAGCTGCGCCAGCGCATCGGTCTGGTCCCGCAGGACGACATCCTGCACAAGGAGCTGACCGTCCAGAAGGCGCTGCGCTACGCGGCCAAGCTCCGCTTCCCGGGCGACACCGCCACGGCCGAGCGCGAGGCCCGTATCGACGAGGTGCTGCGCGAGCTCAAGCTCGACATCCACAAGGAGAAGAAGGTCACCTCCCTCTCCGGTGGCCAGCGCAAGCGTGTCTCCGTCGCCCTGGAGCTCCTCACCAAGCCGTCGCTGATCTTCCTGGACGAGCCGACCTCCGGCCTCGACCCGGGCATGGACCGCGACGTCATGCAGCTGCTGCGCGGCCTCGCCGACGACGGCCGCACGGTCCTCGTCGTCACCCACTCGGTGGCCGAGCTGGGCCTGTGCGACAAGCTCCTCGTCATGGCGCCCGGCGGTTCGGTGGCGTACTTCGGCCCGCCGGAGGAGGCGCTGAACTTCTTCGGCTACTCCACCTGGGCCGACGTCTTCTCCGCCTTCGAGAACTACCGCGACTACGACTGGGCGGGCCGCTGGAAGGGCTCGCAGCACTACCAGATGTACGCCGCGGACATCGACGCCGTCGCCGCGCAGCCCGTTCAGATGCCGCAGCAGGCGATGGCCCGCCCGCCGAAGCCGCAGGGCTGGGGCTCCCAGCTGTGGACGCTGATCCGCCGCTACGTCTCGGTGATCGCGTCCGACAAGGGCTTCCTGGGCCTGATGGTGATCCTGCCCGCCGTCCTCGGCGCGGTCTCGGTCGTCATCCCCGCGGACTTCGGCCTCGGCTCGCCGACACCGCCGTCCCGCTTCAACGGCGACGCCGGAACCATCATGCTGATCCTCGCGGTCGGCATGTGCTTCAGCGGCGCCGCCAACTCCGTACGAGAACTGATCAAGGAACGGGTCATCTACGAACGGGAGCGCGCCACCGGCCTCTCCCGCTCCGCGTACCTGATGTCCAAGGTCATCGTCCTCGGCCTGATCACGGCCTTCCAGGGCGTCATCATCTGCGGCATCGGCTTCTCCACCCGCGCGCTGCCCGCCGAGGGTCTCCTCATGCCGCCGGCCGTCGAGCTGTGCATCCAGGTCATCGCCCTGGGTCTCACCTCGATGATGTTCGGCCTGGTCATCTCCGCCCTGGTGAAGACCGCCGAGAAGACCATGCCGCTGCTGGTCATGTTCGCGATCATCCAGGTCGTCTTCACCGGCATCCTCTTCCAGGTGTACGGCTCGCCCGGCCTGGAGCAGTTCGCCTGGCTGATGCCCTCCCGCTGGGGCATCGCCGGCGCCGGCGCCACCCTCGACCTGGCCCGCCTCATGCCGCCGTGGGACCCGAAGAACCCCACGAACACCGACCCGCTGTGGGAGCACACGGCCGGCCAGTGGGGCTTCGACCTGGGCGTCCAGCTGCTCATGGCGGCCGTCTGCTGCTTCGTCGTGGCACGGCTGCTGCGCCGCCACGAGCCCGAGGTCATGCGCAAGTGACCCCGTAGGCAGTACGCCGAAGGGCGGCACCCCGCACAGGGGGTGCCGCCCTTCGGCGTACGCCGGGAGGATCCGCGAGCAGCGAGGATCAGTAGGCGCTGTTGACGTTGTCGATCGAGCCGTAGCGGTCGGCCGCGTAGTTGGCGGCGGCGACGATGTTGGCGACCGGGTCGTACTGGTCGAACGGCGTGCCGGCGACGTGGTACGTCTTGAAGGTCGGGTAGATGACCTGGAGCAGGCCCTTCGAGGGCACGCCGTTGATGGCGTTGATGTCCCAGTTGTTGATGGCCCGCGGGTTGCCGCTGGACTCACGCATGATGTTCTTGTGCAGGCCGTTGTAGCTGCCCGGGATGTCGTGCTTGTCCATGATGAACAGCGCCTCGCGGATCCAGCCGTCGAGGTTGTTCGCGAAGACCGGCGTACGGGCGACGGAACGGCTCGCGGCCGTCTTCTCCGCGGCGCGCTTCTTCGCGTCGGCCTTCGCCTTGGCCGCGGCCCTGGCCTTCGCGTCGGCCTTGGCCTTCGCCTGAGCCTTCGCCTTGGCGTCGGCCTTCGCCTGCGCGTCGGCCTTGGCCTTGGCGTCTGCCTTCGCCTTGGCATCGGCCTTGGCCTTCGCGTCGGCCTTGGCCTTGGCCGCCGCCTCCTGCTGGGCCTTCAGGCCGATGGTGGTGTGCTGCTCGGTGACACTGGCGGCCAACGCCTTCGCCTGCGGGCTGGCGGCGTCGTACGACCAGGCGACCTGCTGTGTACCGGACAGGGCCTGCGGCTCGGTCTCGGTGGAGCCGTTGCCCGGCACGAGGGAGAGGGTGAGGGCTGCGGCGCCCAGAGCGGCGACGCCGGCGATCGTGGCCTTGTGGGTCTTCTTCAGACCACGACTGTGGCCAGGGGTGTTCGCAGACATGCAGGACTACCTCTTCGAATCGCTGGGGGTCGCTCGCCGGGGGCGGCGCTGCGCCTGCTCGGCGGCGACGGGGCAATTCTTAGCGGCCGCAAAATGGCGTGGCAAAGGTGTGACGTACGATCCCGGGTAGTGGATCAGGGGCCCGTGCACGGGCCACCGAGTACCCCCTGTGGCCGGTCCAGGCCCCGCTCACCTGGCCTCTCGGTATCCACTAGGGGACTTCGTAAGTGACGTGTGTCCTATGCGCGGGCTCACATCGGGCACGTAACAAACTCACCGGGCGTTGCGTCAGCAATGCATACCGTGAGGTAGCTCCTCCCCAAGGAGGAGCCGACCCCCGCCAGACCCCCGCCAGAGTCGCCCGGCACCTCGTTCCCCGGTACGTCCCACCCGCCGCAGGGCACTTCGACCTAGGTCCCGGGTCCCTCCCGAGGCCGTCTCCGGGCGGATACGTACGGTCACACCCCGCCGGTACGGTGAGGACATGAGCCACCGACCGAGCTCCGGCCTCGCCGCCGTGAGCACCGCCCTCCTCGCGATGAGCCGCCACCTGGAGGTCCGCGACGTCCTCAAGACGATCGTCGTCTCCGCCCGCGAGCTCCTCGACGCCGAGTACGCGGCCCTGGGCGTCCCCGACGACCACGGTGGCTTCGCCCAGTTCGTCGTCGACGGCGTCAGCGACGAGCAGTGGAAGGCGATCGGCCCGCTGCCCCGGCAGCACGGCATCCTCGACGCGATGCTCCACAAGGCCGAGCCCGAGCGGCTCGCCGACGTCCGTGAGGACCCCCGCTTCGGGGGGTGGCCGGCCGCCCACCCCGAGATGTCCGACTTCCTCGGCCTCCCCGTCAGGGACGGCGACGAGATCCTCGGCGCCCTCTTCCTCGCCAACAAACGCTGCCCCAAGGAGAGCGACGGCTGCGCCTTCACCGCCGAGGACGAGGAACTCCTCGCGATCCTCGCCCAGCACGCGGCCATCGCCCTCACCAACGCCCGGCTGTACGAGCGCAGCCGCGAGCTCACCATCGCCGAGGAACGCTCCCGCCTCGCCCACGAGCTCCACGACGCCGTCAGCCAGAAGCTCTTCTCCCTCCGGCTGACCGCCCAGGCCGCCGCCACCCTCGTCGACCGCGATCCCGCCCGGGCCAAGGGTGAGCTCCAGCAGGTCGCCGCGCTCGCCGCCGAGGCCGCCGAGGAGCTGCGCGCCGCCGTCGTCGAGCTGCGCCCCGCCGCCCTCGACGAGGACGGCCTCGTCCACACCCTGCGCACCCAGATCCAGGTCATGGACCGCGCCCACGCGGCCCGGGTGACCTTCGAGAGCCATGGGGTACGTGCCCTCCCCGCCGCTCAGGAAGAGGCGGTGCTCCGCGTCGCCCAGGAGGCCCTGCACAACGCCCTGCGCCATGCCGACGCGGAGCATGTCACCGTCACCCTGACCCGCAGCGGCCAGGGCGCGCGGCTCACCGTCGGCGACGACGGCAAGGGCTTCGACCCGCGTACGGTCCGCAGCGCCGGGCGCCACCTCGGTCTGGTCTCCATGCGGGACCGGGCCGGCGGCGTCGGCGGCGGCCTCACCGTGACCTCGGCCCCGGGCGAGGGCACCACGATCGAGATGGAGGTTCCCGGTGGCTGACAAGCCCATCCGTGTCCTGCTGGTCGACGACCACCAGGTCGTCCGCCGAGGCCTGCGCACCTTCCTTGAGGTACAGGACGACATAGAGGTGGTGGGGGAGGCCTCCGACGGCGCCGAAGGCGTCGCCCGGGCCGAGGAGCTCCGCCCCGACGTGGTCCTCATGGACGTGAAGATGCCCGGCACCGACGGCATCGAGGCACTGAAGCGGCTCCGCCGGCTCGCCAACCCGGCCAGGGTCCTCATCGTCACCAGCTTCACCGAGCAGCGCACGGTCGTCCCCGCGCTCCGCGCCGGTGCCTCCGGATACGTCTACAAGGACATCGACCCCGACGCCCTGGCCGGCGCCATCCGCTCCGTCCACGCCGGCCACGTCCTGCTCCAGCCGGAGGTCGCCGACGCGCTCCTCAGCCAGGAGGACTCCCCGGGGGGTACGGGCCGGGGCTCGACCCTCACGGAGCGCGAGCGCGAGGTCCTCGGCCTGATCGCGGACGGCAGGTCCAACCGCGAGATCGCCCGCGCGCTCGTCCTCTCGGAGAAGACGGTCAAGACACACGTCTCGAACATCCTGATGAAACTGGACCTGGCGGACCGCACCCAGGCGGCCCTCTGGGCGGTCCGCCACGGCCTCACCGACTGACGTGCGCGAAGGCGCCCCCCCAGTGCGCCGGGCGCACGACCGTTCAGTCCTTCATACCGTCGTGTGTATATCCCCCGTTCGGCGCAACCTCACGGGTGTGGCGGCGTTCTCCATGACGTGCTGCGGCGGACCGGCCGCAGCGATGACCAGGAGGATGTACCAAGTGAAGAACCTCAAGAAGGCCGCTGCCCTCACCATGGTCGCCGGTGGCATCGTCGCCGCCGGTGCGGGTGTCGCCTCGGCGCACGGCGCCGAGGCCACGGGTCAGGCCCTCAACTCGCCGGGCGTCGCCTCCGGCAACCTGGTGCAGGTCCCGGTCCACGTCCCCGTGAACGTCTCCGGCAACACGGTCAACGTGATCGGCCTGCTCAACCCGGCCTTCGGCAACCACGCCCTCAACGGCTGAGCACCCCGAAACCACCGGCCCCCGGACGATCCCCCCGGGGGCCGGCCCCATTTCCGAAACACCCTCAGACCCCGGGCCTCCGCCCTCAGCCCCCGGCCGCCCTCAGCCCCGGGTCTCAGACGCCCCGTTCCCGCTCCCGCTCCTCGACGTACGCGTTGTACGCGGCGACCTGCGCCCGCCGAGCCACCCGCTCCACCGGCCGCAGCGCCTCCCCCCGCGCAGCCATCTCCGACGCGCTGACCGCGCCCCCGTGCCCGTGGTCGTACGCCAGGTCCACCATCAGCCCCACCCGCTGGGCCAGCTCCAGAACCCGCACCGCCCGCGGCGGGTACCCGGGGGCCAGGACCTCGCGGCCCACCTCCGCCCGCGCCCGGTACGCCTCCCGCGCCGCGTCCGCCACAGGGCCCGACGCCGCCACGTCCAGCCGCGTCAGCACCTTCGTCGCGTCCCGCAGGGCCTCCGCGAGCTCCCGCTCCGCCTCGCCGAGCGACGGCACGTCCGCGGGCGGCGCCTCCCGCACTCCGAGACAGCGCCAGACGACCTCCACATGCAGGTCACCCGCCGAGCCCGCCTCCGAGACCTCCGGCACGAGGCCGTACGGCGCGCCGAAGCCCACCACCGCCTCCTCCGCTTCCAACGCGCGCGCGTTGAACTCCGGCGGCCCGCTCAGCCCCAGCGGATGCCCCGGCGCGGGCAGCGCCACCCGCCACCCGGTGACTCCGAGCCGCCGCAGCCGGCCCAGCGCCAGCGTCAGCCCCACCGGGCCCGCCTCACCCGGCAGCCCCTCCACGCGGTGCACCGCGTCCTCCCCGACAATGGCCAGCGCCGCGTCGTCCGGCGACACCGCCCCGGCCAGCAGGGCATTGCCCCAAGCGGCCAGGCGTCCTGAACGTGGTTCCGAAAGCATCCCCCCAGACTAGGGACTCACGACAGGGCCCTAGGGACCGGCCCGCTCCGCCGATAACGTAGGTTTTCCCCTGGACGCCGCGCCCATCGGTGCAAGGCGACGACACGACTCGACCGCAAGGGGAGACAACGCGCTCATGAGCGATGTACTGGAGCTGGTGGACGTATCCGTGGTCCGCGACGGACGGGCTCTGGTGGACGAGGTCTCCTGGTCGGTCAAGGAGGGCGAGCGCTGGGTGATCCTCGGACCCAACGGCGCCGGCAAGACCACCCTTCTGAACATCGCCTCCAGCTACCTCTTCCCCACCAAGGGCACCGCCCACGTCCTGGGCGAGCAGCTCGGCGGCGTCGGCACCGACGTCTTCGAACTCCGCCCCCGCATCGGCATGGCCGGCATCGCCATGGCGGAGAAGCTGCCCAAGCGCCAGACCGTCCTGGAGACCGTCCTCACCGCCGCGTACGGCATGACCGCCACCTGGCACGAGGACTACGACCCGGTCGACGAGGAGCGCGCGAAGGCCTTCCTCGACCGCCTCGGTATGAACGACTACCTGGACCGCAAGTTCGGGACGCTCTCCGAGGGCGAGCGCAAGCGCACCCTGATCGCCCGCGCGATGATGACCGACCCCGAGCTCCTCCTCCTCGACGAGCCCGCCGCCGGTCTCGACCTCGGCGGCCGCGAGGACCTCGTCCGCCGGCTCGGCCGTCTCGCCCGCGACCCGTACGCCCCCTCCATGATCATGGTGACCCACCACGTCGAGGAGATCGCCCCCGGCTTCACCCACGTCCTGATGATCCGCCAGGGCAAGGTCCTCGCCGCCGGCCCCGTGGAGACCGAGCTCACCTCCCGCAACCTCTCGCTCTGCTTCGGCCTCCCGCTCCTCGTCGAGCGCGTCGGCGACCGCTGGACCGCCCACGGCCTGCCCCTGAAGTAGCGGACCCGAGCGCCGGCGTCCCGCACAGCCGCCCGCGCCCTGTCCCGGAGGGACCCCACCGCCCTACCATGACCACGTGGACATCGACGCGTGGATCTGGTGGTTGATCGGCGCGGTGGGGCTCGGCATTCCGCTGGTCCTGACCGCGATGCCGGAGTTCGGCATGCTGTCCGTCGGAGCGGTCGCCGGGGCGGTGACCGCCGCGCTCGGCTTCGGCGTCGTCCCCCAGGTGATCGTCTTCGCCGTCGTCTCCGTGGCACTGATCGCGGTGGTCCGCCCGATCGCCGCCCGCCACCGCGACGACCGGCCCCGACTGGCCAGCGGCGTCGACGCCCTGAGGGGCCGTCAGGCCGTCGTCCTGGAACGGGTCGACGGCACCGGCGGGGGCCGCATCAAGCTCGCCGGCGAGATCTGGTCAGCCCGCGCACTCGACAGCGGACAGACCTTCGAACCGGGCGACCAGGTCGACGTCGTGGAGATCGACGGAGCGACGGCCGTCGTCATGTGACCGAACCTCACCCATGACGTTCCGCCGTCTGGGAAACTCGATCTGGATCATCGAAAAGCCATCCGGCAGACAACCGGTAGCGAAGGGCACGGGGGAACACGATGTCAGCAGTCATCATCGTCCTGATCATTCTGGTGGTGCTCGTCTTCATCGCCCTGATCAAGACGATCCAGGTCATCCCGCAGGCAAGCGCGGCGATCGTGGAGCGCTTCGGCCGCTACACCCGCACGCTGAACGCCGGACTGAACATCGTCGTCCCGTTCATCGACTCGATCCGCAACCGGATCGACCTCCGCGAGCAGGTCGTCCCGTTCCCGCCGCAGCCGGTGATCACCCAGGACAATCTCGTCGTCAACATCGACACGGTCATCTACTACCAGGTGACCGACGCCCGCGCCGCGACCTACGAGGTCGCCAGCTACATCCAGGCGATCGAGCAGCTCACCGTCACCACCCTGCGCAACATCATCGGCGGCATGGACCTGGAGCGGACCCTCACCTCCCGCGAGGACATCAACGCGGCCCTGCGCGGCGTCCTCGACGAGGCCACCGGCAAGTGGGGCATCCGCGTCAACCGCGTCGAGCTCAAGGCGATCGAGCCGCCGACCTCCATCCAGGACTCGATGGAGAAGCAGATGCGCGCCGAGCGCGACAAGCGCGCCGCGATCCTCACCGCCGAGGGAACCCGCCAGTCCGCGATCCTCACCGCCGAGGGCGAGAAGCAGTCCGCGATCCTCCGCGCCGAGGGCGAGTCCAGGGCCGCCGCACTCCGCGCCGAGGGCGAGGCGCAGGCCGTCCGCACGGTCTTCGAGGCCATCCACGCCGGCGACCCGGACCAGAAGCTCCTCTCGTACCAGTACCTCCAGATGCTCCCGAAGATCGCCGAGGGCGACGCCAACAAGCTCTGGATCGTGCCCAGCGAGATCGGCGACGCCCTCAAGGGCCTCTCGGGCGCCTTCGGCAACATGCCCGGCGGCGCCCCCGGCTTCGACACGAAGGACAGCCGGTCCGACCGGCGAGAAGAGCCCCCCGTTGACTGACACGTACACCTAAATCTCGTGCATGATCAGTGCGAGCCCCTCGACCCTGACGACCTCAGAGCGGGGAGGCGACTCACTGATCATGTAAGGAGATGGCGTTGTCCATCTGGGAAGCACTGGCGGTCTTCGCCGCCGGCATCGGCGCCGGCACCATCAACACCATCGTCGGATCGGGAACGCTGATCACGTTCCCGGTCCTCCTCGCGACCGGACTCCCTCCGATCACCGCGAACGTCTCCAACGCCCTCGGCCTCGTCCCCGGCTCCATCAGCGGAGCCATCGGCTACCGCCGCGAGCTCAAGGGCCAGAAGGCCCGCATCCTCCGCCTCGGCGCCGTCGCCCTCCTCGGCGGCCTCATCGGCGCGATCCTGCTCCTCGCGCTGCCGTCGGACGCCTTCGACGCGATCGTCCCCGTCCTCATCGGCCTCGCGCTCGTACTGGTCCTCCTCCAACCCCGCATCGCCGCCGCGGTGAAGCGCCGCCGCGAGCAGTCCGGCACCGAGGCCCACCCCGACGGCGGCCCCGTCCTCCTCGGCGGCCTCTTCTTCGCCAGCATGTACGGCGGATACTTCGGCGCCGCCCAGGGCGTCCTCTACCTCTCGCTCATGGGCCTGCTGCTCCACGACACCCTGCAGCGGATCAACGCCGTCAAGAACATCCTCGGCGCCCTGGTCAACGGGGTCGCCGCGGTCTTCTTCCTCTTCGTCGCCGACTTCGACTGGACGGCCGTCCTCCTCATCGCCGTCGGCTCGACCATCGGCGGCCAGATCGGCGCCAAGGTCGGCCGCAAACTGTCGCCCACCGTCCTGCGCGGAGTGATCATCGCGGTCGGCATCGTCGCGATCCTCCAGCTGACGCTGAAGTAGCGCCCCGGCCAGGCGCACGAAGGAGCCCGCCTCCCCACACCGGGGGAGGCGGGCTCCTTCGTACGTGACGGCAGGACCCGTACGAGACGGTCTACGCGGCCGAGTTCGCCAGCCACTCCGGCAGCTCGGAACGCTCACCCGCCCGCAGCGCCAGCAGCATCGCGTCCGCCGGCGACGGTACGAACGGGTCGTGCAGCAGCGGCATCCCCGCCTGCTCCGGCGTTCGGTCGGCCTTGCGGTGGTTGTCCTCGGCGCAGGAGGCGACGGTGTTCAGCCAGCTGTCCCCACCCCCCTGGGCACGCGGCACGACATGGTCGACCGTGGTCGCCCGCCTCCCGCAGTACGCGCACCTGTGTTGGTCCCGGATCAGGACCCCCCGCCTCGACCACGGTGCGTGTCTTCGGAAGGGCACCCGTACGTAACGGCACAGCCTGATCACCCGCGGCACCGGAAGGTCGACGGCGGCACCCCGCATCCGAAGATCGGGATGCGCCTGCTCGACGACGGCCTTGTCCTGTAGGACAAGCACCACCGCACGGTTGAGTGTCACCGTCGACAGCGGCTCGAAGCTCGCGTTCAGTACCAGCGTGTCCCGCATTGTGCCCACCTCCCGTGTGCCGGCCCCGCCCCGGAGCGGGGCGTGGGGGCCTGGATCAACGATGGCCGGGCCGGCCGGGGTCGGACAACGCAATTTTCCCGCGCAACAAAAGATGCCCGCTTCTGATCTCTCCAAGACCAGAAGCGGGCAAACAACAAACGAACGATCAGACCGCCGCGGGAGCCGCGTACTCACCGACCAACTGGGCACGGCCCAGCGTGTGGAAGCGAAGGTTGAAGCCGATGGCCGCCGGCGAGGCGTCCGCGTCCGGCCCGAGCTTCTCGCTGTCCACGGCGTACACCGTGAAGACATAGCGGTGCGCCGGATCCCCGGGCGGGGGAGCGGCCCCGCCGAAGTCCCTCGACCCGTAGTCGTTCCGCACGTGCACGGCCCCGTCCGGCAGCCCCTCGAACGACCCCGACCCGGCACCGGCCGGCAGCTCGGTCACCGACACCGGGACGTCGAACAACACCCAGTGCCAGAACCCGCTCCCCGTCGGGGCGTCCGGGTCGAAGCAGGTGACGGCGAAGCTCTTCGTCCCCGCCGGGAACCCCTCCCAGCGCAGCTGCGGCGAGGTGTTCCCCGCCGCGTACACCTGAGCGTCCTTCAGGACCCCGCCCGGCGTGATGTCGTCGCTCACCACGGTGAACGCCGCCACCGGCGGATGGAAGTCGTGGGGGAGCGGCGCCCTCTTGGCCTCGGACACGTGGAAACCTCCGTATCGCCCGTACCTACTGCCTCAGCAGCCTGTCCCGGCCGAGCCTAGAGCCAGTTGCGACGGCCGCCGACCTCGGCGAGCCACTGGTTGATGTACGCCGCCCAGTCGGTGGTGTGGAAGTCGTTCAGCCCGACCTTGAACGCACGGAAGGAGTCGCTGCCCTCACCGAACAGACCCGGCTTCTTGTCCATCTCCAGGACGACGTCCATCTCGCGCTCGTCGGCGACGAAGGTGATCTCGACCTGGTTGAGCCCGCGGTACTGCTGCGGCGCGAAGAACTCGATCTCCTGGTAGAAGGGCAGCTTCTGCCGCGTCCCCCGGATGTGCCCCCGCTCCATGTCCGCGCTCTTGAAGCGGAAGCCCAGACCGATGAAGGCGTCCAGGATCGCCTGCTGCGCCGGCAGCGGGTGCACGTTGATCGGGTCCAGGTCGCCGGAGTCCACGGCCCGGGCGATCTCCAGCTCGGTGACCACACCGATGTTCATGCCCCGCAGCTGCTGACCGGCGACAGAGGTCACCGGCGTCTCCCACGGAACCTCGAGACCGAACGGCACCACGTGCACCGCGCCGGCCTTCACCTCGAAGGCACCACCCAGCCGGACCTTGAGGAACTCGATGTCCTGCTTGTGCTCCTGGTCGCCACCCTCGACCTCGACCCGCGCCTGCAGCCCGACGGACAGCGCCTCGATCTGCTGGTCGACACTGCCGCCCTGGATCCGCACCTCACCCTGGACGACACCGCCCGGAACCACGTTCTCCTCGGAGAGCACGGTCTCCACGGTGGCCCCACCGGCACCCAGGCTCGCGAGCAGCTTCTTGAATCCCATGACTTCCACTCCTTCTCGGTACTGACCTCTACATACGCGCGACGACGGTAACCGGTTCCCCGTCGGCCGCCACTACGCTCGGACGCCATGAGCGAGAGCCCCTCCCGTACGCCGCTCCCGCGGTCCTTCTTCGACCGCCCCGTCCTGGAGGTGGCCCCCGACCTCCTCGGCCGCACCCTCGTCCGCGACTCGCCCGAAGGACGGATCGCACTCCGCCTTACGGAGGTGGAGGCGTACGCCGGCGCGATCGACCCCGGCTCGCACGCCTTCCGAGGCCGCACGGCACGCAACGCCGTCATGTTCGGCCCGCCCGGACACGCGTACGTCTACTTCACCTACGGCATGTGGCACTGCCTCAACCTGGTCTGCGGCCCGGAGGGCGAGGCGAGCGGGGTACTGCTCCGTGCGGGCGAGATTCTGTCGGGCACCGACCAGGCCCGAGCCCGCCGCCGCTCGGCCCGCCACGACACCGAGCTGGCCAGGGGCCCCGCCCGCCTGGCCACGGCCCTCGACGTGGCCCTCTCCCTCAACGGCACCGACATCTGCGCGGGCCCCGAAGCCCCGCTGTCCCTGCTCACGGGCACCCCCGCCACCCCGGACCGCATCAGCAGCGGCCCCCGCACGGGCGTGGGCGGCGACGGCGCCCCCCACCCCTGGCGCTTCTGGATCACCGACGACCCGACGGTCAGCCCGTACCGAGCCCACACACCACGGAAGCGCCGCCTTGACTCCGGCCGCCCGACCGCCTAACGTAGCCCGAGCCGCTGGAAACGGGCCTGCTTGTTCAAGCGCCCCGTTGCGGCCACCCACTACTCACGATGACTCCCCAGCAGGGGCGTATTTCGGCATTCCCGAAATTCGTTTCGAATGACTCGATTATGAGTCACCGGGGAAATCAGCTAAAGTAGTGAACACGCCGGAAGGGCCCGGAGCGAAAGCGAATGGGACCGGAAAGCACCGAGGAAATCGGATCGGAAAGATCTGATAGAGTCGGAAACGCAAGACCGAAGGGAAGCCCGGAGGAAAGCCCGAGAGGGTGAGTACAAAGGAAGCGTCCGTTCCTTGAGAACTCAACAGCGTGCCAAAAATCAACGCCAGATTAGTTGATACCCCGTCCATCTTCGGATGGTCGAGGTTCCTTTGAAAAAGTCCACCCTTAGCCGGGTGGCGCACAGCGAGGACGCTGTGAACGATCGGTCTTATTCCGACTCGATCGTTCCGCTCTCGTGGTGTCGACCCGATTACGGGTAAACATTCACGGAGAGTTTGATCCTGGCTCAGGACGAACGCTGGCGGCGTGCTTAACACATGCAAGTCGAACGATGAAGCCCTTCGGGGTGGATTAGTGGCGAACGGGTGAGTAACACGTGGGCAATCTGCCCTTCACTCTGGGACAAGCCCTGGAAACGGGGTCTAATACCGGATAACACCGGCTTCCGCATGGAGGCTGGTTAAAAGCTCCGGCGGTGAAGGATGAGCCCGCGGCCTATCAGCTTGTTGGTGGGGTAATGGCCTACCAAGGCGACGACGGGTAGCCGGCCTGAGAGGGCGACCGGCCACACTGGGACTGAGACACGGCCCAGACTCCTACGGGAGGCAGCAGTGGGGAATATTGCACAATGGGCGAAAGCCTGATGCAGCGACGCCGCGTGAGGGATGACGGCCTTCGGGTTGTAAACCTCTTTCAGCAGGGAAGAAGCGAAAGTGACGGTACCTGCAGAAGAAGCGCCGGCTAACTACGTGCCAGCAGCCGCGGTAATACGTAGGGCGCAAGCGTTGTCCGGAATTATTGGGCGTAAAGAGCTCGTAGGCGGCTTGTCACGTCGGGTGTGAAAGCCCGGGGCTTAACCCCGGGTCTGCATCCGATACGGGCAGGCTAGAGTGTGGTAGGGGAGATCGGAATTCCTGGTGTAGCGGTGAAATGCGCAGATATCAGGAGGAACACCGGTGGCGAAGGCGGATCTCTGGGCCATTACTGACGCTGAGGAGCGAAAGCGTGGGGAGCGAACAGGATTAGATACCCTGGTAGTCCACGCCGTAAACGTTGGGAACTAGGTGTTGGCGACATTCCACGTCGTCGGTGCCGCAGCTAACGCATTAAGTTCCCCGCCTGGGGAGTACGGCCGCAAGGCTAAAACTCAAAGGAATTGACGGGGGCCCGCACAAGCAGCGGAGCATGTGGCTTAATTCGACGCAACGCGAAGAACCTTACCAAGGCTTGACATATACCGGAAAGCATTAGAGATAGTGCCCCCCTTGTGGTCGGTATACAGGTGGTGCATGGCTGTCGTCAGCTCGTGTCGTGAGATGTTGGGTTAAGTCCCGCAACGAGCGCAACCCTTGTCCTGTGTTGCCAGCATGCCCTTCGGGGTGATGGGGACTCACAGGAGACCGCCGGGGTCAACTCGGAGGAAGGTGGGGACGACGTCAAGTCATCATGCCCCTTATGTCTTGGGCTGCACACGTGCTACAATGGCCGGTACAAAGAGCTGCGATGCCGCGAGGCGGAGCGAATCTCAAAAAGCCGGTCTCAGTTCGGATTGGGGTCTGCAACTCGACCCCATGAAGTCGGAGTTGCTAGTAATCGCAGATCAGCATTGCTGCGGTGAATACGTTCCCGGGCCTTGTACACACCGCCCGTCACGTCACGAAAGTCGGTAACACCCGAAGCCGGTGGCCCAACCCCTTGTGGGAGGGAGCTGTCGAAGGTGGGACTGGCGATTGGGACGAAGTCGTAACAAGGTAGCCGTACCGGAAGGTGCGGCTGGATCACCTCCTTTCTAAGGAGCACAGTACCGATTGCAGACAAACGTTCTGCACGGTCAGCTCATGGGTGGAACGTTGATTAGTTGGCACAGTCGCTGTCTGAGAGATCGTGAGTACTGCTTCGGCGTGGAAAACGGGATCGATGAATCGGCTGTGCTTGGCACGTTGTTGGGTATCTGAGGGTACGGCCGTATGGTCGTTGCCTTCGTGATGCCGGCCCCAGTGAACTTGCTTCTTTATGGAGCAGGGTGATGGGTGGCTGGTCGTTGTTTGAGAACTACACAGTGGACGCGAGCATCTGTGGCCAAGTTTTTAAGGGCGCACGGTGGATGCCTTGGCACCAGGAACCGATGAAGGACGTGGGAGGCCACGATAGTCCCCGGGGAGCCGTCAACCAGGCTTTGATCCGGGGGTTTCCGAATGGGGAAACCCGGCAGTCGTCATGGGCTGTCACCCATGCCTGAACACATAGGGCATGTGGAGGGAACGAGGGGAAGTGAAACATCTCAGTACCCTCAGGAAGAGAAAACAACCGTGATTCCGGGAGTAGTGGCGAGCGAAACCGGATGAGGCCAAACCGTATGCGTGTGATACCCGGCAGGGGTTGCGCATGCGGGGTTGTGGGATCTCTCTTTCACAGTCTGCCGGCTGTGAGACGAGTCAGAAACCGTTGATGTAGGCGAAGGACATGCGAAAGGTCCGGCGTAGAGGGTAAGACCCCCGTAGCTGAAACATTAACGGCTCGTTTGAGAGACACCCAAGTAGCACGGGGCCCGAGAAATCCCGTGTGAATCTGGCGGGACCACCCGCTAAGCCTAAATATTCCCTGGTGACCGATAGCGGATAGTACCGTGAGGGAATGGTGAAAAGTACCGCGGGAGCGGAGTGAAATAGTACCTGAAACCGTGTGCCTACAAGCCGTGGGAGCGTCGCTCATTGGGTTTACCCAATGGGTCGTGACTGCGTGCCTTTTGAAGAATGAGCCTGCGAGTTTGCGGTGTGTTGCGAGGTTAACCCGTGTGGGGAAGCCGTAGCGAAAGCGAGTCCGAATAGGGCGATTCAGTAGCACGCTCAAGACCCGAAGCGGAGTGATCTAGCCATGGGCAGGTTGAAGCGGAGGTAAGACTTCGTGGAGGACCGAACCCACCAGGGTTGAAAACCTGGGGGATGACCTGTGGTTAGGGGTGAAAGGCCAATCAAACTCCGTGATAGCTGGTTCTCCCCGAAATGCATTTAGGTGCAGCGTCGTGTGTTTCTTGCCGGAGGTAGAGCACTGGATAGGCGATGGGCCCTACCGGGTTACTGACCTTAGCCAAACTCCGAATGCCGGTAAGTGAGAGCACGGCAGTGAGACTGTGGGGGATAAGCTCCATGGTCGAGAGGGAAACAGCCCAGAGCATCGACTAAGGCCCCTAAGCGTACGCTAAGTGGGAAAGGATGTGGAGTCGCAGAGACAACCAGGAGGTTGGCTTAGAAGCAGCCACCCTTGAAAGAGTGCGTAATAGCTCACTGGTCAAGTGATTCCGCGCCGACAATGTAGCGGGGCTCAAGCGTACCGCCGAAGTCGTGTCATTGCAGCAATAGGGCCAACGCCCGCTGTGATGGGTAGGGGAGCGTCGTGTGCCGGGTGAAGCAGCCGCGGAAGCGAGTTGTGGACGGTTCACGAGTGAGAATGCAGGCATGAGTAGCGATACACACGTGAGAAACGTGTGCGCCGATTGACTAAGGGTTCCTGGGTCAAGCTGATCTGCCCAGGGTAAGTCGGGACCTAAGGCGAGGCCGACAGGCGTAGTCGATGGACAACCGGTTGATATTCCGGTACCCGCTTTGAAACGCCCAATATCGAATCAGGCGATGCTAAGCCCGTGAAGCCGTTCCGGACCCTTCGGGGAAAGGAAAGTGGTGGAGCCGGCGAACCAGACTTGTAGTAGGTAAGCGATGGGGTGACGCAGGAAGGTAGTCCAGCCCGGGCGGTGGTAGTCCCGGGGTAAGGGTGTAGGGCGTGTGATAGGCAAATCCGTCACACATTAAGCCTGAGACCTGATGCCGAGCCGATTGTGGTGAAGTGGATGATCCTATGCTGTCGAGAAAAGCCTCTAGCGAGTTTCATGGCGGCCCGTACCCTAAACCGACTCAGGTGGTCAGGTAGAGAATACCGAGGCGTTCGGGTGAACTATGGTTAAGGAACTCGGCAAAATGCCCCCGTAACTTCGGGAGAAGGGGGGCCATCACTGGTGATCGGATTTACTCCGTGAGCTGGGGGTGGCCGCAGAGACCAGCGAGAAGCGACTGTTTACTAAAAACACAGGTCCGTGCGAAGCCGTAAGGCGATGTATACGGACTGACGCCTGCCCGGTGCTGGAACGTTAAGGGGACCGGTTAGTCACATTTCGGTGTGGCGAAGCTGAGAACTTAAGCGCCAGTAAACGGCGGTGGTAACTATAACCATCCTAAGGTAGCGAAATTCCTTGTCGGGTAAGTTCCGACCTGCACGAATGGCGTAACGACTTCTCGACTGTCTCAACCATAGGCCCGGTGAAATTGCACTACGAGTAAAGATGCTCGTTTCGCGCAGCAGGACGGAAAGACCCCGGGACCTTTACTACAGTTTGATATTGGTGTTCGGTTCGGCTTGTGTAGGATAGGTGGGAGACTTTGAAGCCGTGACGCCAGTCATGGTGGAGTCGCCGTTGAAATACCACTCTGGTCGTGCTGGATGTCTAACCTCGGTCCGTGATCCGGATCAGGGACAGTGTCTGATGGGTAGTTTAACTGGGGCGGTTGCCTCCCAAAGGGTAACGGAGGCGCCCAAAGGTTCCCTCAGCCTGGTTGGCAATCAGGTGTTGAGTGTAAGTGCACAAGGGAGCTTGACTGTGAGACCGACGGGTCGAGCAGGGACGAAAGTCGGGACTAGTGATCCGGCGGTGGCTTGTGGAAGCGCCGTCGCTCAACGGATAAAAGGTACCCCGGGGATAACAGGCTGATCTTCCCCAAGAGTCCATATCGACGGGATGGTTTGGCACCTCGATGTCGGCTCGTCGCATCCTGGGGCTGGAGTCGGTCCCAAGGGTTGGGCTGTTCGCCCATTAAAGCGGTACGCGAGCTGGGTTTAGAACGTCGTGAGACAGTTCGGTCCCTATCCGCTGCGCGCGCAGGAATATTGAGAAGGGCTGTCCCTAGTACGAGAGGACCGGGACGGACGAACCTCTGGTGTGCCAGTTGTCCTGCCAAGGGCATGGCTGGTTGGCTACGTTCGGGAGGGATAACCGCTGAAAGCATCTAAGCGGGAAGCCTGCTTCGAGATGAGTATTCCCACCTCCTTGAGAGGGTAAGGCTCCCAGTAGACGACTGGGTTGATAGGCCGGATGTGGAAGCCCAGTAATGGGTGGAGCTGACCGGTACTAATAGGCCGAGGGCTTGTCCTCAGTTGCTCGCGTCCACTGTGTTAGTTCTGAAGCAACGAACAGTTGCTGGCTTTGAGCAGAACACAACTACAAAGTGTGCTTGTTCGCTCGAAACCGATAGGGTTTCGGTGGTCATAGCGTTAGGGAAACGCCCGGTTACATTCCGAACCCGGAAGCTAAGCCTTTCAGCGCCGATGGTACTGCAGGGGGGACCCTGTGGGAGAGTAGGACGCCGCCGAACAATATTTCAGGACCCCTGGTCCCAGCGTTCACGCTGGAACCAGGGGTCCTTTTGTTTTTGCTTGATTTTCCCGATGCGCGGCAGAGTGTCCGCTGCGCGAGAATGACTGCAGTACCCGAAGACAGGAGTCACCCACATGTCCACCAACTCTCCCGACGACCGTCCGGAGCGCGAGCCGCGTCGCAACGACGGTGGCGGTGGCGACCGGGGCGGCTTCCGCGGGCCGCGCCGTGACGACAACCGAGGCGGCGGCGCTGGCGGGTTCCGTCGAGACGACCGGCCGTCCTACCAGCGCGATGACCGTCGTGGCGAGCGCCGCGATGACAACCGCGGTGGCGGTGGCGACCGTGGTGGCTTCCGTCGTGACGACAACCGTGGCGGCGGCGCCGGCGGTGGCTTCCGTCGGGACGACAACCGCGGTGGCGGTGCCGGTGGTGGCACCGGTGGTGGCTTCCGTCGCGATGACAATCGCGGTGGTGGCGGTACCGGTGGTGGCTTCCGTCGTGACGACAGCCGTGGTGGTGGCACTGGCGGTGGTTTCCGTCGTGACGACAGCCGTGGCGAGCGGCCCGCGTTCCGTCGTGATGAGCGTCGGGATGACAACCGTGGTGGCGGTGGCGACCGTGGTGGCTTCCGTCGTGACGACAACCGTGGCGGTGGCACTGGCGGTGGGTTCCGTCGGGACGACAACCGCGGTGGTGGCACTGGCGGTGGGTTCCGTCGCGATGACAACCGCGGTGGTGGCGCCGGCGGTGGGTTCCGTCGTGACGACAGCCGTGGTGGTGGCGGCGACCGCGGTGGGTTCCGTCGTGATGACAACCGCGGTGGTGGCGCCGGCGGTGGGTTCCGTCGCGACGACAGCCGTGGTGGCAGTGGCGACCGTGGCGGTTTCCGTCGTGATGACAACCGTGGTGGTGGCACTGGCGGTGGGTTCCGTCGTGACGACAGCCGTGGCGAGCGGCCTTCGTACCAGCGTGATGAGCGTCGGGACGACAACCGTGGTGGCGGCGACCGTGGTGGGTTCCGTCGCGACGACAGTCGTGGCGAGCGGCCCGCGTTCCGTCGTGACGACAGCCGTGGTGGCGGTGGCGACCGTGGCGGTTTCCGTCGTGATGACAACCGTGGTGGTGGCACTGGCGGTGGGTTCCGTCGTGACGACAGCCGTGGCGAGCGGCCTTCGTACCAGCGTGACGACCGGCGGGACGACAACCGTGGTGGCGGCGACCGTGGCGGTTTCCGTCGCGATGAGCGGCCTTCTTCGTACCAGCGTGACGACCGCCGCGATGACAACCGTGGTGGCGGCGACCGTGGCGGTTTCCGTCGCGATGAGCGGCCTTCTTCGTACCAGCGTGACGACCGCCGCGATGACAACCGTGGTGGCGGCGACCGTGGTGGGTTCCGTCGTGACGACAGCCGTGGCGAGCGGCCCGCGTTCCGTCGCGATGAGCGTCGGGACGACAACCGTGGTGGCGGTGGCGACCGTGGCGGTTTCCGTCGCGACGAGCGGCCTTCGTACCAGCGTGACGACCGGCGGGACGACAGCCGTGGTGGCGACCGTGGCGGGTTCCGGCGGGATGACCGGCGGGACGGCGACCGTGGTGGGTTCCGTGGGCGGGACGACCGGGGTGGCTTCGGGCGTCGGGACGACCGTGACCGGGACCGTGGTGACCGCGCGCCGATCAAGCGTCTGCCGATCCCGGACGACGTCACCGGTGAGGAGATCGACCCGGATGTGCGCCAGGAGCTGATGAGCCTGCCCAAGGGGCTGGCCGAGGACGTCTCCCGCAACCTCGTCATGGTCGCCCAGCTGATCGACGAGGAGCCGGAGAGGGCGTACGAGTACTCCCGGGTCGCCCTGCGGCTCGCGTCGCGTGTCGCGGCCGTGCGTGAGGCGGCCGGGTTCGCCGCGTACGCCACGCAGAAGTACTCCGAGGCGCTGGCCGAGTTCCGGGCCGCGCGTCGGATGAGCGGTGGTGTCGAGCTGTGGCCCGTCATGGCCGACTGCGAGCGCGGCATGGGCCGTCCCGAGCGCGCGCTGGCGATGGCCGGCGAGCCCGAGGTGCAGAAGCTCGACAAGGCCGGACAGGTGGAGATGCGGCTCGTGGCCGCCGGCGCCCGTCGCGACATGGATCAGCTGGACGCCGCCATCGTGACGCTGCAGAGCCCCGAGCTCGCGTCCGGTGCCGTCCACCCGTGGACCGCGCGCCTGCGGTACGCCTACGCCGACGCGCTGCTCGCCGCCGGTCGTGAGAGCGAGGCGCGTGAGTGGTTCGCCAAGGCCCTGGAGGCCGACAAGGACGGCGCCACGGACGCTTCCGACCGGCTCGCCGAGCTGGACGGGGTCGAGTTCGTGGACGCGTTCGACGACTCGGAGGACGAGGTTCTCGAGGCTGTCGAGGGCGTCGAGGACGTGTCGGTCGAGGACGTGTCCGTGGAGGACGAGATCGACGACCTTGACGACGAGGACGAAGACGAGGACGAGGACTACGACGGCGACGTTCGCTGACGTGGGCATATGAGAAGGGCGGCACCCCCGGGGGGTGCCGCCCTTTCGTCGTTTCCGGGGTCTTTCAGTCCAGCGCGAGGCTTCTGAGGACCAGGCCGGTCGCGGGCTTCGGGCCGAACGAGGTCGACTTGCGGGGCATCGTGACGCCCTGCCGGGCGAGGTCCCGGACGACGTCCTCTCGTACCGGATGCATGAGAACGGCCGTGCCGCCGCGGCGTTCCGCCTGGGCGACCGCCGCCTCCGTGTCGTGGATGTAGGAGATGTCCTCGGGCGCGTCCGGGATGTGCCAGACATGCTCCAGGAGAGTGGAGTGCAGGACCGTCGCGTCCAGGGTGCGCCAGGCCTCGGGGCGGTCCGTGCGGATCGTGCGGTGGAGCAGGTCGGGGTCGGGGCGGTCGACGAGGTGGAAGGCGCCGTCGCCCGCGAGGAGGAAGGCGTTCCCGTCGGCCGCCGCCGTCGCGAGGGCCTCCAGGGCCGCCGGCAGGGGCTGGTCGATCCGGCGTACCCGGAAGGAGTCGCCGAGGGCCGTGAGGGCGTCGGCGACCGGCAGGCGGTTGAGGAGGCGGTGGATGGCGCGGACCCGCAGGGGGTAGCGGGCGGTGTCGATGAGCAGGACCAGGCCGTAGTTCCACGGGCCGGGAACGGCGTGCTCCTCGCGCAGACGCAGGTACGTCGCCCAGCGGTGGTGGCCGTCGGCGATCAGCGCCTGGTGGCGGCGGAGTTCGGTGGCGACGACGGCCTGCTCGGACGGGTCGGTCACCGCCCAGAGGCGGTGGTGGAAGCCGTCCTCCGTGGTGGTGGAGAGCAGCGGCTCGCTGCGGACCGCGCGCTCGACGACCGCGTCGGCGCCGCCGTCGCGGTCACCGACGTAGGTGAGGAGCAGGGGCTCCAGGTTGGCGGCGGTGGTCCGCATGAGGGCGGCGCGGTCCTCGACCACGTGCGGCATGACGTCCTCGTGGGGGAGGACCACGCCCTCGTCCGGGGTGGAGAGCTCCAGGGCCCCGATGATGCCCCGCTGGAGGATGCCGTCGCCTTGCTGCTCGTACACGTAGAGCGCGGGTTCCGGGTCCGGGGCGAGGACGCCGTCCGCGAGCCAGCGGTCGAGGGTGACGGCGGCCTTGCGGTGGCGGGTGCCGGCGGTGATCGCCTGCGGGAGGATCAGCCGGACGATGTTGTGCGGGTCCGCGGACTCCAGATGGAGCAGTCCGTCAGGTCGGACGACGACGTCGTAGGGGGGAGACGTCACGGCGGCGAGGCTGCCGACCCGCTCGGGGACGTAACGGAGTCCACGGAACGGGGCCAGACGCAGCCCTGCGGAGTCGTCGCGGACGTCGGCGGCCGCGTGACCTGAGGTGTTCATCTCGACATCGTATGTGTGCGTGGGCATGAGCGATGATCGGGGGAGCGGGGGAATTCTCACCCGGTGAGGCGAGGAGCGAGCGGTGACGGTGCGGAGCGGGCAGGGGCAGCAGGGCGACGGCGGCAGGACGCTGCCGGGAGGCAGTGCCGTGCCGTTGAGCGAGGCGTACGACACCGCGCTCCTCGACCTGGACGGTGTCGTGTACGCGGGTGGGGTGGCCGTCCCGTACGCCGTGGAGGCGCTGGGGACGGCGCGGGCCGGCGGGATGCACCTGGCGTACGTCACGAACAACGCGCTCCGGACGCCGGAGGAGGTCGCGGAGCACCTCACCGAGCTGGGAGTCCCGGCGGTGGCCGGGGACGTCGTCACCTCCGCGCAGGCGGTCTCGCGGCTGATCGCCGACGAAGTTCCGTCGGGGTCACGGGTGTTGGTCGTCGGGGGCGAAGGGCTGCGGGTGGCGCTGCGGGAGCGGGGGCTCGTGCCCGTGGAGTCGGCGGACGACGACCCCGCGGCGGTCGTGCAGGGGTACGGGGGGCCGGAGTTGCCGTGGGCGCGGTTCGCGGAGGCGGCGTACGCGGTGGGGCGGGGCGTGCCGTGGTACGCCTCGAACACCGACCTGACGATTCCCGGCGCCCGGGGGATCGGGCCCGGGAACGGGGCGGCGGTGGAGGTCGTGCGGATCGCGACGGGGGGTCGTGCCGAGCCGAAGGTCGCGGGGAAGCCGCTGCCGCCGATGCACCGTGAGACGGTGCTGCGGACGGGGGCGGCGCGGCCGCTGGTGGTGGGGGACCGGCTGGACACGGACATCGAGGGCGCGTTCAACGGTGGGGTGGACTCGCTGCTGGTCCTGACCGGGGTGACGGATGTCCCGCAGCTGCTCGCCGCGGTGCCGGAGCATCGGCCGACGTATGTGGCGGCGGATCTGCGGGGGTTGCTGGTGGGGCAGCCGGAGGTTGTCGCGGGGGATGGGGGAGCGTTCGTGTGCGGGGGATGGCGTGCGTCGGTCGGCGGGGGTGAGCTGGTGCTCGAGTCGGTCGGTGGGGACGGGGGCGACGCCGGTGCGGATGTGATGGACGGGGTGCGGGCGTTGTGCGGGGCGGCGTGGTCGGCTGCGGGGGACGGGGCGTGTGAGGCGGACGCGGGGAAGGCGCTGGCGCGGTTGGGGTGGTGAGGATTCCTCCATTCCCGCAGCTCCGTCCGTTCCGGAAACCGTGACGAGAGCGGGGTCGGTCCCCGGGGCCGGTGGTGGCTTCGGGGCGTGGTGAGCGTCGGGGGCAGGGGTGTTGGCGGGAAAGTTGGGTAGGCTAACCTAACTCCGTGTTGGTTGAGAGTCCCTCCCGAGCGAGCGCGGAGTCGACGTCTGCCGCCCAGTCTCCGACGCGCCGGAATTCCGTGCGTGCCGTCGGGTTGGGAGCGGCCGTCTTCGTCCTGCTGCTGGTCTGTGTCCTGAGCATCATGATCGGTGCCAAGCCGGTGCCGCTCGGGGACGTGTGGCACGGGTTGTTCCGGAACAGCGGCGTCGGCAATGACGTCGTCATCCATGACGTACGCGTCCCCCGTACCCTGCTCGGGCTGCTCGTGGGGCTCGCCCTCGGGCTCTCCGGGGCCGTGATGCAGGGGCTGACCCGTAATCCGCTCGCCGAGCCCGGGCTGCTCGGCGTGAACGCGGGGGCCGCTGCCGCGGTCGTCTCGGCCATCGCCTTCCTCGGGGTGTCCGACGTCAAGGACTACGTCTGGTTCGCCTTCGTGGGGGCCGCGGTCGTCGCGGTCGTCGTCTATCTCCTCGGGGGTAGCCGCAGTGCCACCCCCGTGCGTCTCGCGCTCGCCGGGACCGCCGCCACCGCCGCGCTCTACGGGTACGTCAACGCCGTCCAGCTGCTCAACTCCGCCGCCCTCGACCGGCTGCGGTTCTGGACCGTCGGGTCGCTCGCCTCCGCCGACATGGAGACCATCCGGCAGGTCGCCCCCTTCATCCTGGGGGGCGCCGTCCTCGCGCTGCTCATCTCGCGGCCCCTGAACGCCATGGAGATGGGCGACGACACCGCCCGGGCCCTCGGCGCGAACATCAACAGGACCCGGGTCATCGCCATGGTGTCCGTGACCCTGATGTGCGGCGCCGCCACCGCGGCCTGCGGCCCCATCGTCTTCCTCGGGCTGATGGTCCCGTACATGGTGCGGGCGATCACCGGGCCCGACATGCGCTGGATCCTGCCCTACGCGGCCGTCCTCGCGCCGGTCCTGCTGCTCGGCTCCGACATCGTCGGGCGGCTCGTGGCCCGGCCCTCCGAGCTCCAGGTCGGCATCGTGACCGCCCTCATCGGCGGGCCCGTCTTCATCCGACTCGTACGCCGCAAGAGGATGGCCCAGCTGTGACCACCAAGACCCTGCGGGCCGGCGGCGGGTTCTCCGTACGGTACGAGCCCCGGGCCGCGCTCTCCGTCCTCGGCCTCCTCGTGCTCACGCTCGCCGTCGCCGTCGTCCTCATCGGCACCGGGGACTTCCCCATGTCGCCCGGCGAGGTCGTCGACACCCTCCTCGGCAAGGGCACCGTCGTCCAGGAGTTCGCCGTCATGGACCTGCGGCTGCCGCGGGTCCTCGTCGCCGTCTTCGTCGGCGCCGCGCTCGCCGTCGGCGGGGCCGTCTTCCAGTCGGTCTCCCGCAACCCGCTCGGCAGTCCCGACGTCATCGGCTTCGGTCAGGGCGCCACCGTCGGCGCGCTCGCCGTCATCGTGCTCTTCCAGGGCAGCGCCGCCGCCGCGGCCGGCGGGGCCGTCGTCGGTGGGCTCGTCACCGGTGTCACGATCTATCTGCTGGCGTGGAAGAAGGGCGTGCACGGCTACCGGCTCGTCCTCGTCGGCATCGGCGCCGCCGCCATGCTCACCTCCGTCATCCACTATCTGATCACCAAGGCCAACCTGGCGGACGCCACTCGCGCCACCGTGTGGATGACCGGCTCCCTCGACGGGCGCGACTGGTCCCAGTTCTGGCCGCTGTTCGCCGTCTGCTGCCTCCTGCTGCCGCTCGTCCTCGGCCACGGCCGGGCCCTGCGCATGCTGGAGATGGGCGACGACGCCGCGTACGCCCTCGGGGTGAAGGTCGAGCGGACCCGGATCGTCCTCATGGCCTCGGCCGTGCTGCTCGTCGCCGTCGCCACCTCCGCCGCAGGACCGATCGTCTTCGTGTCGCTGAGCGCGCCCCAGCTGGCCCGCCGGCTGACCCGGGCGCCCGGCCCCAACCTCGCCGCCTCCGCCCTCATGGGCTCGGCGCTGCTGCTCATCGCCGACTGGATCGCCACCAACGCCTTCGGGGAGCGCCAGCTCCCGGTCGGCGTCGTCACCGGCATCCTCGGCGGCTGCTATCTGCTCTGGCTGCTCGTCACCGAACGCAAGGCGGGCCGGATATGACCACGAACAAGGACAACGGGAGTACGGGTATGGGCGGTCGGCAGAAGCAGCGTCTGAGTGCGGAGTCGGTCACCCTCGCGTACGAGCAGCGGGTCATCGCACGCGACCTGTCCGTCGGGATCCCCGACAACTCCTTCACCGTCATCGTCGGACCCAACGCCTGCGGCAAGTCGACCCTGCTGCGCGCCCTCTCCCGGATGCTGAAGCCCTCCGAGGGGCGGGTCCTGCTCGACGGGGCGTCGATCCACTCCCTGCCCGCCAAGAAGGTCGCCAAGACCCTCGGCCTGCTGCCCCAGTCCTCGATCGCCCCCGACGGCATCACCGTCGCCGACCTCGTCGCCCGCGGCCGCTACCCGCACCAGGGGCTGCTGCGGCAGTGGTCGCCGGAGGACGAGCGGATCGTCCAGGAGTCGATGGCCTCGACCGGCGTCGCCGAGCTGGCCGAGCGGTACGTCGACGAGCTCTCCGGCGGACAGCGGCAGCGCGTCTGGATCGCCATGGCGCTCGCCCAGCAGACGCCGCTGCTGCTCCTCGACGAGCCGACGACGTTCCTCGACATCCAGCACCAGATCGACGTCCTCGACCTCTGCGCCGAGCTGCACGAGACGCAGGGCCGGACGCTCGTCGCCGTCCTGCACGACCTCAACCACGCGGCCCGGTACGCGACCCACCTCATCGCCGTCCGCGGCGGCGAGGTCGTCGCCGAGGGCCCGCCGTCCGAGGTCGTGACGGCCGAACTGGTCGAGCGGGTCTTCGGGCTGCGCTGCCAGGTCATCGAGGACCCGGAGACCGGGACGCCGCTCGTCGTACCGGCCGGGCGCACGGCACGGGCCCGGAAGGCCGAGGGTGCGGCCGAGGCCGTGCCCGTCCTGCGGAAGTAGGCCGTCGGTGCCATGCCGCAGCGGTGCTACAGGAGCGAGCGCAGCTTCAGCAGGTCACGGAAACCGGCTTCCAGCCTGACCCGGCCGGAGGCCCACGCCTTCGCGAAGTTCAGCTCGCCGCCCACCATGGCCACCAGATCGTCACCGGTCATCGCGAGCCGGATCTGCGCCTTGGACGGCGGCGGGCCGGCCACCGTGTCCACGACCTCGATCCGGCCACCCGCGAGACGGCCCGTGAAGGTCGTGTCGAGGTCCGTGATGTGGCAGCTCAGGCTGCGGTCGAGCGCGGTCGCACTCCGCACGTCGCCGTCGGCCCGCGCGAGATTGTCCGAAAGTCTGTCCAGTGCGCCACGGCACTCGGTGATCGTCGCCATCGCGGTCGACCGTACCCCAGGGCTTCGCGATAGCGTCGGGGGATGAGCGATGCGACGACGGAGCCGGGACCGATGGAGCGGGAGACCGGGGAGGTGGCCGAAGCCGGCCACGAACCCGCCGCGCCCGCGCCGCTCGGCGTCGACCGGGAGCTCACCGGCCACGCCGCCGTCGACGCCCACCTGGCGCGTCTCGGCGAGGTGGACCACCTCCCGGCGGACGGACACCTGGCGGTGTACGAGGATGTACACCGTGGCCTGCGCGCCGAGCTGACCTCGCTCGACGCGCATCCCGCACCCCGTCCGCACGACAACAGGAGCTGAACCGAACGTGGCAGGAGTGGCACGCCGCCGTCTCGACGCCGAGCTGGTACGGCGCAAGCTCGCGCGCTCGCGCGAGCACGCCAGCCAGCTGATCGCCGCGGGCCGGGTGACCGTCGGCAAGACCGTCGCCACCAAGCCCGCCACCCAGGTCGAGACCGCCGCGGCCATCGTCGTCGTCCAGGACGACGACGATCCCGACTACGTCTCGCGCGGCGGCCACAAGCTCGCCGGGGCCTTCGAAGCCTTCGTACCGCAGGGGCTGCGGGTCGAGGGCCGGCGCGCCCTGGACGCCGGAGCCTCCACCGGCGGCTTCACCGACGTACTGCTGCGCGCGGGCGCCGCCCATGTCGTCGCCGTCGACGTCGGCTACGGCCAGCTGGCCTGGTCGCTGCAGAGCGACGAGCGCGTCACCGTGAAGGACCGGACGAACGTCCGCGAGTTGACGGTCGACGCGATCGACGGCGTCCCGGTCGACCTCGTCGTCGGCGACCTGTCGTTCATCCCGCTCGGCCTCGTCCTGCCCGCCCTCGTGGCGTGCACCGCGCCCGACGCCGACCTCGTCCTGATGGTCAAGCCGCAGTTCGAGGTGGGCAAGGAGCGGCTCGGTACGGGCGGAGTCGTGCGGAGCACCGAACTCCGGGCCGACGCCGTGAAGAACGTGGCCCGGCGGGCCGCCGAGCTCGGGCTCGGTGTCCTCGGCGTCACCGCCAGCCCGCTGCCCGGCCCCTCCGGGAACGTCGAGTACTTTCTGTGGCTGCGGGCAGGCGCGCCCGCGCTCGATCCGGCGGACGTCGACCGCGCCGTGGCGGAGGGACCTCGTTGAGCTCAACGGCAGCAGCACCATCGGGAACATCACGCACCGTCTTCCTGCTCGCGCACACCGGCCGACCCGCCGCCGTGCGCAGCGCCGAACTGGTCGTCCTGGGGCTGCTGCGCTGCGGCATCGGCGTCCGCGTCCTGGAGGCGGAGGCCTCGGACCTGCCACTGCCGCCGTCCGTCGAGAAGGTGCCGGAGGCCTGCTCCGACGCGCTCGACGGCTGTGAGCTGCTCGTCGTCCTCGGCGGGGACGGCACGCTGCTGCGCGGCGCCGAGTTCTCCCGGGCCTCCGGGGTGCCGATGCTCGGCGTCAACCTGGGCCGGGTCGGCTTCCTCGCGGAGGCCGAGCGGGACGACCTCGACAAGGTCGTCGACCGGGTCGTGACGAAGGCGTACGAGGTCGAGGAGCGCATGACGCTCGACGTCGTCGTGTACGAGAACGGCGACGTCCTGCACCGCGACTGGGCCCTCAACGAGGCGGCCGTCCAGAAGGTGTCCCCGGAGCGGATGCTGGAGGTCGTCCTCGCGATCGACGGCCGCCCGGTGACGGGCTTCGGCTGCGACGGGGTGATCTGCGCGACACCGACGGGCTCCACCGCGTACGCCTTCTCGGCGGGCGGGCCGGTCGTCTGGCCGGAGGTCGAGGCCCTGCTCATGGTCCCGATCGGGGCCCACGCGCTGTTCGCCAAGCCGCTGATCACCACCCCCGAGTCGGTCCTCGCCGTCGAGGTCGAGCCGCACACCCCGCACGGCGTGCTGTGGTGCGACGGGCGGCGGACCGTGGAGCTTCCGGCGGGCGCGCGGGTCGAGGTGCGGCGGGGCGCCGTGCCGGTTCGGCTGGCCCGACTGCACCACGCCTCCTTCACGGACCGGCTGGTCGCCAAGTTCGCCCTCCCGGTGTCGGGGTGGCGGGGCGCTCCGCACTGACGTACCTCCCGGGACTCCCCGGTCCCGAACGATCGGCGCGCCGGGGAGTTACGCCCGGGGCGATGTCGCATCGGACCGGGGAAACCTCGTATGGTCTGGGGCGTGCTGGAGGAGATGCGGATACGGTCGCTCGGGGTCATCGACGACGCGGTGGTCGAGCTGTCGCCCGGCTTCACCGCGGTGACCGGTGAGACCGGTGCGGGCAAGACCATGGTCGTGACCAGTCTGGGATTGCTGCTCGGTGGACGGGCCGACCCGGCCCTGGTGCGGATCGGCGCGGCCTCGGCCGTCGTCGAGGGCCGGATCAGGGTGCCCGCGGGCGGGTCCGCCGCCGTACGCGCGGAGGAGGCCGGAGCGGAGCTCGACGAGGGCGTACTCCTCGTCAGCCGCACGGTCTCGGCCGAGGGACGCTCACGGGCCCACCTCGGCGGGCGCTCCGTGCCCGTCGGGCTGCTCGCGGAGCTCGCCGACGAGCTCGTCGCCGTCCACGGCCAGACCGACCAGCAGGGCCTGCTCAAGCCCGCCCGGCAGCGCGGTGCGCTCGACCGGTACGCGGGCGAGGCCGTCGCCGGCCCCCTCGCCGCGTACGGCGAGGCGTACCGGCGGCTGCGCGCCGTCACCGGTGAGCTGGACGAGATCACCACCCGGGCCCGCGAGCGGGCCCAGGAGGCCGATCTGCTGCGCTTCGGGCTCGGCGAGATCGAGGCCGTCGCCCCGCGCGCCGGAGAGGACGTCGAACTCGCCGCCGAGGCGGAGCGGCTCGGTCACGCCGAGGCCCTCGCCTCCGCCGCCGCGCTCGCGCACGGCGCGCTCGCGGGCAACCCGGAGGACCCGGAGGCCGTCGACGCGACGACCCTGGTCGCGGGTGCGGTCCGGGCCCTGGAGGCCGTACGGACACACGACGCGGCGCTCGCCTCGCTCGCCGACCGGATGGGGGAGATCTCCATCCTGCTCGGGGACGTGGCAGGGGAGCTCGCCGGGTACGCCGACGACCTGGACGCCGACCCGCTGCGGCTCGCCGCCGTCGAGGAGCGGCGCGCGGCCCTCACCCAGCTCACCCGGAAGTACGGGCGGGACGGCGAGGATACGGCGGCCGTCCTGGCCTGGGCGGAGGAGGGCGCGGACCGGCTCGGGGAGCTGGACGGCGACGACGACCGCATCGAGGAACTGACCGCCGAACGGGACCGGCTGCGCGACGAGCTGTCCGTCCTCGCCCAGCGGCTCACCGACGCCCGTACGGAGGCCGCCGACCTGTTCGCCGACGCGGTCACCGCCGAGCTCGCCTCGCTCGCCATGCCGCACGCGCGCGTGTCCTTCGAGATCAGCCAGACCGAGGACCCGGAGGGCGTCGAGGTCGGCGGGCGGCGGGTCGTCTACGGGCCGTCCGGGGCCGACGAGGTCGAGCTGCTGCTCGCCCCGCACCCCGGCGCGCCGCCGCGGCCGATCGCCAAGGGCGCCTCGGGCGGTGAGCTGTCCCGGGTGATGCTCGCGGTGGAGGTCGTCTTCGCGGGGACCGATCCCGTGCCGACGTACCTCTTCGACGAGGTCGACGCGGGCGTCGGCGGCAAGGCGGCCGTGGAGATCGGGCGCCGGCTCGCCAAGCTCGCCAAGACCGCGCAGGTCGTGGTCGTCACCCACCTTCCGCAGGTCGCGGCCTTCGCCGACCGGCAGTTGCTCGTCGAGAAGACCAACGACGGCTCCGTGACCCGGTCCGGCGTCACCGTCCTGGAGGGCGAGGAGCGCGTACGGGAGCTGTCCCGGATGCTCGCAGGCCAGGAGGACTCCGAGACGGCCAGGGCGCATGCCGAGGAGCTCCTCGCCACGGCCCGGGCGGACGCGTGAGGCGTGACCTGGGGCGGATCGGTACGTTCGCCGCGGCTTTCGGCGCGACCCGACTCGCGTACGGGCAGCTGAGGCGGCGCCCGCCGGGGAACCCGCGGAGCTGGGAGCGGGTCAACCACGCGGGCCGGCCGGTCGTCCTCCAGGCCGGTGCGGCGGCCGCGTTCGGCTCGGCGGTCGCCGTCGCGCCCCTCGCGCCGGGCGCGGCGCTGGCCGTCGCCGCGTCAGCCGTCTGCGGGCGGTACGACGACCTGCGGGGTGACCATCGGCGCGGCTTCCGGGCACATCTGACGGCGCTTCGGGACGGCGAGGTGACCAGCGGGGCCGTCAAGCTCCTCGGCATCGGCGCGGCCTCCCTGGTGGCCGGGGCGCTGCTCAAGGAACGGCCCCTGGACAAGGTCCTCGCCGGAGTCGTCATCGCCGGCAGTGCCCACCTGGTGAACCTCGTGGACGTACGGCCGGGGCGGGCGGGTCTGACCGTGCTCGCGCTCGGCGCGCCGGGGCTGCTGCGAGGGTCGCTCGCCGCCGCCCCGATGGGGGCCGCAGCGGCGGTCCTGGGTGAGGACCTCGGGGAGCGTACGATGCTCGGCGACATGGGGGCGCACGCGCTCGGTGCGGGCGTCGGTGGTGCGATCGCGGCCGGGAACGGGCGGTTCGGGCTTGCCGCGCACGCGGTGGGGCTGGTCGCCGCCGCGGTGTGGGGGGAGCGGGGCGCCGCCTCGTGCGCTCACCCATGTGAGTGAACCCTGGGCCGGTCCGGGACGGTGAACGCCTTCCGTACAGGGGAACGACGCCACATCGGTGCCGGAACGTGCGTACGGTCGGGGGTCCGGGCTGGCATCCTTGGGCGCGTGACTCAGCTCCGTACGGTCCAAGTGCTGGGCGGCGGCAGCGCGGGCAGCAGCTCTCACGTCCGATCACTCGCCTCGGGGCTGGTGGCGAGGGGCGTGCGGGTGACCGTGTGCGCCCCGGCAGGACTCGACCGTCTCTACGACTACCTCGGCGCCGGCGCGCACTTCGTGCCCCTGCCGCGCCTCGGCGACCCCGCGACCGTCACCGCGCTCCGTAACGCCTGCATCGGCGCGGACGTGGTGCACGCGCACGGGCTGCAGGCCTCTGTGCGAGCCGCGCTCGCGTTGTCGGCGCCGCCCTGCGGGGCCTCCGGTGGCGGGCGTACGCCTCTCGTGACGACCTGGCACAGCCGGAACCATCTGGACGGGGCGCGGGGCGGGGTGCAGCGGCTCCTGGAACGGAGGACGGTGCGGGCCGCGTCCGTCGTCCTCGGCACGTCCTCCGAACTCGTCGACCGGGCCCGGCGGCGCGGGGCCCGGGACGCCCGGCTCGCGCCCGTCACCGTGCCGGCCGCACGCGGGCCGGTCTGCCTCCACGACGGCAAGGCCCGCGCCGAACTCGGCGCGGTCGACCGGCCGTTGCTGATGGCGGTCGGGGCGCTCGAACGAGGGCGGGGGTACGGGACGCTGCTCGACGCGGCGCGGGAGTGGCGGGACCTCGATCCGCAGCCGCTGCTCGTCATCGCGGGGGAGGGGCGTGAACGGGCCGCGCTCCAGCGGCGGATCGCGGCGGAGGGGCTCGCGGTGCGGCTGATCGGGCGGCGCGACGACGTCGCGGAGCTGCTTGCCGCGGCGGACGTCGCGGTGCTCCCGTCGCGTCGGGAGGCGCGCTCCCTGCTCGCGCAGGAGGCGCTGCGGCTCGGTGTGCCGCTGGTCGCGACGGCCGTCGGCGGGGTGCCGGAACTCGTCGGGGACGCGGCGGAACTCGTGCCGTACGGGGACGCGGGCGCGCTCGCGGGGGCCGTGCGGGGGCTGCTGGAGGACGCGGACCGGCGGATGGATCTGGCGGCGGCGGGGCGGGTGCAGGCGGGGACGTGGCCGACGGAGGACGACACGGTCGCGCATGTGCTGAGCGTGTACGACGAGTTGGCGGGGCGGTGACCTGGTGGGGCGGGGAGGGTTCTTCTCCCCCGCCCCGCCCCGCCCCACCCCTGCCCGACCCCTGCCCGAAGCTCTGAGCTCTGAGCTCTGACGAGACCGTGCCCGCACCCTTCACGCGCCTCCGGTCCTCCGGCGGGTGCGGTTACGTCGCGTGGCGGCGGGCTCTGAGGGCCAGGGACAGGGCCAGGACCGTCTGCGGGTCGTCCAGGTCCGTGCCCAGGAGTTCGGAGATGCGGGCCAGGCGGTTGTAGAGGGTCTGGCGGTTGAGGTGGAGTTCGCGGGCCGTCTCCGCCTTGCGGCCCGCGTGGGCCAGGTACGTCTCCAGGGTGGGGAGCAGCGGAGGGCGGGAGGTGCGGTCGTGGTCGCGGAGCGGGCCGATCGCTCGGTCCACGAAGGCCGCGAGGTCCGGGTGGTCCCGGAGGCGCCACAGCAGCAGGTCGATGTCGAGGCGGCGGGCGTCGTACCAGGGGAGCTCCGAGAGGCCCTGCGCGGCCGTCGCCGTCTCCGCCGCGTGCCGCAGGCCCGCCGAGGCCGCCGCCCAGCTTCCGGCGACGCCCACGACGACCACCGGAGGGTGGACGCCGGCGCGTTCCAGGCCTGCCCGCTCCACGCCCGCGCGGAGCGCCGCCGCGACCCGGTCCGCGACGGCCGTGCGCTCCGACTCCGAGCGCAGGCCGAGGAGGAGGGGGACCCGGCCCTCCACCGGGCGGACGCCCAGGAGGACCGGGACGCCGACGGAGGAGAGTTCTTCGAGGACCGCTCGGGCCAGGAGGGCCCAGTTGCCGGAGGGGGAGAGTTCCGAGGCCAGGCGCATGACGACCGGCAGCAGGGGGCCGTCGCCCGGCTTGAAGCCGAGGACGCGGGCCTGGGCCGGTGCCGCTTCGGCCGTGATCCGGCCCTCCGCCAGGTCCGTCAGGAAGTCGCCCCGGCCGCGCGCGGCCAGCTCCTCCTCCTGGCGCGCCTGCATGAGGACGACCGCGAGGATGCCGGCCGCCCGCTCGGCCGCCATCCGGTGGACGGGGGAGAGGGCGCCGGAGACCGCGAGGAGGACCAGACGGGCCCGGACCGAACCCGTACCGGGACCGCCGCCCGGCACGTCGACGAGGACCGTACCGGTGGGCGGGCCGGACTCGCGGGCCGCGCGCTGGCCGCGCAGTCCGTCCCAGACCTGGAGCGGGTCGGCGGGGCCGGACTCGGTGCCCGCCGCGTACAGGAGCTGTCCGTCGGCGGTCTCCAGGAAGACCGGGTTCGCGGCGAAGTCGGAGAGGATGCGCAGGACCTGCGGGACCCCGCCGCCGCCGAGCAGGGCCTCCGTGCACTGCCGGTGGACCTCCTCGGCCTGGCGGAGGAGCGCGTAGTGGCCGTTGACGATCTCGGTGTGGATCTCCTCCGTGACGGCCACGAAGGGGACCTCGCGGTGCAGCTGCACCAGGGGCAGACCCGACGCCCGCGCGGTCTCCACTATCGTCGCCGGGAGCCGGGCGAAGCGCGGGCCCAGCTCCACCACGAGCGCCGCGATGCCCCGGTCCGCGAGCCGGCGGACGAAGGCCCGCTGCTCGGCCGGCCGGGTCCCGAGGCCGAGCCCCGTGGTCAGCAGCAGCTCGCCGCCCTTGAGCAGCGACGCGATGTTCGGTACCTCACCGGCGTGCACCCAGCGCACCGTGCGGTGCAGCCGGTCCGCCCCGGCGACGACCTCCGGGAGCCCGCTGCGCAGCCCCGGAAGTTCGAGGGCCCGCTGCACGGTGATCCCGCCCTGATTGTCCATGGGGCCGGACGCTACCCCGCGTCCGTGTTCCCGTGACATCACCCCAGGGTTACGGGACCGGACACTTCGTACACCAGGGCGACAACTCGTCGCCCCGTGGCGTGAATTGTGCGACCTCATGTCGATTGTGGCCTGCGTCACACGCGAGGATGCTCTCGCGCCATGGCAAAGAACTCCACCCCAGAGGTCCACCGACTGAAGGCGAATTCCGTCGGTCTTGTCGGCGTCGTCTTCATGGCCGTGGCCACCGCGGCCCCGATCACCGCGATGACGGGCAACCTCCCCATCGCCGTCGGTTTCGGCAACGGCACCGGCGCGCCCGCCGGATATCTCTTCGCGACGCTCGTCCTGACCGTCTTCTCGGTCGGCTATGTCGCCATGGCCAAGCGGATCACGGCCGCCGGCGCTTTCTACGGCTATATCTCGCACGGCCTGGGCCGGATCGCCGGCATGGCCTCCGGCATGCTCGCGGTCCTCGCGTACATCGTCTTCGAGGCCTCGATCGTCGGTGTCTTCGCGTACTTCACCAAGACGACGGTCGCCGACCAGCTCGGTGTCGACCTCCCGTGGATCCTGTACGCGGCGGTCATGCTGGCCGTGACGGCCGTCCTCTCGTACTTCGACATCAACCTGACCGCCAAGGCGCTCGGAGTGATGCTGATCGCCGAGATCGCGGTCCTCTTCGCGGTCGCCACCGCCGTGCTGATCGCCGGCGGCGGCCCCGACGGCATCCCGGTCGAGCCCATCAACCCGATGAACGCCTTCACCGGCACCTCCGCGGGACTCGGCCTCTTCTTCGCCTTCTGGTCCTGGGTCGGCTTCGAGTCGACCGCGATGTACGGAGAGGAGTCGCGCAACCCGAAGAAGGTCATCCCGCGCGCCACCCTGATATCCGTCATCGGCGTCGGCCTCTTCTACATCTACGTCTCCTGGATGACGATCGCCGGCAACGGCCTCACCGAGTCGGTGAAGCTGTCGGCCTCCGCCAGCCCGCTCGACCTCTTCTTCGCCCCCACCCAGTCCTTCATCGGCGCCTGGGCCGTCGACGCCTTCCAGTGGCTTCTGCTCACCGGCTCCTTCGCCTGCGGCATGGCCTTCCACCAGTGCGCCTCGCGCTACCTGTACGCCATCGGCCGCGAGGGCTTCCTCCACCCGGCGCTCGGCCGCACCCACGCCAAGCACGGCTCGCCGTACATCGCCTCCTACGTGCAGAGCGCGATCGCGGTGGGTCTCGTCGTCGCCTTCTGGCTCACCGGCCAGGACCCCTACATCCACCTGTACACGCTGCTCGCGATCCTCGGCACGATGGCGATCCTCATCGTCCAGACCCTCTGCTCCTTCGCCGTCATCGGCTACTTCCGCAAGAACCACCCCGAGGACCGGCACTGGTTCAGGACCCTCACCGCGCCGCTCCTCGGCGGCATCGGCATGATCGCCGTCGTCGTCCTGCTGATCATGAACCTGGAGACCGCGGCCGGTCTCGCCGCCGACTCCCTCTTCTTCAAGGCGATCCCCTGGATCGTCGGCACGGTCTTCTTCGGCGGCCTCGGCCTCGGCTTCTACCTCAAGGCCAAGCGGCCCGAGCGGTACGAGATCATCGGCCGCGTCGTCCTGGAGGACGCCACCGAGCGCGCCGACGAAGAGGTTCCCGTCCCCGCCGCCGTACCCCAGAGCTGAATCCCCCTCTTCCTCCCAGGAGCGCCCCATGGCACGCACCAACCCGATGCACCTCCTGAAGCGCCTCGCCGCCGAGCACGCCGATGCCCGTCGGCTCGACATCCCCGTCGACGAACTCAGAGGCATGAGAGCGGACGCCCTCGGGCGCCGGTCCCTGCTCAAGTACGCGGCCGCCGCCGGTGTCGCCGTCGGCGCCGGCGGGGCCGTCGGCCTGGGCGGGGCCGCACCCGCCCACGCCGCCGCCACCCTGGACCCGCCGGTCCAGAGCACCGCCCGGATCGCCGTCGTCGGCGCCGGTATCTCCGGCCTCACCGCCGCCCTCACCCTCCAGGACGCCGGCCTCAGCCCCACGCTCTACGAGGCCAACCCGTCCCGGGTCGGCGGCCGCATGTGGACCCAGCGAAGCCACTGGGCCTACGGCCAGACCTCCGAGATCGGCGGCGAGCTGATCGACACCAGCCACAAGAAGATCCTGGAGCTCTGCCGCCGATTCGACCTCGACGTCGAGGACTTCCTCGGCGGCGGGCCCAACGGGGCCGAGGAGGTCCTCTGGTTCGACGGCGCCTACTACCCGCGCCACCAGGCCGACGAGGACTTCAACGGGGTCTACCAGGCACTGCGCCGCGACCTCTCCGAGGCGGGCGAGGTCTTCTGGAACCAGACCACCCCCACCGGCACCGCCCTCGACAACATGTCCGTGTACGAGTGGATCGAGACCCGCGTCCCCGGCGGCCACTCCTCGCCGCTCGGCAAGTTCATCGACGTCGCCTACAACGTCGAGTACGGCGCCGACACCACCGAACAGTCCTCGCTCGCGCTCGTCCTGCTGATGGGCTACCAGACCAATCCGGGCAACTTCAACATCTGGGGCCTGTCCAACGAGCGGTACCACATCGTCGGCGGCAACGACCAGCTCCCGAACGCCATCGCCGGGGCCCTCACGTCCGGCACCCTGCGCCGGGGCTGGTCCCTGACCGCCGTACGGGCCAACGCCGACGGCACCCAGACGCTGACCTTCAACGAGGCCGGCGCCACCCGGACGGTCACCGCCGACCACACGATCCTCTGCCTCCCGCTGCCGGTCCTCAAGCAGCTCGACCTGTCCCTCGCGGGCTTCGACCCGCTCATGCGGAACCTGCTGCGGGACGCCCGCATGGGCGACTGCACCAAGCTCAACATGCAGTTCGGCACCCGTCCCTGGCGCGGCACCGGCCCCTGGCCCGGCGTCTCCGCCGGAGACTGCTTCACCGACAGCGAGGTCCAGCAGACCTGGGACACCACCAAGGTCCAGGGCGGCACCGGCGGCATCCTCATCCAGTACGGCGGCGGCAGCCTGGCCAGGAACCTGAACCCGGCCGGGCCGTTCTCCACCGAGTCCGACCCGTACGTGCGCAGCCTCGTCACCCGCTACCTCGCGGGCATCGACGCCTTCTTCCCCGGCACCTCCAGGGCGTACAACGGCCGGGCCCAGCTCTCCGCCTGGCACAAGAACCCGTACGCGCTCGGGGCGTACTCCTGTTGGCCCGTCGGCTATCTCCACCGGTACGCCGGGTACGAGGGCAAGGCCCAGGGCAACGTCCACATCGGCGGCGAGCACTGCAGCTACGACTTCCAGGGCTTCATGGAGGGCGGGGCCACGGAGGGCGAGCGCGCCGCCAAGGAGGTGATCGACGCGCTGAGGTGAGCCTCGGATGCCGGGGGTGAGCCTCAGCCGGCCGGCGCGATGTTCTGGTTGAAACGGAACACGTTGCCGGGGTCGTACGCGGCCTTCACGGCGGCGAGCCGGCGGTAGTTCTCCTCACCGAAGGAGGAGACGATCCGCTGCTCGCCCTCGGCACCGATGAAGTTCAGGTACGTCGCGTCGAGGGCCCACGGTCGCACGTCGGCCCGCACGTCGTGGACCCACTGCTTCGCCTGCTCGTCGTACGCGGGGTCCTCCCAGGTCGCGAACGGGTGCACCGCCCAGGGGGCGGTGCGCCACGGCTGCGGGTACCGGGAGGCCCCGGCGGCCACGGCCCCGCCCATCAGGAACAGCACGTGCTGGGTGGCGGTCGACGCCGGGATCCGCGCGCCGCGGTCGCAGAAGGTGTCCACGGCCTCGTCGGGGAAGTCCGTCAGATACTCGGCCGACCAGTAGTTCCGCAGCCCGGGAGGGTCGTCGAGCATCGTCTGCAGGTCCACGTACGGGATGTCCGTGACGACCTCGACCACCGGCTTCAGCGCGAACAGCGGCGCCGCGAACTCACGGAGTTCGGAGACCGGGCCGGTGTACGTGAACAGGGCCCCGCAGACCAGCTTGCCGACCAGTTCCTCGGGGACGAACGGCTCCGGGGGCGCCGGCATGTAGATGGCGCCGCCGCCCATCTCGTCCGGCGCGCGGGCGCCGAGATCGCGGAAGGTGCGCACCACCTCGGGCGCGTCGTCGGGCAGGAAGAACAGCATCGCGACGCTCATCCGGGGCAGCGGGTGCAGCCGCAGCGTCAGTGAGGTCGCCACCCCGAAGTTGCCGCCGCCGCCGTGCAGCGCCCAGAACAGCTCCGGGTTCTCCTCGGCGTCCGTGTGGACGTGCTTGCCCTCGGCGGTGATCAGGTCGGCGGCGAGCAGGTTGTCGCTGGCAAGACCGAACTTCCGCTCCAGCCAGCCCGAGCCGCCGCCCAGCGTGAAGCCGCCGACGCCCGTGGTGGACACCCGCCCGCCGGTGGTCGCCACGTGGAACGGCTGGCACGCGTGGTCCAGGTGGGCCATGGTCGCCCCGCCCTCGACCCGTACCGTCATGTCCTCCGGGTCCACGACGACGCCGTGCATCCGGCGGAGGTCGACGACCAGCGCGCCGTCGATCATGGAGGTCCCTGCGACGCTGTGCCCGCCGCCGCGTACCGCGATCGGCAGCTCCGCCTCGCGGCCGAACAGGATCGCGTTGGACACGTCGGCCTGGGTGGCGCACTGGGCGATCACCGACGGGCGCCGGTCGATCATGCCGTTGTGCAGCGCCCGTGCCTCGTCGTAGACCGGATCGCCGGGGGTGATCACCTCACCGGCCAGGTCCTCGACGAGTCCGGCCAGGGCGCTTTCGGAGACATGGGGACCCATGGGAGCCCCCCTTTCGTACGGGGGGACGGGACCTTCTCATCGTAGGTCCGGGTTCCGTCCCCCGCGCGGGGCCGCCCAGGGCCCCTGTCCGGCGGATCAGGGCCTGGGCCGCGGCGCCAGGGCCTGTCCGGTGGGTCAGGGCCTGGGCCGCCTGGCGCCCCGCTAGCCGCCGTACGCCCCGCTCGCCGTCAGACGCAGCGCGGTGTCGATCAGCGGGACATGGCTGAACGCCTGGGGGAAGTTGCCCACCTGGCGCTGGAGCCGGGGGTCCCACTCCTCGGCGAGCAGCCCGAGGTCGTTGCGGAGGGAGAGCAGCTTCTCGAAGAGCGTGCGGGCCTCGTCGACCCGGCCGATCATCGCCAGGTCGTCGGCGAGCCAGAACGAGCAGGCGAGGAACGCGCCCTCGTCGCCCTCCAGGCCGTCGACCCCGGCCTCCTCGCCGGCCGTCGGGTAGCGCAGCACGAAGCCGTCCTCCGTGGACAGCTCCCGCTGGATCGCCTCGATCGTGCCGATGACCCGCTTGTCGTCCGGCGGCAGGAAGCCCATCTGCGGGATGAGGAGCAGCGAGGCGTCCAGCTCCTTGGAGCCGTACGACTGCGTGAAGGTGTTCCGCTCCTTGTCGTACCCCTTCTCGCAGACGTCCCGGTGGATCTCGTCGCGCAGCTCGCGCCAGCGCTCCAGCGGGCCGTCGGCGTCCCCGGACTCGATGAGCTTGATGGTGCGGTCGACGGCGACCCAGGCCATCACCTTGGAGTGGGTGAAGTGGCGGCGCGGGCCGCGGACCTCCCAGATGCCCTCGTCGGGCTGGTCCCAGTGGGTCTCCAGGTACCGGATCAGCTTCAGCTGGAGCAGCGAGGCGTAGTCGTTGCGGGAGAGTCCCGTCATGTGCGCGAGGTGGAGGGCCTCGGTGACCTCGCCGTAGACGTCCAGCTGGAGCTGGTTGGCGGCGCCGTTGCCGACCCGGACGGGGCCGGAGTTCTCGTACCCCGGGAGCCAGTCGAGCTCCGCCTCGCCGAGCTCCCGCTCGCCGGCGATGCCGTACATGATCTGGAGGTTCTCGGGGTCGCCGGCGACGGCGCGGAGCAGCCAGTCCCGCCAGGCACGGGCCTCCTCGCGGTAGCCGGTGCGCAGCATGGAGGAGAGGGTGATCGCCGCGTCCCGCAGCCAGGTGTAGCGGTAGTCCCAGTTGCGGACGCCGCCGATCTCCTCGGGCAGCGAGGTGGTCGGCGCGGCCACGATCCCGCCGGTCGGCGCGTACGTCAGCGCCTTCAGGGTGATCAGCGAGCGGACGACCGCCTCCCGGTAGGGGCCGTGGTACGTGCAGTGCTCGACCCACTCGCGCCAGAAGTCGGCGGTCGCCTCCAGCGAGCCCTCCGGGTCGGGCAGCGCCGGCGGCTCCTTGTGAGAGGGCTGCCAGGAGAGCGTGAAGGTGATCCGGTCGCCGGGCGAGACGGTGAACTCGGAGTACGTGGTGAGGTCCTCGCCGTGCGTCTCCGCGTCCGTGTCCAGCCATACGGAGTCGGGCCCGGCGACGGCCACCGTGCGCTCGCCCACCTTGTGGACCCAGGGCACGATCCGGCCGTAGCTGAAGCGCATCCGCAGCGCGGAGCGCATCGCCACGCGGCCGGTGACGCCCTCCACGATCCGGATGATCTGGGGGGCGCCGTCACGCGGCGGCATGAAGTCGGTCACCCGGACCGTGCCGCGCGGGGTGTCCCACTCGGACTCCAGGACGAGCGAGTCGCCCACGTACCGACGCCGGTCGGCGGGGGCAGCCTCGGCGTCCTCGGGTCCGGCGGGGCCGACCCGCCAGAACCCGTGTTCCTCCGTACCGAGCAGCCCCGCGAAGACCGCGTGGGAGTCGAAGCGTGGGAGACACAGCCAGTCGACACTGCCGTCCCGGCAGACCAGGGCGGCGGTCTGCATGTCTCCGATGAGTGCGTAATCCTCGATGCGCCCGGCCACGTGCTTCACTCCAGTCGAACGGCCACGTCCGCCCCGTGGGGCGCTTGCTCCAGCTGCGCCGGCTGGGTGTCAGCCGGGCCTGTGTGTGTCAGCGGTCTAGGGATCGTCGACGAGCTGTCGGTCCGGTCGGGGATCTCTCCCGGGCACCGAGCCCTGGGGGTGGAGGGCGGGGTGCCGCCGGCCGGCCTGCTCGGCGGGCCATGTCCGTGCAGGATACGTCGCACCCTAGTGACACGGTGATCACGCGGGTAACGCCGCTGCTCCGATCGGGTGAACAGGATTCCCGTGCCGGCCACCCCACCGCACCTCGTCGAACAGGACCCGCCCCGTCCCTCCGTAGCCGTCCGTGAACACCCGACTGCCGCGTGTGGCCGGAAGCGGTCTCCCGATGTCGCTGATACCCTGGTACCCCGTGGACCGGTGGGAAACGGCGACAGCCGAGGACCCCGAAACCGCAGCGACGGCACCCCCCGATTCTTCCGGAGGGGAAGCCGGTACGCACCTCCAGAACGCGACCACGGGAGCCCCCTCTTGGCGATGCCGCCCAACACCACGACGACCAAGCACATCTTCGTCACCGGGGGTGTCGCGTCCTCCCTCGGCAAGGGCCTGACCGCCTCCAGCCTGGGTGCGCTCCTCAAGGCCCGCGGCCTGCGGGTCACGATGCAGAAGCTCGACCCGTACCTGAACGTCGACCCGGGCACGATGAACCCCTTCCAGCACGGCGAGGTGTTCGTCACCAACGACGGCGCCGAGACCGACCTGGACATCGGTCACTACGAGCGCTTCCTCGACGTCGACCTCGACGGCTCGGCCAACGTCACCACCGGCCAGGTCTACTCGCAGGTCATCGCCAAGGAGCGGCGCGGTGAGTACCTCGGCGACACCGTGCAGGTCATCCCGCACATCACGAACGAGATCAAGTCCCGGATCCGCCGCATGGCGACGGACGACGTGGACGTCGTCATCACCGAGGTCGGCGGCACGGTCGGCGACATCGAGTCCCTGCCGTTCCTGGAGACCGTCCGCCAGGTCCGCCACGAGGTCGGTCGCGACAACGTCTTCGTCGTGCACATCTCGCTGCTGCCGTACATCGGCCCGTCCGGCGAGCTGAAGACCAAGCCGACCCAGCACTCGGTCGCCGCCCTGCGCAACATCGGCATCCAGCCGGACGCGATCGTGCTGCGCGCCGACCGCGAGGTCCCGACCGCCATCAAGCGCAAGATCTCGCTGATGTGCGACGTCGACGAGGCCGCGGTCGTCGCCGCGATCGACGCCAAGTCGATCTACGACATCCCGAAGGTGCTGCACACCGAGGGCCTGGACGCCTACGTCGTCCGCAAGCTCGACCTGCCGTTCCGCGACGTGGACTGGTCCACCTGGGACGACCTGCTGGACCGCGTCCACAACCCCGACCACGAGGTCACGGTCGCGCTCGTCGGCAAGTACATCGACCTGCCCGACGCCTACCTCTCGATCACCGAGGCCATGCGCGCCGGCGGCTTCGCCAACAAGGCCCGCGTCAAGGTCAAGTGGGTCACCTCCGACGACTGCAAGACGCCGGCCGGCGCCAAGAAGCAGCTCGGCGACGTCGACGCGATCCTCATCCCCGGCGGCTTCGGCGACCGCGGTGTGAACGGCAAGATCGGCGCGATCCAGTACGCCCGTGAGAACAAGGTGCCGCTGCTCGGCATCTGCCTCGGTCTGCAGTGCATCGTCATCGAGGCCGCGCGGAACCTGGCGGACATCCCGGACGCCAACTCCACCGAGTTCGACCCGGCCACCGCGCACCCCGTCGTCTCCACGATGGAGGAGCAGCTCGCGTACGTCGAGGGCGCCGGTGACCTGGGCGGAACGATGCGCCTGGGCCTGTACCCGGCGAAGCTCGCCGAGGGCTCGATCGTCCGCGAGGTCTACGACGACCAGCCGTACGTGGACGAGCGCCACCGTCACCGCTACGAGGTGAACAACGCCTACCGCGCGGAGCTGGAGAAGAAGGCCGGCCTGGTCTTCTCCGGCACCTCCCCGGACAACAAGCTCGTCGAGTACGTCGAGTACCCGCGCGAGATCCACCCCTACCTGGTCGCCACCCAGGCGCACCCGGAGCTCCGCTCCCGCCCGACCCGCCCGCACCCGCTCTTCGCGGGCCTCGTCAAGGCGGCCGTCGAGCGCAAGACGGGCAAGCCGGCCAAGTAGCACCCGGGCGTTAACGTTGCCGGGGTACGGGTCCTCACGGACGCGTACCCCGGCTTTCGTATGCGGTTCGTAGCATTTCGTATGTGGTTCGTATGTGGTTCGCATGGTGGGAGGACCCAGATGGAGTTGCAGGACACCCCGGAGGAGTGGCGGGTCGTCGCGACGACGACCCCCTTCCAGGGAAAGAAGACCAGTGTCCGCACGGACGACGTGGTCATGCCGGACGGCACGGTCGCCCGCCGCGACTACCAGGTCCACCCCGGCTCGGTGGCCGTCCTGGCCCTCGACGGGCAGGACCGGGTCCTGCTGCTCAAGCAGTACCGGCACCCGGTGCGGCAGAGGCTCTGGGAGATCCCCGCGGGGCTCCTCGACGTGCCCGGCGAGAACCCGCTGCACGCCGCCCAGCGCGAGCTGTACGAGGAGGCCCACGTCAAGGCCGAGGACTGGAGGGTCCTGACCGACGTCTACACGACCCCGGGCGGCTGCGACGAGGCCGTACGGATCTTCCTCGCCAGGGATCTCTCGGAGGCGGAGGGCGAGCGCTACGAGGTCGCCGACGAGGAGGCCGACATGGAGCTGGCGCGGGTGCCGCTCGCGGAGCTCGTCCGCGCGGTCCTCGCGGGCGAGCTGCACAACAACTGCCTGGTCGTGGCCGCCCTGGCGCTGGCCACCGCGCGGGCGGGCGAGGGCGTCGAGGCGCTGCGCCCGGCGGACGCGCCCTGGCCGGCCCGCCCGTTCGCTTCCTAGAGGGAGGGCGTCTTGCCGATCAGGCCGGGCTCGCGGGGCCTGATCGACAAGACACCCCCTAGACCCGCCGGGGTCCGGGCGTGCGTCCCGCCGGGGCGCCCGCCCGTGACCCTGCGGTGTGACCATCCGCTGATCCGATCGGGGGATGCGTCCGCCGCGCTCCACCGAGTCCGTGCCGTGCCCTGAACTACGCTCGGAAACGCCCGTGCGGAGCCCCCCGCGGGATCGGCTCGTGCGCAGGTGGACGGGAGCGTGGCCCGTGACGGATCAGGCGGTGGCGGCGGCCGTGGACCGGCGGTTCTTCGGCCGGCAGCGGGAGCTCAAGGCTCTGCGCGCCGACATCGAGCGGACGGGCCTCGACACCCTCACGGGCCGCAAGGCACCCCGCGCCCGGGTCCTCCTCGTCGCCGGGAAACCCGGCTCCGGCCGTACCGCCCTCGCCGAGGAACTGGCCGGCGGGCTCGCCGACCGGTACCCGGACGGGGTCTTCCGCGCCCGGCTCACCGAGCCCGGCGGCGATCCCGTCCCCACCGCCCGCGTCGCCCAGGAGCTCCTGGCCGCGCTGGGCGTGGCCGAACCCCCCGGCGCCGCCGAGGACGAGCTGACCGAGCTGGTCCGCCACGCGCTCGCCGGGCGCCGGGCCGTCCTGATCCTCGACGACGCCGTCGACGCCGCCCAGGCCGACCCGCTGATCCCCGACAACCCCGACACCCTGGTCGTCGGGGTCTCCAAGGGGCCGCTCACCGGCATCCCCGACGTACGGCCCTGCACGCTCGGCGGACTCGACCCCAAGTCGGCCATCGAGCTGCTCACCGCCTTCACCGGTTCCGTCCGCATCACGGTCGACCCGCAGGCCGCCGAGACGCTGGTCGAGGCGTGCGGCGGGATGCCCGGCGCGGTCGTCCTCGCCGGGGGCTGGCTCGCCGCCCGTCCCAAGGCCTCCGTCGCCGACCTCTCGAAGCAGCTGCGCGGGCTGACCGGCGACCCGCTCACCCGGGCCTTCGTGCTCGCCCACGAGGCGCTGCCGGCGACCGCCGCCCGGATACTGCGATTCCTCTCCCTGGCCCCGCTCGGCCGGGCCGACGCCCACACCGCCTCCGCCCTGGCCGGCTGCTCGGTCTCCGCGGCGGCCACCACCCTCGCCGACTTCGCCGCCATGGGGCTCGTCTCCGGCGGTGACGACGGGCAGTACGAGGTCCCCGGCCATCTCGTCCCCCTCCTTCGCGCCCAGCTGGAGGAGCGCGACCGGCCCGCCGAGGTGCAGCTCGCCCGGGCCAGGATGCTGGAGCGGACCGTACGGCTCCTCCAGTCGTGCCGTGCGGTCACCGAACCCGAGGGCTCGCCGGCCCGCCGGAAGCTGGCCGGGCTGCCGCGCGCCCTGCGCTTCCCGGCCAGGGCCGCAGGGGCCGACTGGCTGCGTTCCCGGCAGCCCGTCCTCCTCGCCTCCGCCCGCCTCGCCGTCGCCGACGGGGAGCTCGACACCCTGGCCCGCCGCCTCATCGCCTCCCTGGTCAGGGCGCTCGCCGCCCACCGGGGCGCCGAGGCCGCGGCCCCCGAGCTGTACGGCCTCCATCAGCTGGTCCTGGACGTGGCCGAGCGCCGCGGACTGCACCGAGAGCGGGCCGCCGCCCTGCTGAACCTGGCCGATCTCGACGCCCGGACCGGACGGACGAAGGACGCTCTGCTGCGATATCGGTTGGCATTGGAGGCCGGAAGGGCAGCAAATGATCCGTACGCGACCGGTCGAGCGATGGAATCCGTAGGTGGCTCCTACCAGGAGCTGGGGGACTGGCAGCGGGCCGGCGACTGGTTCGGGCGGGCGCTCGCCCAGCGTCTGGCCCGGGACGAGCGCGCCGACCAGGCCCGTCTGTACGCCCGCCTCGGCGCCGTACACACCTACGCCGGACGGTACGGCGAGGCCCTGCGGAACTGGCGGGCCGCCGCGGCCGGATATCGCCGGCTCGCCGATCTCCCGGGCCATGCGCGGGCGTTGAGCGAGGTGGCCCGGGTCCAGGAGTACGCGGGGCGGCCCGAGGAGTCGCTGCGGACCTGCGAGGAAGCGGTGGAGTGGGCCCGTCGGGCGGAGGACGCCAGGCTCCAGGCGGCGCTCCAGATGCGGCTCGCCGACACCCTCGACCGGCTCGGCGACCCGGCCGCCGCCAGGCTGCACAGGGCCGCAGCCGAACGATTGCTGGAAACCCAAGCCGCAGCCTACGAAATCCGCAGTGGGTTCGAGAAAGATTAGTACTTTGAAAGGCTAGACACCGGGAACTCCTTCATTAGACTGGGTCCGCCGCGTTCGAACGTGGTCTGCCCCGGTGCGCCGCAGTGCATCCGGGTATGTATCGCAGTGCCCCAGTTATCCCCCCAGATTCAAGGACCGTGATCGACGATGAAGGTCGGCATCCCCCGCGAGGTCAAGAACAACGAGTTCCGCGTGGCCATCACCCCTGCCGGTGTCCACGAGCTCGTCCGCCACGGCCACCAGGTCTTCATCGAGCAGAACGCCGGTGTCGGCTCCTCGATCACGGACGAGGAGTACGTCGCCGCCGGTGCCGAGATCCTCGTCACCGCCGACGAGGTCTGGGCCACCGCCGACCTGCTGCTCAAGGTCAAGGAGCCCATCGCGGAGGAGTACCACCGCCTTCGCAAGGACCAGACCCTCTTCACGTACCTGCACCTCGCCGCCTCCCGCGAGTGCACGGACGCGCTGCTGGAGTCCGGCACCACGGCCATCGCCTACGAGACCGTCGAGACCGCGAACCGCGCCCTGCCGCTGCTCGCCCCGATGTCCGAGGTCGCGGGCCGCCTGGCCCCGCAGGTCGGCGCCTACCACCTGATGCGCTCGGTCGGCGGCCGTGGCGTCCTCCCCGGCGGCGTCCCCGGCACCCACGCCGGCGAGTGCGTCGTCATCGGCGGCGGCGTCTCCGGCTGGAACGCCACCCAGATCGCCGTCGGCATGGGCTTCCACGTGACCCTGCTCGACCGTGACATCAACAAGCTCCGCGAGGCCGACAAGATCTTCGGCACCAAGGTGAAGACGATCGTCTCCAACGCCTACGAGCTGGAGAAGGCCGTCGTCGAGGCCGACCTCGTCATCGGTGCCGTCCTCATCCCGGGCGCCAAGGCCCCGAAGCTGGTCACCAACGAGCTCGTCGCCAAGATGAAGCCCGGAAGTGTCCTTGTCGACATTGCGATCGACCAGGGCGGCTGCTTCGAGGACTCCCACGCGACCACCCACGCCGAGCCGACCTTCCAGGTCCACAACTCGGTCTTCTACTGCGTCGCCAACATGCCGGGCGCCGTCCCGAACACCTCCACCTACGCCCTCACCAACGCCACGCTGCCCTACATCGTGTCGCTGGCGAACAACGGCTGGGTCGAGGCGCTGCGCCGCGACTCCGCGCTCGCCCTGGGCCTCAACACCCATGACGGCAAGGTGGTTTACAAGGAGGTCGCCGAGGCGCACGGCCTCGAGCACCTGGAGCTCCAGACCCTCCTGGGCTGATCCCCGCGGCACCGCCGTCAACGCGTGCCGTCAATGCCACACACCCGGCCGGACCTTGTTCGACAAGGTCCGGCCGGCTGTGCGTCCGGCCATGTCCGGGGGCTCGGGCAACTCGCCTCGAACGTAACCCTTTAACCGTTTCGCACACCCCTGAAACGTGTGGATGCATGCCTGCGCACCCTTGACAGAGACGTGTTCGGTTGCCGACACATCGGGCCGGGTACGGCGGATTGTGTTGCTGCGGAGCGGTGACACGCCATAGAGTCGCCAACCGTCGGCATGGTGCCACGCTGACCTATCGATAAATGTTCCTGGTGACATCCAAGGAGGTAAGACGACTTGTGAATGAGTCGACAATTACTCCCGGGAGCGGTGCGCCAGGTGCTCCGATCGGCTCCGTCGCGGTGCGGACCTTCGCGACGCACCAGCCCATGACGACAGCCCACACGATGAAGACGATGGACGGCCTACACGTGAACGCCACGGCCGGCAACGAGATGGGCCGAGAGTCCACCCACTTCGCCGCCTATGACGAGGTGCCCGAGGGGCACTTCTACGACCCCGACGCCGAGTACGAGCCCGACCCGGAGTACGCGGCCACCCTCGCACCCGACGCTGCCCGCCAGCGCCGCGAGCGGATCGGCCCCACCGGACGGCCGCTGCCGTACTTCCCGATCCCGGGTCCCCTGACCGACCACGGACCCGCGACGATCATCGCGATGTGCAACCAGAAGGGCGGCGTCGGCAAGACCACGTCGACCATCAACCTGGGTGCCGCGCTCGCCGAGTACGGACGACGGGTGCTGCTCGTCGACTTCGACCCGCAGGGAGCCCTGTCGGTCGGCCTCGGCGTGAACCCGATGGAGCTCGACCTCACCGTCTACAACCTGCTCATGGAGCGGGGCATGTCGGCGGACGAGGTCCTCCTCAAGACCGCCGTGCCCAACATGGACCTGCTGCCGAGCAACATCGACCTCTCGGCCGCCGAAGTCCAGTTGGTCAGCGAGGTCGCGCGCGAGTCGACGCTCCAGCGCGCCCTGAAGCCGCTGCTGAACGACTACGACTACATCGTGATCGACTGTCAGCCCTCGCTCGGCCTGCTGACCGTGAACGCCCTGACGGCGGCTCACAAGGTCATCGTGCCGCTGGAATGCGAGTTCTTCGCCCTGCGCGGAGTGGCGCTGCTGACCGAGACGATCGAGAAGGTCCAGGAGCGGCTCAACCCCGACCTGGAGCTCGACGGCATCCTCGCCACGATGTACGACTCGCGGACGGTGCACAGCCGTGAGGTCCTGGCGCGCGTCGTCGAGGCCTTCGACGACCACGTCTACCACACGGTCATCGGGCGGACGGTGCGCTTCCCGGAGACCACGGTCGCCGGCGAGCCCATCACCACCTACGCCTCCAACTCCGTGGGCGCCGCCGCCTACCGCCAGCTCGCCAGGGAGGTGCTCGCCCGGTGTCACGCCGAGTGAGTCTGCCCGGCGCCGACGAACTCTTCCGTACGACCGGGGGGACGGCGCTCCAGTCGTCCTCACCCCGCCGGGGCGTCCCGGCACCGGCGGGCGAGAGCGACAAGACGGCGGCCGAGGGCTCCGCGGAGCATACGGCGGCGGACTCCGAGGCGGCCGAACCGCGCGCCCGGACGGTGGAGCCGGAGGGTCAGGCCCCGAAGCCGGCGAACGCCGCGACGGTGCCGGCCCCGGCGACCCGGCGGCGCGGCGGCCGTACCCCGAACCGACGGCCCAGCGGCCGTGAGCGCCACGACGAGAAGATCACGGTCTACGTCTCCGCCGAGGAGCTCATGGACCTGGAGCACGCCCGGCTCGTACTCAGGGGCGAGCACGGCCTCGCCGTCGACCGGGGCAGGATCGTCCGGGAAGCGGTCGCCGTCGTCCTGGCGGACCTGGAATCCCGCGGCGACGCGAGCATCCTCGTGCGCCGTCTGCGCGGCCGCTGACGGTAGCCTGCGGGCTGCCGAGCTTCCCCGTTCCCCCTGGACCCCCATGCACAAGGCCTTTGCCGAAACGTCCCGCCCGCCGGGCCGCCGCCCCCTGGGCAGCGGCCCGGGCGAGACGCCGGAGCCCGTTTCCCTCGCGGCACCGGTGAAGGCGGCGGGGGAGGGCGTGGCGGAGGCCGCCGAGCCCGGCGGCGGGCGGTTCACCGTACGGCTCGCGAACTTCGAGGGGCCCTTCGACCTGCTCCTCCAGCTGATCACCAAGCACAAGCTGGACGTCACCGAGGTCGCCCTCTCCCAGGTCACCGACGAGTTCATGGCGCACCTCCGTGCCCTGGGGCCGGACGGAGACCTCGACCAGACCACCGAGTTCCTCGTCGTCGCCGCCACCCTGCTCGACCTCAAGACCGCCCGGCTGCTGCCCGTGGCCGAGGTGGAGGACGAGGCCGACCTCGCCCTCCTGGAAGCCCGCGACCTGCTCTTCGCCCGCCTCCTCCAGTACCGCGCGTACAAGCGGATCGCGGACATCTTCCAGGAGCGCTGGGAGGCCGAGGGGCACCGCCACCCCCGTACCGTCGGTCTCGAACCGCACCACGCCGAGCTGCTCCCCGAGGTCGTCATCTCCCTCGGCCTCGAGGGCTTCGCCAAGCTGGCCGTCAAGGCCATGCAGCCCAAGGCCGAGCCCCAGGTGTACGTCGACCACATCCACGCCCCGCTGGTCAGCGTCCGCGAGCAGGCCTCCGTGGTCGTCGCGCTGCTCCGCGAGCGCGGGACGGCGGCCTTCCGCGAGCTGATCGAGGACGCCGGCGACACCCTCACCGTCGTCGCCCGCTTCCTCGCCCTGCTGGAGCTCTACCGGGAGAAGGCCGTCGCCCTCGACCAGGAGACCGCCCTCGGGGAGCTCACCGTCACGTGGTCCGGCGGCGACGGGGAGACCCGGGTCACCGACGAGTTCGACCCGGAGTCCGCCGGGGGGCGGGAATCCGCCCCGGCCCGGGTGCCCGCCTCGGACCGGCGGTCCGCCCGGGTCCACGTATCCGCCCCAGAAACGGAGGCCCAGGAGTGAGCGACCTCAAGCCCTCCCTCGAAGCCGTCCTCATGGTCGTCGACGAGCCCGCCACCGAGCAGCACCTCGCCAAGGTCCTGGACCGCACCCCGAGCGAGGTGGCCGACGCCCTGCGCGAGCTGGCCGACGAGTACACCGCCCAGGACCGTGGTTTCGAGCTGCGGCACGTGGCCGGCGGCTGGCGCTACTACACCCGCGCCGCCCATGCGGCGGCCGTCGAGGCCTTCGTGCTCGACGGCCAGCACGCCCGGCTCACCCAGGCGGCCCTGGAGACCCTCGCGGTCGTCGCGTACCGCCAGCCGGTCAGCCGTTCACGGGTCTCCGCGGTCCGCGGGGTCAACTGCGACGGCGTGATGCGGACCCTTCTCCAGCGGGGTCTGGTGGAGGAGGCGGGCGCGGAACCCGAAACAGGTGCGATCCTGTACAGGACGACGAACTACTTCCTGGAGCGGATGGGCCTGCGCGGCCTGGACGAACTCCCCGAGCTCGCGCCCTTCCTCCCCGAGGCGGAGGCGGTCGAGCCGGACTCCCTCGAAGGCGTCCCGTCGTTCGATCCGGACGTAGACGCAGACGACAAGACGGAAATTTGATGCGAAGCAGCAGCGGCAGGAACAGCAGCGGAAACAACGGCGGGAGCCGTGGTGGCAACAGCGGCGGCCGCGGCGGCAGCGGTGGCGGCCGTGGTGGCAGCAGCGCCGGCGGCGGCGGCCGTGGTGGCAGCGGCGCCGGCGGCGGTCGCGGCGGCAGCGGTGCCGGTCGCGGCGGCAGCGGCGGTGGTGGCGGCTACCAGGGTGGCGGCGGCGCCGGTGGCGGTCGCGGCGGCAGCGGTGCCGGTCGCGGCGGCAGCGGCGGCGGTGGCGGCTACCAGGGTGGCGGCGGTGGCGGCTACCAGGGCGGTGGCGGCGGTGGTTACCAGGGCGGTGGCGGTCGTGACGACCAGAAGCGCCCGAGCAACACGCGCCGGCCTCGCCCCGAGGAGCGCTCCTACGACGTGAGCGAGCCCACCGAGGCCCCGAAGAAGGGTCGCGGCGCCGCGGCCCGCGGAGGCGCCAAGGGCGGCCCCAAGGCCCCTCAGGGCCTCCCTCCCCGTCGCGGGCCGCACGGCCAGCGGCAGGCTCCGGCCCGCTCGCGCGAGCTCGACGCCAAGATCGAGCAGCGCAACCGGGACCGGTACGCGGACCGGCCCGAGATCAAGACCCCGAAGACGTTCCCGGGTGCCGAGCAGGAGGGTGAGCGCCTACAGAAGGTGCTCGCCCGCGCCGGCATGGGCTCGCGCCGTACGTGCGAGGAGCTCATCGAGCAGGCCAGGGTCGAGGTCAACGGCGAGATCGTCCTGGAGCAGGGCAAGCGCGTCGACCCGGAGAAGGACGAGATCAAGGTGGACGGCCTGACCGTCGCCACCCAGTCCTACCTGTTCTTCGCGCTGAACAAGCCGGCCGGCGTCGTCTCCACCATGGAGGACCCGGACGGCCGCCAGTGCCTCGGCGACTACGTCACCAACCGCGAGACCCGGCTCTTCCACGTCGGCCGGCTCGACACGGAGACCGAGGGCATCATCCTGCTCACCAACCACGGTGAGCTGGCCCACCGCCTCACGCACCCGAAGTACGGCGTGAAGAAGACCTACCTCGCCGCCATCACCGGCCCGCTGCCCCGCGAGGTCGGCAGGCGGCTCAAGGACGGCATCGAGCTGGAGGACGGGTACGCCCGCGCCGACCACTTCCGCGTCGTCGAGCAGACCGGCAAGAACTACCTGGTCGAGGTCACGCTGCACGAGGGCCGCAAGCACATCGTGCGCCGGATGCTGGCCGAGGCCGGCTTCCCGGTCGACAAGCTGGTCCGTACGGCCTTCGGCCCGATCGGTCTGGGCGACCAGAAGTCGGGCTGGCTGCGCCGTCTGACCAACACCGAGGTCGGCATGCTGATGAAGGAAGTCGGGATGTAGTTCCCACCCCTCTCCGCGAGAGGCCCGTGACCGCAGGTCGGTCACGGGCCTTTCGCGTGTTCGAGGGTGCTTGTGGCCGAGGCGCCTCGGCATTTATAGTCAGAGTGACTTTTAAGGAGGCGGGCATGAGTCTCGCGGACGCCGCCCCTCCCACGCCGGAGGGGTACGACAAGTACGCCTTCGAGCCCTTCGCCGTCACCGTCGACCTCGCCGTCCTCACCGTCCGCGAGGAGCGCCTGCACGTCCTCCTCGTCCAGCGGGGCCAGGAGCCGTACGCGGGAGAGTGGGCGCTGCCCGGCGGCTTCGTCCTGCCCCGCGAGTCCGCCGAGTCCGCCGCCCGCCGCGAACTCGCCGAGGAGACCGGGCTGCCCGAGGCCACCGTCGCGGGACTCCACCTCGAACAGCTCCGCACCTACAGCGACCCCGACCGGGACCCGCGGATGCGGGTCGTCTCCGTCGCCTTCACCGCGCTCGTCCCCGGCCTGCCCGAACCGCGCGGCGGCGGCGACGCGGCGGAGGCGCGGTGGCTGCCCTACGGCTCGTACGGGCCGCTGGCCTTCGACCACGACCGGATCCTCGCCGACGCCCGCGAACGCGTCGGCGCCAAGCTCGAGTACTCGTGCCTCGCCACCGCCTTCTGCCCGCCCGAGTTCACCCTCGGCGAGCTGCGGCAGGTGTACGAGACGGTCTGGGGCGTCGCACTCGACCGCCCCAACTTCCGGCGCAAGGTCCTCACCACGCCCGGCTTCGTCCGGGCCGTGGAAGGGCCGCCGCGCCGCACCGGCGGACGGGGGAAACCGGCCGCTCTCTACCGGGCGGGCGAGGCCACGGCCCTCCATCCGCCCCTCCTGCGACCGGAAGGACACTCCTCATGACCCTGCCCCCGACCCGTACCGCGGTGAAGCAGGCCGCGACCGGATCCCTGGTCGGCCTCGCGCTCGGCGACGCGCTGGGCTTCCCGACCGAGTTCAAGGACGTGCCGGCGATCCTCGCCGCGTTCGGCCCCTGGCGGGAGATGCCGCTCCCGCTCACCCGCGGGACGGCGTACGTCACCGACGACACCCAGATGACCCTCGCCCTCGCCCGGGGCGTCCGCACGGCCATGGACCGGGGCGTGCTCGCCCCGCTGCGGCTCGCCCGGCCGGTCCGGGACGAGTTCGTCGACTGGTACCACTCCCCGGAGAACAACCGGGCCCCCGGCAACACCTGCCTGCGCGCCTGCATGCTCCTCGACGGCGACCGGCCCTGGCAGGACGCCAGCCAGATCGGATCCAAGGGCTGCGGCGCCAACATGCGGGTCGCGCCGATCGGCCTCGTCCCCGGGCTGAGCGAGGAGCAGCGCGCGGGCGCCGCCCAGCTCCAGGCGGCCCTCACCCACGGCCACCCCACGGCGCTCGCCGCCTCCGACCTCACCGCCCGCGCCGTGTACCTCCTGGCCCAGGGAGTGGACCCGGCCGGACTCGTCGGACAGCTGCGCTCGTACGCGTACGAGAACCGCTCCCGCTACCACGAGCACTGGCTCGGCGACCTCTGGACCCGCTCGCAGGACCCCTCCGCGCTCTCCTTCATCCGGCGCGGCTGGGACGAGTGCCTGGCCGTCCTGGAACGCCTCGACGCCGTCCAGCGCACGGCCGACCCGGAGCTCGACCCCTGCGCGTACACCGGCGACGGCTGGATCGCCGAGGAGGCCCTCGCGACCGGCCTCCTCTGCTTCCTGCTCTTCCCCGACGAGCCCCTCACCGCCCTGCGCAGGGCGGCCTGCACCCGCGGCGACTCGGACTCGATCGCCGCCCTCGCGGGCGCCTTCGCCGGCGCGCACCTGGGCGCCGACGCCTGGCCGAAGGAATGGGCGGAGCACGTCGAGTACCGGAGCGACCTGCTGACGTTCGGCGCGCTCTGGGACGCTTGAGCCATGGGTCGTGGACGCCGCGACTCAGGCGGGACTTTCCGGACCCGGCCTAGAGCTCGGCCAGGGCGTTCTAGAGCTCGGTCAGGGCCGACGCGCGGCGGGCGCGGATCAGGAAGTCCTGGACGCGGGCGTGGTCCGGGGCGGCGGGGAGGGGGCTCGTGTCGTGGGCGTGGTCGGCCTCGTCCTGGAGGCGGTTCATCCAGGACTCGACCTCCGGCCACGGCACCTCGCCGTGCTTGACCGCGAGGAGCCGGTCGCGTTCCTCGCCGACCTCGATGCGGAGCTCGCCCGTGCGCAGCAGGTCGCGGCAGCTGGTCAGCAGCCGCAGCAGGTGCATGGCGTGCTTCCAGCGCGGGTGGCCGTACTGGCGGACGTCCGCGTCGAGCTTGCGGCGCTGGCCGCCGGCGTACCGGACGAAGGTCTGGTGGGAGCGGCGGGAGAGGAAGGCGCCGCGCAGGGAGAGGAGTTCGCGGCCCAGGTCGTCGGCGTGCACGACGACGGGGGAGTGGAGGCACTCCAGGACGTTCGGGTTGTTGCGCAGGGCCAGCTCGCAGAAGCGCTCCAGCTCCCAGCTGAACTGCTCCTCGCCGGGGCCCTCGACATGGGCCGGGGGCTTGTCGAAGTGCCAGAAGAGCGGTGTCGGGGCGAGATAGACGCCCCGGACGTCCGTGTCGCTGCCCTCGGTCGCCAGACCGAAGGCGCGCGAGCCCATCACGCAGGAGTAGACGGTGTGGTCGCGCACCAGTTCGTCGGGGGTCATGCCGGTCAGGCTACGCGAGGGTGATCGATTCCCCCGAGACGGTGATCTGCTCGGCCGGGAGCGGGCGGGGTGCCGGTCCCGCCGCGACCGAGCCGTCCGCGATGCGGTACTTGGAGCCGTGGCAGGGGCAGTCGATGGTGCCGTCCGCGACCTTGTTCACCAGACAGCCCTGGTGGGTGCAGACCGCCGAGAAGGCCTTGAACTCGCCGGCCGCGGGCTGGGTGACGACCACCTTCTGCTCGGCGAAGACCGTGCCGCCGCCGACCGGGATCTCGGACGTCCTGGCCAGCGGGGCGGCGCCGCTCGGCGCGGCCGACGTGGGGGTGCTCGGAGCGGACGGGGTGCCGGTATCGGCCGGGGTGCTCGTGCCGGCCGGTGCGCTCGGCGTGGTCGGGGCGCCGGTCGCCGTACCGCCGTCACCCCCGTCGTCCGAGCCGCAGCCCGTCGTCAGGGCCGCGGCGGCGATCAGGACGGTACGGCGTTTCGTGGCGCGTGAAGTCATGGCATCCAGCTTGGCCGCGCTCCGCCCGGAGATCCCGCAACACGCCTACGGCCGGGGTGCCAGCTCCCTCGCACGGCCGTCCGCGTCCCGGCGTACCTCCAGGACCTCCGTCACCGCGGTCCGCTCGATCGCTCCGTACACGTGGGGGAAGAGCACGTCCCCCGAGCCCTCCCAGCGGACCTCCGCGCCGAGCCGGGACTCGTCGATCACGAGGACCAGGAGGGGGCCGGGCGCGGTCCGGTAGGGGCCGTCGGCGATCGCCAGGGCCGCGGCCCCGTCCGCCGAACAGTGGACGAAGCCCTCGGCGGCGAGCGACGCGGGGGCGTAGGGGGCGGTGGGGTCCGTGGGGTCGGCGGACCAGTCGGCCAGCGGTACGACGTGCAGGAGCATGCAGACAGTTCTACCGCGCCCGGGGCGTCCATCGAGTGGCGGAACATCACCCTATGCGTGAGATTGGGCGTGTTCCGTACCGGACGAAAGGCAGAACGATGGCGGGTAACGACCTCGGCAGTCTCCTCGGAAGCCTCCTCGGAGGCGGCGGACAGGGCGGCGGCGGTGCCGGCGGCATCCTCGGCTCCCTGCTCGGCGCCCTCGCGGGCGGCAAGAGCGGCGGCGCCGACGGCGCGAACCCGCTCGGAGGACTCCTCGACATGCTGACGAAGTCCGGCCTCACCGACCAGGCCCAGTCCTGGGTCGGCACCGGCCGGAACCAGCCCGTCAGTGGAGCCCAGATCGCCGAGGCGCTCCCGGACGACACCCTCCAGAAGGTCGCGGCCGACGCCGGCGTCAGCCCGCAGGAGGCCGCCGAGCAGATCGCCCAGTCGCTGCCGCAGGCCGTCGACAAGCTGACCCCGAACGGCTCGGTGCCCCAGGGCTCCCTGGAGGACCTCATCCGCCGGCAGCAGCTCTGACCCTTCCGGGCGCCCGTCCTCCGTCTCGGAGGGCGGGCGCCCGGAACAGGTCGTCCCCACCGCTGACTAGGCTGAACGGAGCAGTCGACGCGGACGAAGGAGTTACGACGTGGCGGTACGAGCGGTCCGAGGAGCCGTCCAGCTGGAACGGGACGAGGCCGGACACATGCGCGAGCAGGTCGAGGAGCTGCTCACCGCCGTCCTCGCGCGCAACGAGCTCACCGCGGACGACCTCATCAGCATCTGGTTCACGGCCACGCCGGACCTGCACTGCGACTTCCCCGCCGCCGCGGCCCGGGGCATCGGGATCGTCGACGTACCCCTCATCTGCGCGCAGGAGCTCGACATAGAGGGCGCGATGCCGAGAGTCGTACGGCTCCTCGCCCACGTCGAGACCGAGCTGCCCAAGTCCCGGATCGCGCACGTCTACCTCGGTGCCGCGGCCGCCCTGCGCAAGGACATCGCCCAGTGAGGACAGCGCTCGTCATCGGCACCGGACTGATCGGTACCTCCGCCGCCCTCGCCCTCGCGGGCCGGGGCGTCACCGTCCACCTCCGTGACCACGACCCGGCCAGCGCCCGGACCGCCGCCGCGCTCGGCGCGGGTACCGACGAGGCGCCCGAGGGGCGCGTGGACCTCGCGATCGTCGCCGTACCCCCGGCGCACGTGGCCGCGACCCTCGCCGAGGCGATGACGGCCGGGCTCGCGCGCGCCTACCTGGACGTGGCGAGCGTCAAGGGCGGGCCGAAGCGGGAGCTGGAGGCGCTGGGCCTCGACCTCACCGCGTACATCGGTTCGCACCCGATGTCCGGCAAGGAGCGCTCGGGCCCGCTCGCGGCGACCGCGGACCTCTTCGAGGGACGGCCGTGGGTCCTGACCCCGACCCGGGACACCGACACCGAGGCCCTCAACCTCGCCCTGGAGCTCGTCGCCCTCTGCCGGGCCGTGCCCGTCGTCATGGACGCCGACGCCCACGACCGGGCCGTCGCCCTCGTCTCCCACACCCCGCAGCTCGTCTCGTCGATGGTCGCCGCGCGCCTGGAGGAGGCCGACGAGTCGGCCGTACGGCTCTGCGGGCAGGGCATCCGGGACGTCACCCGGATCGCGGCCTCCGACCCGCGCATGTGGGTCGAGATCCTCTCCGCCAACCCGGGCCCCGTCGCCGACGTCCTCTCGGGCGTCGCCGCCGACCTCGACGAGACGGTCCGCGCGCTGCGCTCCCTGCAGTCCGCCGACGAGGACAAGCGCCGGGACGGCGCCTCGGGCGTCGAGGACGTCCTGCGCCGCGGGAACGCCGGCCGCGCCCGCGTCCCCGGCAAGCACGGCACCACCCCCACGGCCTACGAGACCGTCGCCGTCCTCATCAGCGACCGGCCCGGCGAGCTGGCCCGGATCTTCGCCGACGCGGGCCGCGCCGGCGTCAACATCGAGGACGTCCGCATCGAGCACGCGACCGGCCAGCAGGCGGGCCTGGTCCAGCTCATGGTCGACCCGGCCTCGGCCGCGGCCCTGGGCGCGGCCCTGCAGGAACGCGGCTGGGCCCTGCGGACGGCCTGACGGCCTGGCGGTGTGACGGCCTGGCGGTGTGACGGCCTCGCGGTGTGACGGCGTGACGGTACGAGGATGTGCGGTACGGGTCTGATCGCGGGCCCTGCCGAGGGCCCCCGGCGCAGGGCCCGGGCAGGGCTCCGGACCCGCTCCGGGCGGACTCCCGGCGGGGTTCTCGGCGGCGTCCTTCGGGGGTCCGGCACGGGCTGGGCCGAACGGGTGCGTGGGACTCGGTAACCTTGTGGGGGCCCCTTGCATCTCCGCCGGGCCCTACCGCTCACCCCAGGAAGGTGTTCCCACCGTGGAATCCGTGATCGTCGCCATCGACGGGCCGTCCGGCACGGGCAAGTCGAGCACCTCGAAGGCGGTCGCCGCCAAGCTGGGGCTGAGCTACCTCGACACCGGCGCCCAGTACCGGGCGATCACCTGGTGGATGATCAGCAACGGCGTCGACGTGACGGACGCCGACGCCGTCGCCAACGCCGCCGCCAAGCCGGTCATCGTCTCCGGCACCGACCCGTCCCGCCCCACGATCACGGTCGACGGTGTCGACGCGGCCGGTCCGATCCGTACCGAAGAGGTCACCTCGAAGGTCAGCGCCGTCAGCGCCGTCCCCGAGGTGCGGGAGCTCATCACCGAGCTCCAGCGGTCCATCGCGAAGGGCGCCGAGCACGGCATCGTCGTCGAGGGCCGGGACATCGGCACCACCGTCCTGCCCGACGCCGACCTGAAGATCTTCCTCACCGCCTCGCCCGAGGCCCGTGCCGCCCGCCGCTCCGGCGAGGTCAAGGGCGCCGACGTGCACGCGACGAAGGAAGCCCTGATCAAGCGGGACGCGGCCGACTCCAGCCGCAAGACCTCCCCGCTCGCGAAGGCCGGCGACGCCGTCGAGGTCGACACCACCGAGCTCACGCTGGACCAGGTCATCGAGTGCGTCGTCACCCTGGTGGACGAGAAGAGGACGGCCGCCAAGTGACCGTGCCCTCCGAGAAGGGCGCCGCCGTCGGCCGACGTATCGGCATCGGTCTGATGTACGGCTTCTGGAAGCCGCGCGTCCTCGGCGCCTGGCGGGTGCCGGCCTCCGGCCCCGCCATCCTCGCCGTCAACCACGCGCACAACATCGACGGCCCCATGCTCATGGGCACCGCACCGCGCCCCGTGCACTTCCTCATCAAGAAGGAAGCCTTCGTCGGGCCCCTCGGTCCCTTCCTGGAGGGCATCGGGCAGGTCAAGGTCGACCGCGACAGCACCGACCGCAACGCGATAGGCAACGCCCTGGGCGTCCTGGAGCAGGGCGGCGTCCTCGGGATCTTCCCCGAGGGCACCCGAGGCGAGGGAGACTTCGCCTCGCTGCGGGCCGGTCTCGCCTACTTCGCCGTCCGGAGCGGCGCGCCGATCGTCCCGGTCGCGGTGCTGGGGACCACCGGGCGGGATGGGCGGGAAGAATCGGCGCGCCGGGGACGGTTGATCAAGGCGCTGCCTCCGCTGCGCGGCCGCGTCGACGTCGTCTTCGGCGACGCCTTCGAGGCGGGGGACGGCTCGGGCCGTCGGACCCGCACGGCCCTCGACGAGGCCACCGTACGTATCCAGGGGCGGCTCACCGCTCACCTGGAAAACGCCAGGCGCCTCACCGGGCGCTGAGCGAGACTTTCAGTAGTGGGCCCCGCGGCCCGGGGACCCACCGACCACGAATGATCAAGGAACGGACTTCATGAACGACCAGCACGACCACGGGGCACTTGGCGACGCCGAGTACGCGGAGTTCATGGAGCTCGCCTCCGAAGAGGGCTTCGACGCCGAAGAGGTCGAGGGCGCGATCGAGGAGGCCGGCCACGGCCCCCTCCCCGTCCTCGCCGTCGTCGGCCGTCCGAACGTCGGCAAGTCGACCCTGGTGAACCGCATCATCGGCCGCCGTGAGGCCGTCGTCGAGGACAAGCCGGGCGTCACCCGCGACCGCGTCACCTACGAGGCCGAATGGGCCGGGCGCCGCTTCAAGGTCGTCGACACCGGCGGCTGGGAGCAGGACGTCCTCGGCATCGACGCCGCCGTCGCCGCCCAGGCCGAGTTCGCCATCGAGGCCGCCGACGCCTGTCTCTTCGTCGTGGACGCCACCGTCGGCGCCACCGACACCGACGAGGCCGTCGTCAGGCTCCTCCGCCGCGCCGGGAAGCCGGTCGTCCTCGCCGCCAACAAGGTCGACGGACAGTCGGGCGAGGCCGACGCGTCCATGCTGTGGTCGCTCGGCCTCGGCGAGCCGTTCCCCGTCTCGTCGCTGCACGGCCGCGGCACCGGCGACCTCCTCGACGAGGTCCTGAGGAAGCTGCCCGAGGCCCCCGAGCAGCGCTTCGGCAACGCCGTCGGCGGCCCGCGCCGCATCGCCCTCATCGGCCGTCCGAACGTCGGCAAGTCCTCCCTGCTCAACAAGGTGGCGGGCGAGGACCGGGTCGTCGTCAACGCGCTGGCCGGCACCACCCGCGACCCGGTCGACGAGCTCATCGAGCTCGGCGGCGTGACGTGGAAGTTCGTCGACACCGCCGGCATCCGCAAGAAGGTCCACCTCCAGGAGGGCGCGGACTACTACGCCTCCCTGCGGACCGCGGCCGCCATCGAGAAGGCGGAGGTGGCCGTCATCCTCATCGACACCACCGACAACATCTCGGTCCAGGACCAGCGCATCATCACGACGGCGGTCGAGTCGGGCCGCGCCATCGTCATCGCCTACAACAAGTGGGACGAGCTCGACGAGGAGCGCCGCTACTACCTCGAGCGCGAGATCGAGACCGAGATGCAGCAGGTCGCCTGGGCGCCCCGCGTCAACGTCTCCGCCAAGACCGGCCGCCACATGGAGAAGCTGGTCCCGGCCATCGAGACCGCCCTCGCCGGCTGGGAGACCCGTATCCCCACGGGTCGGCTCAACGCCTTCCTCGGTGAGATCGTCGCGGCCCACCCGCACCCGATCCGCGGCGGCAAGCAGCCCCGCATCCTCTTCGGTACGCAGGCGGGCACCAAGCCGCCCCGGTTCGTGCTCTTCGCCTCGGGCTTCCTGGAGGCCGGCTACCGCCGCTTCATCGAGCGCCGTCTGCGCGAGGAGTTCGGCTTCGAGGGAACCCCGATCCACATCTCGGTGCGCGTGCGCGAGAAGCGCGGCCGCAAGAAGTAGTGCGCGGGACGGTACGGAACGGCTGAGGGCCGGGGCGATGAGCCCCGGCCCTCAGCCGTGTCAGGTGTGTCCGCGGAGTCCGCCGCGCCCTAGACGCCCCGGCGGGGGCCCGGCGGCAGGGCCGCCGGGGTGTGATGCTGCTGCGCCGTCCACACCGGCGGATACGCGGTGGCAAACCGCTGCCCGCTCCCGTACCCCTGTCCGGCCGCGTACCCCTGCCCGTTGCCGTGGAGACCCGTGCTCGCGGTCGTGCCGAAGGCCCGGAAGGCCACCTCCTCCTCGCCGCTGCGGTCACCCGGCAGCGTGCGGAACGACCGGCGGTACTCCGAGAACAGGGCGTCGTAGATCGGCGTGGCCGACTGGCCCGCCGTGACGTCCTGCGCCGGGCGCATGGAGGGGATGTGGCTCGGATACGGCTGGAGGAAAGGGTCGTATGGGTGCACGTACGTGCCAACGACCCCGCCGCCCGTCGGATGCGGGCGGCTCTCCGAAAGAGGCGCACGCCGGGGGCGCGGCACGGTCGTGACCTTCGGCGCCGCCGCACCCCCGCCGACCCGCGGCGCGGCCGCTCCCAGGGGAGCGGCCGCCGCCGGTGCCGCCGGTCCGCCCGGCACCGGGGGGCCGGCCGGGCCCGCGGGGACCCGTCCGGGCCCTAAACCGGGCCGGCCGTCGTCCATCAGGTACCGGCCAGCGGCATCGCGGCCGCCACCAGGCGCCCGTTCGCCGCGGCCTTCTCCAGGGCGTCGCGCAGCAGGTCCTCGCGGGGCTGCTGGCCGATGGAGCCCACCGGGGCGGCGAAGACGAGGACCGTGTGCGACTTGTTGGCCGCCGCGCGCCAGCCCTCGGTGACCTGGAGCGGCTGGTGCGCCTGCCACCAGGCGGCCTGACCCGCGCCGTTCGGCCCCGGCTGGAGGACGGAGTGCAGCTGGCCCATGGCGACCAGGACCGACCAGCCCGGCAGCACCGCGGGCTTCTCGCCGAGGTCGTTGACGGGCCGGAAGCCCTGCTCCGCCAGGAGCGGCAGGAACTCGTCGACGAGACCGTCCGTTCCCGGGCGGGCCACGGGGGCGGTCGGTTCCACGACCAGCGCGGGGTGCAGCTCGCCCTCGATCAGGACGAGACCGCTGGTGACACCGAGCACGGCCTGCTCGGGGTGGGCGGCGGACAGCGCGTCGGCGGCGTCCGAGGCCGTGATCGAGGCGACAGCGCCCTGGAGCTGCTCCTCGGCGACGCGGACGACCTGGGACGGAATGCAGCTGGCGTGGGCGAACGCGAGGACCGCGGTCTCCTCACCGACGAACAGCACCGTGCTGGTGCGCTCCTGCTCGGAGTCCCCCGGCGTGCGGCAGGAGGTGCAGTCGTAGCTGCCCGGGGCGTTGTCGCCGGCAAGCAGCCGGTCGGCTTCTTCGTCGCCGATCTCGGCGCGTACGTCCTCGCTGACGTCGAGCATGCGCGGCACGGGGGGCTCCCTGGACTCGGTACGGGGGGACGCCGGGCCGTTCCCGGGCGTCTCATGCCGAGTTCAACGGGTCAGGCTCGGCCGGGGTCACGCGCGGAAGCGAGGCAACTTGCAGGTGGCTTGTGCGGCGGGGGTGGTGACTCCGACCGGGTGGGGTGTGAACAGTGTTCCGCGCGGCACGGGCCGGGGGTGTCGGGAGCCTGCCTAGCCTGCCCCGATGTCGAAGATCCGATTTTGGACGGCCGGCTCCGTGGCGGCCGCGTCGGCGGCCGCGCTGCTGACCCTCACGTCGGCGCCCGCCCAGGCCCGGGACGCGTCCACGGGGCCGTGGGAGGCCGCTGTGGCGCCGATGACGGGCGCGGTGGCGGGTGTGGTGCCGGGCGTCGCGCGGGACGGCGTGCCGTCCGCCGTGGCGGTCTCCGCCTCCGCCGACGCGGTGCGCGCGGCGGCGGCCGTGCCCCGCTACGCCTGCGCCGTCGACCAGTGGCCGTGGGGTTGCGTCGCCGAGTGCGAGTCCAGCGGCCGCTGGAACGTCAACACCGGCAACGGCTTCTACGGCGGACTCCAGTTCTGGCAGCCGACCTGGGTCGAGCACGGCGGACTGAAGTACGCCCGGCGCGCCGACCTGGCCACCCGCCCGCAGCAGATCACCGTCGCGGAGGAGCTCCTGCGCACCCAGGGCTGGGGGGCCTGGCCGGTCTGCTCCAAGCGGTACGGGCTGAGCGGCCGCGCGCATACCGTCCAGCCGGGGGACTCGCTCGGCTCGATCGCCGCCCGCTTCGCCGTCAAGGGCGGCTGGCAGGCGCTGTACACGGCGAACCGGAGCCTCATCGGGCCCGACCCGAACCGGATCGTCATCGGCACGATGCTGCGGATCGCACCGCTCTGACGTCACTCCGCGGCATCCCGGGCGAACTCGGACGGCTCCCCGCAGGCCGTGCGGGAGCCGCGCCGCAGCTCGTGGACGAGCGAGCCGCGCGGAAGGCCGGGCGGTACGCGCTGCTCGGCCAGGACCACGGCCGCGCCGCGCTCGGCGCAGAGCGCGGCGAGGAACCCGTACGTACGCGCCGCGACCGGCGGGGCCATGCCGAGCGACGGCTCGTCGACCAGCACGACGCGCGCGGGCGTCAGCAGGGCGCGGGACAGCGCCAGCATCCGGCGCTCCCCGCCGGAGAGGGTCCCGGCCGGCCGGGACAGCAGGGGTACGAGCTCGGGGTACGGCGGCGGGGCGCCCGGTGCGGTGAGCGCGAGGTTCTCGGCGACGGTCAGCCCCTCGTACACCGCCCGCAGATCCGGTACGAAGCACATCCCGCGGCGCGCCCGCTCGTGTGCCGGCAGCCGGGTCACGTCGGTCCCGCGCCACACCACCCGGCCGGCGGAGAGCCGTACCGTGCCCGCGAGGGCCCGTAGGGCGGTGGTGCGGCCGGCGCCGTTCCGGCCCAGGAGCACGGTCACGGTGCCGGCGGGCACGGGCAGGTCCAGGCCGTGCAGGGCCTCCAGCGGGCCGTAGCGGACCCGGGCAGCGCGCAGCTCGATCTCGACGCTCATGACAGGATCCGGCCGCCCTCCATCGTGTGCACGGTGTGGGCGATCCCGGCGACGAGGTCCGGGTCGTGCTCGACGACGAGGATCGTCAGGCCGTCCGCCGCGAGCGCGGCGAGGAGCCTGGCGAGCGCGGCGGTCTCCTCGGCGTCGAGGCCCGCGGCGGGTTCGTCGAGGAGGAGCGTGTGCGGCTGCCCGGCGAGCGCGCGGGCGAGCTCGACACGGCGCAGTGTCCCCGTCGGCAGGTCGGCGGCCGCGCGGTGCCGTACGGGGCCTTCGAGGCCCAGCAGCCGCAGGCTCCGTTCGACGGCCGCGGGGTCCCCGCGGACGTGGCCGCGCTCCCCGCCGAGGCGGACGTTCTCCTCGACGGAGAGCGACGGGAAGACGGCGAGCCGCTGGAAGGTCCGGGCGATTCCGAGACGCGTCCGGGCGTGCGCCGGGCGCGAGGTGATGTCGGCGCCGTCGAGCGTGATCAGGCCCTGGTGGTGCCGGGGGCGGAGGGTCCCGGCGAGACAGTCGAAGAGCGTGCTCTTGCCGGCGCCGTTGGGGCCGACGAGGGCGGTGATGCGCGCGGGGGTGAGGTGGAGGGTGACGTGGGAGAGGGCGGTGATCCCGCCGGGGTACGTGAGGGTGAGGTCGTGCGCGCGGAGTTCCGGGGTGGTGCGGGTGGTGGGTGGTGCGGGTGCGTGGCCTGGTGCGGGGCGGCGGGGGTGCGCCCGGCCTGCGGTCGGGCTGGGGTTCCCAGCCGCACCACCTGTGTGGGTGGTCGGCAGAGGTGCGGGCCTTCCCGTGGGGGGCCCGGCGCCGTCGGCGGCCGCGGGCCGGCGGGGTTGTGCCCGGCCTTCGGGCGGAGCGGGATTCCGACCCGCGCTTTCCGCGCGGGTCGTCGGGAGAGGTGCGGGTTCTTCCGTGGGAGGTGCGGCGCCGACGGCGGACGGAGGGGGGCGGGGGCGTACGCGGTTTTCGGGTCGGCTGGTCGGCTTGGGGTGGGGGAGCAGCAGGGTCGTCAGCGGCGGGATGCGGCCCGTCTGGGTGGCCAGGAGGCCGACCAGGGCCGCTGCCACGCCCGCCTGGGGGCCCGCGTCGAGGGTGACCAGGAGGGCCGCGGCCACCAGCGGGGTGAGCAGGCTGTCCGCGCCCAGGACCAGGACCGCGGCGAACCAGAGCAGGCCGCGTACCGGGTCGTACGCCTCCGGGTCGAAGGCGCGCAGGCCCATGCCCAGGAGGCCGCCGCCGAGGGCCGCCAGGGCCGCGCCCAGGACGAAGGCGAGGAGCTTGAGGGCGGGGGCCGGGACGCCCGACGCCTCCGCGCCCGGCTCGTGGTCCCGCAGCGCGGCCAGCGCGCGGCCCGTGCGGCCCCGGCGCAGTGCCGCCACCAGGGCCAGACAGCCGGCCAGGACGGCCAGTTCCAGGGCGTAGAAGGCGCGGTCGCCGGAGAAGCCCGCCGGGCGGCCGAGGGACAGGCCCGCCGTCGCGTACGGCTGGGCGAGGACGAAGCGGCTCACCGCCACCCCGGTCGCCAGAGTGGCCAGGGCGAGTGCCAGGCCGTGGCGGCGGATCGCCGGCCAGGCCGTCACCAGGCCCACCACCGCCACCATCGGTACCGCGAGCCCCAGCGCCACGAGGGTGGGGACGCCCGCCGTCGACAGCAGGGCCGTCAGGAGCGCGCCCAGGCCCGCGTACGCCGCCTGGCCCAGGGCGATCTGGCCGCCCCGGCCCGCCACCACGACCAGGGAGAGCAGGACCACGGCGAGCGCCGGGACCTGCACCGCCGTGTGCAGGTCCGAGCCCGCGAGGCCGAGGGGGAGGAGGAGCAGGGCGCCGGTGACCAGCCAGAGGGTCGTGGGGATGCGGGGGGTGCGGGTCGGTGGGGGCAGGGCGTCCCGGCCCCTGCCGCCGACGCCCGGCAGGACCAGCGCCGCCACCAGGAGCGCCACCACGAACAGGTTCGCCCCGATCGCCTGCACCAGCGGCGCCGCCCAGCCCTCCGGGTGCAGCCGGGTGAGCTGGGCCTGGGCCACGCCGATCGCGACCGCGGCCACCACCGCGACTGCCAGTGAGCGCATCCGGGCGATCACCGCGACCGCGATCACCTCGATGACGAGCAGCGGCATCCCGTACGGGTCGAGGCGTACGTACGGGGCGAGGAGGACGCCCGTGAGCCCGGCCGTGAAGGAACCGAACGCCCAACCCGCCGCCGCCACCCGGTCCGCGTGGACCCCCGACAGGACGGCGAGCGGCCGGTTGTCCACCACCGCCCTCAGCTCCCGGCCGAACCGGGTCCACCGCGCCACCGCCGTCACCAGGCAGGCCAGCGCCACCACCGCCCCCAGCTGCGCCCACGGGTCGTCGCCGAGGAGCACCGGCGCGTCGGCCCGCGCCTCGGTGCCCCACAGCAGCACCGCCCCGCCCACGAGGAGCACGAAGACGCCGATGGAGGCCACCAGGGTCTGCGCCGGGTTCGAGCCGAGGAGGGAGAGCGGGCGGAACACTCCCCGGTCGAGGACGAGGCCGATTCCCGGGGCCACCACCAGGAGCGTGACCAGGGCTCCCAGGGGCAGCGGCCAGCCCTCGACGACCACCAGCTGCCGCAGCACGTACGCGCAGATCATGGCGACGGCGCCGTGCGCGAGGTTCAGCACGCCCGTCGCCCGGTAGGTGACGATCAGGCCGATCCCGGTGAGCGCGGCGGCGCTGCCGACCGCGAGGCCGGCGAGCGTGAGCTCGTACGTCAGGGAGGCCATGGCTCACAGACCGGGCAGGGGTCGAGTTCCGCGGCGCCCGCCTCCGTCGCCTCCGGCTTCCCCGCCACCAGCGGGCAGTCCGGGCGGTGGGCCAGGGTCCCGCCCGGGACGCGCAGCGGCGGCTCGTCCGAGGACGGTGGGGGAGTCTCCGCCGCTTCGGACGGGGCCGGTTCCTGAGGGCGTACGGGCATCAGGAGGGCCGCAGCGACGAGCACCGCGCCTGCCACGACCAGCGCGGCCCCCGGCACCGTGCACGAGGCCAGATAGGGCAGCTGGCGCTCGGCGAAGCGCTCGCCGGAGATCCCGTACCAGCCGAGCACGCAGAGCACCGCGCCCCCGGCGGCCGCCGCGACACCGCCCCACAGCAGGATCCGGGATGTCGGCACGGGCCTCCCTCGTCTCCCCTTTTCCTTGCACTATGCCCCCCTTCGCCCCACTCTGGAAGCATCAGGCCGTGCGGCCTGGAGAGACACCCGGTGGTGAGCCAGATGGTTCTCGAACGACTCGGCGGACGCCCCCGGCTCGCGGCCCTCGCGGCCGTCGCCGTCCTGGCCTTCGTGCCCGCCGTCGCGGGATGCTCGGACGACGGGACGACCGGCAACCAGGTCTACGAGACGCCGCCGCCCGGGACGACGGACCAGCCGCCGGGCGAGGGTGAACCCGCCGACCCGGCCGCCGCCGAGGCGGAGATCACCAAGAACTGGACGACGTTCTTCGACCCGAAGACCCCCGCGGCCGACAAGGTGGGTCTCCTGGAGAACGGCGCCGAGTTGGAGCCGGTCCTGACCGCCTTCGCCGGAGACAAGAACGCGGCCATGACCTCGGCGAAGGTCACGGGCGTCGAGTTCACCTCGGCCACCGAGGCCAACGTCACCTACGACCTGCTCGTCGGCGGGGCCCCCGCCCTGCCCGACTCCCAGGGCACCTCGATCCTCCAGGACGGCACCTGGAAGGTCTCCGTCAAGACCCTCTGCGGCCTGGTCGAGTTGAGCGGTGTCACCGTTCCGGGCTGCTGAACCGGGGGCGGCGCTGCTCCTCGCCGTGCTGCTCGCCCTCCTGGTCGTGCTCACGGCCTGCGGCAGCCGGCTCCCGGAGCGCGCCTTCGAGACGCGGCCCACCGCCACCCCCTCCGGCGGTGAGCCGCTCCGCGTCGGGATCATCACCAGCGCCACGAGCCCGATCGGCGGGCAGGCCCTCACCGGCCCGCGCGACGGCGCCCGCGCGTACTTCGACGCCCTCAACGCCCGCGGCGGCCTCGACGGGCGCCGGATCGAGGTCGAGACCTGCGACGACGGCGGCAGCGGCGTCGGCAACAACGCCTGCGTGCACCGGCTGGTCGACGAGCGCCATGTCTTCGCGCTCGTCGCCACCACCGCCCTGAACTACGCGGGCGCGCCCCTCGTCGCGAAGGCCGGCGTCCCCGACGTCGGCGGTCAGCCCCTCACCCCCGCGTACGACACGTACCCGCACCTCTACGGGATCTACGGCAGCTCCGCGCCGCGCACCGGAGGGAAGCCCGGGTGGAACGGGACGCTGTACGGCGGGACGGAGGTCTACCGCTGGTTCGAGCGGGAGAAGGGCGCGAGGACCGCCGCCGTCGTCTCGTACAACCAGGCCGCGTCCGCCGCGTACGCCCGGCTGGTCGCGGACGGGCTGCGCGCCGAGGGCTACCGGGTCGTCGACGAGCAGGTCGACTTCGCGCTGCCCAACTTCCGCGCGGTCGCGGCCGATCTGCGGGACCGGCACGTCGACCTCCTCTTCGACGCGATGGACACCCACGGCAACGTGCGGCTGTGCGAGGCGATGGAGGCGCTCGGGGTACGTGTCGACGCCAAGGTCACCAACGTCCAGAACTGGTCCTCGTCCGTCGCCCGCGACTACGCCCGCGCCCCCGGTTGCCTGAACTCCCTGTGGGTGACCGGAGCCAGCCGGAACCACCAGGACGCCGACCACCCGGCCGTCCGCGAGTTCCGGGACGCGATGGGGCAACGGCCGCTGTCCCAGTGGCAGTTGGAGGGGTGGGCGGCGGCGATGTGGTTCACCGACGCGGCCCGCTCCTGTCTGGCGGGGGAAGAGCTCACCCGTGGGTGCGTCGAGGAGTTCCTGAACCGTCCGGAGCCGTACACCGCGCGCGGACTGCTGCTGCCCGTCCGCTTCGAGCACCTCGCGCGACCGCCCGACACCCGTCACACCTGTCTCTCCGTGGCCCGTTGGGAGGACGGCCGGGGCTGGGTCGCCCAGGGCGAGATGACGGAGAACTGCGCGACCGTGCCCCAGCTCGGCTACCGACCGTGAGTGACCGACTCCGTAGCGCAGTAAAGTCGGCCCGACCGACAACCGACGGACCGACCGACCGGGGAGAACCGGCAGCGCGATGCGAATCTCCTTTCTGCTCCACAACGGTTACCACTACGGCGGCACGATCCGGACGACGTTCACGCTCGCCGAGGAACTGGCCACGCGTCACGAGGTCGAGATCGTCACGGTGTTCCGCCACCGCGACCGGCCGGCCCTCGGCCTGCCCGCCGGTGTGACGCTGCGGCACCTCGTCGACCTGCGCACGGACAGCCCCGGGTACGACGGGGACCACCCCGACTTCCACCGACCCGCCGAGGTCTTCCCGCGCGGCGACGGCCGCTGGAGGCAGTACAGCGCCCTCACGGACACCCGGATCGGGGAGTACCTGCGCGGGGTGGAGGCCGACGTCCTCGTCGCCACCCGCCCGGGGCTCGTCGTGCACCTCGCCCGGCAGGCCCGGCGGGGGCCCGTCCTCGTCGGCCAGGAGCATCTGACCCTGGCCGGCCACGGCTACCGGCTGCGGCGGGACATCGGCCACGAGTACCGGCTCCTCGACGCCGTCACGACGGTCACGGAGGTCGACGCCCGCGCCTACCGGAGGCTCGGGCTGACCGGCGTACGGATCGAGTCCGTGCCCAACAGCGTGCCCGCGCCGACGCTGCCGCCCGCCGACCCCGCGGCGAGGACCGTCGTCGCGGCGGGCCGGCTGACCCGGGTGAAGCGGTATGACGTGCTGATCGACGCCTTCGCCGAGGTCGCCGCGGACCACCCGGACTGGAAGCTGCGGATCTACGGCAGCGGGGACGCGATCCAGGACGTCGGGGGCGAGCTGGCCCGCCGGATCGAGGAACGGGGCCTCGGGGGACGGGCGTTCCTCATGGGCAGCGTCACCCCGATGGAGCCGGAGTGGGTCAAGGGGTCGATCGCCGTGGTGACCTCGCAGCGGGAGTCCTTCGGGATGACGATCGTGGAGGCGATGCGCTCCGGGCTCGCGGTGGTGTCGACCGACTGCCCGCACGGGCCGCGCGAGATCATCGAGGACGGCGTCGACGGGCGGCTCGTGCCGGTCGACGACGTGGCCGCGGTGACGGAGGCGCTGCGCGGTCTCGTGGAGGACGACGAACTGCGGGCGAAGACCGCGCGGGCGGCGCTCGCCTCCTCGGAACGCTTCGACCCCGTCCGGATCGCGGCTCGGCACGAGGCGCTCTGGACGGAGCTCGTCGGGAAGGGCGCGAGCCGGCGCACCCACGCACGGGGCCGGGCATGGCTCCACCACCGGGTCGGCGTGGGCGTCGACGCGGTCTACGCACTGAAGGCGAGGGCGGGCCGACTCGTCCGCGGCACGCGCGGCCGCTTCCGTACCCGCTTCCGCTGACGGGCGGGCGGAGGCGGTGCGGCCGTGTGGGATGCGGCCGTGCGCGCGGCTGTCTCTCGCTTTCGCGGTCGCATCGCGGACCGTACCTGTCCGCGACGGCTGGCAGACTCGGGGGCATGTTGGAGACCTCCGCACGGCTGCTGCGTCTGCTCTCGCTGCTCCAGGCCCACCGGGAGTGGTCCGGTGCCGATCTCGCCGACCGGCTCGGGGTGACCTCGCGTACGGTACGGCGCGACGTCGACCGGCTGCGCGAGCTCGGCTACCCCGTGAACGCCAGCCCCGGCACCGGCGGCGGCTACCAGCTCGGGGCCGGGGCCGAGTTGCCGCCGCTGCTCCTCGACGACGAGGAGGCCGTGGCGGTCGCGGTCGGCCTGCGCACCGCCGCGGGCCAGGGTGTCGAGGGCATCGGCGAGACCTCCGTACGCGCGCTGGCCAAGCTGGAGCAGGTCCTGCCGGCGCGGCTGCGGCGGCGGGTCGGCGCCCTCACCGACTTCACCGTGCCCATGCTCCGTACGCCGCGGGAGCGGGTGGACCCGGGGGTGCTCACCGAGCTGGCCAACGCCTGCCGGGACAGCGAGCGGCTCCGTTTCGCCTACCGCGACCACGGCGGCACCGCGACCCGCAGGATCGTCGAACCGCACCGGCTGGTCTGCACCGAGCGGCGCTGGTACCTGGTCGCCTGGGACCTGGACCGCGGCGACTGGCGGACGTTCCGGGCCGACCGGATCGAGCCCACGCCGCCGCACGGTCCCCGCTTCCCGCCCCGCGAACCGCCCGCCGACGACCTCGCGGCGTACGTGTCGAAGGGGGTGTCCGGCGCGGCCTACGCGACGGAGGTCGTCGTCCGGCTGCTCGTCCCGCACGCCGAGGCGGCCGCGGTCGTCGGTCCGATGGACGGGGTCCTCGAGCCCGACGGCGAGGGGGCGTGTCTGCTGCGGACGGGGGCGAACAACCTCCACGTCGCGGTGGTGCACGTGGTGCTCATGGGGCTCGACTTCGAGGTGGTCGAGCCGCCGGAGCTGACGGAACGGGTCCGCGACCTCAGGGACCGTCTGTCCCGCGCTCTCGATCGGACGACGGAGGAGAGGGCGGAGCGGACGCCGGGGGAGAGGACGGAGGAGACGGCAGGGGAGACGGTGGCGGGCTCGTGATCCGCATCCGCTCGTAGGCCGCGAACTCCGGGTGGTGCAGGTCGAAGGCCGGCGACTCGGAGCGGATCCTCGGCACGGCGTCGAAGTTGTGCCGGGGCGGCGGGCAGGAGGTCGCCCACTCCAGGGAGCGGCCGAAGCCCCAGGGGTCGTCCACGTCGACCTTCGCGCCGTACCGCCAGGTCCACCAGACGTTGTAGAGGAACGGCAGGGTGGACGCGCCGAGCAGGAAGGCGCCGATCGTCGACACCGTGTTGAGCGCGGTGAACCCGTCCGCTTCCAGGTAGTCGGCGTACCGCCGGGGCATGCCCTCCGCCCCGAGCCAGTGCTGCACCAGGAACGTCAGGTGGAAGCCGATGAACAGCGTCCAGAAGTGGATCTTGCCGAGCCGCTCGTCGAGCATCCGGCCGGTGAACTTGGGCCACCAGAAGTAGAAGCCGGCGAAGGTCGCGAAGACGACCGTGCCGAAGACCGTGTAGTGGAAGTGGGCCACGACGAAGTACGAGTCGGTCACCTGGAAGTCCATCGGCGGCGAGGCAAGGATCACCCCGGTCAGCCCGCCGAAGAGGAACGACACCAGGAAGCCGACCGACCACAGCATGGGCGTCTCGAAGGAGAGCGAGCCCCGCAGCATCGTCCCGGTCCAGTTGAAGAACTTCACCCCGGTCGGCACCGCGATCAGGAACGACAGGAGGGAGAAGAACGGCAGCAGCACCGCGCCCGTCGCGAACATGTGGTGCGCCCAGACCACCACCGACAGGCCGGTGATCGCCATGGTGGCCGCGATCAGCGTCGTGTAGCCGAAGATCGGCTTGCGGGCGAAGACCGGGATGATCTCGCTGACGATCCCGAAGAACGGCAGCGCGATGATGTAGACCTCGGGGTGGCCGAAGAACCAGAAGAGGTGCTGCCACAGCAGCGCCCCGCCGTTCTCGGGCTGGAAGACCACGGAGCCGAGGCGCCGGTCCGCCTCCAGGACGAGCAGTGCCGCCGCGAGGACGGGGAAGGCGACGATCACCAGGACCGCGGTGAAGAGGATGTTCCAGGTGAAGATCGGCATCCGGAACATGGTCATGCCGGGGGCCCGCATCCCGATGATGGTGGCGAGGAAGTTCACCGAGGTCAGGATCGTGCCGAAGCCCGAGAGCGCGAGCCCCATGATCCACAGGTCGACGCCGACGCCCGGCGACCGCTCCAGGCTGTTGAGCGGCGCGTAGCCGGTCCAGCCGAAGGCGGCGGGGCCGCTCGGGGTGAGCAGCGAGCCGATCACCATCAGGCCGCCGAAGAGGAACAGCCAGTACGAGAACATGTTCAGCCGCGGGAAGGCGACGTCGGGGGAGCCGATCTGCAGCGGCACCAGCTCGTTGGCGAAGCCGGCGAACGTGGGCGTCGCGAAGAGCAGCAGCATGATCGTGCCGTGCAGGGTGAAGGCCTGGTTGAACTCCATGTTCGAGACGAGCTGGAGCCCGGGGCGGGCCAGCTCGGCCCGCATCAGCATCGCCATGAGCCCGGCCAGCAGGAAGAAGACGAACGAGGTGACCAGGTAGAGGTGGCCGATCTTCTTGTGGTCGGTCGTCGTGGCCCAGTCGATCAGGACGCGGCCGTGTCGTTGCCGGGCCGATTCGACGGTCGCGGTCGCTGTCTCGGTGCCCATCGCTGCCTCCGCCTCGCCCCGGGGGTGTCTAGGGTCTGTCCGGGCGTCGGGACATGATGCGCGCGGCGGGCCGGGGGGCCGGGGAGGCGGAGGGTGCGGCTGCGCCGGTCGGCGGACAGTTCTCCGGCGGAGCCGTCGTAAGTCTTGTGTAAGGGAAGAGTGAGAGTGTCGCGCGCGGTGTGCGGGACAATTCACCGATCGTCCCTGGTAATCGGCATTTTCGTACGGTGTACGGGTGTGGTGGTTCCCTCTGTGCGAACTGCCGGAGTCTCTTGGGAATTACTGGAGAAACGGCCGGAAACTGTCCCTTCGAGTGACGGCCGGCGTGTCAAACATATGTCGAGAACTTGTGACACAAGCGTGACCGCCAAGGGACTAACGTGAGGTCCATGTCACCCACATCGCGCACTCCAGAACCGCCCCGCGACGCTCCCGAGTCCTATGTGGGCCTCGATGCGGACGGCGCGGAGCAACTCGCCAGGACACGGGGCTGGAAGGTCGTCAGGTCCCTGCCGCCCGGCTCGTTCGTCACCATGGAGTACCTGTCCGGACGCATCAACTTCGAGGTCGAGGACGGCAGCGTCACCCGCTGCTGGCTCGGCTGACGAGGCGGCCGGAGAGGGCGGGAACAGCGGAAGGGCCCCGACCGGTGACGGTCGGGGCCCTTCTCTGACGCAGGGGGTACGGGTCAGCCGCGGGTCGCCGGGGCGCGGCCGCGGGCCACTCCCACGGTCTCCCGGACGGGCTCCTCGGCCCCGGCCGGCCGCTGCGGGAAGAACCCGGGGCGCGGGCCGCCGGAGGCGACGGGCAGCGAGGGCACCAGACGGCGGCGGTCCCGCAGCCGGTCCCGCAGCCGGTCGCGCAGGGCGAGGATCCGGGACTCCGCCACCGCGAGGACCGGCTCGCACCAGGGCAGGGCGAGCAGGACCAGAAGCCCGGCCGCCCAGCCCAGCACCACGTCGCTCAGCCAGTGCGTGCCCAGATAGACGGTGGTGAGGCCGACGCCGAGCGCGACCACGGCGGAGAGGGCCGACAGATAGCGCCTGGCCCGCGGGGTGGTCGCCAGATAGGCGAGGATGCCCCAGGTCACGACCGCGTTGGCGGTGTGACCGGAGGGGAATATATCGCCGCCCGCGAAGAGCTCGGCGGAGCCGACCTGTGTCGCGTAGTGGGGACCGAGGCGGCCGAGTCCGAGCTTGACCGCGCCGACCGAGACGTTGAGCAGCAGCAGTGCCGCGCCGAGACAGAGCAGCGGCCGCAGGGTGTGCTGGCGCCAGGAGCGCCAGCCCAGCCACGCGGCCACCATGACGGCCGTGGGGCCGCGTTGACCGAGGACGACGTAGTAGTCGAGGAAGGCGTGCAGCTCGGGCCACTGCTGGTAGGGCCGGAACAGCATGATCTTCCAGTCGAGGCTCACCAGCCAGGTCGACAGCAGGACCGCGACGACGATGGCCAGATAGAACGCCGACGTCCCGCCGAAGAGGGCGAGACGCGTGCGGGTCATCCCCGGGACCTCTATCTTCGGCGGTTCCGGCTCCCGGTCCAACCGGGCAAAGATGTCGGTACGCACCCAATCGACGTTACAGGGATTGAGAAGCCGCCCCGGTCGATCCGGCGCCTTCGTGATGACCATGTGATGTGGAGTAGGTCTCAGTCGCGGACCCATTCCCGGCGTCCGTCGGAAAATCCGATGACCTTCAGCCCTATTGCGGACGTGGCCTATTCCGGAAGAGTGTTTGAGTGCAAGGGAATTGCGTCGGACAGGTATTCGTACGGAATTCCATGCGACGCGCGGGTCCCGTCGAGTGGCGTACGCCACACGCGGAGGCCCGCCGGGGTGAGAGCTGCACCACGCGCTCGGGGCTTGAACTCGCGTACGCTGACGGCTCACTCGCCCGTCGATGTCGGGCCGCCCCAGGGGCATACGCCCTGGTCGGCGCCTGCCGAGCGCGAGAGCTTCACTGGGAGGTACGTACATGGCGCGGACGATCACGGCCCGAACACGACCACGTGCCGCCGACGGCGGGACCAACCGCTGGGTCGTCCTCGTCGTTCTCTGCGTCAGCCTTCTCCTGGTCGCCCTCGACGCGACCATCCTCCATGTCGCCGTCCCCTCGCTCACCGAGGACCTGCGCCCCAGCTCCACCGCGCTGCTCTGGATCGTCGACGCCTATCCGCTGGTCTGCGCCTCGCTGCTGATCCTCTTCGGCACCCTCGGCGACCGGGTCGGCAGACGGCGGATCCTCCTCCTCGGCTACGCGCTCTTCGGCGTCGCCTCGGCCGTCGCCGCCCTCGCCACCGAGCCGGGGGTCCTCATCGCGGCCCGCGCGCTGCTCGGTGTCGGCGGCGCCATGATCATGCCTGCGACGCTCTCCATCCTCCGCGCGGTCTTCCCCGACCGCCGGGAGCGCGCCACCGCCATCGGCATCTGGACCGCGGTGGCCGCGATCGGCGCCGCCACCGGACCCGTACTCGGCGGCTTCCTCGTCGAGAACTACTGGTGGGGCTCCGTCTTCCTCATCAACATCCCGCTGATGGCGCTGATCCTGCCGCTGGGCCGCCGCCTCCTTCCCGAGTCCCGGGGCGACACCGACGGCCCGTGGGACGTCCTCGGCGCGCTCATGGCCGCCGCCGGCGTCCTCGGCTGTGTCCTCGGGGTCAAGCGCGCCGGGGCCGGCGAGCCGCTGCTCGCCCTCCCGACCGCCGGACCGCTCCTCGTCGGCGCTGCGCTCCTCGTCCTCTTCGTACGGAGGCAGAAGCGGCGCCCGCATCCGCTGATCGACATGCGGCTCTTCTCCCGGGCGGCCTTCACCACCTCGGTCGGCTGCATCGTCCTCGCCATGCTGGCCCTGGTCGGCCTGGAGCTCATCGCCGTCCAGTACCTCCAGCTCGTCCTCGGACTGAGCCCGCTGGAGACCGGTCTCCGGCTCCTGCCGCTGACCTTCGCCGCCATGGCGGCCGGCGCCACCGGCTCGTACACGCTGCGCAGGATCGGACCGCGCCGGATGGTCGGCTGGGGCTTCGTCCTCACCGCCGCCGCGGTGCTGCTGCTCACCCTCATGGGGCAGGACGACCGGCCGCTGCTGCTCACCGTGGGCTTCGTGCTGCTCGGCTTCGGTCTGCAGACCACGCTCTTCTCGGCGTACGAGTCGATGCTCAGCGAGGCCCCGCAGCGGAGTGCGGGCGGCGCGGCCGCGATCGGCGAGACCTCGTACCAGCTCGGTGCCGGCATGGGCATCGCGCTGCTCGGCAGCGTGATGAACGCGGCGTACGCCCCCGGGCTCGCCTCGGTCCCCGGGGTGCCGGCGGAGGCGAGTCAGGCCGCCGCGAACTCGCTCGGCGAGGCCTACCAGGTCGCCGACCAGCTCGGCGGTACGGCGGGCGAGACGCTGCACCAGGCCGCCCGGCACGCCTTCGTGCACGGTCTGCACATCACGCTCTGCGTGAGCGCCGTGCTGCTGCTCGCCGGCGCGGTGATGGCCCGGCGGCTGCCGAGGGTCATGGAGTGCCCGGCGGAACCGGACGAGTCCTCCGAGCCGTGCACGCTCGCTGCGGCGGGCGAGCTCTCCGCGTCGCGGAAGCTCACGGGGCCGAGCGAGCACTCCGAGCCGTGCACGCTCGCGGGGTCGGGCGAGCTCTCCGCGTCGTACAAGATCTCCGGGGCGGGCGAGCTCTCCGGGGCGGCCGTGGCCGTCGGGCCGGGCGAGGCCCGTGAGCCGGCCGAGCCGCGGGTGCCCGCGACCCGGGACGCGATCGAGCCCGCCGGCTCGGGGCGCCCGGCGCACTGACCCGGTTGTCCGGGCGGCGGCCGGTCGGGCCGGCGGACCCGCTCAGCTCTGGTTGAAGAAACCGTCCTGCGGACGCCGACGGCTCTCTCCGCCGATGATCTGGGTGTCGGCGGGGGTCAGCAGGAAGACCCGCGTCGCCACGCGCTCGATCGATCCGCGCAGACCGAAGGCGAGGCCGGCGGCGAAGTCGACCACGCGCTTGGCGTCGTCCGGCTCCATCGCGGTCAGGTTCACGATCACCGGAACACCGTCCCGGAAGAGCTCTCCGATGCCCCGGGCGTCCCGGAAGCCGTCGGGGGAGACGGTCGCGATCCGGCGGCCCTGCTCCTGGGCGGTGTCCGTGGCCACCCGGACCCGGGGGTCCGTCACCCAGGCGTCGCCGCCGCTCTCGGCACCGTCGGTGTACTCGTCGTCGTAGTAACGCTCGTCGTTGTCCTCGACGAGTCCCAGCCAGGCGCTGGCCTTGCGCACCGATCCCATGGACGCCTCCTTTCAGCGCGGTCACTTGTGGTTCCGCAGTTCCTATCGTCGTCCATGATGCGGATCGCGCGCCAAGCGGATACACGCCGCGCAGGGGATTCGTGACGGTACTGGTGCAGAACGTGAGCACCGTTTTCTGGCGAGACGTCAGGAAACTTGCGGTATGCGGGGTCTGACGGAGGGGTGTGCAACTTAAAATATGAAAGTCGGGCCAGAAGGGTGACGATGGGCGCGTACGGGTGAACGGGCGGGCTCGCTACGATGCGGCGGAGCCGCTCGACGGCACCTTCGCACGGCTCACGGGGGCACCTCATGTTCGGAATCGTCAGACCCTGCACGCATCGGCTCACCGACGGCCTGAAAGTCGAGTGGATGGCCCACCTCTGCGGCCTCTGCCTGGCACTTCGCGCGGACCACGGACAGTTCGCCCGGGTCGTCACCAACTACGACGGGCTCATCGTCTCGGTCCTGACGGAGGCTCAGACCGGCGCCGTGGAGAGCGGGCGGCGCACCGCGGGACCCTGCCCGCTGCGCGGGATGCGGACCGCGCCCGTGGCCCGGGGGGAGGGCGCGCGCCTCGCCGCGGCCGTCTCGCTCGTCCTCGCCTCGGCGAAGGTGCGGGACCACGTCGCCGACCGGGACGGCCTGTTGGCGCGCCGGCCGGTCGCCGCCGCGGCCCGCCGGGTCGCCCGCTCCTGGGACCGGGCCGGCGCCAGGACCGGCCGCGCCCTCGGCTTCGACACCGCCGTCCTCGTCGACGCCGTCGACCGGCAGACCGGCATCGAGTCCCTCGCCGGGATCGGGACGCCGCTGCTCGTCGTCACCGAGCCGACCGAGACCGCGACGGCGGCCGCCTTCGCGCACACCGCCGTCCTCGCCGGGCGTCCGGGGAACGCGGCGCCGCTCGCCGAGGCCGGCCGGCTCTTCGGCCGCCTCGCCCATCTCCTCGACGCCGTCGAGGACCAGACGGCCGACGCGGCGGCGGGTTCCTGGAACCCGCTCACCGCGACCGGCACCTCTCGTGAGGAGGCCCGCCGGCTCGCCGACGACGCCCTGCACGGGATCCGGCTCGCGCTGCGGGACGCCGAGTTCGCCGACGGCAAGCTGGTGCACGTCCTCCTCGCCCACGAGCTGCGGACGTCGGTGGACCGGGCCTTCGGCACGACGAGCTGCTCGCACGGGGTGCCGGGGCAGGGGCCGGTGCACGGGCAGGGACCGGTGCCGGGGAACCCGTACGCGCCCCAGGGGCCCGGACCCGTCCCCGGCAACCCGTACGCCCCCGGCCCGGGCGGACCCGGCGGGCCCTACGCGCCCGGCCCCGGTGGCCCCGGAGGTCCCGGCGGGCCGTTCCCGCCCGGGCCGCCGAACCGGCGCGGCCTGATAGCCGGATGCGCCCTCTGGGTCGGCCTGGCCTGCACCTGCCAGATGTGCTGCGGGACCTTCGAGGACCCCTGGAGCCGACAGCGGCGCGAGGGGCTCTGCCAGCAGTGCGACCCTGGCAGCTGCTGCGACTGCTGTGACTGCTGCAGCAACTGCTCCTCCTGCTGCGAGGGAGATGGCTGCTGCGGGGACTGCAGCTGCGGCTGCGACTGCTGACGCCCAGTCGGGCCGTCGGGACACCCCACTGGAGGCACCCCGGCGCTACCTCTTCGGCGCCGGGAGCTCCGGCGGGGTGATCTGCGACCGCGCGATGCCCGACGCCGTCACCCCCCACTTCCTCAGGATCCGGTCGTACGTCCCGTCCGCCTTCAGGCCGTTCACCGCTGCCTGGAAGGCAGGGGCGAGCGGCGTCCCCTTCTTGAAGGCGAAGCCGACGTCGAGCCGCCGGTACTCGTTGAGGAACTTCACGTTCTTCTGCCGCGTCACCGCGTACCGCAGGCCGTTGATCGTGTTCATCACGACGTCGCTGCGGCCCTGCTGGAGCGACATCCAGACCGCGCCCGTCTCGCTGAAGACGTTCACCTCGTAAGGCGGCTTCCCGGCCTCCGCGCACCGGCCCTTGTGCTGTTCCAGGGTCCGCTCGAAGGTCGTCCCGGCGCCCGTCGCCACCTTCAGGCCGCACAGCTGGGTGAGGTCGGTCACCGCCTTCAGCGGGCTGTCGGCCCGGGTGGCGAAGCCCTGCCCGTCGTTGATGTACGTGACGAAGTCGATGGCCTTGCGCCGCTCCTCGGTCACCCCGAAGTTCCCGGTGCCGACGTCGTACTTGCCGCTGCCCAGCGCCGGCAGGATCGCCTCGAAGCCGACCACCTCGCGCTCCAGCTCCAGGCCGAGGGCCTTCGCCACGGCGCCCGCGAAGTCGGCGTCCACCCCGACCACGGTCCTGCCGTCGGCCAGGTACGCCGAGCTGGGCGGGGTCGCGACCGAGGAGGCGATCGTGAAGCTGCCCCGCTGCCGCACGTCGGCGGGGAGCAGCTTCGCCGCGGCCTCGTTCTTCCTGACGCCCGACACCACGTCCTCGGTCGGGAGCGTGTCCTTCGCGGCGCCCGGCGCCCCCGAGGCTCCGGCGGGCACGGTCGTGGGCTCGCCCCCGGCGCAGGCGGTGAGCGCGAGCGTGGCCGCGGTGATCAGCGCGAAGCCGAGGGTCGTGCGGGTGGTGCCGGAACTCGTACGCGTACTCATGGTCTCGGGTTCTCCAGGAGTTTCTCGAAAGGCAGGGGGCCGATCGACTCGGGATCGGCGGACACGTCGAAGAGCGGCCGGTAGCCGGACGCGAGATAGAGGCCCTTGGCCTCGGGCTGGCGCGGGCCGGTCGTCAGGTACAGGCGGGTGTAGCCGCGGGCGGCGGCCTCGCGTTCGAGCACGGTGAGGACGCGGCGGGCGAGCCCGCGCCTGCGGTGTGCCGAGTGGGTCCAGATCCTCTTCAGCTCGGCGGTGCGCTCGTCGTAACGGCGGTACGCGCCTCCGGCGACGGGCCGGCCCTGCTCGAGGAGGAGCAGGAAGGCGCCGTCCGGAGGAGCGAACTCGGCGGCCGGGTAGAGGCTCAGATCGTGGGCGGAGCCGTAACGGGTCGTGTACTCGTGCGCCAGCTCGTCGAGGAGTGGGCGCGCCAGGGGGTCGGTGGTCGTGGTCCGGTGTACGGACAACGCGAAGGTCATGACGGTCCTTCAGGGCGAAGGAGGACAAACGGGCAGGGCGAGGGGAGGGGAGAGCTCAGGCACCCACGAGGGGCCTGTGTGTGAAGGCGCCGCGGAAAGGAGCACGCGGGCGGGGCAGAGCAGCGGGTCGGCTCAACAGGAAGAGGACCACACGCGACCGAAGTCGATGTGGGAGCGCGTGACCAGCTGCTGCGGATGCATGGCCTCAGTGGAACAGGCATCCGTTCCCGCGTCAACCGCGATGAGACGCACGGCTCACAGTCCGGACACCCTTGACAACAGGGCGTGTTGACCGCATAGCCTCGAAGGGCGGATCGGGCTGAGGGGCCCGGATCCGTGCTCGACGCGTGTGAAGGCGCACCCCCGTGTTCGATCCGCCCCCTGGCATCCACGGAGCCTTCGCATGTCCGCGACCCTCGTCAAGACCTCCTCCACGGCCCCGCCGGCCGGGCCGCCGCCCCGTGTCGTCGTCGTCCCCGCCCGCGGTGCGGGCCAGTGGACCGCCGCGGCCGCCGTCCTCGTCCTCCTCGGACTCGGACTCGTCTCGGTCGTCCGCAACAAGGCCTTCCAGTGGGACGTCGTCGCCGAGTACTTCACCTCCGCGTCCGTCCTGCGCGGCCTCGGCCTGACCCTGTGGCTGACCGCCCTCGTCATGGCCCTGGGCTTCGCCCTCGGCACCCTGCTCGCGGTCCTCCGGCTCTCCGTCAACCCCGTTCTGCGCGCGGTCAGTTGGGGATACGTGTGGTTCTTCCGGTCCACCCCGATCCTGGTCCAGCTGCTCTTCTGGTTCAACATCGGCGCGCTCTACCCGACCGTCCTCGGCATCCACACGGTCAACCTCCTCGGCCCCGTCTCCGTCGCCGTCATCGGCCTCACCCTGCACGAGGCCGCCTACGCCGCCGAGGTCGTCCGCGGCGGCATCCTCTCCGTCGACCGCGGCCAGACCGAGGCCGCCCACTCCCTCGGCCTCGGCCGATGGCGCCGGCTCACCCGGATCGTGCTGCCCCAGGCGATGCGCGCGATCGTCCCGCCGGCCGGGAACATGCTGATCGGCACCCTCAAAGGCACCTCCATCGTCTCCGTCATCGCCGTCCAGGACCTGCTCTACTCGACCCAGCTCGTCTACCACCGCACGTACGAGGTCATCCCGCTGCTCCTCGTCGCCACCCTCTGGTACGTCGCCGTGACCTCGGTCCTCAGCCTCGGCCAGCACTACGTCGAGCGGCACTACGCCCGCGGCACGGGCGGTGCCCGATGACCACCCGCCCCTCGACGCCCTCGCTCGTCATCGTGGGCGCCGGGCCGCGGGGGACCGGCTTCCTCGAACGGCTCGCCGCCAACCTGCCCGAGCTGTACGGCGACGCCCCCCTCGACCTCCACCTCGTCGACCCGCACCCGCCGGGACCGGGCCGGATCTGGCGCACCGAGCAGTCCCCGCTGCTCTGGATGAACTCCCGCGCCGAGGACGTCACCCTGTTCACCGACGAGACCGTGACGCTCGAAGGGCCCGTCCGGCCGGGCCCCACCCTCGCCGACTGGTCCGGCATCGACGGACGCGCCTTCCCCACCCGGCCCCAGCAGGGCGCCTACCTCCGCTGGGTGTACGAGCGGGTCCTCGCCTCCCTGCCGGCCTCCGTCACCGTCCACGAACACCGCACCACCGCACTGCGGATCGGCGGCCCGCGCGACGGACGCCAGCGGGTCTGGCTGGAGACCGGAGCCGAACCCCTCCTCGCCGACCTCGTCGTCCTCACCGTCGGCCACCTCGACGCCGAACCCGACCCGGAACAGCGGGCCCTCGCCGACTTCGCCGCCCGCCACCGGCTCGTCCACCTCCCGCCCGCCTTCACCGCCGACACGGACCTCTCCGCGCTGCGCGCCGGCGCGCCCGTCCTGGTCCGCGGCTTCGGCCTCGCCTTCGTCGACCTGATGGTCCTCCTCACCGAGGGCCGCGGGGGACGGTACGAGGGCGAGGGCGACGACCTCGTCTACGTACCCTCGGGCCGGGAGCCCGTGCTGTACGTCGGATCGCGGCGAGGCGTCCCGTACCACTCCAAGATCGGGTACGTCCTCGACGGCGAACGGCCACCGCTGCCCCGGTTCTTCGGGGCCGAGCAGACCGAGGCCCTGCTGCGGCGGGCCGGGCCGCTCGACTTCCGGCGCGACGTGTGGCCGCTCGTCGACAAAGAGCTCGGGTGGGCCCACTACCACCGGCTCTTCTCCACCCACCCCGAGCGGACCTCCCTCGCCTGGAGCGACTTCGAGCGGGCGTACGAGGAGGCGCCACCGCGCGGGGCGGAGATCGCCGCGCTCGCCGCCGCCGCCGTCCCCGACCCCGCCGACCGGTTCGACCCGGACGCCCTCGACCACCCCCTCGACGGGATCCGCTTCGCCTCCGCCGAGGCGCTCCAGCACGGCCTGCGCGACTACGTCACCGAGGACCTGACCCGCCGCCACGACCCGGCCCACAGCCCCGACGCCGCCGTCTTCGCCGCCCTGCTCTCCGTCTACGGGCAGCTCCTGAGGCTCGGCGGCCGCGTCGACCCCGGCGGCTGGTGGCACGGATTCTTCAGCTACCTCGCCTCCGGGCCGCCAGGACCCCGGCTGCGGCAGCTCCTCGCGCTCTCCCGCGCCGGCCTGGTCCGATTCCTCGGACCCCAGGTCACCGTCGAGACCGACGAGGAACGCGGGGTCTTCCGCGCCGCGTCCCCCGCCGCGCCGGGGGAGTGGACCGAGGCGCGTGCCCTCGTCGAGGCCCGGCTCCCCGACCCCACCCTGGAGCTCGCCGGCAGTCCGCTGCTGCGCGCCCTGTACGAGGACGGGGCCCGGGCCACCGCCAGCGGCCTCCTCGTCGTCGACCCCACCGACGCCCGGATCCTGGAGCGCGACGGACGCCCGCACCCGCGCCGCTTCGCGCTCGGCCCGCACACCACCGCCCGGGCCGGCGGGGCCTTCACCCGGCCCCGTACCGGCGGGGTCGCCTTCGGGCAGAACGACGTCACCGCCCGGGCGGCCCTGTCCTTCCTGCGCGACCGGAGCGGCGGGACCGGCACCGGCGGCGGGACCGTCGAGAGCGGCGGAACCGGCCGGAGCTGTCCGCTCCCGGCCCCGCTGAGCGCCTGATCAGCGCCCCCCTTCCCTCTTCCCGACCCGTTCCCGAGGAACCGCCATGGCTCTTACCAGCGATCCGCCCGCCACCGAAGACCCGGTGAAGGACCCGGAAGCCGCCCCCACCCCGTCGGCCCCCGCCGACCTCGTGGTCGTTCCCGTGCGCCACCCCTGGCGCTGGGTGGCCGTCGCCGTCACCGCCGTGCTGCTCGTGCAGTTCGGCCACGGGCTCGTCACCAACCCCGGCTGGGAGTGGGACGTCTTCGCCGCGTTCTTCACCACCGAGACGATCCTCCAGGCCGTCTGGGTCACCCTCCAGCTCACCTTCCACGGCACCGCGCTCGGCTTCGCCATCGGCATCGTGCTGGCCTTCATGCGCCTCTCGGCCAGTCCGTTCCTGCGGTCGGTCGCCTTCGCCTACATCTGGGCGTTCCGTTCCATCCCGCTCATCGTCCAGCTCCTCTTCTGGTTCAACCTCGCCTACCTCTACAAGGAGTTGAGCATCGGCATCCCCTTCGGGCCGAGCTTCCTCTCCTTCGACACGATGGGCCTCGTCGGGGAGATGAGCGCGGCCGTCCTCGGGCTCGCCCTCCACCAGGCGGCCTACGCGGCGGAGATCGTCCGGGGCGGCGTACTCGCCGTGGACGAGGGGCAGTCGGAGGCGGCGGCCTCCCTCGGCATCCCGAGGCTCCGGCAGCTGCGGCGGATCGTGCTCCCGCAGGCGATGCGCTCGATCCTGCCCAACGCCGCCAACGAGATCATCTCGCTCTTCAAGGGCACCTCGATCGTCTCGGTCATGGCGATCGGCGAACTCTTCTACCAGGTGCAGGTCGTGTACGGCCGCAACGGACGGGTCGTCCCGCTCCTGATGGTCGCCACCGCCTGGTACGTCCTGCTCACCACCGCGCTCTCCGTCGTCCAGCACTACGTCGAGCGCCATTACGCGAAGGGGAGCGCCCGATGAGCGCCGCCACCGCCACCGCCACCGTCTCCGAGGCCGCCACCGCCAAGGTCGAGATCCGGTCCGTCCACAAGAACTTCGGCCCGCTCCACGTCCTGCGGGGCATCGACCTCGACGTCCGGGCCGGCGAGGTCACCGTCGTCCTCGGTCCTTCCGGCTCCGGCAAGTCCACCCTCCTGCGGACCATCAACCACCTGGAGAAGGTCGACAGCGGCACGGTCAGCGTCGACGGCACCCTCGTCGGCTACCGCCGTTCCGGGAACAAGCTGTACGAGCTGCGGGAGCGCGAGATCCTCAAGCAGCGCACCCGGATCGGCTTCGTCTTCCAGAACTTCCACCTCTTCCCGCACCTGACCGTCCTGGAGAACATCGTCGAGGCCCCCGTCTCGGCCCTGAAGCGCCCCCGCGCGGACGCCGAGGCGGCGGCCCGGAAGCTCCTCGCCCGCGTCGGGCTCGCCGACAAGGCGGAGTCGTACCCGAAGCAGCTCTCCGGGGGGCAGCAGCAGCGGGTCGCCATCGCCCGCGCGCTCGCCCTCGAACCGGGGCTGCTCCTCTTCGACGAGCCGACCTCCGCGCTCGACCCCGAACTGGTCGGCGAGGTCCTCGACGTCATCAAGGACCTGGCCGCCTCCGGCACCACCATGATCGTCGTCACTCACGAGATCGGCTTCGCCCGCGAGGTCGCCGACACCGTGGTCTTCATGGACGAGGGCCGGATCGTCGAGCAGGGCCCGCCGGCCGAGGTGCTCGACAGCCCGCGCCACGAACGCACCCGCGCCTTCCTCTCCAAGGTCCTCTGACCCCCCCGGACGAGGAGCCCGTCTCCTCCTCCCGCACCGCTCCACCTCCGCTCGTCCGCCCTGCCCTTCCCGCACAGGAGTACTGCCATGAAGACCCGTCGCACCGTCCTCGCCGCCCTCGCCTCGCTCACCGCCCTCGGGGTCCTCACCGCCTGCGGCTCGGGCGACGCCGCCATCAACGAGATCAAGCCGGAGGGGCAGAAGGACACCGGCATCAACGTGGGCCCGAACCAGAACCGGATCCACACCGACAAGGTCGACGCCATCGCCGGCAAGCTCCCCGAGTCCGTCCGCAAGAGAGGCACCCTGATCCTCGGCGTCTCGGCCAAGAGCAACCCGCCGCTCGCCTTCCGCGCCACCGACGACAAGACGCTGATCGGCGTGGAGCTCGACCTCGCCACCCTGGTCGCCGACACCCTCGGTCTGAAGCCCGAGTTCAACCCGGTCTCCTGGGAGAACCTCTTCGTCGGCCTGGACAGCGGCAAGTACGACGCCGTCTTCTCCAACGTCACCGTGACGGAGGAGCGCAAGGACAAGTACGACTTCGCCACCTACCGGCTCGACGACCTCGCCTTCGAGGCGAAGAAGGGGTCCGGCTGGACGGTGAAGGGCCCCGAGGACGTGTCGGGCAAGCGGATCGCCGTCGGCACCGGCACCAACCAGGAGAAGATCCTCGTCGACTGGTCCCGGCAGAACGAGAAGGCCGGCCGCAAGGGCGTCGACATCAAGTACTACGACAACACGACCGACTACTACCTGGCCCTCCAGTCCGGCCGGATCGACGGCTACCTCGGCCCCAACCCCACCGTCGCGTACCACGTGGCCTCGGCCGGACAGACCGAGACCGTCGGCAAGTTCTCCGGCGCGGGCGCCGGACTCCAGGGCAAGATCGCGGCCACCACGAAGAAGGACAGCGGCCTCGTCGCCGCCTACGCCGCCGCGATCGACCACCTCATCGAGAACGGCACCTACGCCAAGGTCCTCAAGCGCTGGGGTCTCGACAGCGAGGCCGTGGAGAAGTCGGAGATCAACCCGCCCGGCCTGCCCCGTACCGAGAACTGACACACGGCGCCGCACCGGTCGCGGTCGTACCCCGGGCTTCCCGAGCCCGTATGGAAAGGTGGAACACCATGAGTACGGATCCCCAGCAGGACTGGCAGCACTGGCGCGAGCAGCGTGAGGCCACGGTCGCCTCCTCGTACGGCCCGCTCTCCCTCACGGGCACCCACTGGCTTTCGGATCACCCGGAGGGTCGAATTCCGGCCGTTCCCGGCGAGTGGCGGGAGGACGGCGACGAGGTGGTCCTGACGGCGGACGCCGAGGACGCGATCACCGTCGACGGGAAGCCCTTCGTCGGCACCGTACGGCTCACCGCCGACCACGCCCCCATCCACGAGTCCCGGGTCGAGTCGGCCGGCCGGCGGCTCGTGGTCCTGCGGCGCGAAGGGCTCTGGGCCGTACGGGACTTCGACCCCGAGTCGGAGGCACGCCGCGCCTTCGCGGGCATCGAGGCCACCCCGTACGACGAGCGCTGGGCGGTGCCCGGCGTCTTCCGTCCGTACGAGGAGACGCGCAGCGTACGGGTCGAGAACGCCGACGGCCGGGAGCGCGGCCTCGGGCTCGCCGGGGAGCTGGCCTTCGAGCTGCACGGCGGCGAGCACACCCTTCAGGTGGCCGTCGAGGACGACGGCTCGCTGTGGGCGGTCTTCGCGGACGCGACCAGCGGCCGGGACAGCTACCGCTTCCGTTTCCTGCGCCCCGCGGCCCCGGCGCCGGACGGCTCGGTGACGGTGGACTTCAACCGCGCGCTGCTGCCGCCGTGCGCCTTCGCCGACCACTTCATCTGCCCGTTCCCGCCGCCGGGGAACACGCTCGACACCGCCGTCCCGGCGGGGGAGCGGCGGCTGAACCCTTCCTGACCAGGGCTTCTCGACAGGACGTACGGATGACGGGCGCCCCCGGCCACCACGGCCGGGGGCGCCCGTCCGTTCGGCGGTCTTGTGCGTCCGCTCAGAGAGGGCCACTATCACTGGCGGTGCATGTCAGGGACACGTCACCTGATGGCGCCTCACGGGCCCGCCACCCACGGGCCCCTCCGCTTTTTCCGGTTTTTCCAGAAGGAGAATGGTGAGGAGCACAGTGAGGATCACAAGCACCCGACTGCTCGCGATCGCCGCGGGACTCGCGGCCGTGACGGCCCTCGGACTCCCCGGCGCCCAGGCCGCCCCCACCCCCGGCCCGGCGGGAGCGGCGCAGCTCGCCCGCGCCGACGCCGCCGTCGACGCCGCCGGGGTCGGCGGCACCGCCTGGTACGTGGACAGAGCCGCGGGCAGAGTCGTCGTCACCGCCGACTCCACCGTCACCGAAGCGGGGCTCGCGAAGATCCGCGCGGCGGCCGGCGCCGACGCCGGAGCCCTCCGCGTCCAGCGCGCCCCCGGCGTCTTCACGCCCCTGCTCGGCGCGGGCGACGCCATCTACGGCAGCGGCTACCGCTGTTCGCTCGGCTTCAACGTGCGCAGCGGCAGCACGTACTACTTCCTCACCGCCGGCCACTGCGGCAACGTCGCGAACACCTGGTACGCCAACTCGGCGCAGTCCACCCTGATCGGCGCCACCGTGGGCTCCAGCTTCCCCGGCAACGACTACGCGCTCGTCCGCTACGACAACACCTCGCTCAGCCACACCGGCGGCTTCACCGCCGCCAACGCCTACGTCGGCGAGTCGGTCAAGCGCTCCGGCTCCACCACCGGCACCCGCAGTGGCACGGTGACAGGCCTCGACGCCACCGTCCACTACTCCGGCGGCGGCACCGTCCGCGGCATGATCCAGACCAACGTCTGCGCCGAGCCCGGTGACTCCGGCGGCGCGCTCTACGACGGCACCAAGGCGCTCGGCATCACCTCCGGCGGCAGCGGCAACTGCTCCACCGGCGGCACGACCTTCTACCAGCCGGTGCCGGAGGCCCTCGCCAAGTACAAGGTCAGCCTCTACTGAGTCAACCGAACCACCGTACAGACAGAGCCTGTTGAGGGCCGTACGACCGAAAGGCGCCCTTGCGGCGCGAAGTCGTACGGCCCGAGACTCCCCCACAGCGCCGGCCTCGGGCCGCGCCTCACGGGCCCGTCACCCCACGGCGGGCCCCCGATTCCCCTCGGGAGGAACGAGAAGTGAGGATCATGCGCACCACCCCCACGAGAACGATCCGGATGCTCGCCGTCACCGTCGGTCTCGCCGCCGCGGCGGCCCTCGCCGTCCCCACCGCGAGCGCCGACTCCGCGCAGACCTTCGGCGCCGACCGGCTCGCGGCCGCGAGCGGTGCCGTGCTCGCCGCCGACGTCGCGGGCACCGCCTGGCACGTCGACACCGCCACCGGCGCGGTCGTCGTCACCGCCGACTCCACCGTCACCCCCGCCGCGATCGCGAAGATCAAGCGGCAGGCCGGGGCCGACGCGGGCGCGCTCCGCATCGAGCGGACGCCCGGTAAGTTCACCAAACTGATCTCCGGCGGGGACGCGATCTACGCCGACGGCGGCTGGCGCTGCTCCCTGGGCTTCAACGTCCGGGACAGCGCGGGCGCCTACTACTTCCTCACCGCCGGTCACTGCACCGACGGCGCGGGCACCTGGTACTCCAACTCCTCGCGGTCGACCGTCCTCGGCTCCACGGCCGGGTCGAGCTTCCCGACCAACGACTACGGCATCGTCCGCTACACCAACACCACGGTCACCAAGTCCGGCAGCGTCGGCAGCGTGGACATCACCAGCGCCGCCAACGCGACGGTCGGCATGTCGGTCACCCGCCGGGGCTCCACCACCGGCACCCACAGCGGCTCGGTGACCGGCCTCAACGCCACCGTGAACTACGGCGGCGGGGACATCGTCTACGGCATGATCCGCACGAACGTCTGCGCCGAGCCGGGCGACTCCGGCGGCCCGCTCTACTCGGGCAGCCGCGCCATCGGCCTCACCTCGGGCGGCAGCGGCAACTGCTCCTCGGGCGGGACGACCTTCTTCCAGCCGGTGACGGAGGCGCTGAGCGCGTACGGCGTGAGCGTGTACTGATCCCGGTCGGGACGGAACGCACGTCCTGACCCGTCTCTCCGGCCGTCGAAGAGCGGCCGGAGAGACCGTTTTCCAGGACCTTCGGCCGATTACGGGCCCTGCTCCGGCCCCTTCCCCGATCCCTCGGGTGTCGAATTGAGGCATCAGGAAAGGGGTCGAAGGGGGTGGGCCTGTTTTTGTGGCGGCCCAGGCGATCGTCTTCGCCTTCCACCGTTCCTGAGGGCTAAGTGGGGGTGAGCCCACTCAGCCGCACACCCCGAACGGTCTTGGGTGCACTGGTCCCCGGCGTACTCGACCCCGGGGCGGCGACACGGATCCTGTCCGTGGTCCGATCCCGGGAGGCCGGGTTCCTCACGACCTGGCCAAGTGGGTACGGCCAGGGGCGACGGGGAGGCCCCGAACCATCACTCCGGTGGAGCGGGGGCCCCGCACGCTGGCGCCGTACCCGGCGTCCCAGGTCGCACGGTCACCGTAGCCCGAACGGCCCAAGCCACCGCAAGCCCGCAAGCAGACCATCACACGATCGAGTTAAACCACCCTCGTACACGGTCCCCGGCGGGCAGCCGACAAGCCCCTCCGCCCCTGGCCGCCCGGATCGTCCGCGACGCCGCCGTCGCCGCCGGTGCGCCCGCCGCCTGCGTGCAGTGGGTCGACGAGCCCTCCATGGAGGCCACCCGCCTCCTCATGAACCACGAAGGCGTCTCCACCATCCTCGCCACCGGCGGAAACGCCATGGTCAAGGCCATTCCACGGCCTCGGCCACAGCGCCGCGATCCACACCGAGGACGAGGCGCTCGCCGAGGAGTTCGGCAAGCGCGTCAAGGCGATCCGGGTCATCGTCAACGCCCCCTCCACCTTCGGCGGCATCGGCGACGTCTACAACTCCTTCCTTCCCTCGCTCACGCTCGGCTGCGGCTCGTACGGACACAACTCCGTGTCCGACAACGTCACCGCGGTCAACCTGATCAACGTCAAGCGAATCGGACGGCGCACCACCAACATGCAGTGGTACAAGGTGCCGCCGAAGATCTACTTCGAGCGCAACGCCATCCGCTACCTCGGCGAGATGGAGGGCCTGAAGAGGGTCACGATCGTCACCGACCGGACCATGGGCGAGATCGGCTTCGTCCGGAAGGTCACCGACATCCTCAACGGCCGCGAGGAACCGGTCACGATCCAGGTCATCGACTCCGTCGAGCCCAACCCGGAGCTCGCCACCGTCCAGGCCGGCGCCGCCGCCATGCGGGACTTCCGCCCGGACACCGTCATCGCCCTCGGCGGCGGCTCCCCGATGGACGCGGCGAAGATCATGTGGCTGATGTACGAGCGGCCCGAGGTCGAGTTCGCGGACACGAAGGAGAAGTTCTTCGACATCCGCAAGCGCGCCTACCGCTTCCCGCGGCTCGGCGAGAAGGCCAAACTCGTCGCGATCCCGACCACCTCGGGCACCGGCAGCGAGGTCACCCCCTTCGCGGTGATCTCCGACCCGGAGGCCGCGCAGAAGTACCCGCTCGCCGACTACGCGCTCACGCCGGACGTCGCCATCGTCGACCCGGTCCTTCCGCTGCACCTCCCGGCCACGGTCACCGCCGACTCCGGCTTCGACGCCCTGACCCACGCCACCGAGGCGTACGTCTCCGCCTACGCCAACGACTTCACCGACGGCCAGTGCCTCCAGGCCATCAAGCTGATCTTCCGGAACCTGGAGACCTGCGTGAAGGAGGGCGCCAAGGCGCCCGAGGCCCGCGAGAAGATGCACAACGCGTCCACCATCGCCGGCATGGCCTTCGCCAACGCCTTCCTCGGCCTCGTCCACGCCATGGCCCACACCCTCGGCAACACCTTCCACGTCGCCCACGGCCGCACCAACGCGCTGCTGCTCCCGCACGTGATCCGCCACAACGGCACCGTCACCCACAAGGCCGTGCCGTGGCCGAAGGCCGAGGTCTACCGGGCCCCCGAGCGCTTCCAGGAGATCGCGCGGATGCTCGGCCTGCCGGCCGAGACGCCGGAGGAGGGCGTGGAGTCGTACGCCCGCGCGGTCGAGGAGCTGCGCACCCGGTGCGGCATCCCCGCCTCCTTCCGGGAGGAGGGCGTCGACGAGGAGGCCTTCCTCGCGGCCCTGCCGCAGCAGGCCATGAACGCGTACGCCGACCAGTGCGCGCCGGCCAACCCGCGGATGCCGATGATCGACGACATGAAGGAACTGATGACCCGGGCCTACTACGGCGCGTGACCGCCGTACGGATACGGGAGGCCGCCCCGCGCGAGGAAGCGCGGGGCGGCCTCCCGTACGTGCCACAGGCCTGCGGTACGTACGGCTCGGAGGGCGTGGGCGGCCTCCGAGCCGTCAGTGGGCGCGGGTGGACTCCGGCCGTCAGAGGGCGCGGGCGAACTCCAGCCGGTCGGCGAAGTTCGCGTACCCGGCCCGCTCGAAGGCCTTGGCCATCGCCACGTTCGCGGCGTCGCAGTCCCCGCGGATCTCCGTGGCCCCGGCGGCGACCAGGACCCGGGTGCCCCGGATCACGACCGAGGCGGCGTACCCCTTGCCGCGGTGGGCGGGGGTGACGCCGACGAAACCGATCACCGGGACACTGGGGTTCTCGGCGGGCAGGCTGATCACGGCGACGGTGCCGTCCGCGTCGTATCCGAGCTCCCACCACTCGGGCTCGTGCTTCAGCTCGGCCGTCTCCTCGAAGAGCAGCTCGGCCGCGCGTCGGGCGCCGTGCAGCTTCACATCGGCCGCGAGCCGGGCGTCGGCGGTGTCCACGAGCAGCTCGGCGAGGGTCGCGACGAAGGGCTCGGGGCCGAGTTCGGCGAGCGAGCGGAAGGTCAGGCGCGGGTCGTCGGCGGGCAGTCCGCCGGCCCCGCCGGCTTCCACCGTCTCGACGGAGGGCCGGAGGCTGAACCGGCGGCCGTCGCGGACCACCGCGTATCCGGACAGGCGCAGCAGCTCACCCCGGTGCTCCGGGTTCCGCTGGAACTGCGGGGCCTGGGCGGGGGAGTCGACGACGTGCTCCAGCTCCGTCGCGCCCAGCCTCCCGGCCGTGACCGCTGCCGCGTCCAGCAGTGCGGCCCCGGTCTCCGGCGAGTCCGCCGGCGCCTCGAAGAGCACGAGGGCGAGCGGGACTTCGTGCCCCGGAATGGTCCACAGCACCACGCTGCCGGTGAGCCGCCCGGCGCCGTCCTCGGCGACGAGGCACCACTCGGGACGGGTGCACCCGTTGTCGAGGAGCTGGGTGAGGTACGCGCGGGTGGAGGCGTTGCGCTCCGGGTCGTCGGGGTGTTCGAGCAGGGCGGGAAGTTCGTCGGGGCGGGCAGGGCGGACGAATGTCACAGAGAGCCTTGTCGGTTCGGGGACGGTCGGTGATGCCCGGCGAACATAACTGCCTTGTGTGCGGGTGGGCCAGGGCATTTCTCAGTGGGTCGTCCGGGTGTCGCTCGGGGTGCCGAGTTCCGTGGCGATCGGCTCCGACTCGGGCTTGCGCGGCAGCGAGGACATCACCAGGGTGACGACGGTGCCGACGACCGCCCAGGCGGAGAGGACCAGCATCGAGGCGGTCATGTCGTTGCCCTTGAAGTACGCGATCGAGCGCGCCGCCCAGGTCCCCGCGCCCGGCGGCAGGGCGGGTCCGATCGCCTTCCAGAACGGGGGCAGCATCGGCAGCGGGAAGGCGCCGCCCGCGCTCGGGTTGCCCGCGACCACGATGAGGAGGATCGCCAGGCCGATGCCGACGATCCCGAAGACCGACTGCAGGGCGAGGGTGGCGGCGCCGACGGCGAAGACGACCAGGGTGCCCAGGCCCCACAGGGCCGCGATGCTGCCGGGCAGGGCGCCCAGGATCGGTCCGACGATGATCGCGCCGCCGAGGCCGCCGAGGGCCGCGTAGATCGCCAGTACACCGAGGCGGATGATCGCGCGCTCGCGGTTCGCGGGCCGGGAGCCCGCGCTGATCGCCAGGATCGCGGCGCAGATGTAGCCGCCGACGCACCAGCCGACGACGAGGTAGAAGGCGGAGAGTCCGTCGAAGTCCTCCGCCGACGCGGGGGCCACGTCGATCGTCTTCACGGTGCGCTGCTGAGTCGCCTCCACCGTGGTGAGGATCGTCTCCAGGGCGGAGGAGAGCACGGTGCCGCCGCCGGAGGCGACGAGCAGGGTGTCGGTGCGGCCGGCCGGGTCGACGAGGAGGGCCCCGTCGATGTCCCGGTTCATGATCTGCTTCCGCGCCTCGGCCTCGTCGGCGACGGCCCGGGCATCGAGCGGCGCGCCGGGGAGCTTCTCCAGCTGCCCGACGAGCTGGGCGGAGACCTGCTGCGGCGCGACGACGCCGAAGGGGACGTCCGTCGGTTTCGGGTGGTGCAGGGCCCCGACGTACGAGGTGATGAACAGGAGCTGGAGGGCGAAGACGCCGACGACGAGCAGGGCGGCTCGGGGGGTGACGGCGCTTTTCAGTTCATCGACGAGACTCATGCCCCCCAGGTTCCGGGGTGAAGGGCGTTTCCACCGGTGGGAGGGGTCCGAATGGCTGACTGGAGGCCGGTCGGGGGCGGGGGGTGGCGGACGGTCGGGGGTCGGTCGGCGGTCGGTCGATGGGTAGGTCGGTGGCTCGCCGGAGGTCGACGGGGGCATGTCGGCTCCGGTTGTCGAACGTACATTCGAAATGAGCTAGGGCGGGAGCGTGGGGGTGGGAACGTACGTACGAATTCAATGCGGGAGTGCGGGAGGTCGCCATGCCGGGATTCACGCACCTGCACACCGCGTCGGGCTACTCCCTGCGCTACGGGGCCTCGCACCCCGCGCGACTGGCCGGGCGCGCCGCCGAGCGGGGCATGGACGGCGCGCGCCCTGACCGACCGCGACACCCTCTCCGGCGCGATCCGCTTCGCCAAGGCGTGCGCGAAGGAGGGCATCCGCCCCCTGTTCGGCGTGGACCTCGCCTACGAGCTCCCCGACGCCCCCGGGCCCGCCCCGGCCGACCGCGGAGCCGCCCGGCGTGTGCCCGTCCGGGGCGGGGCCTTCGTCGACGAGTCCGCGCCCCGCGCCCTCTTCCTCGCCCGCTCCCGGGCGGGCTGGGTCTCCCTCCGCGCGATGGTCACCGCCGCCCACGCCGGGGAGGGGGCCGGCCCCCTGCTGCCCCGGTCCGCTCTGCGCGACGACGACGTGACCGTCCTGCTCGGCCCCGCGTCCGACGTCGGCCGGGCCCTCGCCGCGGGCCGCCCCGACCGCGCCGCCCGGCTGCTCGCGGGTACGCCCCTGCGTTCGGTCTCGGGCAGGCTGACCGAGACCGAGTTGATCGTCGAGTCGGGGCTGCGCCGCGATGTGGTCTACCCGCATCACCAGGGCTGGTCGACGAGTTCCGGCTCCGGGCCAAGGCGCAAGACAGGGTGCCCACCGCCGCCCAGGAGCTCGCCGAGCGGTACGCGACCGTGGTCGAGGAGCTGAAGGAGGCGAAGCGACAGCTCGCGGCGGAGCGGCAGTTGACTGCGTTCCTGCGCCGGACGGTCGTGGAATTGTCGGTCGAGGTGGAGAACGTGCGCCGCGATCAGGAGGACGCCCTGGACGCGGCGGTGGTGGCCATGCCCCGGCGGCGTGGGCCCGGCCGTCGGTTTCCCATGACGGATCCGGGAGTCTGAGCCGTCCTGAGCGCGGGCCGGAAGGTCATGGCGTCACGGCATCCCCGCGGTACTGGCAGGCCGCACCGCGCCCGGCCCGAAGCGCGCCCGGGCCCGGTCGGCGGCGGCCTCGATGCGACGTGCTTTGTCGTCATCGAGCCCGAAGGTCAACTGCCGGGACACCGAACCCGCGTCGCACAGATCCCCGACGCGCAGAGTGAGACAGCGGACTCGGGCCCGCTGCAGACCCAGGGTCAGGTACAACGCATGGGCGGCCGTGCGGAGCCCCGGGCTGTGGGCGGTGGGTTCGGGCAGGGTACGGCTGCGGGTGGTCGTCGAGCGGTCGGCGTATTGGACGGTCAGGGCGAGCGAGTCGCAGGCCTGCCGCTCGGCGCGGAGCCGGGCGCCGAGGCGCTTGGCGAGATGGGTCAGGGCGCCGCGCTGCCGACCGGGGTCGAGTTCGTCGCGGGGGAAGCGGTGCTCGGCGGTGAAGGTGCGTGGCGGAGCGCCGGGGGTGACGCGGGTCGGATCGATGCCGGCCGCGACCCGGTGGAGCTGGCGCCCGGTCGCTGTGCCCAGGATGCGCTGGAGCGTGGGCAGCGGGGTGGCGGCGATCTGGTCGGCAGTGGCCAGACCGTAGGAGATCAGGGTGCGCGCAGTCGCCGGGCCGACCCCCAGCAGCGCGGCGGCGGGCAGCCGGTGAGGAACGCCGTGATCGCCTCGAGGTCGTCCGGGATGGCGCGGATCATGCCCGGCTCTCCATGATGGGTGGCCAGCGGACTGGGACCGATGCCGATCGTCGTGTGACGCCCTGATCCGACGACGCCGACACCAGATGGCACAGCTCGGCCCAGCCGCGTGCGCTCCGGGCCAGGAGTACCGCACGCAGCGGCGCCTCCGTCGCGAACGCACCGCCCTTTGCCGGGGTGCGCTGCCGTCCTGCCCTCGTCGCCTTGGGCGCGGGCGCGCCGGGAACCGCCAGGTCGACACCGAACAGCGGCCGGACCCCGACCCGCGCGCACGCGTTGGCGAACCGCACCGCACCCGTGAGGGAGTCCCGGTCGGTCAGCGCCAGGGAGTCAAGACCTCGCTCGACGCCCGCTCTGCAAGCGCATGGGGGTGGCTGGCGCCGTAACGCAGTGAGTAGCCACTCGCTGCACGGAGATGCGTAGACGACATACACACCTCCTGCTTCTCATGGCCCCCCTTGCGTCATCTGTGTCGTCTCGGTCGCGAGTAACACCCTCACTTCATAGCCGTACATTAGTTCGAATAGTGGAGAGTGAGCCTGATCTCAGCGCGGCCTGCGGTCGAACATGACAAACGGTTCCCCGTAAAGTCCAGAATTTTTATGGCGTCCATCACGTCAGGTTGGAACGTCTTGCCCTATCTATCCCCGGCAGGCGACGGGATTTGCCTGATCTGCCCCGGCCGTCGCGGTGTCTGCTCGCGGCCCAGGCGCACCGATGGGCGTGCCGCCTGGGTCAGGGTCACCACACAAGAAGATCACGCAGTGGTTACTCGATCTTCACTTTACCTGCATGTGTCACATATCGGACCGTGCGCGTTTCCGCGGCGGGTGTAGCTACGGGTGGGGAATGAATGTGAGACCGAGGCGCATGATGCGCGCCCATGGAAGAGGGCGTGCACTCGCCCTGGCGGCGGCCTGGATGCTCCTCACGGGTGTCGCACCGGCGCTGACGACCAGTCCCGCGATGGCGGAGGAAACCCCTGCGGTTGCTCTGACCGAGTCCGAGCAGGCGTTGCAGGATGCCGTCGGCGCCGGTGAGCGAGTCGAGGTGGTGGGGGAGCGGACGGAGCGGGAGACCGTGTTCGCGAATCCGGACGGGGCGACGTTCACTCTGGAAAAGTCGATCGCCCCGGTCCGTGTGGATGCGGGGTCCGGCTGGGTTCAGCCGGACGCGACGCTGGTCCGTCGCGAGGACGGTTCGATCGGTCCCAAGGCCGCCGTGGTGGATGTGTCGTTCTCCGTCGGCGGATCGGGGGCCGGTCTGGTGACGATCGGGCAGGACGGGCAGTCGGTCTCGATGGGCTGGCCCGGAGAGTTGCCCGAGCCCCGCCTTGATGGTGAGCGGGCCATTTACGAGAACGTCCTGCCGGACGTGAACTTGATCTTGACTGCGACGGTCGAGGGCTTCCGTCAGGTGTTGGAGGTCGAGACGCCCGAGGCGGCGGTGCTGCCGGAGCTGAGGGCGATCGAGTACGGCCTGACGGCGGACGGGCTGCGGCTGCGCGAGGGCGCGGTGGGCAGTGTGGAAGCGCTGGACGGCAACGGCCAGGTGGTCTTCCGATCGCCGACCGCCCAGATGTGGAACTCCGCCGGCGACGACGGAGTAGTGGCACCAGAGGCAGGGGTGGGCACGCAGAGCGCGGGCTTCCGTACTCTGGCCGGAGTGTCCGCCGAAGGCACCTCCACGCAAGCGGATCCGGTGCTGGTGGGGCCTTCGCAGGAGGGCGACCCGCTGGCCGGCCCGGGGGCCGGCGACGAGGCCGCGGTGATGGACGTGCAGTTGGCTGAGGACTCGCTGACAGTCGTGCCTGACCGCAATCTGATCGCCGCAACTGAGGCGGAGGACTTTCCGCTCTACATCGATCCGTCGGTGGAGATGAACGAGTCAGAGAAGACGGTGCTGTCCTCGGACGGCGATGTCTTCTACGACTTCGCCGGTGGCGAGAACGGCATGAGTGTCGGCAAGTGCGGTACCGCGGTGATCGGTGGGGTGTCGTACTACTGCGGTTCGGGTTACGTGAACCGCATGTACTTCGAGTTCGTGCCCACCAAACTCATGGGCAAGCACGTCCTGGACGCCACCTTCCGAGTGACGGAGACCTGGTCGTTCTCCTGTAGCGCTCGTTGGGTGAGCCTGAAGCGCACCGACGCCATCTCCCAGTCCTCCAAGTGGCCGGGCCCGGCAGTCCGGGATCACATGGGCGACCGCTACGTCTCGGCAGGCAGGGGAACGGCGTGTTCTCCCTCCCAGCCACGCGCGGTGATCGAGTTCAACGACAACCCGGAGGAGGCCGACGAGAACCTGACGGCGACCACCAGAGCGTTCGCCGACGGCAAGACGAGCGTGCTGACGCTGAGGCTGTCGGCACAGGACGAGACGGACACCGAGGCGTGGAAGCGTTTCGATGACGACGCGGTACTCGTGGCGACGTACATGAGTAAGCCGGCGACGCCGGCCGAGTACGGCTTTCCCTCGGGCTCTACGCAGATCTGCAGTAAGTCGGAGTCGGCTCCGACCACGATCTCCGACACCACGCCGATCCTTGTGGCAACGCCCCGCGTGGTGTCCGGTGGTGAGAGCGCTGCCATGCTGCGGGTGTACTACGACGTCGACGGTAGGAACGCGGACGGTACGTGGTCCGACGCACCGCAACCGACCACGGGTTCCCTGACGCCGACCACAGGCCACGTCGCCTACAGCAACACACTGAGGGACTTCCCGAACCAGTCGAAGGATTGGAACGTCGCTCTTAAGGAGGGCACGCTCTACCGCTTCACCGTCAACACACAGTCGTTCCCCAACACCTCCTACACGGCGCCGCTGGTCAGTGGTGGTACCCCCTGGTGCTACTTCAAGGTGGACCCCACCGCACCCAAGCCGCCGGTGGTGAAGTTCAACTCCGTGTACGCCGAGTGCGTCACGGGTGGTCCATGTGAGGTGCGCGGCCAGCCGGGGCAGGCAGATTCGGTCACTTTCAGCTCTGCCGCAGGTGACTCGAACACCCACTACGAGTTCAAGCTGTCCACGGACACGGCGTGGAGCGGCTGGAAGGCTGCCACCGCAGGGTCCTACACCACCACTATCACTCCTCCGGTGTCCGGCACCTTCGTCCTGAACGTGCGGGCCAAGGACTCACTGGGGCGTGCCGGCGAGAAGGCAGTGAAGTTCCTGGTGGGGGAGTGGGGTAAACCGATCGGTTACTGGGACTTCAATGAAGCGTCCGGTGTTGCGGTGGACCGCTCGGCCGCTACGACCGCGTTGCAGAACAACATGACCCTCACGGCTTCCGGCGCGATCCGTACCGACCATGGCCGACGAGGTGTACTGACCGCGGCGGATGACTCCAAGTCGCAGGACAAGGCGCTGTCGCTGACCAAGTCAAGCCTCGGGGGAGCCGGCACCAGCAAGCAGGTCGTCGAGACCCAGGCGTCCTACACGGTCACGGCCTGGGGAAGGCTGGACTCCGGCTCGAGCGTCGCTACGGTTCTGGCGCAGGACGGTAGCGTGCACAGCTCCTTCTACCTGAGCTACTGCTACGACGTGCAGACCTGGTGCGTCCGCTTGCCCGACACGGACACCGCTGGATCTGCCTTCTCCGGTCAGCGAGTGAACGCGCTGAACCTGCCGCAGTTCAAGGCGTGGACGCATCTCGGTGTCGTGGTCAACAGGGGGGCGACAACGAACAAGCTCGCCTTCTATGTCAACGGTGTTCTGCAGGGGACCGATAACCTCACCGCCGACGCGTGGGCATCCAGCGGCGGCCTCCAGGTCGGACGAGCCAAGTACAACGGCTCCTACACCGACTACTTCCCCGGCGAGATCGACGAGGTCGTTGTGCGGCAGGACGCGTTGACCTCGGAGGGCATGGCGGAGCTCGCCAGGGCGAAGGACAAGGATGGCAAGGGCTACGTCGAGCTGGTTGCCCAGTACAACCCGAGCGGCTCCGGTACGTCCCTGCAGGACAGCAGCGGCTACGGCAACACGCTGACCATGGGATCCGGTGCCTCACTGGACGGCGAAAACATCGTCCTGGACGGCGTGGACGACTTTGCGTCGACGGTTCGCCCTCTGGTGGACGACACCGGCTCCTTCACCGTGTCCACTGCGGTGGACGTGGACACGGAGAAGATACAGAGCATGGCCAACGGGTCCCGGATGCAGGTCTTGGGCCAGCAGACCGGCACGGGTTCCTCGTGGGGCATCTGGTTCGAGAAGACCGGAACGAAGGATGTCCCGGCTCGTGACTCGCTAGGTAAGCCGATACTCGACGCGGGCGGCGTTCCGATCACCGAGCCGTTTCCCGAAGGCCGATGGCACTTCGGGCAATGGAAATCCGATGGCACAGGCGTCTCGGCGCAGAGCAAGGAGCTTCTCACCCCTAAGGGCGAGATCCGGCTGACCGGAGTGCTCGACGCCCCCGGGCAGACGGCCAGTCTCTACGCCGGCACTTCCGAAGAAGGCGTTCTGCTGGCCTATAAGTCCGCGGACCTTGGGTCGGGTTTCACCGTCGGGAAGGGCTGGACCGGCAGCGCCTGGAGCCGTTACCTGCCCGGCAAGATCAGTGATATCCGCCTGTGGGCAGGTGCGCTGAGCGATGCGCAGCAGGTGGAAGCCGTCGTCGGCCCGTGACCTGACGGAAGTCCTTCTCTCTTTGCCTCCGCATCGGGGCGGGGCGCGATCGAGCGCTCCGCCCCCGCTGAGGCTGCCCGCCTGAGCTTCGGCTCAGGTTCCTCCATCTTTCCGACTTGATCGATTGATCAGAAGGAGTCGTTTCGTCGTGTCCAGACGTACGCGTCTGCGTAGACGCCAAGGCGCCGTGATCGGCGCTTTGGCGTTGGCGTTGTCGATACCCACGCCCCTCGTGCCCATGGTGCAGGCCGCGGAACTTCCGGGGCGTCCAGAGGTCCCCGCGTCCAAGCCGGTGAAGGTACATGCCGTCACTGAGCCGGGCGCGAAGAAGGAACGTGCCAAGGTCGCGCAGGAACTGGCGGCCAACCGTCAGCTGGCAATCAGGGCCAATCAGGAGCGTGCCCGTAGCACCTGGCCGAAGGCGCAGACGCTCACAGGCCAGCTAGACCCGGCTTCCGGTCGCGCGAGCGCCGCCCTGGTGGATGTGCGAGGCATAGAGGGGACGGGAGCGGCCCGGCTGGTGCAGCGCCCCGCGTCCGGTACTTCTACCGTGAAGGTGCTCGACCAGAAGGCGGCTCGGGCAGCCGGTGTCACCGGTGTGCTGTTCACCGTGGCGGCGCAGGAGTCGGGTGCGGCCGAAGTGGAGGTCGACTACGGCGGTTTCGGTTCCGCGATCGGCGGTGCCTGGGCGACTCGACTGGGCATGGTGTCGCTGCCGGCGTGTGCGCTGACGACTCCGCAGAAGGCGGAGTGCCGCGAGACCACCCCGATCTCTTCGGAGAACAGCGCCGAGGAGCAGACGGTCACCGCGAGTCTGTCGCGAGTGGACGCCGCTCCGCGGGTGCTGGCCCTGGCTGCCACGACGACGGGCGGTTCGGACAAGGGCGCGGGTGACTACAAGGCGACCCCGCTGTCGAGCGCGTCCTCCTGGGAGGCCGGCGGTTCGTCCGGCTCGTTCACGTGGTCCTACCCGATCTCGGTTCCGCCGGCAGCAGCAGGCCCTGCTCCGTCGCTGGGAATCAGTTATGACTCAGGCAGCGTTGACGGGCGTACGGCGAACACCAACAACCAGGGTTCGATGGTCGGTGAGGGCTTCGACCTGACCTCGTCGTACATCGAGCGCAAGTACGGCTCGTGCGACGACGATGGGCAGACTGACAAGAACGACCAGTGCTGGAAGTACGAGAACGCCTCCCTCGTCCTGAACGGCAAGGCCAGTGAACTGGTCAAGGACGACACCACCGGCGCGTGGCGGCTGAAGAACGACGATGCTTCCAAGGTCACCCACGCCACCGGCGCCGACAACGGCGACGAGGGTGACGCCGGCGTTGACGGTGCAGGGGAGTACTGGAAGGTGGTCACCGGTGACGGCACGACCTACACCTTCGGCCTGAACAAGCTCGACGGCGCAGGCACCGAGCGGACCAACTCGGTGTGGACTGTCCCGATCTTCGGCGACGACTCCGGTGAGCCCGGCTACTCCGCCGACACCACCTTCTCCGGCCGCGCGAAGAAGCAGGCGTGGCGCTGGAACCTCGATCTGGTCGAGGACGTCCACGGCAACGCCTCCACCTACTGGTACACGGCCGACACGAACCACTACGCGAAGAACGGCGACAAGACCGCCCTCGCCTCCTACACCCGCGGCGGATACCTGAATGAGATTCGCTACGGGCAGCGCTCCGACACGCTGTTCACTGGGACCGCTTCGGGCAAGGTGGCTTTCGCGTACAAGGACCGCTGCAAGGACCTCGGGGGCGGCTGCGGCGCGATCACCGTGGACACCGCCAAGAACTGGCCGGACGTCCCCTTCGACTCGATCTGCACGTCGAGCGAGACGGACTGCAAGGCCACTGGACCAGCGTTCTTCACCCAGAAGATACTGTCGGCCATCGATACCCATGTCTGGTCCACGGCCGCCGAGCCTGACGCCTACAAGCCGGTCGACTCCTACACCCTGACCCAGGACATCTTCGACGGTCAGGACATCGGCAACAGCTCTGACCAGGTGTGGACCCTGACCGGACTGAAGCGGACCGGCAAGAACGGCACTGCCATCGGCCTGCCGACCATCGGTTTCACCTACCAGCAGCGTGCCAACCGCGTCGACGGGGCCACGGACGATGCGGTGCCTCTGACGCGTCCGCGCATCTCCACCGTCACCTCCGAGACCGGCGCGATCACCACCGTCGCCCTCTCCGAGCCCGAGTGTGTGCGCGGCTCGAAGATGCCGACGGCCGAGGACGAAAACAATCTCTCCTGCTACCCGGTGTACTGGCCCGTTAACGGCGGCGACCCCGAGCTTGACTGGTTCAACAAGTACCGGGTGATCGCAGTGAGCACCGCCGACACGGGCGGCCGCAACGTGCCCGTCGAACACGCCTACACCTACGAGGGGCCGGCCTGGCACTACAACGACGACCCCTTCACCAAGGAGAAGGAACGCACCTGGTCCATCTGGCGTGGCTACCAGAAGGTGACCGCCTACACCGGAGCGATCGGCAACACGCGCTCCAAGACCGTCAGCCTGTACATGCAGGGCATGCATGGCGACCGCCTCAAGGCCAAGGACTCCAACGGTAATCCACTGACCCGCAGCGTCACTGTCCCTGGCATCGACATCGACAACGTCGTCGGCAGCACCGGTGACGAGGTGACCGTCGCCGACGCCACAGATAGTGAGCAGTACGCTGGTCAGCTGCGCCAGCAGATCACCTACAACGGCACCACCGCTGTCGGGAACAAGGTCAACGACCTCTGGTACAAGCAGACCGCCAGCCAGCAGAAGTCGTATGCACACGTCACCGCCGGCTACGTCCGCACCGCGCGGACCTACGCCAACACGTACCTGACAGCAGCCCAGAAGTGGCGCACCACGGTCGCCAGCCACACCTACGACGGCTACGGCATGACCGTCCGTACGGACAACCTCGGTGACTCCTCGGCGGCCGGAGACGAGACCTGTACCCGCACCTGGTACGCACGTAACGACACCGAGGGCCTCACTAGCCTGGTCTCCCGCACCCGTACCGTGGGCCAGGCCTGCTCGGTGACCGACGACCTGCTGAAGATGCCCACCGGCATCACGCACAAGTACACAAGTACCGAGGCCCCGGACCAGCGCGGTGACGTCCTGTCCGACACGGCCGTGGTCTACGACAACACCACTGCCACCGGATGGACCGCGGACCAGACGCCGACACTCGGCCTGCCGACCTGGACCGGCCGTGCGAAGGGTTACCCGGCCGCTGTCTCCGGCAACACCGCCGATCGCGAGCCCACCGGCTGGCAGACGCTGACCAAGGCAAGCTACGACGGATCGACCGCCAAGCTCGGCCGCCCCTTGACCACAACCGATGCCTCCGGCAAGGTCACCACCACGGCCTACTACCCTGCCGCCGCGGGCCCGGTCACCGCCGTGATCGTCACCAAGCCGACGCTCGCCAACGGCCAGGCCCACAGCTCGTACACCTACTACGACCCCGCGCGTGGTTTGGTGACCTACGCCCTGGACACCAACCTCAAGCGGACCGAGCACACCTACGACGCGCTTGGCCGGATCACCGCGACTTGGGCACCCAACCGCTCCAAGTCCGGCGGTGACACAGCTACTGCGACCTTCGCCTACGGCATCAACCAGATCAAGGATCCTTCCTGGACCTCGGTCTCGACCCTCAAGGCGGACGGCCAGACCTACACCACCAGCTACAGCTTGGTGGACTCCCTGCTCCGCCCGCTCCAGACCCAGAGCCCGGCCCCCAACGGAGGCCGCATCCTCACCGACACCCGCTACAACGACCGTGGCCTGGCATACGAGACCTTCGCCGACGTCTTCGACTCCACAACCGCACCCAACAGCACCTGGGTCCGTGCCGAGAACGGTGGCGCACCTCAGGAGACGCGGCTGGAGTTCGACGGCCTTGGTCGGCAGGTGAAGTCGATGCTTCTGGTCAAGGGCGTGCCGAAGTTCGCCCCGGTCGTCACCACCTACACGGGTGACTCCGTGGCCGCCACCGCGCAGCAGGGCGGCACTGCCACCCGCACCATCACCGACGCCCTGGGCCGCACCACCGAGACCCGCACGTATGCGGGCGCCCAGCCCGACGACACCGCCTACGGTGCGACCTCCGGTACCTCCTACACCTCCGTCAAGTACGGCTACTTCCGCGATGGTGGGCAGAAGCAGGTCACCGGCCCGGACGGTGCCAAGTGGTCGTACACCTATGACCTCTACGGCCGGCAGGACACCGCGACCGATCCCGACAAGGGAACGGCAGCCACCTCCTACACCGATCTCGACCAGATCCAGACGACCAAGGACGCGGCGAACCGGGTACTCGTCTACGGCTACGACGAGATCGGCCGCAAGACCGGCCTGTGGCAGAACAGCGCGACCGATGCCAACCGCCTCGCGGAGTGGACCTACGACTCGCTCCTCAGGGGCCTGCCCGACGCCTCCATCCGCTACACCGGCGGCAAGGGCCAGACCAGCAGCAAGACCTACACGAAGAAGGTCACCGCCTACGACTCCATGGGCCGGGCCACCTCCACCACACTGACGCTCCCGTCCGACGACCCGCTGGTCACCTCCGGTGCCGTCACCGCCACAAGTACTGCGGAAGTCGACTACCGCATCGACGGAACCATCAAGAGCACCACTGAACCGGCGGCCGGCGGCCTCGCCAAGGAGATTGTCAGCACCGCCTACAACAGCTACGGTCTGCCCACTGGTCTCTCCGGTATATCCGGCTACCTGCTGGGCGCCTCCTACGCCGACCTGGGCCAGGTGCAGCAGCTCACGCTGGGCCCATCGACCGCCATCGGCACCAAGAAGGTCTTCCTCACCAACTTCTACGAGGAGGGCACCGGCCGTCTGACCGACGCGGACGTCGATGACCAGACCCGCGGCGCGGTGCGCGACACCACCTACACCTACGACCCCGCCGGTAATGTCACGTCGACCTTCGACTATGCCAACACAGGCAACGGCGCCGACTTCCAGTGCTTCACCTACGATGGCCAGCGCCGCCTGATGGAAGCCTGGACCCCGAAGACTGCCAACTGCGGCACCACGGGCCGTACCGTGGCGAACCTCGGCGGAGCCGCCCCCTATTGGACCTCCTACACCTACAACGCTGCGGGCCAGCGGGCCACGGAGAAGCAGAACACCGCCACTCCGGTCACCCGCACCTACTGCTACAACAGCCCCCGCACGCATGCGCTGAAGGCCACCACGACCGACGGCAACTGCACCGACGAGACCACCCGCTACACCTACGACGCCATGGGCAACACCACCACCCGGGTCGAAGCAGCCGGCAGCACCACTACCCAGTCCCTCACCTGGTCCACTGAAGGCAAGCTCACCAAGCTCGCCGAAGGCACCGCCACCACGGACTACCTCTACGACGCCGACGGTCAGCTCCTGATCCGCCGTGCCGCCGGCACCAGCGGTGAGACCGTCCTCTACCTTGGCGCCACCGAGGTCCACCTCAAGGGCGCCAAGAAATGGGCCAACCGCTACTACACCGCGGCCGGTTCCACCATCGCCCTGCGCACCAACGAAACCGGCACCGAGAAACTCCACTTCCTCGCCACTGACCACCACAACACCGGCAACCTCTCCCTCACCGCCGACGCCACCCAAACCCTGACCAAGCGCTACACCACCCCCTTCGGCGCCACCCGAGGTGCCACCAGCGGCACCTGGCCCGACGACAAGACTTTCCTCGGAAAGCCCACCGACGCCGGTACCAATCTCACTCACATCGGTGCCCGCGAATACGACCCAACCCTCGGTCAGTTCATCAGCATCGACCCGATCCTGTCACTTGACCAGCACCAGTCCCTCAACGGGTACAGCTACGCGAACCAGCACCCGACGACGACATCGGACCCGACGGGGCTGCAAGAAGTGTGTAGTGCATATGGAAACTCCTGTACCCCGGCGACCAGCACGTACACGCCTCAGCCTTCGTCCAGCACGGGCGGGAACTCCGATTCGGGCACAGCGAGCACCTCGGGCAGTGACGGCTCCTCGACACCGACCGCGCCGTCCAGGTGCGGCACTCTCTACTGTGGCACTGGAGGTGGAGCGGTAACGAATGTCCCGATAATTGGACCGAAGCCCGTACAGTTGCCCTACATTCCGCCGTATGTGGCTAGTCCGGAGTATCTGCAGGAGAGCGACTGCTCCATGATGCCAATTGATTTGGTGTGCAATCCGCAGGACGCCGTTCTTGGAGGGGGTCAAGATGGACTCGTCAAGGTCGGCATGCAATGGGCACTCGGTGGACTCGAGCGCAACGTGACGTACGGCGAGGATAGTAAGGTGGCGCAGCAAATATTGCGATCGGATGTCACGGCTGCCCAAAGGGTGGAGATCGCTAAGGCGTTCATTTTCAATGGTCGAACCGAAGGATCCTTGAAGCCGAACTCCATTGCGGCAGGCGGGGATGAGGGGGGGCAGTTTGCCCGCGACATAGCCTCAATGATCACTGGTGATCACAACGTAGGGACGGCTGTCATGGGATCTTATACCGCGAAGTACAAGATTCTCCGGGCGAATTCGCGTGGAATTCAGGCGAGGATCACGATTCAGAATTCGATGACCGTTTCGTCCTTTGCGCATATAGCGACCGGCTATGGAACTCCTTCTGAGCGTTTCGTTCAGAGATGGGTCGACAATGACGGAATTATCGCTTTCGGTGGCGCCATGAAGTCGCATGACATGACTATTACTTTCCGGACCACAGTATACTTCTGAAGTATCGGGGTCTGGACGTAGCGTGAGGGTGGTCGCTCTCACTTTCGTGAGGGTGACCACTTTTGGCGCGAAAGGGTGGGTGGAAACTAGAATGCTGATGGGTCGAATTGTGGTGCGAGGAATACTGCTCGCCGTGCTCCTTCCTGTTGTTTCTTCCTGTGCAACTCTGGAGGATTCGGGGGTCAAGTATCCCAAGGGGGTTATTCGTGATTCAGATTTCCTTTCCAGGGAGTGGAAAGGTGGGGAATCGAGCCTCACGCTTCAGTCTGAAAATAAGTTCGAGGCGCGCAGTCTGGGTGCAAACTACTTTGAGTGCGCTACGGAAACCTCGGGTCCTGCTGGCGGGGTCGGAACTTGGGAGGCGCGGGAATCGGGCGGGGCGACTGCTGTTTTCCTTCGGTTCGATTCGGGGTGTGCGGCAACGTTCTGGTTGGGGGAGTCGCAAGGAGCCACTGTGCTCTGGACGGATTTCGAGGTTGGCGGGCAACTAGTATTCCTTAAGTGAGTCATTTCCGGACTGGTGGCGCTGGCTACTGGCCGCATTGAATGGGCCCGTGTAAAGAGGGTTCTTGAACCCCGGTCACTCGTATCTATATGCGGTGGGGTGCTGCTGGTCGACGGGGAGTGAACCGTGGCCGGCAGCATTTCATCGTGCTCCGGCCGCAACCCGGCCGAAGCCCAGCGGCTACGCGTGGAATGGACGACAGAGGACTCGCAGGTCTCGGCGTACCCCTTCAGGGCATCTTGGCCACGCCTCCTCGGCCGGCCAGTGTGCATCCCACTAAGTCCTGTCCCGTAAATGATCTCTGAGCCGTGTGGACGTGGTCGGTGACCAACCCGACTGCCCGTCTATCCGGCGAGGTTGAGGTTGTGGAGTCGGGCGATTCCGAGCATGGCGTGGTGGACGCCGTCACCCTTGAGGCGGCAGTCGCGGAGGATCTTCCAGGTCTTCATGCGTGCGAAGACGTGCTCGACGCGGGCTCGGACCTGTTTGTGGGATTTGTTGTGGGCCTGTTTCCAGTCGGGCAGCTCTTCGCCTTTGCGGCGGCGGTGGGGCATGACGAGCCCGGTGCCTGGATAGCCGCCGTCGGCGATCGTCGTGGTCGTGCCGACGGCGGCCTTCGCACCGGACTCCTCCCACGCCTTGCAGTCGTTGCGGTTGCCGGGCAGCGGCCGGCCGACCAGCACGACGAGCCGGGTGTCAGCGTCGATGACAACCTGGTGGTTGGTGGAGTACCGGTAGTTCTTGGACTGCTCGGCGATGGTGTGATCGCGGGTGGGCACCAGAGTGCCGTCCACGATGAGCACGGTGTCCTTGCGGAATCGCTTGCGGGGCTGCAGCGCGAGCGACGGGCCGAGGTCATCGATGATGCGGTCGGCCGCGGACTTCGAGATCCCGAAGAGCGGGGCAAGCTGGCGCAACGTGAGGTTCGTGCGCCAGTACGCCGCGACAAGCAGCACCCGGTCTTCCAGCGGAAGGGACCACGGGCGGCCCTTGCGCACCGGATCCGCACCCTCGCGGCGCAGTTCAGTCACCAACTTGCCGAAGACACGTGGGCTCAGCCCCGTGAACGGGGTTATCCAGGACGACTCCGACGCCGTGATCACACCAGACACCACAAGATCGTTTCATGGTGCCGACACAACGTCGAGAATGCTCCCATGACTGAAAAGCTGGTGAAGTTTCTCAAGGCGCGGCTCGACGAGGAGGCCGACTTGGCACGACGCTGCGACGGCGACGGATGCGGGGAATGGTCTGCCCACGGACACACGGTCGACTTCTGCCAGGTTGACCTCTCCGGATTCCACCCCACGATTGCTCTGCATGTGGCACTGCACGACCCGGCCCGCGTCCTACGCGAGGTCGAAGCCAAGCGGCGCATCCTGGCCCGTCACGCCCGCGACCCCTGGCCGTGCCACGACCTACGTGACCTTGCCTCGCCTTACGCCGACCATCCTGACTTCCCCGCACGGGCCTGAAGCGGGGCAGGACACGAGCAGAGGGCCCAGCAAGGCCGCGTGCTGGACCGCGCGTCGCCCTCTGAAGATCGTTTACGGGACAGCCCTTAGGAGGCGACCACGGACTGCTCCACTTCCGCGCCTGGGAGAACAGTGGTGTCGCCGCACCAGCCGCCGGTGCACCACCATCGCCTCTGGTGGCCCCTCCCTTCCAGACCCATCTGCACGTTCAGGAGCGTCGTCCTGCCCACACATTGCGTGTCTGCCAACCACTGCTGATGCCGCAGGCAGACCGGGCCGACGGAGACAGATACCGGTGTAACATCGCAGCCGTCCTTGTAGGCGCCGCAGAGCACAGCCGGCACTCCACGCCTGTGGCGGGGTACGGTCGAGGCGAACCGGAACTGAGCCGCAGGCGCATTCCTCGCCTGCGGGCGCTATCTCCACGCCGGCAGCGCCCGCTCGAGGTGCGCCTCGGGGACCTGGCGGAACTGAGCGAGACGGGACCAGGTCTCAGCGGCGAGGTAGACCTCCCCGTCGGGGTGCATGTTGCCGCAGGAATGTAGAGCGCGCTCGCCGTCGGCCAGCGCCATGATCAGACCCTTTACGTCGACGCGAAGGCCGTCTGGTAGGCGACTCAGAAACGACAGCGGCGTTTCGCCGCTGAGTGGCGCCATACGGACGGCACCGGCTTGTTTCCTGCCCGCGATCACCGGACTGTGGCAGGTGTCAAGCCGACCGCTGGCTCGTGCAGGTTACCCACATTGCGGCCAATGCTTTCGAGGACGTCTCTTCCCTGGCCGACGGGTCCATTGGGCGTGTCCAGGGGAGTGCTGCCTCGGATCCCGGAGGGGATTCTGTGAACCCGACAACTTCAAAACCGACACATGACTTGACTGATTCCCAATCATGTTTGTCAAGCGGTCTGGTGACGTGGAGTGAGCTGGTTACTGAGGTTGAACTCGTGGTGTCGTCTACCAGCGGTGCCAGATCACCGTGGGCGCGGCGTCGCGTGGGAGAGAGGGGTCCTCTCCGGCGATGAAGAACAGGGCCCAGGACACAACGTGGTCGCCGGCACGCTGGGCGCCGATTTCGAGCTGGAAGCCGTCGCAGAAGCAGTCGCCGCCGTAACTGAACTGGATGCCGGTGTCGTGCTCGGTTGCGTAGTCCTCCATCTCCTGCGCGAGCTGCGACGGCACGCGGCCGATGAGCCGAATCCCCTCACAGGCCACCTGTGGGCCAAACCGGCCGTCGACGAGGACGTAGGCCAGTTCCCCGTCCTCGTGGAAGTAGCACTCCACAGCCGCCTTGATTACCGGGTTGTATTCCTTAGCGAAATGTACAAAATCCCACCCCTCGATGCGCCCGTCGGACTGCGTAGCAAACCCATGCGCGGCCAGAGCCGCGATGACCTCCTCGCGATGCATATCCATGCGCACCGGCCCCAGGGCCTGCCCGGGGAGGTAAACCCACTGAGCATTTTCAGCGTTGACGCTCAAGGGTGAGGATGGCTGCGGCGATGGCGGTCATGCGGTTGGGGCTGCAGCGGGCCCGGCGGAAGATTCGCCAGGACTTCAGCCTTGCGATGCTTCGTTCGACCGGCGCCCGTGCCGCCGACAGGGCCCGGTTGATCGTCTGCTGGGTCGTGGTGAGGTCCCGGCCGGGAAGCCGTCTGATCGGTGTGGTCACCCAGGGGCCGGCGCCGATGTAGGCGCGGTCGGCGAGGACGGGGACGCCCTGGCGTTCGCAGATCCGGATGATGCGGTGGGTACGGGCCGCGGTCAGGTCGTGCGTGCGGCCGGGCAGCGCGGGCGAGATCCACAGCAGCTTGCCCGCGGCATCCGCCACGACCTGCACGTTCACGCCGTGACGGCGGTGCTTCTGCGAGAAGTCCGCCCGGCTGTCGCCGACCCGGTCACACTCAGCGAGCGTCCCGTCGAGCAGGACGTAGTCCGGATCGGCCTCGCGCAGGACCCGCAGGAGACCGGGCGCCCGGCCGGACAGATGCTCGACGACGGCCGTGACGTAGGCGTGGGCGGTGCCGACGGATATGCCGAAGCCGGCGGCGATCTGCGCGAGCGTGTCGTGCCGGCGAAGGTAGACCAGGCCCACAAGAGCACGCTGGTGGGGCGGCAGCTTGCAGCGGCGGTCACCCTCACGGGTGACGATGAGCATGGATACCCACTCGACCAGAGCATGAGGCAGGTCGAGTGCGGCAGGATAGGGAACCAACGAGGCTCCTGCGCTGATGAGTTGAGACGTCGAACACCTCTCTCAACGGCACAGGAGCCTCGTGCGTTGCGGGACGCTGGCCCGTCACCCGATCAGTGGCCACTCTGAAAGAGCTCACTGATCCCGTTCCGCGTCCGGGAGCGTCGGCCACATACCTGTATCCATCACACGATGATCGCCTACCTGGTTCACGCCCCCGTGCGTCCGGGGGTGGCAGACGAGTGGCCGGGAGAGTGCCAGCGGACCATCACCGATCACGACCGTTCCCAGGGCGACTGGGATTGAACTCGTGGTGTTGCTGGGCTGCTCAGGTGGGTCTGATGGTCAAGCCGGTCTCGGCGAGGCAGCCGTCTATGAGGTGACTGCGGTACTGGATGTGCCGTAGGCCACGGCGGATGCGCTGGACGAGGTGTTCGGGTGTGCTGAAGGCGACGTTGGAGAGCCAGCCGCGTCGCAGCAGGGACCAGATCCCTTCGACGGGGTTGAGGTCGGGTGCGTAGGGCGGCAGGTAGTAGATGGTCAGCCAGTCCCTGGCTTCGGCGAACTCCCGCAGTCCGGCGGCCTTGTGGACGTTCAGGTTGTCCCAGATGAGCACGATCGGGCCGCCGAGCTGCTGGTGGGCGGCGATCAGCAGATCGCGGTAGTCGCGCCAGGAGAAGCTCTTGCGTCCGTCGCGCTGGCCGTCGTCCCTTCGCGGCCGGTAGATCAGCCTCGAGCGGTGGCCGGGTTTGTAGCAGGTCAGCGCCGCGATCGATATCCGTCTGCGGGAACGGCCGCGGACCCTCACCACCGGTGTCCGGCCGCGCTGCGACCAGGTCTTGGCCTGCGGCGGCGTCATGGAGAATCCGGCCTCGTCCTCGAAGACAAGCCACGCTCCACTCACCGCCGCGAGTCTTCCGCGCAGGGCCACACCTCCCGGGCCCACCCGGCCACCGCGTCGTCGTCCCGCTCAATCGCGCGCCGGGCCGGAACCTGGCAGGACCAACCGTTACGCACCAGCAGCTTCCGCACGCCCTGGACCGTATAGGTCAGGTGGAAGCGTCGGCCGATCGCCGTCTTCACACGGCTCAGGGTCCATCGCTGGTCCTCCCGGCCGTGGGCGGCCGGCCCCTTGGCCAGCTCCGCCTCCAACTGCGCGAACTGCTCCTGACTCAGCCTCGGCAGCGACGCCGGACCCTGTGACCGCAGAGCCCGCGGACCGCCCTCGCCCCACGTGTGCCGCCACCGCTGCACCGAGCGGACGCTGACCCGCAGGTCCTTGGCGATCACCGAACTCGCCTCGTCCCGGGCGAACCGCTCGGCCGCCTTGAGCCGTAACTCCTGACGGAACTGCTGGCGTTCGGGGGTCAGCCCTCCCCCTTGTGGATACCGCATGCACCGGTGATACCGCACGGGCGAGGAGCCGTCAGCCCCTACGACACCACGAGTTCAACCTCAGTAACCGCCCGATACCCCCGGCAAGGATTCATCAGCGCATCACCGGTCATAAATCCTTACCGTCACTGCCATGTCGGGAGTGCTGACATCGCGCCGCAGGTCTTCTTCGAGGGCACGCGGGTTGCGCAAATGGCCATCATAATCGAACACTAGGCAGAGTAGATGATTGACGGACTGATGTGTGGAATATCGCCCTACATCGATCACCAACTGATCGCCGACATCCTTATCTTTGAGCCCGCTTCGAGTGTGCTTTAGTTCAATCCCAAGCTTAAATCGGGGAATCAGAAAGTCCATCCTTGAATTTCCACCAGCATAGGATGGAACATATTCTTCGTCACGGACATCGTCGAAGAACTGGACCAGAAGCGCGCGGTAGAGGTACTGATCATCGTACTCGGTCTTGAATTCAATCGGCACACCGTGAGGCCGCACGCCAAGGCTTCGCATGACGGGGAGCATCCGATCGCCAAGGGCTAGCACTAGCGCCACAGCATCCAGACTGGCACCGGAAAATTCAACAGAACCTGCTGAGCTGGACGTTAGGATCGTTCCATCCACAAGGCGTCGGAGCGAGTTGGCGATGATCCAGGCTTTGCTGGCAGTTGAGCGGCTGAGCGTGCCCCACTCTTTCTTCGCAAACAGGTCGGCTTCTTCCTTTCCGGCCCTGAATGAACGCATGTCCATATTATTCATTCGGGCAATTCCCTCCAGCCTCCCATGTGGAGCATAGGTGTCGCCGAAAGTGGCCGCCAGGAGTCCGTCAACATCAACGCGCTGATGCGGCGGAGATACGGGAGGAGTATTCCCGGTCAAATATTCATAGCGCGCGGCGAGAGCATTGAAGCCATACTCAGGGCGATTCATATTCCAATGCAGAAAATAGGCCCCTTCGCGGGACTGTAGCTCCGAGTAGAACCTCTCCAGGACGTGGATCTCCTTTTCCTCATCAGTCACCTTGGAGGGCGGAGCATCCGATCGACTGAATGCCAGTGTTTCGGCGGTCTGTAGATCGTGGAACGCCACGCAAGCTACCCCTGCCGGATGATCCTTGGCGGTAGCAAATGATTCACATGCATAATGCACCGACATCAATGAACTGTTAAGCTCGACCGCTCTGCGCAATTGCTGCAGGGTAAGCCTTGCCTTATCCATGTGCTACCGCCAATGGTTAGAATTGAACATACCTGTGCTCGGGCAAAATCAGGCCTGTGAGAGGTCCACTCGGAAGAGTTCCGCATCCAGTGTCGATGCACACCAGATTCTCGGTATCGTAGGGTCTTAGTGAATTCTGGACATAATGCCCACAGATGGTAAGGGGGCTGGGCCATGGCCCTGTGTGCGCGAAGATATCGGGATGCCCCCTGGAGTACAGTGCAGCAGGGTCTCGGGATTCTGGATCCCGCGGATCAAATCCCGCGTGGGACACCAGAATATTTTGATCTTCATAAAATGGGAGAGTTCCTTCGAGTAGCTTCCGATGCCCCTTGGGGAATATCTTCTTAAAATCTTCCAGTGCCCCTGACTGGACTTCCCCGAGATACGATCGGATCGTGGCGAGACCCCCATGGGCGGCAAAGTCTGACAGCCTTCCGCCGTCAAGGAATTTTAAGAATGATTCTTCATGATTGCCACGGAGGAGAACAACTTCACCCGGGTGCCCGGATCTTGCGTCTATGAGCAGATCTAGAACCTGCCGGCTCCGTTTTCCTCGATTTACGTAGTCTCCAGTAAAGATTAGCCGAGACGACGGATCTTTCAAAGAATACTCAAGCGCTCTTTCGAGGCGATCGGCATCTCCGTGCACGTCGCCAAAGATAACTGTCTTCTCGAAATTTTCCATCATCGTCATCCAATCGGTAGTGTCATGGATGTGTACTTAATCTCAGCGGCGCCGGCCACTACGGCTTCCAAAAGTCGGAAGGCCATTGGATGCGCATCCTGCGACCAGAGAGCTAGAGATGGCAGGTCTGTTGGGAGGTTGGTAGGGCGCGGGGTTTGGAGGAGGGTAAATCCGAGCTGGCTGATCTCTTTTGCTTGGTCTGGGCGTGCCCTGCGAAGCAGGTGCGCCAGGTGGGGGACCCCGCTGTCGACAGAAGCCCGTTCTACATCAAACGTAAGCCTGCCGCATTCCTCGGCCTTGATGTAGAGCGCTGTTCTCGATGCGTATCGGGCAGCGCGCAACACCCCTTGCTCATATTCGCGGGCGTCAATGGCCCATGAGATCGAGAGGACCAGTGCCATTTCGCGCTTCAGGCGGTCATAGCTCACCGGCGGTTTGTATTCGCCGAGGATGCTTATGAGCCTATCCATCGGGTCGCTAACTATAAGTCCATCATCACGCAAATGGCGCACAAACAAGCTGCCGCGCCGGGCTAATAGTGTGAGGTGGTCCGGCGTGTACGCAGCCACGTTCACGCGCCCTTGCGAGTATGTCCGAGGATTTTCGGCGACCAACTGCAGAACGTCGACATCGCTATCGCTTCTGGGTGCGCCGCGGGCTCTGCTGCCGTATAGAAACACCGCCAATGACTCACCCGAGAGTGCTGCATTAATTTCCGCAGCCAGCCCGGGATCCGATGCTTGGCGTCGGGGCCTCACCGTAGACATGGACCCACACTACTCGTCCCTGACGGTCAATCATGAGGGGTCGAGAGGAATAGTCGGAACGCGTGCTCAATCTGCCGGCATGCCTACCCCTGGAGGCGCCAGAACCCGACTGCTGGACATGGATGCGTGATGTCCGGCCTGGTCATGGCTGGTCGTTCGTGATGAGGCCTGCGCCTGAGGCAGGTGCAGTGCCACCTGGACCCTCAGCGAGGCGACCTTTGACGGCCTCGTCTCACCAGCTCTCCCTGGAGCGGTCGCCCACCTGCTCAGACGCGACTCCATGTGCCTTACGTGCCTTAAGAACGTATGGTGCTTTGACCTGGGAGAAGAGTTGACAACCATAGATAAACTGCGCCCACACCGTCTTCCACTCCTGGCTGCTCCTGGTCCGGGGCGTGGTGCAGCGGCGCGGCCCGCGCAGCCTCGGCGTGGTCGGCTCGGCCGCCTGGAATCTCGCGGAACTGGTCGAACTGCGGGTGTCCGGCGGCCTGGACGCGGTGGGGGCCCGCCTCGCGGAGCCGGCCACGGGGCCGGTCGCGGGGCCTGCCCCGGAGCGGGCCTCGGAGCCGGGTGCGGTCTCCGGGAGCGGTGCCGGCGGCCGCCGCATCAGGATGGAGACCGGATACGAGAGGAACCCCTGGGCGGACCTGAAGCCGGCCGGCGAAGGCGCGGCGACACCGCCCGGGAAGCTCTGGCACAGCAGCCCGGGTTCTCCAGGCTGACGCATGCCTCGGCGGCCGGTGCCTTCTACCTGGCGAGGACCTCCTCGACCGTGTCGGCGACGCGTGCGGCCTGAAGGTCGCGGCCCTTCTCGTTGGGGTGCGCGTACCAGGGGAGGAACTCCTCGCCGTTGCCGACCCGGGAGTTCTCCAGCAGGCCGCCGATGCCCCGGTCGGCTCCGTCGCAGGCGGTGTTGCCGCCGGTGTGGGCATAGAGGTCCACGAAGTCGACGCCCCCTTCGGCGTCGGTGGCGGCCTTCTTCATGACGTCGTCCAGCCGCTTCTGGATCTGGTCCAGGGCCGGCAGGGCGTCCTCGGGGATGTCGGCGAGCGGCAGCTCCGTCTGGCCGGGTGCCGGGGTCAGGCACTTGTCCGTGTCCGCGGGGACGAGCCGCGGGTAGCCGACCAGGACGGGCTTGGCGTCGGGGGAGAAGTACCTGACGCGTTCCAGCATCTCCTCCAGGTCCCATCCGACCCGCTCGAACTGGTCGTCCAGCCAGGCCTTTCCGTCCCCGGACTCGAAGAACTCGCGGCACTCGGCGGCCGGCTGGTCGCCGTCCACCGGATTGCCGGGCAGCAGGCCGTGGTCCTGGGACCGCAGCTTGTCGGAGCACTGCTTGAGGATGCGGGTGAAGCCGAGCGAGTTGCCGCCCATGCTGCCCACGACCAGCCGGGTGTCGTCCTTGAGAGCGCCCTGCTGCGCCGGGAGCCGGCCTCCGATGGGCAGCTCTTGCTCCTCCCAGAAGTGGTGGACGAGCGCTCCTCCGCAGGAGACGTCCGACCGGACGTCGAGCGTGATGTTCTTGTCCTTGAGGCGCCGGGTGGCGACGGCGGGGTAGTTCTCCTTCGCCTGGAAGCAGAAGTACCGGTCGATGCCGTCCTGGTTCCAGGGGGCGATGCCGTAGTTGGCGGTGTAGGAGTCGCCGAAGAAGACGGTCGGTACGGGATCGGCGGGAGCCGCGCCGGCGTTGCCCGCCGGGCCTGCGAGCGCCAGGCAGCTGCCCAGCGCGACGGCCGCGGCGGCCAGCCGCCGGGCTACGGGAGTGTTCGTCGTCTTGCGCACGGCCGGGGGCATGGTTGTGCCCTTTCGTCGGGGCTCACGAGGAGAGGCGAGCGGAGTATGGAACGCTCCGTATTCATTCAGATGCGGAAGGCGACCTTCCAGTCGATGTGTGCCACACCCATGCGTTCTCGGCCAAACCCTGCGCCCGCCTCCATCTCGCCTGGTCAGGAGGCGTGGAGGGCCGTCGGCGTAGACGAGCTCGGAGGGGATCGCGACCTGGAAAGGGGGAGCCTGTCCGTCCGCCGCGGGGCGCGAGGCGGCTCTCTCTGGCTGATCGGCCGGAAGTCTGCCCGCCGGAAGGCGTACTCGACTGTCCGGCTCGCCCGGTTCGACGCGCTCGACGGCGTCGGCAGCGCCACCGCCCGTACCCTCTGCGGCTACGGACTCGACTCCGTCGGCCGGGTCGCCGCCGCGCCGCTCGCCGTGCTCCAACGACTCGTCGGCGCGAAGGCCGGCCGTGAGCTGTGGGAGCGGGCCCGGGGCGTCGACCGCGTCGTCGTCGTCCCGAACGCGGTCTCCCTCTCGACGGCGGCCGCGCGCTCCTTCCCGTACGACGAGGTCGACCGGTCGGAGCAGCGCAGGGCGCTCCTCTCGCTCGCCGGCGAACTCGGCGCCCGGCTCCGGACGGAGGGACAGGTGTGCCGCTCGCTCGCGATCACCGTGCGGTACGCGGACCGGACCACGACGACCCGGATCCGTACCCTGCCCGAACCGGCCGCCCACTCGGCGTCGCTCACCTCCCTCGCGTACGCGCTCCACGACGCACTCGGCTTCCAGCGGGCCCGGGTGCGGGGGATCGCGCTGCGTGCCGAGGGGCTGGCGGGCGCCGAGGGGGCCGCGTATCAGCTGTCCCTGGATCCGGCGGGCGAGAAGGCGCGGCTGATCGAGGCGGTCGCGGACCGGGCGCGGGCGAAGTTCGGGCCGAAGGCGGTGCTGCCGGGCTCGCTTGCGGCCTGAGATCCCCGCGCTCACGCCCCATCTGACGACACAGCACTTTTTACCGACGCGTAACTTCCCAGCCATGGCTACCCGTGCGTAGCTTGGCTGGAGCGCATCCCCACTTGTGGTCCGGACCGCAGGGCGTAGCACCCCACCTTCCCCTTGAGCCGCAAGGAGATCGCCCGATGCTGCCCTGGAAGCACGCCGTCAGAGCGCTGTCCGTTCTGCTGCTGACCGCCGCCGCCACACTCGCCCCTACCGCCGCCGCCTCGGCCCAGACGGAGACCGTCACCTCCAGCCGTGGCTGGAACGACTGGTCCTGCAAGCCCTCCGCCGCGCACCCCCGCCCGGTCGTCCTCGTCCACGGCACCTTCGGGAACTCCGTCGACAACTGGCTCGTCCTCGCGCCGTACCTGGTCAACCGCGGGTACTGCGTCTTCTCACTCGACTACGGCCAGCTGCCGAACGTCCCGCTCTTCCACGGCCTCGGCCCCATCGCGAAGTCCGCCGAGCAGCTCGACGCCTACGTGGACCGGGTCGTCTCCGCCACCGGCGCCCCCGAGGTGGACCTCGTCGGACACTCGCAGGGCGGCATGATGCCCCGCTGGTACCTCAAGTTCCTCGGCGGGGCCGAGAAGGTGAACGCGCTCGTCGGGATCGCCCCCGACAACCACGGCACCACCCTCCTCGGCCTCACCAAGCTCCTGCCGTACTTCCCCGGCGCCGAGGACCTGATCAGCGCCACGACCCCGGGCCTCGCCGACCAGATCGCCGGCTCGGCCTTCATCACGAAGCTCAACGAGGGCGGCGACACGGTCCCCGGGGTCCGCTACCACGTCATCGCGAGCCAGTACGACGAGGTCGTCACCCCGTACCGCTCGCAGTTCCTGTCCGGCCCGAACGTCACCAACGTCCTCATCCAGGACAAGTGCGCGCTCGACCTCTCCGAGCACGTGGCGATCGGCACGGTGGACCGGGTCACCTTCCACGAGGTGGCCAACGCCCTCGACCCGGCCCACGCGACCCCGACCACCTGCCTCTCGGTCATCGGCTGACGGCTGGTCGGCTGATGGCCGACCGGCTGACGGCTGGTCGGGCGGAGTGATCCGGCCGGACGGGCGGCGCTTTCATTGGGCCGACAAATGACGCTCGTCAGGCGTGGTTGACGCGCGTCGACAAGGCGGCCAGTCTCGGGGGTGGCCCGACGTCACGGGTCACCCCCGGTCTTGTGAGGCAATGGAGGCTCGATGCCCCGACGTACCGCACATTCCCCGTCCGTACGCCTTCTTCTCTCGATTGTCATGCTCATGGCTTCCGTAGTGGGTGGAGTGGTGGCCACCGCCGGCACGGCCCACGCGGACGGCTGCTACACCTGGTCGCGCACCCTCTCCCAGGGAGCCTCCGGTGCCGATGTGACGCAACTGCAGATCCGTGTGGCCGGCTACCCCGGCTACGGCGCGGTGCTCGCGATCGACGGAGCCTACGGCCCCGGGACCGCCGCGGCCGTCAAGCGCTTCCAGGCCGCCTACGGACTGGCCGCCGACGGTGTCGCGGGCCCCGCGACCTTCAGCAAGATCTACAGCCTGCAGGACGACGACTGCACGCCGATCCACTTCTCCTACGCCGAGCTGAACAACTGCAACACCACCTGGGCGGGCGGCGCGGTGAGCGCGACCACCGCCAAGTCCAACGCGCTGCGCACGATGTGGAAGCTGGAGGCCCTCCGGCACGCGCTCGGTGACCAGTCCATCCGGGTCACCAGCGGTTTCCGTAGCCAGGCCTGCAACGACGCGGTCGGCGGAGCCTCGTCGAGCCGTCACCTGTACGGGGACGCGGCCGACCTCGGCTCCGGACCCCACTCGCTGTGCCGCCTCGCCCAGGAGGCCCGCAACCACGGTTTCAACGGCATCCTCGGCCCCGGGTACCCCGGCCACAGCGACCACACCCACGTCGACCACCGCCCCAGTCGCTTCTGGTCCGCCTCCAGCTGCGGCATCTGACCCCCGGCCGGACGTCGGCGGCCGTTGACCGGTCGCCGACATCCGACCCCCTAGCGGTGGGTCCGGCGCCGCCGGGCCGTCCCGAGGAGCACGGTCGCGCCGAGTGCGAGCACGGCGGCGCCACCGACCGCGAGATACGGGGTGGTCGCGTCGCCCCCGGTCTCGGCCAGGAGCACATCGGAGCCGGAGCCGGAGCCGGAGCCGGAACCGGCCGCGGGGGCAGGCGCGTTGGGCGCCGGCGTGGCGGGTGCGGCGGCACTCGGCTCCGCCGGCCGGGTGGGCTCGGGCGCGGCCGCCGTCTCCTCCGCACCGGTCGACGCGTCGGCGTCCCCGTGCCCACCGTGCTCGACGGAGGACTCGTCCTTCCCCTCCTCGATCTGCTCCTCGCTCGGCGCGGAAGCGGTCGGGGCGGGATCGGCCGGAGCGGGCGCGGTGCCGCCGCTCTCCGTCCCGAACACCACGTCCGAGCAGGTGTAGAACGCCTCGGGGGAGTCGGAGCGCTGCCAGATCGAATAGATCAGGTGCCGGCCGGACCTCTCCGGCACCGTCCCCTCGAAGACGTAGTCGCCGTTCTCCATCCTCGGGTCGGTCACCGTCGCGAACGGCTCCGCCTCCAGGTCCGACCAGGCCAGCGGCTTCGACGGGTCGTACCCGTCCTTCGTCACGTACAGCTCGAACGTGCCCTTGTGCGGGGCGGTCCCCTTGTAACGGAAGGTGTGCGACCCGGAGTCCAGCCGGCTCGCGGGCCAGTCGGTCCGGGCCAGGTCGAGCCCCCGGTACTTGTCGTTGCCCGCGCTGCACAGCTTGCCGTCCGGGATGAGCTCCCGGTGCTTCCCCGCGGCGTTCGCGATGTTCACCGCGTTCCAGTCGTAGAACGCCTGCGCCCCGCTCGCCGCCACCGCCGCCCGGCAGGCCGCCGACTTCGGTGCCTCGGGCCCTTCCGCGTAACAGGCCGAGACCCGGCTCACCGGATCCGTCATCGACCCGTGCGCGAACGCGGACCCGGAGGCGAGCCCCGAGAGGCCCAGCAACGCGGTGACGGTGACGGCCGCGGCCGTACGGCGAGAAGTCATGGGGGGACAGCTCCTTCACGAGGGTGGGTGTGGGGGGTTACCCGGAAAGCTAGCCGCCCGGAACCGTGAAAAAGCTTGTGGAGACGGGGAGATGACGATCCTTAGGACCGCTTTAAGGTGGAGGTAAGCAGCGCCTGAGGAACCTCAGCCCAAGCGCCGGTAGCGCCGTTCCGGGCGCCCCGTGCCCCCGTAGCGCAGGGTGATCTCCGCGCGGCCCGTCTGCGCGAAGTACTCCAGGTAGCGGCGGGCGCTCACGCGGGACAGGGAGCCCGCCTCCGCGCACTCCGTGGCAGAGAGGCCCTCCGGATGGGTGCGGAGGATCGACTCGACCAGGTCGGCCGTGTGGGCGGCGAGGCCCTTCGGGAGTTCGCGGGAGCCTCGGGGACGGGTGCCGAAGATCTGGTCCACGTCCTCCTGACGAGCCTCGTCGAGGGCGTCCAGGCGGCTGCGCAGCGAGGCGACGTGGCGCAGCTGCTCGTGCAGCGCCGCCTGGCTGAACGGCTTGATCAGATAGTGCAGTGCCCCGGCGCGCAGCGCCGAGCGGATCGTGCCCACGTCCCGCGCCGCCGTGATGAAGAGCGCGTCCATGCCCAGGCCGGCGGACCGCAGCTCCCGCAGCACCCGGATGCCGTCCATGTCCGGCAGGAAGACGTCGAGCAGGACCAGGTCGGGCCGGAGCCGCTCGGCCGCGCGCAGCGCCTCGGCCCCGTTGTGGGCGACCCCGGACACCGAGAAGCCCTCCACCGCCGACACATAGCGGCAGTGCAGCTTGGCGACCATGAAGTCGTCGTCCACCACCAGCACATTCGTCACGCCGACACGCTAGGTCCCGACCACAACGACCACAACGTCCATTGATTGCGGAAGAGAGACAGCTTCTTCACGTACCGGCAACATGTGGGCCACCTCACACTCCCCTTTCCCTCCTTCCTGAGAGGCGGCACACGTGCGTCTGCGCACCCCCCTCGCTCTCCTCGGGTCGGCGCTGCTGGTCCTCGTGGGACCCCCGCTGCTCACCACCGGCAGCGGCTCCGACACCGGCACGCAGATACCCGGCCTGCGCTTCATGGTCCCCAACACCCCCGGCGGCGGATACGACATCACCGCCCGTACCGCCGCCAAGAACGCCGAGGAAGCCGGCCTCACCGGCGACATCGAGGTCTTCAACCTGCCCGGCGCGGGCGGCACCGTCGGCCTCACCCGGCTCGTCGGCGAGCGCGGCAACGGCCGCCTCGCCATGTCCATGGGCCTCGGCGTCGTCGGCGCCGTCCACACCAACAAGACCCCCAGGACCCTCGCCGACACCACCCCGATCGCCCGGCTCACCGAGGAGCAGGACATCGTCGTGGTCGGCAAGGACTCCCCGTACAAGACGATCCAGGAGCTCCTCGGCGCCTGGAAGGAGGATCCCGGCAAGCTGCCCGTCGGCGGCGGTTCCTCGCCCGGCGGGCCCGACCACCTCGCCCCGATGCTGATGGCCCAGGCCGCCGGGATCGCCCCCAAGGACGTCAACTACGTCCCCTTCGACGGCGGCGGCGAGCTCCTCGCCTCCATCCTCGGCAACAAGGTCGGCTTCGGCGTCTCCGGCGTCGGCGAGTACCTCGACCAGATCAAGGCGGGCGAACTGCGCCTCCTCGCCGTCACCGGCCCGAAGCGGGTCCCCGGCCTCGACGCCCCCACGCTCCGCGAGGCCGGCCTCGACACCGAGTTCACCAACTGGCGCGGCATCGTCGCCCCACCCGGCCTCTCCGACGCCGAACGCGAGAAGCTCGTCGACCTCGTCACCGAGCTGCACGGCTCGCCGCAGTGGCGCGAGTCCCTGAAGACCCACGGCTGGAACGACGCCTTCCTGCCGGGCGAGGAGTTCGGCGCCTTCCTCACCGCGCAGGACCGCCGCGTCGGCTCCGTCCTCAAGGAGCTGGGCCTGTGACCGCGACCCCCGCGAAGACCACGGTGAAGAACTGGCTGCGCGAGCGCTCCGAGCTGGGCGTCGGCGTCCTCCTCTTCCTCCTCGGCGTCCTCGTCCTCACCGACGCCCTCACCCTCGACGCCGACGTCACCGGGCGCGGCCCCGTCGGCCCCGCCACCGTCCCCCTCGTCGTCGGCTGCGGCCTCCTCGTCGTCGCCGTCCTCCTCACCGTCGACGTCCTGCGCGGCGGCCGCGGCGAGGCCGAGGCCGGCGAGGACGTCGACCTGTCCGAGCCCGCCGACTGGCGCACCGTCCTCCTCCTCGCCGGCGTCTTCCTCGCCTTCGCCGTCCTCATCGGCCCCCTCGGCTTCCCCGTCGCCGGCGCCCTCCTCTTCTGGGGAGCGGCCTACGCCCTCGGCAGCCGCCACCTCCACCGCGACCCGCTGATCGCGGCCGCCCTCTCGCTCTTCACCTACGGCGTCTTCGACAAGCTGCTCGGCGTCCCGCTGCCCGGCGGCCCGCTGATGGGAGTGATCTGATCCATGGATTCCCTGTACTCCCTCATGGACGGGTTCGGGACCGCCCTCACCCCGATGAACCTGCTGTGGGCCGCCGTCGGCGTGCTCCTCGGCACCGCCATCGGCGTCCTGCCCGGCATCGGCCCCGCCATGGCCGTCGCCCTGCTGCTCCCGGTGACGTACGGACTCGAACCGACCGGCGCCTTCATCATGTTCGCCGGGATCTACTACGGCGCCATGTTCGGCGGCTCCACCACCTCGATCCTGCTCAACACCCCCGGCGAGAGCGCCGCCGTCGTCGCCGCCATCGAGGGCAATCCGATGGCGAAGGCGGGCCGGGGCGCGCAGGCGCTCGCCGCGGCCGCCATCGGTCACTTCGCCGGCGGCATGATCGGCACGATCCTGCTCGTCGTCCTCGCCCCGACCGTCGCCGCCCTCGCCGTCGACATCGGTGCCCCGGACTACTTCGCCCTGATGGTCCTCGCCTTCATCGCGGTGACCTCGGTCCTCGGCTCCTCCCGCATCCGCGGTCTCGCCTCCCTCCTCATCGGCCTCACGATCGGCCTGGTCGGCCTCGACCAGCTGACCGGCCAGCAGCGGCTCACCTTCGGCTCCCTCCAGCTCGCCGACGGCGTCGACGTCGTCATCGTCGCGGTCGGCCTCTTCGCGATCGGCGAGGCCCTGTGGGTCGCCGCGCACCTGCGGCGCACCGCGGGCGACGCCATCCCCGTCGGACGGCCGTGGCTGGACAGGGACGACGTGAAGCGGACCTGGAAGTCCTGGCTGCGCGGCCCGCTGATCGGCTTCCCGCTCGGCGCCATCCCGGCCGGCGGCGCCGAGATCCCGACCTTCCTCTCGTACGTCACGGAGAAGCGGCTCTCGAAGCACAGGGAACAGTTCGGCAAGGGCGCCATCGAGGGCGTCGCCGGACCCGAGTCGGCGGCCTCCGCCTCCGCGGCCGGCACCCTCGTCTCGATGCTCACCCTCGGCCTGCCCACCACCGCCGTCGCCGCCGTGATGCTCGCCGCCTTCCAGCAGTACGGCATCCAGCCCGGCCCCCTGCTGTTCGAGCGGGAACCCGAGCTGGTCTGGGGCCTGATCGCCTCGCTCTTCGTCGGCATGGTGCTGCTGCTCGCCCTCAACCTGCCGCTCGCGCCCGTCTGGGCCAAGCTGCTGCGCATCCCGCGCCCGTACCTCTACGCCGGCATCCTCTTCTTCGCCGCCGTCGGCGCGTACGCGGTGGGCGGCGAGGCGCTGGACCTGGTCGTCCTGCTGGTGATCGGCCTCATCGGCCTCGGGATGCGGCGGTACGGACTCCCGGTCCTGCCGGCCGTCATCGGCGTCATCCTCGGCCCGGCCGCCGAACAGCAGCTCCGCCGTGCCCTCCAGATCAGCGACGGCTCCCTGACGGGGCTGGTGAACACCCCGTTCTCCGTCACCGTGTACGTCGTCGTCGTGCTCCTGCTCGCCTGGCCGCTGCTGAGGAAGGTGATCATCCGCCGTCGTCACGTGACGGTATGACAGACGTTCTGATCCGTCCGGCGGTCACCGCCGACGTGCCCGCGGTGAAGGCCGTGTGCGAGGTCGTCGAGCGCCGCGCGGACGGACCGTACGATCGTATCCACTACCGAAAGCGCCTCAACTCGCCCCCGATGGGGTGAGTTTCGGACATCCGGCGGCTTGATCCGGTATCCCTGGCGGGCAGCACCATCCCCCCCCCACATCCCGAAGGGACCCCGCTCATGCGCGTCCGTACCGCCCTCGCCGCAGGCGCCCTGCTCGCCGCCGTCGTCGCCGCCCCGCTCGCCGTCGCCCCCCTGGCCCACGCGGGAGGGGCCGACGGCCTCTCCGTCGACGGCCACGGGACCATCGGCGCCGACGGCACCGTCACCGTCTCCGGCACCTACCGCTGCGTCGACGACAGCGCGGGCCCCGTCCTCGTCAGCTCCACCCTCGTCCAGGGAAACCGTTCCGCCGGGATCGGCGGCACCCGGGCCGTCTGCGACGGGCAGGTCCACGAGTGGGTCAACACCTCCGTCGTGAAGGACCCCGCCTACCAGCCGGGCGCCGCCCGCGTCGACGCCACCCTCATGCAGCTCACGGCCGGCGAGATGGGCCTGCCGACACCCGGCTTCCTCGCCCTGGAGAAGTCGGACGTCGAGCTGCACTAGGAGATACCCCCGAGCTTCACCAGGGGGATACCTCCCAGCCGGCCGGCATCAGCCCAGCAGGTCGATCAGGCCCTCACGGCCGAGCACTTCGAGCTCGTCGAGGGCCACGACGGCGCGCACCGCCGCCTCCGGGTCGGAGGTGGCGAGGCCGCTCGCCGCGAACTCGTCCTCGTCGAGCCGCAGCACCTCGCTGCCGTCCGCCGACACCCACAGGTCCAGGTCCAGGTCCTCGACCACCACTCCCGAGCCGTCGATCTCGGCCGGCCGGGTGATGTCGCAGTACCAGCCCTTGAGGGCGCCGTCGGCGGACCACACCTCCTTGACCGTGTACCAGCGGTCGCGCCAGAAGTGCTCCACGAAGACGTCACCCGGCTCGAACCGGACGAAGCCGAAGTCCCGTACCCCCTCCGCCGCCCACGGGGCACGGACCGAGAGCCGGCCGCCCTCCTCCGTGAGGACCTCGGCCGGATACCGGATCTTCGTCCGGCCCGCCTTCACCAGGGTGATCTCAACCGATCGTCCGGACATGCCGTACCTCCACCGCGCCGATCTCGTAGCCGAACCACTTGTTGATCGCCAGCATCGGTTCGTTGCCGGCGTCGTTGCTGGTGAACGCCTCCACGCAACCCGCCGCACGGGCCCGGTGCAGGGACGCGTTCTTGGCGAGCTTCGCGAGCCCGCGGCCGCGGAAGGCGGGGGCCGTGCCCGTCATTCCCGAGTTGTACCGGCCCAGACCGTCCGTCTGCGCCGCGCTGAACGCGGCGGGCACCCCGTCCACCACGGCGACCGTCGTCAGCGCCCGGTCGTGGAGGGGATGGTTCCAGGTGGTCTCCCGCCAGTGCGCGTAGTCGTCCAGCGAGGCCCCCACGTCACCCGGCTCGTCGGCGGTCGTCACCGCGTCCAGCTCGAAGATCGGCCGCGGATCGGCCGCGAAGTCCTCGGCCGGCAGCAGTTCGACACCGGCCGGCGGCTCCTGGAGCGGCGGCAGTCCGGCCGTCGTCAGGTCGAGGCGGAGGAAGTGCGCGGAACGGCTCGGCGCGTAGCCCCGCCGCTCGGCCCACGCGCGATCCTCCGGCGTGTCCATGACCCAGCTGTACAGGGTCCGCGCGCCCTGCTCCGCGAGGTGCTCCTCGGCGGCGCGCAGCAGCGCCGCCCCGGCACCGCGCCGCTGGTGCGCGGGATGCACGTACACGTTGACGGAGCCGATCCCCGGCTCCGGCGCGTCGTGGGCGATTCGCTGCTGGACCGTCCCGATGATCTCGCCGTCCTCGGTCACCGCGACCAGCGGCCGCTCGTGGCTGTCGGGGTGGGCGCGCGCCCAGTCGAACACGAGCTGCTCGGCGGTGGCGAGCATGAAGGGGACGGCGGCGCGGCGGACCCGGGCGAAACCCTCGGCATCCTCGGGCCGTACATCACGGACGATCACAGTCATGTGTCCGCACGCTACGGGCGGATGGTGCGCCGCCGCCTCCCATTTTCCGGTGGGGTGGGGGCAGAATCGGAGGGGTGACACTCACCATCGCCGTGGACCACGAATCCACCACCGCTCCGTACGAACAGTTGCGTGCCCAGATCTCGGAGCGGGCCCGGTCGGGCAGACTGCCGGTCGGATACAAACTGCCGACGGTACGGGGGCTCGCGGAGCAGCTGGGCCTCGCCGCGAACACCGTCGCCAAGGCGTACAAGGCGCTGGAGTCGGACGGGGTGATCGAGACGCGCGGACGTCACGGCACCTTCGTCGCGGCGGCGGGCGACGCGGCTACCCGCCGGGCCGCCACCGCCGCCGCCCAGTACGCCGAGGAGGCCCACCGCCTCGGCCTCAGCCGCGAGGCGGCGGAGGCGGCGCTGAGCGAGGCGCTCCGAGCGGCCTACGACGACTGACCGGACCGCCTTCTACAGGTAGAGCCCCGCCCCCGCCGTACGGGGCTCGGGGAAGTCCGCCGGGGGCGTGCCGCGGCGCAGCGCGAACAGCTCCGCCAGCGTCGCGCCCTCGCGCGGCACGTCCTCCTCGCGGCCCAGCCAGGACACCGACTCCGCCCGGGTCAGCGGTCCGACCTCGATACGGGCCAGGCAACGGCCCGGGCGGACCACGGCCGGGTGGAGCCGCTCCAGGTCCTCGTTGGTGGTGACCCCCACGAGCACGTTGCGCCCCTGCCCGAGAAGACCGTCCGTCAGGTTGAGCAGCCGCGAAAGCGCCTGCCCCGCCGTGTGCTTCGCCTCGCCGCGGATCAGCTCGTCGCAGTCCTCGAGCAGCAGCAGCCGCCAGCGGCCCTTCGCCGTGCCCTCGTCCTCCCCGATGGCGATGTCCATCAGATAGCCGACGTCGTTGAACAGCCGCTCCGGGTCCAGGACGCAGTCGACCTGGCACCACTCGCGCCAGGACCGGGCCAGGGTCCGCAGCGCCGACGTCTTGCCCGTCCCCGGCGGCCCGTGCAGCAGCAGGAGCCGGCCGGCGATGGACTCGGGCGTGACCTTCATCAGCCGGTCCATCGAATCGGCCACGGGCGCCGAGTAGTTGGGGCGCACCTCCTCCCACGTCCCGGCGCTGATCTGGCGGGTCGTCCGGTGCGGTCCGCGCCGCGGCGACACGTACCAGAACCCCATCGTCACGTTCTCGGGCTGCGGCTCCGGTTCGTCCTTCGCTCCGTCGGTCGCCTCCTTCAGGACACGCTCCGCGAGCTCGGCCTCCGAGGCCGTGACCGTGACGTCCGCGCCCCGGTTCCAGCGGGAGATCAGCAGCGTCCACCCCTCGCCCTCGGCGAGTACGGCGCTGCGGTCGTCGTCCTTCGCGGCCCGCAGCACTCGCGCGCCCGCCGGGAGGAGCGTCGCCTCCGGCTTGACCCGGTCCAGGGTGGTGCTGTGGGAGTGGGGCTGCTCGCCGGTCGCGAAGCGGCCGAGGAACAGCGCGTCGACGACATCCGCCGGCGAGTCGCTGTCGTCGAGGTTGAGCCTGATCGGCAGCGATCGCTGCGGTTCGGACGGTACCGGTGGGGTGTCGGACATGGCGCCCATGATCCGGCAACCGGGCATTCCGTGCACCGTGTTTTGAACGGGACGTTCCCCCGGCCGCCGGTACGGCGGTACGTCAGATCCAGTGGCCCCGCACGGTACCCCGGGCGCGCCGCACGATCGCGTACCCCTTCGTCACGGTCCGGTCGACCGCGAAGTTCCGCACGATCGCCCGGCCCTCCACGAGCCGGGTGAACTCCTTGATCCCCGTCGACCGGCGCACGGTGACGCGCTCCAGGGCGTACGGCCCCTGACAGCGGCAGGCCAGCGCGTTCCCGACGGCGAGCGCCTGGGCGAAGCCGGCCTCGCGGACCGTCCGCCGGACCCGGCGGCTGGAGTACCCGTACGGGTAGGCGAAGGAGACCGGGGCGCTCCCGAGCTCCTCGCCCACGATCTCGCGGCAGCGCAGCGTCTCGAAGCGCAGCCGACGCGCGTCGAGCTGGTCGAGCTGCGGGTGGGTGTGGCTGTGACCGCCGATCTCCGTGCCCGCGTCGGCCAGTTCGCGCACCTGACCCCAGTCGAGCATGGTGTCGAGCGCGCCGCCCTCGTCGTGCTTGCCGCGCAGCCAGCCGGTGGAGACGAAGACGGTGCTCGCGAAGGAGTGCTCGGAGAGCACGGGGAGCGCGTGGCGGTGCACGCCCTCGTAGCCGTCGTCGAAGGTGATGAGGAGCGGCCGTTCGGGCAGTGGACCGCCGGTGCGCCAGGCGGCGGCGAGCGCCGCGGTCGTCAGCGGGGTGAACCCGCGCTCGGCCACCACCGCCATCTGGTCGGCGAAGGCCTCGGGGGTGACGGAGAGCCCCCGGGTGGCGGGAGCGGGATCCCGGCCGACGGCGTGGTACATGAGGATGGGCACCCCTCGGGGGACCCTCGCCCCCTCGGCCCCGGTCACGTGGTCGCTCCTTCGGTGGCGGTGTCCTCGACGATGCCGTGGCTGGTGGCGGCGTCCTCGACCATGCCGTCCCTGGTGGTGCCGTCTTCGGTGGTGACGTCCCTGGTGGTGTCATCCCTCGTGGTGGCGGACTCGGCTCGTTCGATCGGCCCCCACGAGAAGGTCGGTCCGCCGCGCCGGGCCCGCAGGGTGCCGAGCGCGTAGCCGCCGGCCGCGACCGTCACCCCGGTCACGATCGCCCCGGCCCGACCGGCTCCGCCGGAGCGGCCGCGCAGGGCGTCGCGCATCCCGCGCAGGACGCCGGCGGGCAACACCCGTGTCGTGTACCGCCGTTCGGACTCCAGGCCCTTCTGTGCGCCGACGCTCTGCGCGACGAGCGCCTTGGAGAGTCCCTCGGCGTAGACCCGGGTACGGAAGTACCCGAAGCGCTCGCGGGCGGCGGGCACCTTGTGGTGGATGACCGCACGGTCGTCGATGAGCAGGACCGCTCCGGGCAGCGCCTTGGCCAGCCGGATGCACAGCTCCGTCTCCTCGCAGCCGAGGGGCCGCCGGTCGCCGTCCCGGCCGATGCCGGTGGCGAAGCCGCCCGCCGCGTCGAAGGCCGTACGACGGAAGGAGGCGTTGCCGCCCAGGACGTTGCGTACCCGGACCCGGCCCGGGGGCAGGCCCCGGTACGTACAGCCGACGACCCAGTCGAACTCCTCGGGGAACCAGGCCGGGCGGCGGCCGGAGGCCCAGGCGGGCAGGGTACGGCCGCCGACGGCCATGACGTGCGCGTCGTCGTAGGCGGCGGCGAAGTGGTGGAGCCAGTCCCGCTCGGCGACGGCGTCGTCGTCGAGGAAGGCCACGAACTCGCCACGGGCGGCGGCGATTCCGGTGTTGCGGCCGGAGGAGAGGCCGCGGGGGCCCGCGTTGGCGAGCACCCGCACCTCCTCGTGGAGCCGTACGTCCGCGTACTCCTCGGTGAGCCGCTCCAGCAGCCGCTCGTTGTGGTCGACCACGAGCAGCGTCTCCAGCGGCGGAAGCGACTGTTTCCGGACGGAGTCGACGGCGGCGAGGATGTCCTCCCACCGCTCCTCCGTGTAGACGCAGATCACCACCGAGAAGCCGTGTGGGGACGTGCGGTCGCTCAAGACACCTCTCCCCGGGGGACGTTGACGGAGAACGCGGCGGGCCGGCGGCGGGCCGCCTTCCGGACGCCCTTCTCCTTCAGGATGACCTTGAGGACCCGGATCCCGTCCCGCACGGCGTTGAGGTTGCTGACGCCGTGGATGCGCAGGTACTCGTGGCTGGGCACCTCCTGCACCTTGAGGCCGGCCTTGACGACCCGGATGTTGATGAGGGTCTCGATCTCGAATCCGGTGCAGTCGAGGGTGACCTTGTCGAGGCAGTGGCGCCAGAAGGCGTTGTAGCCGTAGCAGAGGTCGGTGTAGCGGGCGCCGAATTTGCGATTGACGAGCGAGCAGAGGGCCCAGTTGCCGAGTCGGCGAATGGTCGTCATGTCGTCCGTGCCGCCGCCGTTGGCGAATCGGGAGCCCTTGGCGAAGTCGGCGCCGCCGACGAGGGCGGAGACGTACGAGACGATCTCCTGGCCGTCGGCCGAGCCGTCGGCGTCGACCATGACGATGATGTCGCCGGTGCAGGCGGCGAAGCCGCTGATCAGCGCGTCGCCCTTGCCCTTGCCGACCTGCTTGATGACCTTGACGTCCGGCCAGAGTTCGCGGGCGACGTTCACGGTGTCGTCGGTGGAATTTCCGTCCACGAGCACGACTTCGTGAATCCATTCCGGCAACGTCTTGAAGACGTACGGAAGATTTTCTGCCTCATTCATCGCGGGAATGACGACACTCACGGGAGGAGTGATCGCCAAATGCGAGGTGATGGCCCGGTACTGGGCCGCTATTCGACTCGGCTCGGTCATTTCTTGGCCCGTGATGGCAGGGCGCAGGAACGAGCTCATGGGTCTTTATTCCCTCTCGTCCGGTGGGCCGCCCACCCCTTGGGCGGTCCGATGGTGTGTCCGGTTCGAAAGGGGGGTTCTCGCCCCGCCCGCACAGGAACGATCTCCTTGCGGGATCGGCGAGTTGGCATGACTGGCCGCGCGGTACCCGCGTCTCGGCACACGTACGGACACCGAGCACGGCACCCCCCTACCGCGCCCCACCCCGGAACCATCGCGACGCTAGAGCCCTCCCCTGAGCCGCTTTGCTTGATGGACCGGTGCGGGTGAGATGTACGACGGTATTGATGAATGGGACTGTATGGCAAGTCCCGGATCGGTGGCCCACTTTTCCGCAGTTTGGCGAAGCTTCGTCGGTCACGTGCGCAACTGTCCCGGTCGGATTCGGTCAATCCGTTTGCATGCAGGGAACAGTGATGCAGGATCACGCTCCTGTGCATTGTTGTGCGAATGTGTCGCGATCCCGTTCGAACGTTTATCGGGAGCGGAGGTTCCGGTTCCTGCCGTGGCCGGATCTCGATGGTCACCGGTGGCGGGATCGTCGAAGCGCCGTCGATGGATCGTTACGGAATCGCTGGAGGTTCACCCCTACTTTTGACATGAACACTTCCGGTTGAGCGGATCCGATGCTACTACCTGGTAACGCAGAGATCCTGCTACAGGGAGGTTCCATGAGACTGTCCCGCTTCGCGGCCCTTTCGTCCTCGCTCCTGCTCGGTGCCGTCCTCGCCCTCACCGGGGCGAGCGCCGCACAGGCAGCCGAAACCGCCGCACTCGACTACGTGGCGCTGGGGGACTCGTACTCCTCGGGCGTCGGCGCCGGCAGCTACGACAGCGCCAGCGGCGACTGCAAGCGCTCCACGAAGGCCTATCCGGTGCTGTGGAAGAACGCCAACGCCCCCTCGTCCTTCGCTTTCACCGCCTGCTCGGGCGCCCGAACGGGTGATGTGACCGCGAATCAGCTCGCCCCCCTGTCCGCCGCCACCGACCTGGTCTCGATCACGATCGGGGGTAACGACGCCGGTTTCGCCGACGTCATGACGACCTGTGTGCTGCAGTCCGAGAGCACCTGCATCAACCGTGTGAATCAGGCCAGGGCCTACGTGGACTCCACGCTGCCCGGCAAGCTCGACTCGGTCTACACGGCCATCAGGAACAAGGCGCCCGTCGCCCGGGTCGTCGTCCTCGGCTACCCGCGCTTCTACCAGTTGGGCGGCAGCTGTATCGCCGGTCTGAGCGAGAACGAGCGCAAGGCCATCAACGGCGCCTCCGACTACCTCAACGCGGCCGTCGCCAAGCGCGCCGCCGACCACGGCTACACCTTCGCCAGCGTCGTCCCGCCCTTCACCGGCCACGAGATCTGCTCGGGATCCGCCTGGCTCCACAGCGTCAACTGGCTCAACATCGGCGAGTCCTACCACCCGACCGCCGCCGGACAGTCCGGCGGCTACCTGCCCTCCTTCAACGGGGCGGCGTAGCGGCAGGGCCGTCGCCCGTACCCGTGGCGTCGGGCCTGGCCGGAGCGGTGCTCGTCACCCCACCCGGACCGGGACCGGCGCCCGGCTCCTCGTCCCGTACGAGCCGATAGGTCAACGACCCCGTGATCAGCAGGACTCCGACGAGCCCGGCCGTGAGGACCGGGCCCCGTCGGGGCCGTGCCGGGCGCGGTCCCGGTCGGCGGGGTGACCGCGAGCCACCTGCGGGACCCGTCGACCTTCCGGCCGGCGGATCCTCGTCCCCGTCCTCCCTCGGCCTCCGGGTCGAGGACTCCGTACGGACGGACTCCGAGTGGGCGGACTCCGTGTGGACGGACCCCGGCGCGCCGGACCCCGGCCGGACGGACCCCGCACTCCGGGGTCCGGCGCCCGGGGCCAGCCGCCGTAGCTCCCGCTCGGCCTGATCGATGGTCAGGGGTGACTCCGGGCCGTCGCTCCGCACTCCCTCGATCACGGAGGCCAGCGGCCCGGCGTCGCCTCCGGTGGCAGCGTCGAGGAGCGCACCGAGGGCCCTCAGTTCCGCCGCCGGGTCGGGAACGTCCTCCGATGCGGCGCCGACTCCCGTACCGCATCCGGTGACGACGATCCGTCCGTCGTTGGCGAGCAGGACGTGCCCCGGTTCCACACCCGGGTGGGGGATGCCCGCCTCCCGCGCCGCCCGCAGCGCGGCGAGGACCTCGGCGCCGACGCGCGCGGCCTCCGGCGGGGGCAGGGGGCCGTCGGCCTCCAGGGTCTCGGCGAGGGTGAGGCCGCGGACCAGCTCCATGACCACCCATGGCCGTCCGTCCTCGGTGGCCACTCCGTGCACCGTCACCAGCGAGGGGTGCGAGATCCGGGCCGCTGCCCGCGCCTCGCGCTCCAGGCGCGCGTACGACAGAGGGACTTCGTCGGCCGGGAGTCCGGCCGGGGCGCGGAACTCCTTGAGGGCCACCTCGCGGACGAGGGTCTCGTCGAGGGCGCGCCAGACGGTCCCCGTCGCCCCCTCCGCGAGAACGCCCAGAAGCCGGTAACGACCCGCGATCACCGTCATGGATCCACGGTAACCGAGCGGTGCCCGTCCGGCTCCGCTCCGTACGGGACCCGCGAGTGGACGATCTTGGTGGTGGAGATCACACCGGCCTCCATGGCCGGAGGTCACGGCCCTGGGTGCAGGATGGTTCGTGACGGTTCGGCAGGTGTTCGAGCGCTGTCCAACTCGCCCTGGAATCAGATGGATTCGCACAGTGACCGTCAACCCTCGTACAGGTGTGGTGAATCCCGACGGCGGGATACACGGGTGTGACGGTGGGGCGATAGGGTTAACCTGCCCGGGCCGGGTGCCCTTGTACGGGTGGGGAGTGACATGGAACAGATAGCAATGCGTAGCAGGCCGCGAGTGCCTGCCATCACCTGCGGTAGCAGCGCGACGAGTTCGCGTCTCGACCGTCATCTCGCGGTGCTCGGCGGCCCCGCCGTGCCCCAGCGCGAGGTGGCCGAGGCGACGCTGCTGATGCGGGAACTGACGTCGCGTACGCACGAGGCACCGGTGCACGGTCACCGCAGCCGCAGTGCGCGTGTCTCGCTCTTCGCCCCGCTCCGCCGCCTGCGCCGCTCGCTCTTCGGCACGCGCCGCTGACGGGCCGGGGGCCGGCCGCGTACCCCGAGTACCCGCCCGCTTCCGCGCGGCCTCCTGTATGACTCCGCTCGCGACGACGCCGGACGTGTCCCCACCCGTCCGGCGTTCCGTCGTGCCCGCGTCCGTGCCTCCCGCCCCGGCCGACTCCTCCGCCGGGCGCCCGTCAGGCGATCACGCCCGCGCTCCTGAGCTCCTTCACCTCCGCCTCGGACACCCCGAGCTCCCCGAGGATCTCGTCCGTGTCCTGACCGAGCGCCGGGATCCGGTCCATCCGGGGCTCCGGCCCGTCCGGGAACACGATCGGCGGCAGTAGTGAACGCAGGGGTCCGACCGGGGAGTCCACCGGCCTCCACCGGTCACGGGCCGTCAGCTGGGGATGGTCCGCGAGCTCCGCGACCGAGTTGAGCCGGGCGCAGGCGACGCCCGCCGCGTCGAGGCGGGCCAGCGCCTCCGGGGCGGTCAGCGGGGCCAGCGCCGCCGCGACCGCCGTGTCCGTCGCCCCGCGCCCGGCGACCCGGGCCGCGTTCGTCGCGAAGGCCGGATCCTCGGCCAGCTCGGGGCGGCCGAGGACCTGTTCGGCGAGCCGCCGCCACTCGCGGTCGTTCTGCACGGAGAGCAGCACCAGGCCCCCGTCGGCCGTCGGATAGGCGTCGTACGGGGCGATCACCGCGTGCGCGAGCCCCGTTCGCGCCGGGGCCGTGCCTCCGTGCGACCCGTGGTGCAGCGGGTGCCCCATCCACTCGGCCAGCGAGTCGAGCAGGGAGACCTCCACCGGGCCGCCGCGCCCGGTCGTGCCGCGCCGTACGAGGGCGGCGAGGACGCCCGAGAAGGCGTACATGCCGGCCGCGATGTCGGCCGCGGGGATCCCCGACTTCACCGGATGGTCCGGGGTGCCGGTCACCGAGACGAGGCCCGCCTCGCACTGGACGAGCATGTCGTAGGCCCGCTTGTGCGCGTACGGCCCCTCCGCCCCGTATCCGGAGACGTCCACCGCGATCAGCCGGGGGTGCGCGGCGCACAGGGTGGCGGCGTCGAGGCCGAGCCGGGCGGCGGCGCCCTGCGCCAGGTTCTGGACGAAGACGTCGGCGCCGGCCACCATGCGCCGGACGAGCTCCAGGCCCCGGGGGGTCTTGAGGTCGATCGCCACCGACTCCTTGCCGCGGTTGCACCAGACGAAGTGCGAGGCGAGGCCGCGGGCCGCCGTGTCGTACCCCCGGGCGAAGTCCCCGCCGTCGGGGCGCTCGATCTTGACGACCCGGGCGCCGAGGTCGGCGAGCTGCCGGGTGGCGAAGGGGGCGGCGACGGCCTGTTCGACGGCGACGACCGTGACCCCTTCGAGGGGGAGTGGCTGGGTGCTCATGACAGCCCTGACTACCGTGCCGGGCGGCCCTTGTCATCAGGGGATGCGTCACGCCCGGCGTGTCCACCGCGCGGTCGGCGCCGGTCGGCGTCGGTCGGTGCCGGTCAGCGGCGGGCGTAGCGGCGGACCGCGAGCGGCGCGAAGAGCGCGATCAGGGCCAGCGACCAGAGCAGCGCCCCCGCCACCGGGTGCGCCACCGGCCAGGCCGCGTCCGCCGGTACGGGCGCGTTGCCGAAGAGTGTCCGTACGGCCGTCGTGACCGCCGAGATCGGGTTCCACTCGGCGATCGTCCGCAGCCACCCCGGCATGCCCTCCGTCGGGATGTACGCGTTCGAGAGCAGCGGCAGCATGAAGGTGGCGCTGCCCAGCTGGCCGGCCGCCTCCTCGCTCCGCGAGGCCAGTCCGAGCAGGATGCCGATCCAGGTCGTCGCGAAGCGGAAGAGGAGCAGCAGTCCGAAGGCGCCCAGGGCCTCCGGGGCCGTGCCCTCGATCCGCCAGCCCATGGCGAGGCCGACGAGGACCAGCGGGACCGTGCCGACCGCGCTCGCCACCAGGTCGGCGAGGGCCTGCCCGAGGGGGACGGCGGCCCGGCTCATGGGCATGGTCCGGAAGCGGTCCATGACGCCCCGGTGCGAGTCCTGCGCGGCCTGGAACATCCCGGTCATCAGCCCGCCGGCCGCGGTCGCCACGAGTATCCCGGGGACCAGGTAGGCGCGGTACTCGGCGCCCGGCACGGCGAGCGCGCTGCCGAAGACGTACCCGAAGAAGAGCAGGAAGACGATCGGCATCGTCTGGGTCATGACGGTGATGGCCGGCGCGTGCCGGAGCCGCTGCAGATGGCGGCCGAGGACGGCCGTCCCGTCGTGGACGAGCGCGCTCACGCGGCGATCTCCTTCCGGTCGGTGAGGCGGAGGAACACCTCGTCGAGGGTGGGTGGACGCAGGGAGGCGTCGAGGATGTGGACCCCGGTGGCGTCGATCTCGCGGACGATCCGGGGGAGGGTGAGCGTGGTGTCGACGGTCACGGCGCCGACCGTGCGCCGCTCGGCGTCCAGGGCCGGGGCTCCGCCGGTGAGCCGGTCGAGGACGGCGGCGGCCGCGTCGAGGAGCGCGGGGTCGGCGACGACGACCTCGGCGTAGTTGCCGATGAGCGCCTTGAGCCCGGCCGGCGTGCCGCGCTGCGCGACCCGTCCCTCGTCGATCAGGACGATGTCGTCGGCGAGCTGGTCGGCCTCCTCCAGGTACTGGGTGGTCAGCAGCACGGTGGTGCCCTCGGACGCCAGCTCCCGTACGGCGTCCCGGATGCCGTTCCGGCTGTGCGGGTCGAGCCCGGTCGTCGGCTCGTCGAGGAAGAGGACGTCCGGCCGGACGAGGAGGCTCGCTGCCAGGTCGAGGCGGCGCCGCATCCCGCCCGAGTACGTGCGCGCGGGCCGGTCGGCGGCGGCGGTCAGGTCGAACCGCTCCAGGAGTTCGTCGGCGCGGGAGCGCGGGGCGCGGAGCAGCCTGGCGAAGAGCCGGAGGTTCTCGGCGCCGGTCAGGTCGCCGTCGACGGAGGCGTACTGGCCGGTGACGGCGATCTTCCGGCGTACCCCGGCCGGGTCGCGCACCACGTCGTGGCCGGCGACCCGGGCGCTGCCCGCGTCGGGGGCGACCAGGGTGGTGAGGACACGGACGGCGGTGGTCTTGCCGGCGCCGTTCGGGCCGAGGACGCCGCAGACGGTGCCCTCGGGGACGGCCAGGTCGAGCCCGCGCAGGGCGTGGACGTCTCCGTACCGCTTCCGCAGACCCTCACTAAGTACAGCGTACGTAGTAGTCATGGCCTGACGGTACCGCACTACGTACGGTGTACGTAACTAGGATGGGGGTCGAGGTGATGATCCATGGCGGGCCGAGCGGCCGAACCGGAAGTGATCTGGGCCCGGCCCGAGCGCGCGGGGCGCGGCCCGAGACCGGCGTACAGCAGGGGTGACATCGTGGCCGCGGCCGTCCGCATCGCCGACGCCGACGGCATCGACGCGGTCTCGATGCGGCGCGTCGCGGGCGACATCGGCTGCGGCACGATGTCGCTCTACAACTACGTCCCGCGCAAGGAGGACCTGTACGAGCTGATGGTCGACGCCGTCAGCGGGGAGTACGTGCTCTCCGACCCGCTCGGCACGTCCGGCGGCGACTGGCGCGCGGACATGTTCGACATGGGCCGGCAGGCGCGCGGGATCCTGCGCCGTCACCCCTGGGTGATCCGGCTGATGACCACCGGATACGCCTACGGGCCGAACGCCCTGCGGTTCCTTGAGCACTGCCTCGGCTGCCTCGACGGCCTCGACCTGCCCGGCGGCACCAAGATGGAGCTGATCGCGAGCGTCAACGGCACCGTGATGACCATCGTCGCCAACGAGATCGCCCTCGCCGAACGCGCCCGCGCCCTGCCCTGGTCCGGCGAGCAGGAACAGGCCGTCCGCACCGCCTATCTGATGCGGCAGATCGCGGGTGGCGGCTACCCCCGGCTGGCCGCCGTCCTCGCCGGGTCCGGGGCCGAACCCCTCGACCCCGAAGAGGTCTTCGAACGGACCCTGCGGCGGGTGCTGGACTCCTTCGTGCCCACGCCTGCCTGAGGCGCCGCTGGTGCCGGACACGGGCCCGACTCGCGGGCGAAGCACACGGTCCCGGTGCGCTGCCCCGGCAGCGCCGCCACCGCGCTCGACGGGGTCCGCGCCCGGCTCGGCCGGAAGAGCGCCTCGCGCTCGGCCCCCTCGGCGGCGGTCAGCCGGTCCCAGCGGGCGCGCAGCGTCCGTGCGTCCGGGGCGACGATCCAGGACCGCCCGAAGGGCGGCGGCGCGACGGACCACGGCATGAGGTCGTCGAGGAGGGGCGGGCCGTCGTCCGCACCGGGCGCTGTCGTCACGCCCCGCATGCTGACGATCCCTCTCAGTGCGCCTCCACCGTGACGGTGAAGGAGAAGCGGTCGCCGCGGTAGCGGATGCGGGCCACGTCCACGACCCGGCCGTCCTCGTCGTACGTCACACCGGTGTAGTGGAGGATCGGCGAGAGCAGCGGGACCTGGAGCAGGCCCGCCGTCTCCGGGTCGGCGAGGCGGGCCTCGACCGTGTCCGTGATGCGGCTGATCCGCACCCCGACCACGTCCCGCAGCACCTTCGTCATCGGCCAGCGCTCCAGGTCGGCCGGGTCGATCGAGGCGGCGAGCTCCGGCCGCACCGCGTTCTCCACCCAGTTCGTCGGCTCGCCGCTCTCCCCGTCGCGGCGCAGTCGCCGGTACGCCACGATCTCCGTCACGTCCGGGAAGTACTCCGTGAGCTCGCCCGGCACCGGTCCGGCGCCGTGCCCGAGGACCGTCGTCCGCTCGCCCGACTGCTGGGCCACGATCGCGTCGATCGAGCCGAGCAGCCGGCGCGGGGTGGAGCGGCGGGCACCCGGCTCGATGAAGGTGCCGCGCCGCCGGTGCCGGCTGATCAGCCCCTCCTCCTCCAGTTCCTTGAGGGCCTGGCGCATGGTCAGCACGCTCACGCCGTAGTGGGCGGCGAGCTGCTCCTCGGTGGGCAGCCGCAGCGAGGCGTCGGGCGTGCGGCCCAGTATCGAGGCGCGCAGGGACTGCGAGACCTGATACCAGAGCGGCAGCTTGCGGTTCAGGACCAGCGAGTCGGGAGCGAAGGCGGTCACGGGATCTCCGTACGAAGGCTACGGGCTTACGGCCGAGACACTACGGCCGGAAGTGGCGCTCCAGACCCTGCCATACGTCGTCGTACCCCTTCTGCAGATGGTCGGCGTTCGCGGCCTGCGGGGTCGCGGTCACCGGCCAGCGGGTCTCGAACATGAAGGCAAGGCCGTCGTCGATCTTCTGCGGCCGCAGCTCCGCCGCGCTGGCCTTGTCGAAGGTCTCCCGGTCGGGGCCGTGCGCCGACATCATGTTGTGCAGCGAGCCGCCGCCGGGCACGAAGCCTTCGGCCTTGGCGTCGTACGCGCCCTCGATGAGGCCCATGTACTCGCTCATCACGTTGCGGTGGAAGTACGGCGGCCGGAAGGTGTCCTCGCCGACGAGCCAGCGAGGGGCGAAGACCACGAAGTCGACGCCCGCGAGCCCCGGGGTGTCGGACGGCGCCGTGAGGACCGTGAAGATCGACGGGTCGGGGTGGTCGTAGGAGATCGTCCCGATGACGTTGAAGCGGCGGAGGTCGTAGACGTACGGGGTGTGGTTGCCGTGCCAGGCGACGACGTCCAGCGGGGAGTGGCCGTAGGTCGCCGACCAGAGGTGGCCGCAGTACTTGTTGACCACCTCGACGGGGCCCTCGACGTCCTCGTACGCGGCGACGGGCGCCCGGAAGTCGCGGGCGTTGGCGAGGCCGTTGGCACCGATCGGCCCGAGGTCGGGGAGCTGGAAGGGCGCCCCGTAGTTCTCGCAGACGTAGCCGCGGGCCGTCTCGTCGAGGAGCTCGACGCGGAAGCGGACACCGCGGGGGATCAGCGCGACCTCGCCGGGATGCGCGGCGAGCAGGCCCAGCTCCGTACGGAGGAGGAGGCCGCCGCGCTCGGGGACGATCAGGAGCTCGCCGTCGGCGTCGCCGAAGACCCGCTCCATGGAGGCGTTGGCGTGGTAGAGGTGCACGGCCATGCCGGTGCGCTGGGTCGCGTCGCCGTTGCCGCCGAGGGTCCACAGACCCGCGAGCCAGTCCGTGCCGGGGGCCGGCTCGGGCAGCGGGTTCCAGCGGAGCCGGTTGGGGTCGGGCACGGTCTCGGTGAACGGGGCCCCGCGCAGCGCGCCGTCGTCGGTCCGGGTGAACGGCGGATGCGCGGCCGAGGGGCGGATCCGGTAGAGCCAGGAGCGCCGGTTGTGCGCCCGCGGCTCGGTGAAGGCGCTGCCGCTCAGCTGCTCGGCGTAGAGGCCGAGGGGTGCGCGCTGCGGCGAGTTGCGGCCGTCCGGCAGCGCCCCGGGGACCGCCTCCGAGCTGTGCTCGTTGCCGAAACCGGTGCTGTAGGTGAGCGCCTCGGCCGTCTTCCTGGCCTGCTCCGTGGTCATCGACCGCTCCTGTCCTGAGCCCACAAGGGAATCCTATGGACGACCGTAGGATTCCGCGACCCTTCCGTCAACGGGGTGGGGGTGGGAGGTGTTCCGGATTGATACCGCGCGAGGGGGTCAGAAAAGGTGAACAATGCTCTACTCTCACGCGCATGTCCTGGACCCGAAGATTCGTCCTCGCCCTTTCCGCCGTGCTCGCGGCCCTCGCCGCGACCCTGCTCACCGCGCCCGGGGCCCAGGCCCACGAGGAGCGGCCCGTCACCTTCCCCGACGGCTCCGGCAGCGTGCCGACGCTCCGCACCGGAGAACCCGACCTCCTCGTCTGCAAGACCGACCGGGCGGACTTCACGCGCCGGATATCCGCCTTCCCGGCCCCCCTCAAGGCCCGCAACCTCGCCCTCCTCGACCGCTGCGCCCGCGAGGGATACCGCCACCTCCAGCAGGCCGTCGACGCCGTCGACCGGCCGGGCATGACGATCGCGATCCTCCCCGGGCTCTACGAGGAGGAGCCCTCGCTGCCCGCGCCCACCGGCGCGTGCGCCTCGCTCAAGGCGCCGACCTCCTCGTTCGGCTACCAGATCCTCAGCTACGAGCAGCAACGGCAGTGCCCGCACAACCAGAACCTGGTCGCGATCTTCGGCAAGAAGAACCTCCAGATCGAGGGCACCGGCGCCACCCGCATGGACGTCGTCATCGACGCCAAGTACCAGAAGCTGAACGGCGTCCGGGCCGACGGGTCCGACGGCGTCTACTTCCGTAACTTCACCGCCCAGCGCACGACCTTCAACTCGCTGTACGTGCTCGCCGCCGACGGCTTCGTCATCGACGACGTCCTCACCCGCTGGAACGACGAGTACGGCTTCCTCACGTTCGCCTCGGACCACGGCCTCTACAAGAACTGCGAGTCGTACGGCAACGGCGACTCCGGCATCTACCCCGGCTCGGCCTCGAACATCAACGACGGCCGCGGCTACGACGTGCCCCGCTACTCCATCGAGATCACCGGCTGCCGCAGCCACCACAACATGGTCGGCTACTCCGGCACCGCCGGGGACTCGGTCTACGTGCACGACAACGAGTTCGACCACAACATGGGCGGCGCCTCCATGGACTCCGCCTTCCCCGGCCACCCCGGACTGCCCCAGAACCACGCCCGCTTCGAGCGCAACCTGATCCACGACAACAACGAGAACTACTACCCGTACGTCGCCGACGGCACCTGCGCCAAGCCGCCCGTCGACCGCGGCTACGAGCGGGGCGTCGTCTGCCCCCAGATCTCCATGCCCCCCGGCACCGGCATCATCACCGCCGGCGGCAACTGGAACCTCTACGAGAACAACTGGGTGTACGGACACCAGCGCACCGCCTTCTACCTGAACGCCGTCCCCGCCTTCATCCGCGGCGAGTCCGCCTGGGGCAAGCAGTTCGACACCTCCCACCACAACCGCTACGCCGCCAACCACCTCGGCGTCGACAAGGCCGGCAACTCCCGCCCCAACCGCACCGACGTCTGGTGGGACGGCCAGGGCAGCGGCAACTGCTGGCAGGCCGACGCCGGCGCCGCCAGTCCCGGCGCCCTGCCCGGCTGCGGGGAACGCCGCGGCGACGTCTCCGGGAACACCGACCGCCTCGTCGGCGAGCCGGTCAAGCTCGCCCAGCTCCTCGTCTGCGCCGACTACAGCGTCTCGGACCGCCGCCTCCCGGCAGGCTGCGACTGGTACGGCGCCCGTGGCCTCCAGCGCGTCGAGACCCAACTCGCCCTCGGCAGCGCCCTCGTCCTCGCCCTGACCGGCTTCGCCCTGTGGTGGCGCCGCCTGCGTGGCAACCGTCTCGCGGGCGTGGCCACCCTCATCGGTCTCGCGGGCCTGGTCCTGGACGTGGCCGGCTCGACCCTCGCGCTCACCCCGACCGTCGTCCCGGCGCTCGGGCTGCTGCTCACCGGGGTGTGGTGGACCCTCATCGGCCTGGCCCTCCGGCCCACCCGTCCCGTCTTCGCCTGGACCACGGTCGTCCTCGGCGCCCTCACCCTGCTCGACGCCTTCGACAAGGCCGTCCTGATGGTCCCGGGCATCCCGCTGAGCCCTGCCTGGTTCCGCCTGCTGCTCGGCGTCGTCTGGGTGCTCTGGGCCGTGATCGCGGCAGGCACCCGTACGTCCCGGGCGGCGGACGAGGAGTCCGGCGGCGACGCCGAGCCCGGGCCCGAGCCCGTCTCCGCTTCCGCCGACGCGCGACCGCGTGAGGAGGGGACGGCGTGACGCCTCCGCGCGGGGCGGCGGCACCCCTCCTCTCCCTGACGCTCGTCCTGGCCGCCGCACTGTCCCTCGCGGGCTGCGCCGACCGGCCCACCACCCACCACAACCCCGGCACCAGCCACGAGCAGGCCACCGGGACCAGCGGCACCCTGCTCACGGCCCGCGACGAGGCCGGCCACCGCCTGCGGGAGGTCCCCGCGGCGACCGCGCCCACCGTCCGGGTCGAGACCAGGCCCGACAGCGAGGGCGGCTGGAACGTCCACCTCACGGTGGAGAGGTTCCGCTTCACGCCGGACAGCACCGGCGGCGCCGCCCTCCCCGGGCGTGGCCACGCCCGTCTCCTGGCCGACGGCCGGGAGACGGCCCGCCTGTACGGCTCCTGGGGCTACGTACCGCCCGGTGTCCGTACGCTGACCGTCCGCCTCCACGCGGACGACCACACCGTCTGGGCCGTCGCCGGCGCCCCCGTACAGGCCACCGTCCGCCTGGACGGCGCCGCCGCCACCTCGGCGCCGCCGAGCCCCCGACCGTCCGGCACCCCGGCCTCCGCCCCCGCCTCCGCTTCCGCCCCCGCTTCTTCCCCCGCCTCGGCGCCGCCGAGCCCCCGGCCGTCCGACACCGGCCGGACCGTCACCCTCACCATCACCGGAAAGACCGTCCAGCCACCCCCCTCCCGCATCGAGTTGAAGAAGGGCGAGCGCCTCACCCTCCGTGTCACCGGTGACCGCGCCGACACCCTCCACGTGCACGGCTACGACCGTGAACTCCCCCTCTCTCCCGGCGTCCCCGCCACCCTCACCCTCACCGCCGACCGCACCGGCCTCTTCGAGGTCGAGACCCACGACTCCGGACTCCTGCTGACCCAACTCGTCGTCCGGTGACCGGCGTCCCGGCCTCCCTGTCCGGCCTCCCTCTCGCCCCCGCGCCGGGGCTGCAGCTCGCCCACGGCGTGGGCTCCCGGCACGACCTCCCCCTCTCGCCCTTCTACGCCTACGCCGGCGCCTTCACCGCACTCCTCGTCTCCTTCCTCGCCCTCGGCCTGCTCTGGTCCTCCTCCCGCTTCCGCGGCGAGGAGGCCGGGCGGCCCCTCCCGGCCGCCGTCCAGCGGGTGGCCGACGCGCCGGCCACCCGCACCGCCCTCCGGCTCCTCGGCGCGGCCGTCGCCCTGGTCTTCCTGCTCCACCTCCTCCTCGGCCCCGACGACCCGGACCGCAACCCCGCACCGGGCGCCCTCTACGTCCTCCTCTGGGTCGGACTCGTCCCCGCCTCCCTCCTCCTCGGCCCCGTCTGGCGCCTCCTCAACCCCCTGCGCACCCTCCACGCCCTCCGCCCTCCACGGAGTCCGCGCCCCCTCCCCGCCGCGGTCGGCATCCGCCCGGCCGCCGCCGGCCTCCTCCTCTTCACCTGGCTCGAACTCGTCGCCCCCGACAACGCGTCCACCACCACGCTCCTCATCGCCCTCGCCGTCCACGCCGGCGTCCAGCTCCTCGGCGCCGCCCGCCACGGCGACCGCTGGTTCGCCCACGCGGACCCCTTCGAGGTCTACTCCTCCCTCCTCGCCCGGCTCTCACCGCTCGGCCGCCGCACCGACGGCCGCCTGGTCCTGCGCTCCCCCTTCCACGGCCTCGACTCCACCCCGCAGGTCCCCGGCCTCGTCGCCACCGTCTGCGTCCTCCTCGGCTCCACCGCCTACGACGGCCTCTCCGACAACCCCCGCTGGATCACCACCCTCCAGACCTCCTCCCTCGGCCCCACCGTCACCGCCACGCTCGGCCTCCTCGCCACCGTCGCCCTCGCCGCCGCCTGCTACGGGCTCTGCTCGGGCGCGCTCCGACTCATGGACCGGACCCTCACCACCCCCCTCACCTCCTTCGCCCACTCGCTCCTGCCCATCGCCCTCGGCTACCTCGTGGCCCACTACTTCTCACTTCTCGTCACCGAAGGACCACGTACCGTCATCATGGCAGCGGGGTCTGACAACGCCCTCGCACCCGCTCCACCACTGGGCCCCGGCGGCCTCGCGACCCTCCAGGTCGCCGCGATCGTCACCGGTCACGTCCTCGGTGTCGTCGCCGCCCACGACCGGTCCGTCCGCCTCTTCCCGCCCGCCCGGGCCGTCGCGGGCCAACTGCCGCTGTTCGTGCTGATGATCGCGTACACCCTCGGAGGCATCGGCCTGCTCATCGCCTGACCCCGATCGGAGCGGCATCATGGTCCCCGTGCCCCAGACCAGCCCGAAGACCCCACCGGCGCTCCGCCGCACCCCCGTCCAGCAGCGCAGCGCCGAGCGGCTCGCCCGGATCCTCGACGCCTGCGCCGCGCTGCTCGACGAGACCGGCTACGAGCAGCTGAGCACCCGCGCCGTCGCCGCCCGCGCGGGAGTCCCCATCGGTTCCGTCTACCGCTTCTTCGGCAACAAGCGGGCGATGGTCGCCGCCCTCGCCCACCGCAACCTCGACGAGTACGCCGAGCGGATCGCCACCCGCTTCGCGGCGACGCCGCTCCTCGACGCGTACGGAGCCATCGACGGGGTCCTCGACGAGTTCATCGCGATGAAGCGGACCGTCCCGGGCTTCGCGCTCGTCGACTTCGGCGTGCCGGGCGCCGCGCCCGGCGAGACGGGGACGGAGGGCGCCCCCGCCCCGGCCGGCGACGAGACCGGCGCGGGCGTGGAGGAGGAGGGCGCGGCCGAGCACCCCAACCACCTCGTCGCCGAGCGCCTCTGCGCCCTGCTCGCCACCCACCTCGGCCGCCCCGTCGACGAGGCCCTGCGCCGGAAGGTCCTCGTCGGTGTCGAGACCGCCGACGCCCTCGTCCGGCTCGCCTTCCGCACGGACCCCGCGGGCGATCCGGCGCTCGTCGACGAGACCCGCCAACTCCTGTACGCGTACCTGGCGCCCACGCTCTCGTAGGCCGTCTCGCCGACGGCTTCCGTACGCCGTTCCCGCGGACCCCTCCCCTACGTGCCTACCGGTCGGTATGCTCGGCGCCACCCGACGCCGCCCCAGGGAGACGCCATGTCCACCGCCCTGCGCATCTGCCCCCTCTGCGAAGCGACCTGCGGACTGACCCTGACGCTCGACGGCTCACGGGTCACCGGGGCCCGGGGGGACGGCGAGGACGTGTTCAGCCAGGGGTTCGTCTGCCCCAAGGGCGCCGCCTTCCCCGAGGTCGACGCCGACCCGGACCGGCTCCGCGGCCCGCTCGTCCGGAAGGACGGCCGCCTGCGGGAGGCGAGCTGGGCCGAGGCGTTCGACACGATCGCCGCCCGGATCCGTCCACTGATCGAGGAGTACGGGCCGGACTCCGTGGGTATCGTCCTCGGCAACCCCAACGTGCACACGATGGCCGGCGCCCTCTACCCGCCCCTGCTGATCGGCGCCCTGCGCACGCGGAACCTCTTCACCGCGTCCACGCTCGACCAGATGCCCAAGCACGTCTCCAGCGGCCTGCTGTTCGGAGACCCCTTCGCCGTGCCCGTACCGGACCTGGATCGCACCGACCACCTCCTGATCCTCGGCGCCAACCCGCTGGACTCCAACGGCAGTCTCTGCACCGCACCCGACTTCCCCGGCAGGCTCAAGGCCCTGCGCCGCCGCGGCGGCACGCTCACCGTCGTCGACCCCCGGCGGACCCGTACCGCCCGCCTCGCCGACCGGCACGTCGCCATCCGCCCCGGAGCCGACGCGCTGCTCCTCGCCGCCCTCGTCCACACCCTCTTCGAGGAGGGGCTCACCGACCTCGGCCCGCTCGCCGCCCATGTCGAAGGGGTCGAGGAGGTACGGGCCGCGGTGGGGGAGTTCAGCCCCGAGGCCGTCGCCGCCGCCTGCGACGTGGACGCCGCCACCATCCGTACCCTCGCCCGCGAACTCGCCGCCGCGCCCACCGCCGCCGTCTACGGGCGCATGGGCAGCTCCACCGTGGAGTACGGCACCCTCGGCAACTGGCTCGTCGACGTCCTCAACGTCCTCACCGGAAACCTCGACCGGCCCGGGGGCGCGCTCTTCCCGCTCTCCGCGACCGCCCCCGCCCCGCGCCCGGCGGGACCCGGCAGGGGCTTCGCCCTGGGTCGCCGGCACAGCAGGGTCTCGCACCACCCCGAGGTCAAGGGGGAGTTGCCGCTGGTGGCGCTCGCCGAGGAGATCACGACGCCGGGAGACGGCCGCATCCGGGCGCTGATCACCATCGCCGCCAACCCCGTCCTCTCCGCCCCCGACGGGAACCGGCTCGACGCGGCCCTCGGCACCCTCGACCTCATGATCGCCGTCGACCCGTACCTCAACGAGACCACCCGCCACGCCGACGTCCTGCTGCCCCCGCCTCCGCCCTCCCGGAGCGCCCACTTCGACTTCGCCTTCAACGGCTTCGCCGTCCGCGACCAGGTCCGCTACACCCCTGCGGCCGTTCCCCTCGACGCGGACGGCATGGACGAGTGCGAGATCCACGCCCGGCTGATCCTCGCCGCGACCGGCATGCACGGCGCGCCGCCGTCCGCCGTCGACGACCTCGCGATCGAGACCACCCTCGCCAAGGCGGTCACCCAGGAGCACTCACCGGCGTACGGCGCGGACCCCAAGGAGTTCGCGGACCGGCTCACCGGAACCACCGGACCCGAGCGCCGGCTCGACCTGTCGCTCCGCCTCGGCCCGTACGGACTCACCCTCGACGAGCTGAAGGCGCACCCGCACGGCATCGACCTCGGCCCGCTCAAGCCGCGCCTCCCGCAGCTCCTCAAGACCCGCAGCGGACGGATCGAGCTCCTCCCCGCGCCCCTCGCCGCCGATCTGCCCCGGCTGCGCGCCGCCCTCCACGCCGTACCCGCCGCGGGGACCCTCCAGCTCGTCGGCCGCAGGCACCTGCGCTCGAACAACAGCTGGCTGCACAACACCCCCGCCCTGGCCGGCGGCTCGAACCGCTGCACCCTCCAGGTGCACCCCGAGGACGCGGCCCGGCTGGAGCTGGCCGACGGCGGGCTCGCCCGGGTCACCGGGGAGGGCGGCGCGCTCGACGTGCCGGTGGAGGTCACCGACGGGGTGCGTCCGGGTGTGGTGAGCCTTCCGCACGGTTGGGGCCACGACCGGCCGGGCACCCGGCTGACCGTCGCGGCCGCCCGCCCCGGCGTCAACGTCAACCAGCTGCTCGACGGCTCCCGGATCGACCCGCTCTCCGGCACCGCCGTCCTCAACGGCTTCCCCGTCGAGGTGGCGCCGCTGCCCTGACCCCGGCTCTGACCTGGACTTTTGCTCGTATTGCTCACGCGTCAACGTCTTGTTAACGGCTGAAGGCGGCACCTACCGTCATCCGGACCGCCGCTCGGCGGCAGTTCAACGGTGAACGTGAGGTGTCCTCCATGCTGACCGTCCTCGGCTTCGCCATGATCGCGACCTTTCTGGTCCTGATCATGATGAAGAAGATGTCGCCGATCGCGGCGCTCGTGCTGATCCCCGCGCTCTTCTGTGTCGCGGTCGGGCAGGGGGCCCAGCTCGGCGACTACGTCATCGAGGGGGTCGGCAAACTGGCGCCGACCGCCGCGATGCTGATGTTCGCGATCGTCTACTTCGGCGTCATGATCGACGTAGGCCTCTTCGACCCGATCGTCCGGGGCATCCTGCGCTTCTGCAAGGCCGACCCCCTGCGCGTCGTGGTCGGTACGGCGGTGCTCGCCGCGATCGTCTCCCTCGACGGCGACGGCTCCACCACCTTCATGATCACCGTCTCGGCGATGTATCCGCTCTACAAGCGGCTCGGTATGAGCCTGGTCGTCATGACCGGCGTCGCCGCCACCGCCAACGGCGTCATGAACACCCTGCCCTGGGGCGGTCCGACGGCCCGCGCCGCGACCGCGCTGAAGCTGGACGCCGCCGACATCTTCGTACCGATGATCCCCGCGCTCGGCGTGGGCCTGCTCTTCGTCTTCGCCCTGGCGTACGTCCTCGGGCGCCGCGAGCGCCGGCGTATCGGCTACCTCACGCTCGACGAGGTCCTGGTGCCGGAGGCCGAGACCGTGCTGGTCGCGGCGGGCGGCGGCGGTAAGGACACGGACAGGGACACGGACACGCCGAAGCGGGCGGTCGGCGGCTCCGCCGAGGGTGCCGGGACGGGTGAGAGTGCCGGTACGGGTGAGGGTGCCGGTACGGGCGACGGTTTCCAGGGGCTCGACCCCCACCGCGCGACCCTCCGGCCCAAGCTGTACTGGTTCAACGCCGGGCTCACGATCGCGCTGCTCACCGCGATGATCCTCGAACTGCTGCCGATCCCGGTCCTGTTCCTCCTCGGCGCCGCGCTCGCGCTCACCGTCAACTACCCGAACATGACCGAGCAGAAGGCCCGGATCGCCGCCCACGCGGACAACGTCCTCAACGTCGCGGGCATGGTCTTCGCCGCCGCCGTCTTCACGGGCGTCCTCACCGGCACCGGCATGGTCAAGGCCATGGCCGACTGGCTCGTCGGGGCCATTCCCGAGGGCATGGGGCCGCACATGGCCCTGGTCACGGGCGTGCTGAGCCTCCCGCTCACGTACTTCATGTCGAACGACGGCTTCTACTTCGGCGTGCTGCCGGTCCTCGCGGAGGCGGGCGCGGCGCACGGCGTGTCGTCCCTGGAGATCGCCCGCGCCTCGCTGGTCGGCCAGGCGCTGCACATGTCGAGCCCGCTGGTGCCGGCCGTGTACGTCCTGGTCGGCATGGCGAAGGTGGAGTTCGGCGACCACACCCGGTTCACGGTGAAGTGGGCCGCGCTGACCTCGCTGGTCGTGCTGGCGGCGGGGATCCTCTTCGGCATCATCTGAGCCGTTTCCGCCCCGCCCCGACCCGCCCCGTCCCGTCCCGCCCGCCCCGTCCCGTCCCGCCCCGACCCGTCCCGTCCCGCCCCGACCCGCCCCGACCCGGCCCGCTCCCCGTCCCGTGTGGTGACGGGGAGTGGGCCGGACGGGTGGAGACGGAGGGCGGTGCGGTCGAGTCGTCACCTTCTGTGTCCATGTCGTGACAGATAGTCGGATTATCGCAATGCGCATCCGCTGTGCTCATTCACGACTGGAGGACATCCCCCATGACGACTCCCCCCACCCGCACTCTGCTCCGCGCGGCGCTCGCCACCCTGGCGCTCGGCGGTGTGACCCTCGCCGGCGCCCCGGCGGCCTTCGCCGCGCCCGGCGACAACGGTGACGTCAAGGTCCACCGCCAGGGCACCCCCGACTCCAGCCAGGCCAACGAGCCCCAGGTCGGATGCATCTTCCGCTTCGCGGCCTTCAACTTCGACGGCTTGCAGAGCATCCAGTGGAACATCTACGAGCAGCCGGGCCAGCCAGGCAACCAGGACCCGTCGCTGAAGAACGGCAGCATCGCCGTCGACAGCAACGGTGACGGACACACGGACGACATCACCGGCCTGTCGTCCGGCATGTACAAGGTCGAATGGACGTGGGTGGGCCAGAACGGCGCGGCGAAGTCGAAGGTCTTCCGGGTCAACTGCGACGTGATCACCAACCCGACCCAGCCGCCGACCACCGGCGGCAACGGCAACGGCGGTCCCGGCGGCGGTCCCGGCGGCAACGGCGGCCACGGTCACCACAAGCCCCCGCACGGCCCCGTCGGCGCGGGCGGCGGCGGCAGCGCGCCGATCGCCGCCGAGGACTCCTCGGCCTTCGGCATCGGGGCGGCCGTCGCGGCCGGCCTCGCCGGCACGGCCGGGCTGGTCCTGATCCGCCGCTCGCGCCGCCGCGACAATGGCGCCGCGTAGGTTCCGCCTCACGCCTCGGTCCCGTCTCACACGTCGGCAACGGCGCCTGATCCGGCTCGCCAGGACCGTCACGGTGACGTGCGTCCTGGTGGCCGGCGGCGCCTGGTGGGCCGGTGACGGGGGACCGGCCGACCCGCCGCCGGCCGCCGGGGCGCCGGCCGCGGCGGAAGCGGCGGGAGCGGCGGCCGGCGCCCCGGCCGCCCTCGACCACAAGGCGAAAACCGGGGCGCTCCCGAAGGCCACGCCCCCCGCCCGGCCGACGCCGCCGCCCCCGCCGCTGGCCCGTTCGCGGCCCACGGCGCTCGCCGTCCCGGCCATCACCATCGAGGCCCCGGTCATCGAACTCGGCCTCGACGGCGACGGCCGCCTCGCGACACCGCCCGTCGACGACCCCCGGGTCGTCGGCTGGTACGCGAAGGGCGCCACCCCGGGGGAGCGCGGGACGGCCGTCGTCGTCGGCCACCGCGACACCCGCAGCGGGCCCGCCGTCTTCCTCAACCTCGACTCGCTCAGCCCCGGCAACACCGTCCGGGTCGCCCGCGCCGACGGCAGAGTCGCCGTCTTCACGGTCGACCGGGTCCGGACGTACGCCAAGGCCGACTTCCCCGACAAGGAGGTGTACGGAACCACAGGGCGGCCCGAACTACGGCTGCTCACCTGCGGCGGAGCCTTCGACCGCCGCGCGGGCTACGAGGCGAACATCGTCGTCTTCGCCCACCTCACCGGCATCGACCGGACGATCTGACCGACGGGCCCCAGCCGCGTCCGTCGCTCACTCCCCGTCCGCGACTCTCCCCCTGTCCCTGTCCCCGTCCCTGTCCCCGTTCCCGTTCCCGTTCCCGATCCCGTTTCCGTCCACCCCGCACCGGCGGGCCTCCGCCACCCGGCGGGCGCCCGCCGGATACGGCAGCTCCTCCGCGAGGGCCGCCGCCCGGTCGAATCCCTCCACCGCCTCCCGCTCCCGGCCGAGCGCCGCGAGCGCGGCGGCGTGGACCGTACGGGCCTCGGTCTCCGCGAGCCGTTCCCCGGCCCGCTCCGCCCGCTCGGCCTCGGCGGCCGCCACCGCGACGGCCTCCGGCGCCCGCCCGCACGCCAGCAGCGCCCAGGCCTTCAAGTGAGCCGTGCCCGCCTCCCGGTACCCGGCGAGCAGCCGCAGCGCCTCCTCCGGACGGCCCTCCCGCACGGCCAGCTCGGCCCGCGCCGACCGCACCTCGTACTCGGCCTGGTGGTCACCCTGGGACGACGCCGTCCGCTCGGCCGGTTCGAGGAGCTCGCCCGCATCGGAGCCGGCCTCCCGCATCCGTACACGGGCGAGCGCCACCAGTGCGTACGGTGCGCACCACCCGGAGTGCGACTCCGTGTCCCGCACCGCCGCCTCGGCGAGCTCCCGCGCCTCCGCCGCCTCTTCCACGAGGAGATGGAGCTCCGCGAGGTTCGCCCGCTCGAAGACCGTCGCCGTCGGATCGCCCGAGCGCTCCGCGAGCGCGAGCGCCCGGCGGCCCGTCGCGATCGCCTCCCGTAGCCGCCCCGCCCGCCGGGACGTCTCGCGCAGCACCGAGAGGACCGAGCCCAGCAACTGCGGATCGCCGTACGCCTCCGCGTGCGGAAGCGCCCGGTCCGCGACCGGACCCGCCTGCCCGAACCGGCCGGCGAGACCCAGCGAGGTCGCCCGCGCGGCCAGCGCCCTGGCCAGCAGGCCGCGCCGCTCGGGCCCCGTCACCGCCTGCGCCGCGTCCTCCGCGGCCCGCGCCGCGACCACCCCCTCCTCGTACCGGCCGGAGACGAAACACAGCACGGCACGGGCCAGATGGTGGGCGCTCGCCACGGCCGGCGGCGTCCCGGGCCCGGGCGGGCAGGCGTCGAGCAGCCGGAACCCGTCGTCCGTGCCGCTGGTCTTCGGCATCAGCTCGGCGAGCCGCGCCGCCGCCAGGACCCGGCCGTCCGCGTCCCCGCGCCTACCCAGCTCCTCCAGGGCCTCCCCGAGCAGCCGCGCCGCCTCCTCGAACCGGCCGAGGCGGCGCAGAACGGCGCTGCGGTCGATCCGGGCCCGCGCGGACTCGGCGGCCAGCGCGTCGAGACGGCCGGTGAGTTCGGCGTAGTAGCGATCGGCGGTGTCGTTCGCGTAGAGGGCCGCGGCCCGCTCCGCGGCCTGCCGCAGATAGCCGGTGGCACGCGGGTCGTCCGCCCGGGTCAGATGGGCGGCGAGCGTGTCCACGGCGTCGGGGCGCCGGCGCAGCACCGCTTCCGCGTACGCCGAGTGCAGGAGCCGGCGGCGGGCGGCCGAGAGCCCTTCGTAGCAGGTCAGCCGGACCAGCGGGTGGCGGAAGGCGAGCCCGGCCACCGGCCGGCCCTCGGAGACGACCCGCCGCTCCTCGACCACCGAGGCCGCGACCGCCGCCTCCACGGCCTCCGTGGCCTCGGCCGCCGAGAGCCGCGGGTGGCCGCCGTGCCGGGCCACGTCGAGGACCTCGGTGAGGGCCGCGTCCTGGCCGGCGACAGCGACCGCGTCGACCACCCGGCGGGCCGCGGGACCCAGCCGGCCCAGCCGCTCGGCCACCAACTGCCGTACGCCCTCCGGGGCGCTGGGACGCCCGTCCCCTTCGCGCACGGCTCGGGCCAGTTCGAGCGCGAACAGCGGATTGCCGAGCGACAGCTCCCACACCCGCTCCGGTACGGCTCCGTCGGCGCCGAGTGCGTCCGCGGTCAGCGCCAGACACGCCTCGCGGGACAGCCGGGGCAGCTCGACCGCGGTGGCGAGGGACTGGCGCAGCAGCAGGTCGAGCACCTGGCGACGAGCGTCGGTCGCGGGAAGTTCCTCCGGGCGCACAGTGGCGACAAATCGCCAGGCACTTCCCACCTCACGGGCCCGTCGCGCAAGATGGCTGAGGAGCTGGAACGAGCCCGCGTCCCCCGCGTGGAGGTCGTCCAGCACCACCATCACGGGCCGCTCGGCCGCCAGCTCTCCGAGCAGCCCCGCCGTCGCCCGGAAGAGCCGGTCCCGCTCCTCCTCGGGACTGCGCCCGCTCTCCGGACGCACCCGGCCCAAGGACGGCAGGAGCGCCGCCAGTTCGGGATACTCCGCACCCGCCCTGGCCCGCTCCGCGGCCGGCCGGTCCGCCAGCCAGCCGTCCAGGGCCTCGGTGAACGGGCCGTACGGGGTGTGGCCCTCCGCGTCGTGAGCCGCGCCCCACAGCACGGCCGTCCCCTCGGCGGCCGCGCGCCGCGCCGCCTCCCCGGCCAGCCTGGTCTTGCCGAGTCCGGCCTCCCCGGTGAGCAGGAGCACGGGCGGGCAGCCGGCGGCGAGCAGTCGGGCGAGGAGGTCGTCCCGGCCGCGCAGCGGGGCGGTGGGAGGCTGCCGCACCACGGCCGGGAGCGTGGGCCCCACGGAGCGGGGGGCCGGCACGCGTGCGGCGAGGGCCGCCCGGTGCAGCCGCTCGGTCTCCGGTCCCGGGCGCACGCCGAACTCCCCGTCCAGCGCCTCCCGGCACAGGTGGTACTGGGCCACCGCGCGGCGCCGCAGACCCTGCCGTACGTACGCCTCGATGAGGATCCGGTGCGCCTCCTCCTCGGCGGGGGCCGCCGCGAGGACCTGCTCGGCCGTGGGCACCGCCTCCTCGGGGGAGCCCGCGGCCAGGTGCGCGGCGGCGAGGGCGAGCAGGGTGCGCTCCCGCAGCGCCGACAGCCGCTCGCGGCGGTGCTGGGCCCAGGGCGCGTAGCGGTCCTCGGGCAGCAGCTCGCCCGTGAACGCCTCCAGCGCTGCGGCGAGTTCGGCGCGCCCGCCACCGGCGAGCGCCGCCTCCGCCAGGGTCTCGGCCTCGTCGGCGTCGATCCGTACCGTCCGCGGATCGAGCCGCAGCAGCGAGCCCTCACCGATCAGATAGGAGGAGGCGGAGCGGGGTGTCAGCTCGGGCTCGATGGCCCGGCGGGCCGCGTGCAGCGCCACCCGCAGACTGCCCAGCGCGGCCTGCGGATCCGCGTCCGGCCAGCAGATCTCCATGGCCTGCTCGCGGTGGAGGCTGTGCCCGGGGGAGACCGCGAGCAGCTTCACCAGCGTGCGGGCGCTCGGTCGCGGCCACCGCTCGGAGAGCGGCGGCCCGCCGTCCCGGTCGACCCGGAACCCGTCGAAGAGGCGCACGCGCAGCAGGGGAGGTGCGCCCGCTGGTGTGCCCGCTGGTATCTCTGCGCTCATGAGGGCGCCCACTGTAATGGGTGCCCTGTGCACCGGAATGGTGCGGTCCGGGGATGTCCGGAGATATCCGGAGACCCCGCCCGGTGGCGCGGGCGGGGTCCGTGATCCGTGGCGGACTACTGAGCGGTCAGCCGACCCGTCACCATGCCGTGGATCGCGTCGTCCTGGAGCAGGTAGCGCCCGCCGGACAGTTCGATCGTCCGGTCGTGGCCCGTCTCGTCCTTGCCGAGCCCGACGACCTCGTCCACACCGTCGCCGTCGAGGTCCGCGACGACCAGGTTCTGGGTCGCGTAGCCGCCCAGCTTGGCGAGGTGGTTCGGGTACTGGTCGCCCGCGGTGAGCACCGACGGATCCCACAGGTAGGCCGCGCCCTCGGTGCCGCCGAAGATCAGACGCCGCCCGCCCGGACCCGTGCCGAACCGCGCGTTGTGCAAGGTCGGCAGCGTGTAGATCCCGTACTCCAGACCGTCCTTGCCGAAGGTCCGCAGCGAGGCCGTCCCGGCGAGGACAAGGCCTTCGTCGCCGGTGAACCAGTTGCCGAGCGTCCAGGCGCCGCCGCCGGACGAGGTCCGCACGACCTCGCCCGTGCGGACGTCACGGAACTCGAAGTACGTGCTCCAGTTGCCGCCCTCCCTCACGATCCAGGAGTAGACGGCCGCGTGGCCGTCCGCGTACGGGATGCCGGGCGAGGCGTACACGCCGTGGAAGAGCTGCGCCGCGTACACCTTCGTGTCCGCGTCGCCGGTCCAGGACGGGTCCGCCGACCAGAGGGCCTTGCCCGTACGGGCGTCCAGGGCGGTCCCGCCGACGACGGCCGTCCCGTCGCTCACCCCGCGCGTCTGGTACGAGCCGAGAACCTTGCCCTCGGCGACGGCGAGGTCGGAGAAGACCAGGCCGGCCGCGGGCGCGTACTCCCAGAGGGACCGTCCGCCGCCGCTGTAGGCGCGGACCGCGTCGGTCGGTACGAGGATCTCCTCGGCGCCGTCCCCGTCCAGGTCCGCCACCGTGACGGAGCGGACGAACTGGCCCTTCCCGTCGATGGTCTCGCGGACGCGGCCGGTGCGGGCGTCCACGACCGCCGCCGCCGTGTCGGCCGCGACGACGAGGTCGTCGCGCCGGCCGTCGCCGTCGGTGTCGGCGATCCGGATGTCACCCTGCACGGAACCGGGCAGCGTGGCCTGCCACAGCACCCGGGGCTTCCCGGAGACCAGCGAGGGACCGTCGTAGGCCCACAGCCCGTGGGACTGGCCGCCGACGATCACGTCCTCGCGCCCGTCGCCGTTGACGTCGGCCGCGAGGCCGGTGCTCAGGTCGCCCTGGAGCGGGGTGAGCGCCGTCTGCCGGCCGCTGCCGAGTCCGTACGAGCGGATGTTCTGCTCGTTGTCCACGGTTCGCACGCGCCACTCGTCGCCCTCGCGGTACGGCTGGGCGTAGATCGGCGAGGCGGTCGCGCCCGTGTGCTGCCAGCGCACCTCCCCGTCCCGGCCGTTGAGCGCGACGAGGGTGCCGAAGCGGGTGCCGCCCGGGTTGACGGCGGTCTCCTTGCCCTCGGTGGCGACGTACGAGGCGAGCACCTTGCCGTCGACGATCCGCAGCCCGAGCGCCGAGTCGCCGTCCTTGGCGTTGTCCTCGGCACGCTTGACCGTGCGGGACCACAGCTCGGCGGCGTCGCCGCCGTCCAGGGCGCGCACGGTGGAGGAGTTGACCCACAGGTCCGCGTCGAGCGTCGCCTCGCTGATCGCGTACTCCGGGGCGGAGTCCCCGCGCAGCTGGCCGATCCGCAGCCCGATGCCGAGGGCGTTGACCCGGGTGTCCAGGGTGGTGCGGGTCCCGTCGGCCGGGGCATAGGCGGCCAGCTCGTAGCGCACGCCGTCCCGGTAGTCGGCCTGCTCCAGGGCGACCAGCCGCTTCCGCGCCGGGTCGTAGGCGAGCTGGCGGGAGTAGAGGTCGTTGTCCGTCTGCCAGGCCACCGAGCCGTCGGCCGTGTCGAGGACCAGGGTGCGGCCCGCGGCGGGGGCCGTGGCGGTCTTCTTCACGTACCAGGAGACGGCGACGCGGCCGTCGGCGAGCGGGACGGTCGAGCCCCACCGGCCGTGCCGCTGCCCCGTCTCGTACGTCCAGGTCGTCGACGGCGTGAGCTTCGTGCCGTCGTACGAGAAGCGGAAGGCGCGGAGGGCGGCGGTGGCGTCCTTGGGGGAGTTGAGGCTCGTCGACGGCTGGTCGCCGACGAGCAGGGTGTCGCCGACGAGCGTGACCTGCTGGGCGTCGGCGAAGAGCTTCGACCACAGCGTCCGGCCCGTGGCGCCGTCGAGGACCGTGACGAAGGTGCCGGTGGTCAGCGTGGAGCCGGGCGAGGTGAACGGACGGTACGGGCTGGTGCCGACGTCGGCCGTGAAGACGACGTCCGCGATCCCGTCGCCGGTCAGGTCGCCCTGTGTCCAGCCCCGGTCGGAGCTGTCGGCGTACGGGCTGTTGGCGTGGTAGCCGGTGGTGATCCGGGCCGGGTAGGGCTCGGTCTGCCACGGACGGATGTTCGTGACCTGCCAGTCGGCGTAGAGCGAGGCGTTGTCCCGCTTCCAGACCGTGCGGCCGTCCTCGGTGAGCCGGGTGACGGTGCCGAGGCTGTGCACGGCGAGGAAGTCGCCGCGCCCGCCGCCGAGCTGGTCGGTGTCCGCCTGGCCCCGGTAGGTCTCCAGGGCGGAGGTCTTGGTGACGGCCAGACCGCCGGCCGTGGTGTCGGCGGTGTCAGCGGTGCCTTGGAGCGTGCTCCGCGGCGCGTCCTGCGGGGTGATGCCGAGCGGTGCCGGCGGTTCGGCGCGCCGCTCCAGGGCGTCGGCCTGGGCGTCCGTGAGGACCCGGCCGAGGGGCTCGTCGTCGGCGTACGCGGTGGTCGCGGGCAGCGCGGTGAGCGCGAGTCCGGCCGCGACGAGGGCGGAGGCGAGGCGCACGGCCCGCCGGGAACGGTTGGTCATCACGCCGCCTTCGGGAAGATACGGATGGCCGAACGGTCCATGAGGACCGACTGGCCGAAGGAGTACTGGAGGGCGTCCGTGCCCGCCTGGTTCTCGATGCCGACGGTCGCGCTGCCGCCGGCCTCCAGGGCGTTCGCGCCGATCGACTGGTACTGGAGGACGATCGCGCCGGTCGCCTCCTCGAAGACGGCCTCGAAGGTGACGCGCTTCGCGGTGTCGGCGGCGAAGGCCGCGTTCTCCCAGACGATCGCGAACTTCCGCTGGCCGGTGATGCCGCTCGTGGAGGTCTTCACGGCCGACTTGGAGTCCAGGGTCAGGTCGTCCCAGTACGCGGCGAGGATGCCGTTGGGCTGGCCGGGGGACGGCAGCGCGGTGTTGGCGTAGTCGCCGAGCCGGGGCGCGAGGAAGTTCACCAGGCCGTTGGTGGTGACGCTCGCCTGGCTGTAGGTGACGCCGTAGAACGAGACGGGGAACGGCAGGGCGATCGTCTTCGCGTTCTCGTCGCCGGAGAGCGCCAGCTTCGTCGACGCGGAGGTCCACGCGTACGCGGCGGGCAGGCAGCTGTTGCCCGCGGCGTCGGTACGGGCGGGCAGCGCGGCCGTCACGGTCTCCGCCGCGTCCACGGCGAGCGGGGTGCTGTAGACGCCGTTGCAGAGGACGGGCTCCGCCGGGGTGGCGGTGAGGGTGAACGCGCCCTCGGCGACCGCCGGGAAGCGGAAGGCGCCGGCGGCGTCGGTGACGACCGGGGCGAGCGGGGCGTCCGTGAAGCGGACGGTGGCGCCCTTCAGGGGCTTGCCGGTGACGTCCAGGACGGTGCCGGTGACGGCGTGCGCGGGCACGGCGTCCAGGCCGAGGTCGTGTGCCAGGGCCTGGCCGGTGGTGACGGTGAGCGCGTCCTCGACGAGGTCCCGGTAGCCGTAGCCGCCGACCGTGAGGGAGTACGTGCCGGCGGCCAGCGTCAGCCGGTAGGCGCCGGAGGCGTCCGTGGTCACCGAGCGGCGGGCCTCGCCCGCGGTGGCGGTGACGGTGATCCCGGCGAGCGGGGAGCCGGTCGCGCGGTCGGTGACCGTGCCGGTGACGGTGGCCGCGGTGTGCGGGGCGCGGTCGACGGCGGCGAGGATGTCGAGCTTGCCCTCGCCCCACACGTTGTTGGCGGCGGCGGTCCCGCCGCAGTGGGTGTCGTCGACGTCACGGGCGGAGCCGTTCAGGGCCGCGCGGGTGCCGTCGATGTCCCCGATGAGGGACGGGGCCGAGGACCAGAGCAGGGCGACGGCGCCGGCGACGTGCGGGGTCGCCATCGACGTACCGGAGATGGCGCGGAAGGCGTTGCCCGGCCAGGCGGAGCGGACGTTGACGCCGGGGGCCGAGATGTTCGGCTTCATCGAGCCGTCGACGAGGGACGGGCCGAAGCCGGAGAAGTCGGCGATCTTCCCGTCGACGTCGTAGGCGCCGACGCCGTAGGCCGGGGCCTGGGCACCGGGGGCCTCGGTGGTGGAGCAGCTGGTGCCGTTGCCGGCGTTTCCGGCGGCGAAGGCCTCGAAGATCCCGGCGGCGTTCCAGGACTCGATGATGTCCTGGTAGAAGGTCGTGTTGCCGCCGCCCCAGGAGTTGTTGACGATGTCGGGGGCGAGGTCCGGGCGCGGGTTCTCGCCGTTGTGGTCGGTCGGCGCCAGGATCCACTGGCCCGACTTCAGCAGGGACGAGTCCGAGCAGCTGCGCGCCTCGCAGCCCTTGGCGGCGATCCACGTGGTGCCGGGGGCGACGCCGATGCCGCCCGCGCCGGCGATCGTGCCCATGGTGTGGGTGCCGTGGCCGTTGTTGTCGCAGGGTGCGCCGGCGGTGCACTGCCCGGTCGGGTCGTACCAGTTGTAGTCGTGGCTGAAGGTGCCGTCGCCGAGGTTGCCCCGGTAGTTGCCCTTCAGGGCCGGGTGGTCGTACTGCACGCCCGAGTCGATGTTGGCGACGACGATGCCCTCGCCGCGGTTGTCGTACCGGGACCAGACCTCGTCGGCCCCGATGTCCTGGACGCCCCATTCCGGGGTCACGGCCTCCTCGGTGCTCACGGAGGCCTGCTCGACCGTGTCGAGGGCGTAGTGCCGCTCCTGGCGGAGGGAGGCCACGTCGGGGCGGGCGGCCAGCTTCGCGACGAGGGCCTTGTCGCCGGTGACCTTCACGGCGTTGGCGATCCAGTACGCCTCGTAGCCGACCTTGGCCCGGTCGAGGAAGGCGGTCAGGGAGGCCTGGCTGCGGGTGGCCTCGGTGCGCAGGGCGTCGAAGGTGGTCCGGGCCTTCTTCTCGTGGCCGCGCTGGGCGCGTGCCGGGGAGAGGTCGGCGCGGTCGGCGAGGACGACGAAGAAGGTCGCCTCGCCGCCGGCCTGGACGGCGGCGGTGACACCGGGGTCGACCGCGGCCCGGGGCGCCTGGGGGGAGGCCGCCGGGGCCGTGGACGGCGCCGCGGCCACGGCGGGGGCCACGAGGAGGGCCGTGAGGGTGGCGGCGGCCGTGGCCCAGGCGGTGGTTCCGCGCCGGATCGGCGCGCGGAGAGGTGCCCGGAGCGGTGAGCGGGGCAGGTGCATGTGGGTGGCTCCTCCAACGCTGGTACGGGGGAAGCCGACGCCCCGCCACCCCGGACGGGCCTGGGGGAACGGCCCTGGGGAAGGCGGGGCGGGCTCGGTCGGGGACGCTAGGACCGGGCCGTTACTGGGGAATTACCGGAGGGCAAGGAGGCAACCGCCAGTTCCGGGGGCGGACGGCTGTCAGGGGCGTCCGTGGACAGCGCCCGCACGGGGGCGGCACGATCGGGGACGGCGCCGCGCGGGGCGGCCCGGCCGACGGTGGCGTACGCGCGGGGGCGGCCGGGCCGACGACGGCGTACGCCCCTGAGGAGCCCGGGGGCGCACGCCCTTGGGTAGTCCGACGGCGTAGGCCCCGGGGAGCCCGACGGCATACGCCCTTGGGCAGTCCGACGGCGTAAGCCCCGGGGGAGTCCGGCGAGACGGAGGGCACTCCGGCGGACCCTGGCGCCGGAAAACTAACAGCGCTAGTTTGGGTCGGGCGACGAACCGGTCGGTAACGTGAGGAGACAGCGGATGAAGGCCCACGACGCGATGTACATCGGCGGGGAGTGGCGCCCCGCCTCCTCGGCGGAGACCATCCCGGTGATCAACCCGGCCGACGAGCAGGTCATCGCCCACGTCCCGGCGGGCACCGCCGAGGACGTCGACGCCGCCGTACGCGCCGCCCGCGCCGCGCTCCCCGGCTGGGCGGCCACCCCGCCCGCCGAGCGCGCCGCCCGCATCGCCGCCCTGCGCGACGCGCTCGCCGCCCGCGCCGAGGAGATCGCCGCCACCGTCACCGCCGAGCTCGGCGCCCCGCCGCAGCTCGCCGCCGCCGTCCACGCCGGCCTGCCGATCGCGGTCGCCGGCACGTACGCCGAACTGGCCGCGACCCACCCCTTCGAGGAGAAGGTCGGCAACTCCACCGTCTACGCCGAGCCGGTCGGCGTCGTCGCCGCGATCACCCCCTGGAACTACCCGCTCCACCAGATCGTCGCCAAAGTCGCCCCCGCGCTCGCCGCGGGCTGCACCACCGTCCTCAAGCCCGCCGAGGACACCCCGCTCACCGCCCAGCTCTTCGCCGAGGCCGCGCACGAGGCGGGCCTGCCCGCCGGTGTCTTCAACCTGGTCACCGGCCTCGGCCCGGTCGCCGGACAGGCCCTCGCCGAACACCCGGACGTGGACCTCGTCTCCTTCACCGGCTCCACCGCCGTCGGCCGCCGCATCGGCGCCCTCGCGGGCGGCGCCGTCAAGCGGGTCGCCCTCGAACTCGGCGGCAAGTCCGCCAACGTGATCCTGCCGAGCGCCGACCTCCCCAAGGCCGTCGCCGTCGGCATCGCCAACGTCATGTCCAACTCCGGCCAGACGTGCAGCGCCTGGACCCGGATGCTCGTCCCGGCCGAGCGGTACGAGGAGGCGGTGGAACTCGCCGCCGAGGCCGTCGCCAAGTACGTCCCCGGCGAGCGCGTCGGCCCCCTCGTCAACGCCAAGCAGCAGCAGCGCGTCCGCGGCTACATCGAGAAGGGCGTCGAGGAGGGTGCCCGGCTCGTCGCCGGCGGCCCCGAGGCCCCGCGCGAGACCGGCTACTACGTCTCCCCGACCGTCTTCGCCGACGTCACCCCGGACATGACCATCGCCCGGGAGGAGATCTTCGGCCCGGTCGTCTCGATCATCCGGTACGAGGACGAGGCCGACGCGCTCGCCATCGCCAACGGCACCGAGTACGGCCTCGCCGGCGCGGTCTGGGGCGAGCCCGAGGCGGCCGTCGCCTTCGCGCGCCGCATGGACACCGGCCAGGTCGACATCAACGGCGGCCGGTTCAACCCGCTGGCCCCCTTCGGCGGCTGGAAGCAGTCCGGCGTGGGCCGGGAGCTCGGCGCGCACGGCCTCGCCGAGTACCTCCAGACGAAGTCCCTCCAGTTCTGAGGCCTCACAGTTCCGAGTCCTTCAGTTCTGGGTCCTTCAGTTCCGAGTCCTCCAGTTCCGACCGGCCAAGCCTTCCGGTCCCGAGCGCAGAAGGAGCAACGAGCGTGATCCGCGCCGCCGTCCTGCCCGCCGTCGGCTCTCCCCTGGAGATCACCGGCATCGAACTCCCCGAGCCCGGCCCCGGCCAGGTCCGGGTCCGGCTCGCCGCCGCCGGGGTCTGCCACTCCGACCTGTCCCTCTCCAACGGCACCATGCGCGTGCCGGTCCCGGCCGTCCTCGGCCACGAGGGCTCCGGCACCGTCGTCTCGGTCGGCGAGGGCGTCACGCACGTCGCCCCCGGCGACGGCGTCGTCCTCAACTGGGCGCCGTCCTGCGGCGCCTGCCACCCCTGCTCGCTCGGCGAGGTCTGGCTCTGCGTGAACGCCCTCGCCGGCGCCGCGAACGTCCACGCCCGGACCGAGGACGGCACCGAGCTCCACCCGGGTCTCAACGTCGCCGCCTTCGCGGAGGAGACGGTCGTCGCGGCGAACTGCGTCCTGCCCGTCCCCGACGGCGTCCCGCTCACCGACGCGGCCCTGCTCGGCTGCGCCGTCCTCACCGGCTGGGGCGCGGTCCACCACTCCGCCCGGGTCCGGCAGGGCGAGACCGTCGCGGTGTTCGGCGTCGGCGGCGTCGGCCTCGCCACGCTCCAGGCCGCCCGGATCGCGGGCGCGTCCACCATCGTCGCGGTCGACGTCTCCCCGGAGAAGGAGGCCCTGGCGAGGGCGGCGGGCGCCACCGAGTACGTCGTCGCCTCCGAGACCACGGCGAAGGACATCCGGAAGCTGACGGGCGGCCAGGGCGTCGACGTGGCCGTCGAGTGCGTCGGCCGCGCCGTCACCATCCGTACCGCCTGGGAATCCACCCGGCGCGGCGGCCGCACCACGGTCGTCGGCATCGGCGGCAAGGACCAGCAGGTCACCTTCCACGCCCTGGAGCTCTTCCACTGGGGCCGCACCCTGTCCGGCTGCGTCTACGGCAACTCGAACCCGGCCGTGGACCTGCCGGTCCTCGCCGAGCACATCAGGGCCGGCCGGTTCGACCTCGGCGCCCTCGTCACCGAGCGGATCACCCTCGACGGCATCCCCGCGGCCTTCGACAACATGCTCGCGGGCAAGGGCGGACGGGCTCTGGTGATCTTCCCCTGACGCCTGGATGGGCCCGGTTACGCCTCGTCCGCACCGCCCGGGAACCGGCGGCGGTGCGGACGGGGCGTACCGCCGAGGCGCCCGGTCAGGCCAGCTGGATGGCCAGGGAGCCGGCGAGCAGCAGGGCGAGGCCCAGGGCGCGCGGCTTCGTCAGGGCGCGCCGCGGGAGCCTGAACAGCCCCTTGTGGTCGATCAGCGCCGAGGTGAGCTGCTGCCCCGTCACGGTCAGCGCGATCGTCACGGCCGCGCCGATGGACGGGATGAGCAGGAACGTGCCGGTGACATAGGCGGCGGCGCACGCGCCACCGAGCCAGCCCCACCAGGGCATCTTCCTGAGAGGGGCGATCCTGGGCGTCGGCGTGCGCCGGGCCGCGTGGAGCACCAGCAGGACGACGGCGATCGTGAAGGTCGCCACCGCGAAGCTGATCACGGCGACGGTGAGGGGCTCCTCGATCCGGGTGCGCAACTGCGCGTTGATCGCGCCCTGTACGGGCAGTACGGCGCCGGCGAGGACGCCCAGGGCGAGCCACCCGGCGCGGCCGGCGCCCGACATCCGGGGAGCGCCGGGAGGGGCGGCCGCCTTCATGCCCCGGATGATCACGACGATGCCCGCGAGCACGGCGACGGCGCCGACGACGATCCCGGCGTCGAGGTCCTTCCGGTCGAGGCCGAGGAGACCGAAGAGGTCGAGCGCGAGCGAGGCGAACATCTGGCCGGTCACGAAGAGCCCGACGGCGGCGAGGGCGCCGAGCCGCGGGAAGAGCAGGATGCCGCTGGTGATGTAGAGCGGGCTCGCCAGCCCGCCGAGCAGCTGCCAGGCCTCCACGTCGGGCAGCTTGCCGAGGGCACCGAGCGCCCCGGCCGCCACCGCGAGCACGGTGAGCAGGCCGGTCGCGACGCCGAGCTGGAGGGTCGAAGCGCCGTACGGGGTGCCGACGGCCGAGTTGAGCTGGAGGTTCACCGAGGCCTGGACGGCCAGGAGGCAGCCGACCAGCAGGGCCGCGGCGAGGAGCGCGGTGTGCATCTGGATCTCCCTGGGGAGGCGACGAGCAGATAAGTGGACGCTGTGTCCGTTTACCATGCCACGCGGCGCTCTAAGCGGACAAGCTGTCCACTTGGCTTGGAGGGAAGTAGGGTCTGATCCATGAGCGACGACGAGCAGCGAGGGCGTGGAGCCTCCTCCGCGCATCGGGTCGACGGGCTCCTCGGTGATCTGCGGGCGGCGGACGAGCAGCCGGTCGCGCCTCGCCGGCGTGCGGACGCGGAGCGGAACCGCGCCCAGATCCTGGCCGCCGCCGAGCGGCTCTTCGCCGAGCAGGACCCGCGCTCGGTCACCATGGACCGGATCGCCAAGGCCGCCGGCGTGGGCCGCGCCACCCTCTACCGGAGCTTCCCCGACCCGCCCTCCGTCGCCGTCGCGCTCCTCGACGAGCACGAGCGGCGGCTCCAGGGCCTGCTGATCCACGGACCGCCGCCGCTCGGTCCCGGCGCGGAGGCGGGGGAGCGCCTCGCCGCGTTCTATCTGGCGATGCTCGATCTGCTGGAGCGTCATCTCCCGCTGGCGCTGGGGGCGGAGACCGGGCCCGCGCGCTTCGGCACGGGTGCGTACGGATTCTGGCGCGTGCACGTCCGCACGCTCCTGGTCGACCACGGGGTCGAGGATCCGGACCCGCTGGTCGACATCGCGCTCAGCCCGCTGTCGCCCGAGCTGTTCCGGTTCCAGCGGGACCGGCTCGGGCTGTCGACCGAACGCATCGGCAGATCGCTGACGACCTTCGCCCGCCAGCTGCTGCGCTCCGGCGGACCGGCCTGACGGTGGCCCCGGCGTGACGGCTGCCTAGGGGGGACGCCGGCCGGGCCTGTCGCCGGCCGGGCCTGCCGGCCGCCCCGCCTGTCAGGCCGCCCCGCCTGCGTCAGGCCGACCCGGCCGTCCCGGCGGCGACGGAGGCCCTCGGTCGTGAACGGGACACGGCCACGCCCGCCAGGCACAGCGCACCCCCGGCGAGGGTCAGCGGCCCCGGCAGCTCGCCCAGGAACAGCCAGGCCATGAGTACGACGAGGGCGGGCACGGCGTACGTCGTCGCGCCCATCCGGCCGACGGTCGTACGGGCCAGGGCGTAAGCCCAGGTCGTGAAGGCGAGCGCGGTCGGGAACACGCCCAGGTAGAGCATGTTGAGGGTCGCCGACAGCGGGGCCCTGCCCGCCTCCTCGACCAGCTGCCCGGCGAACGGCAGGCAGGCCACCGCACCCACCAGGCAGCCGAAGGTCGTCACCTGGAGCGCGCTGCCGTGCGCGAGCGCCGGCTTCTGGGCCACGACCCCGCCCGCGTACGCCGCCGCCGCGACCAGGCAGAGCAGTACGCCGAGCACCGAGGCGTGCCCGCCGTCGCCCGAGTCGCTCGACATGGAGAGGCCGACGGCCACGGCGCCGGCGAAGGAGACCGCCATGCCCGCGACCAGCCGGGGCGGCAGCGACTCCTTCAGGAACCGCGCGCCGAGCAGCGCGATCAGGATCGGTCCGATGTTCACCACCATCGCGGCCGTACCCGCGTCGACCTCCTGCTCGCCCCAGTTGAGGACCACCATGTAGACCCCGAACCAGAGCAGCCCCGAGACCAGGATCCCGCGCCAGGCCGCCCGGGGAGGCAGCCCCTCCCGCCGGATCAGAAGGACGCACCCGAGGACGAGGGCCCCGGCGAGGAGCCTCCCGAGAGCGAGCGCACCGGGGGAGTAGGCCGCCCCGGCACTGCGGATGGAGACGAAGGCGGAGGCCCACAGGACGACGGTGACACCGGCGGCGGCGAGGGCGAGACGTGAGGATCGGTTCGGCATGGCTCGACCGTAGGGTGTGAACCCTTCGGCGCTCACCGCAATATCGCGGGCCGGGACGGGCGGGGCCGCCCGGCGCGGGACCCGGCAGCTCAGCGCAGGGTCGCCGGCGCGATACCCAGGGTCGCGTGCAGCGCGGACTCGCCCTCCGGCGTCACCCGCACGGCCCGCTCCGACCCGATCCGTACGCACCACCCGGCGTCCAACGCGTGCCGGCACAGCGCGGCGCCCGCGATCCCCGCGAGGTGCGGCCTGCGCTCGGTCCAGTCGAGGCAGCCGCGCGCCACGGGCCGCCGCCCCTTCCGTACGAGGGTGATGCCCCGCTCGTCGAACCACGCGACGCCCCGGTCGGTGAGCGCGAACCCCGTGTCCTGGCGCAGCAGTCCGCGCACCGTCATCGCCTCGGTGATCGCGATCCCGAGACGCCCGGCGAGGTGGTCGTAGCAGGTCCGCCCCCGGGCCATCGCCCGCCCGGCGCTCGCGGCCCGCAGCGAGCGGGGCGGCGGCGGTGCCTCGGGCTCGGACCGGGCGGCCAAGTCCTCCACGAGGTGCGCGATCCCGGGGTCGGCCAGGCGGACGTACCGGTGTCTGCCCTGGCGTTCCTCCGTGAGTACCCCACCCGCGACGAGCTTCCCCAGGTGCTCGCTGGCGGTGGACGGCGCCACCCCCGCGTGCCGCGCGAGCTCCCCGGCGGTCCAGGCCCGGCCGTCGAGCAGGGCGAGCAGGAACGCGGCGCGGCTCTCGTCCGCGAAGAGCGCCGCGAGCGCGGCGAGATCACTGGCTGCCATGCGCCCAGGGTCCCGCACTCACGCTTCGGCGGACACCGAACTGTCAGGCCCCGAAGCCGCGTCCGCCGCCGGGCTCTCCGTCTCCGCGGGCCGTGCGAGCGTCTCGTACTGCATCCGCAACCCGTCGAGCAGCGCCCGCAGGCCCGTCTCGAAGGCGCGCTCGTCCACCTTCTGCCGGTGCTCGGCGAGAAGGTGGGCCTGGCCGAGGTGCGGGTAGTCGGCCGGGTCGTAGGCCGTCTCGTCGTCGACGAACCCGCGGGCGAAGGAGCCGAGCGCGGACCCGGTGACGAAGTACCGCATCAGCGCGCCGATGGAGGTGGCCTGGGCCGGGGGCCAGCCCGCCCGGACCATCGCCCCGAAGACCGCGTCGGCGACGCGCAGGCCCGCCGGGCGGCGGCCGGGGCCCTGGGCGAGGACCGGGACGATGTGCGGATGATCGGCGAGGGCCGCGCGGTAGGAGACCGCCCAGTCGTGCAGCGCGGTGCGCCAGTCGCGCCCGTCGGTCTCCGCGAACATCGACAGGTCGATCTTGGTGGAGACCGCGTCCGCGATCGCGTCGAGGATCTCGTCCTTCGTGCGGAAGTGGTTGTAGAGCGAGGGCCCGCTCACCCCGAGTTCGGCCGCCAGCCGCCGGGTGGAGAGCGCGGCGAGGCCCTCCGCGTCCACCAGCGCACCCGCCGTCTCGACGATGCGGTCTCGGCTGAGCAGGGGCTTGCGCGGTCGGGCCATGGCGCACATAGTAGGCCTGCGCAATAAAACTAGCAGTGGTAATTAAACTGATGGATGAGGTGGCACGGTGGATCTGGCGCTGAGTGAGGAGCAGGAAGCCGTACGGCGGCTCGCCGAGGACTTCGTCGCTCGCGAGGTCGCCCCGCACGCCGTCGCGTGGGACCGCGCCGAGGAGGTGGACCGCTCGATCGTCAAGAAGCTCGGCGCCGTCGGCTTCCTCGGCCTCACCGTCCCGGAGGAGTACGGGGGTTCGGGCGGCGACCACCTCGCGTACTGCCTCGTCACCGAGGAGCTCGGCCGCGGCGACTCCTCCGTGCGCGGCATCGTCTCCGTCTCCCTCGGTCTGGTCGCGAAGACGATCGCCACCTGGGGCACCGAGGACCAGAAGCACGCCTGGCTGCCCCGGCTCGCGTCCGGTGAGGCGCTCGGCTGCTTCGGCCTCACCGAGCCGGGCACCGGTTCCGACGCCGGGAACCTGACCACCCGCGCGGTGCGCGACGGTGACGACTACCTCGTCAGCGGCACCAAGATGTTCATCACCAACGGCACCTGGGCCGATGTCGTCCTGCTCTTCGCCCGCACCAACGACACCCCGGGCCACAAGGGCATCTCGGCCTTCCTCGTCCCCACGGACACCCCCGGCCTCACCCGCCGCGCCGTCCACGGCAAGCTCGGCCTGCGCGGCCAGGCCACCGCCGAACTGGTCCTGGAGGACGTCCGCGTCCCCGCCGCCGCGATGCTCGGCCCCGAGGGCAAGGGCTTCACCGTCGCCATGTCCGCCCTCGCCAAGGGCCGCATGTCGGTCGCCGCCGGCTGTGTCGGCATCGCCCAGGCCGCGCTCGACGCCGCCGTGCGCTACGCGGGGGAGCGCGAGCAGTTCGGCAAGTCCATCGCCTCGTATCAGCTGGTGCAGGAACTGATCAGCGACATCGCGGTCGACGTGGACGCCGCCCGGCTCCTCACCTGGCGGGTCGCCGACCTGATCGACCGGGGCCAGGACTTCGCCACCGCCGCGTCCAAGGCGAAGCTGTACGCCTCCGAGGCCGCCGTCCGCGCGGCGAACAACGCCCTCCAGGTCTTCGGCGGCTACGGCTACATCGACGAGTACCCGGTCGGCAAACTGCTCAGGGACGCCCGGGTCATGACGCTGTACGAGGGCACCAGCCAGATCCAGAAGCTCATCATCGGGCGCGCGCTCACGGGAGTCTCGGCCTTCTGAGTACCCTGCGGGCCGCGACTGAGTAGCCGGGCGGATGTGGCGGGGGCCACGTCCGCCCGATGCTTGGGGCATGAGCGACACACCGGTCAAGCAGCAGAACACCGCCGCCTACTACACGCAGGCCGTCATCTCCTTCGGAGTCGCCGGCACGGCCGTGACCGTCGGCATCTACCAGCTGGAGGCCAGCGCCTGGGTGCGGGCCTTCCTCGCCGTCTCGGTCCTCTACCTCACGACCTCGGCCTTCACGCTGGCCAAGGTCGTCCGTGACCGCCAGGAGGAGGGCCAGATCGTCAGCAGGGTCGATCAGGCCCGGCTGGAGAAGCTCCTCGCCGAACACGACCCCTTCCAGAAGCGTGATCCGGGCCACCGACCGCAGATCTGATCCGGCCCCGACCTCCCCTCCGATCCGGGCCCGGCCCCGCAAGACCCTAAGCGCTTGCTCACCCTCGTTGTATGGTGTGCGTTCTGACGGGGTCCGAGAAGGAGTGTGGGATGAGCGCGGCGGAGGAGACGCCCGGGGTCGAGGACATGCCCTGGGGCGAGGTCACGCCCGAGGCGGCCCGGCGACTGCTGGTGGCCGCCGTCGAGGCGTTCGCCGAGCGGGGTTACCACGCCACCACCACTCGGGACATCGCGGGCCGGGCGGGCATGAGCCCGGCCGCGCTCTACATCCACTACAAGACCAAGGAAGAGCTGCTCCACCGGATCAGCCGGATCGGTCACGACAAGGCCCTGGAGATCCTCCGGGCCGCGGCCGACGGCGACGGTACGGCCGCCGAGCGGCTCTCCGACGCCGTACGCTCCTTCGTCCGCTGGCACGCCGAGCGCCACACCACAGCGCGGGTCGTCCAGTACGAGTTCGACGCCCTGGGCCCCGAGCACCGCGCCGAGATCGTGGAGCTGCGCCGGGAGTCCGACGCGGCCGTGCGCCGGATCATCGAGGAGGGCGTGGCGGCGGGCGAGTTCGTGGTGCCGGACGTGTCCGGCACCACGATCGCGGTGCTCTCGCTCTGCATCGACGTCGCTCGCTGGTTCACGACGCAGGGCCGCCGGACGCCCGACGAGATCGGCGCGCTCTACGCCGACCTCGTCCTCCGGATGGTCGGCGTCCGCAACCCCTGAGGGCGCGGCGGTCCAGGGGCCTCGCTGCTCAGAAGAAGTAGCGGGAGACCGACTCGGCGAAGCAGACGGGCTTGTCGGCGCCCTCGCGCTCGACGGTCACCGCCGCCGTCACCTGTACGCCGCCGCCCGCCTCCTCGACCTTCGTCAGGACCGCCGTCGCGCGCAGCCGCGAGCCGACCGGTACGGGGGACGGGAACCGGACCTTCTCGGTGCCGTAGTTGAGGCCCATCTTCATGCCCTCGACCCGCAGGACCTGCGGGACGAACAGCGGCAGCAGCGACAGCGTCAGATAGCCGTGCGCGATCGTCGCGCCGAAGGGGCCGTCGGCGGCGCGCTCCGGGTCGACGTGGATCCACTGGTGGTCGCCGGTCGCGTCGGCGAAGAGGTCGATGCGCTTCTGGTCGATCTCCAGCCAGTCGCTGTACCCCAGCTGCTCGCCGACGCCCGCGCGCAGCTCCTCGGCGGAGGTGAAGATCCTCGGCTCGGCCATGTCCCTAGCTCCCTCTGTCTGTCCCTCTGATCGGCTCTCTCGGGCGCTGCCTAAGCGCTTGCTCAGCATTGTGGTGCCGGTGGCCTCCTGTCAACGGACGGCCGGGCACCGGGCCTTGTCCCGTAGGGTTCGGGGAGTGCCGCAGATTCCAGAGAAGATCCACGAACTCACCGTCGGCCAGCTCTCCGCCCGAAGCGGGGCCGCTGTTTCGGCCCTGCACTTCTACGAGGCGAAGGGGCTCATCAGCAGCCGCCGCACCGCGGGCAACCAGCGCCGGTACGCCCGTGACACCCTGCGCCGGGTCGCCTTCGTCCGGGCCGCGCAGCGCGTCGGCATCCCGCTCGCCACGATCCGCGACGCGCTCGCCCAGCTCCCCGAGGAGCGCACCCCCACGAACGAGGACTGGGCACGGCTCTCGGCGGCCTGGCGCACCGAACTCGACGAGCGCATCAAGCAGCTGGGACGGCTGCGCGACCACCTCACGGACTGCATCGGCTGCGGCTGCCTGTCCCTGGAGAACTGCGTCCTGTCCAACCCCGACGACGTCCTCGGCGAGCGGATGACGGGCTCCCGCCTGCTGCCGGTACGCCGGACCTAGGTTTCGTCCGGCCGGGGTCGCGGGGTCGCGGGGCCGGCGGCGCCGCCGCGACCGGGTCGGCGGGGGAGCGGGCCCGGGTGTCGTCCGGCCGCCCGCCGACACCCCACGGGCATCACGCCGCCGGAGCCAGTGGTCGGTGCCGGTCCCCGCGGGCGCGGGCCAGGGCGCCCGACGTGAGCACCGCTCGCGGGACGCCCACGCCGCAGTCGCCGCACACGGGGCCCAGCCACGGCTCGTACGCGTCCCCCGATCCGGACCGCCACTCGATCCGCGGCCCCGCGCACACCGGACACCGCTCGCCCGGGCCGTCCTCCAGCGCGGCGATCAGCCGGCGCAGCACCTCCGGCAGCGGGTCCGACGGGTGCACGGCCGGGTCGCCGCAGCGCACCACGCCGTTGCCGCCCCAGACGCGCCGGTGCCAGTCGTCGAGCGCGCCGAGCCCGCGCAGTCCGTCGTGCTTCTCGCGCCTCCGCCGTTCGGCGAACTGCTTCTCGTACGCGAGCCACACGGCCCGCGCCTCCTCCAGCTCGTCGAGCGCGGCCACCAGCCGCCCCGGATCGAGCTCCCGGTCCTCGGGACCGAACCTGTGCCGCCGGCACAGATGGTCCCAGGTCGCCCGGTGTCCGTACGGTGCGAACCGCTCCAGGCACTTGCGCAGGGAGTACCTGCGCAGCGCCGTGTCACACCCGGGATCGCGCACCTGTCTCGCGAGACTCCGGAAACCGGCCATCTCTCGCCACCTCCGTCGCTGGTCCTTCCGCGGTATCAGAGGGACGAACGGGGGGCCCGCCGTGTTCCATCGAATTACGGATGGCAGCCATCAACGGGGCCGGAGGGACCCCCGACACGCAGCGGAACCCAGGCGTCCGGTGTGGTTCAGGCACGGCCCGCCCGGGCCGCCGACACCACCACCCGGGCCAGCTCGGGACGGACGATGTCACTGTGCGAGCGGACCGCGTCCGCCGCGTCCACGCTCACGCACCCCGACCCCGGCACCCCTTCGCGCAGCACCGCCGCCAGGGTCCGCTCCACCGTCCCCGGCACCGCCTTGACCCCGTCGTGCCCGATCGCGCCCCAGCGCGGATCATCGGCGCCGAGCAGCCCGGTGAGCGGCCCCGCGAGCTGCCCGGAGAGCGGCCCCGCGAGCGACTCGGAGTCGCCCGCGAGCCGGGACGCCAGCGGGTACATCACCCCGAGCGCCGTGTCGTGCCGCGAGTAGCAGGCCACCAGGGGCCCGCGCACCCGGTGCTGCATGTCCCGCAGGGAACCGGGCCGCCGCGGATCGTGCGGCAGCCGCGGGGCGAAGGCGTAGTGCGAGAAGGCGCCCTGCAGGAGGGTCACGGAGGCCACCGGCCGCGCCCCGGGCGGGAGCCCCCGCAGCGCGTACGCGACGAGCCGGGCGCCCATGCTGTGCCCCACGAGGTGGACGCGGAGACCGGGGGCGGTCCGGGCGACCTCGCCGAGCAGCGGCCCGAGCCCGAACTCGCCGACCCGCCCGGCCCGCCGCTTCATCACGTAGTACGCGGCCTGCCGCAGCGCCTCCCTGGCCCCCTTCCAGTACCGTTTCAGCCCCTCCCCGAAGCCCTCGGGCGGCACGGTGCCGCCGGTCTCCTCCAGTGCCTCGGTGAACCGGGCGCACACCGCCACCGGGTCCGCGACGAGGAACTCCGGCACCGCCGCCGACGCCCCGACGACCCCCTCGGCCCCGACAGCCCCGACGCCTCCGATCCCGTCTCCGATCCCGTCTCCGATCCCGATCCCGATCCCGCCTCCGTCCTCGTCCCCGCCCCCGATCCCGCCCCCGATCCCGTCCCCGACCTCGTACACGTCCGTCAGCTCCCGCAGCAGTTCCCCGAACTCGACGAAGGCGGCCTCCTCCGGCGGGGCGAGCGTCAGCAGCTCCGTGAGCCGCACGAGGACCGGTTCCTTCTCCGGGAGGACCGTCACGAGGGCGCGGTAGTCGGGCACCGGCTCGTCGGTGAAGATCATCGAGGGCCAGATCACCCCCGCGTACCCGGCCTCGACCCCCGGCCCGAACAGCCCGGGGAAGGGGGCGAAGAAGTCCGAGCAGAGACGGGTGGCGCCCGACGGGGAGTTGTTCCACCCGTGTGCGAGCAGCACCAGGTCCGTCACCCCCTGCCGGGCCAGCGCGGTGAGGGCCGCGGACTGCCCTGCCGGCCCGTCGCCGTCCTTGTCGAAGGTGATTTCCCGGTACGGCTCCACACTCATCCCGCTCACGGCCCGACCGTCCCTCCACGTCGAGGTGGCCGCCGCGCCGAGGGCGCGCGGGTGCGCGGGCGGCGGCTCCATGGCCAGCATGCCCGCGCCCGGCGCCCGCCAGACCTCCCCGAGCGCGGGGGGTGGGAGCCACCGCCCGTCAGCGGTACAGCAGATGCTCCGTCCGTACCGCGCGGAAGGCCGCCAGCTCCGCCTCCCACGCCCCGACGACCTCGCCGGTGTCCGCGCCCGCGTCGATCAGGGTCCGTACCCGCGTCGAGCCGGTCAGCTTGTCGATCCAGTTGTCCGCCCGCCAGGCGAAGCCGGACCACGAACGCCGGGCGGTGACCAGGAGCCCGATCCCGGTCCGGACCGGGTCGAAGGACTCCCGGTCGTGGACGTGCAGCTGCACCCCGCCCACGGTCTTCCCCTGGAACTTGGAGAAGGTCGGGGCGAAGTACGCCTCGCGGAAGCGGACTCCGGGCAGCCCGAGGGCGTTCGCCGCCTCCGCCCACCGCCGGTCGATCCCCTCGGCGCCGAGCAGCTCGAAGGGGCGGGTCGTGCCCCGGCCCTCGGAGAGGTTCGTCCCCTCGAAGAGGCAGGTGCCGGAGTAGACGAGCGCGGTGTCGGGCGTCGGCATGTTCGGGCTCGGCGGCACCCAGGGCAGCCCGGTCGCGTCGAAGAACTCCGCGCGCCGCCACCCTGTCATCCGGACGGTCTCCAGGGCCACGGGGGTGGCCAGGAACTCCGCGTTGAAGAGCAGCGCGAGCTCGGCGACCGTCATGCCGTGCGCCTGCGCGATCGGCTCACGTCCGACGAAGGTCGCGAACGCCCGGTCGAGGACGGGGCCGAGCGCCGCCCGCCCGGTCACCGGGTTCGGCCGGTCGAGGACGACGAGACGCTTCCCGGCGAGAGCGGCGGCCACCATGCAGTCGTACAGCGTCCAGATGTACGTGTAGAAGCGCGCGCCGACGTCCTGGATGTCGAAGACGACGGTGTCCACCCCGGAGGCGGTGAAGACGTCCGCCAGCGGCTGCCCGCTCTTCAGGTACGTGTCGTAGACGGGCAGCCCGGTCGCCGGGTCGTCGTACCGCCCCTCGGAGCCGCCGGCCTGCGCGGTGCCCCGGAAGCCGTGCTCGGGGCCGAAGACGGCGACCAGGTTCACCCGTTCGTCGGCGTGCATCACGTCCACGACGTGCCGGGCGTCCGCGGTGACCCCGGTCGGGTTGGTGACGACGCCCACCCGCTCGCCGGCCAGCAGGGCGTACCCGTCCGCCGCGAGGCGCTCGAAGCCGGTACGCACCCGGGGGCGCCCGCCGGAGGCGGCCGAGGCGGTGGGGGCGACGGCCGCCACCGCGCCCACCGCGCCCCCGGCGGCCAGCAGACTCCGTCGCGACAGGTTCATGCGGAAACCTCCTCGATCGCCGTCCCCGGCCGGGGCGCGTGACATGGGCACGCACGCTAGCGCTCCTGACCGCGCCGGGGAACGAGGCGTGCGGACGGACTCTTCCCTCACGACATACCGACCGGTTAGTCTGCCGCTGTCGTCATCGTCATCGTCATCGTCATCGTCGTCACCGTCCCGGTGGGGTTCGGAGAGGTGGGTTCATCCATGAGCGCGGACGCGAGTGCCGTTCAGGGCGCCGGCGTGGTCGTCACGGGAGCGGGTGGCGGGATCGGTGCCGCCCTCGCCCGCCGCTTCGCCGCCGAAGGGGCCCGGGTCGTCGTCAACGACCTCGACCCCGTCCGTACCAAGGCCGTCGCCGAGGAGATCGGCGCCCTCGCCGTCCCGGGCGACGCCTCCGCCGTCGTCGAGGAGGCCCGCGAGGCCCTCGGCGGCACCATCGACGTCTGGTGCGCCAACGCCGGACTCTCCTCGCCCGGCGACGTCTTCGCCGACGAGGACGTCTGGGCCGCCGCCTGGGACGTCAACGTCATGGCCCACGTCCGCGCGGCCCGCGCCCTGCTCCCCGAGTGGCTGGAGCGAGGCAGCGGCCGGTTCGTCTCCACCGTCTCCGCCGCCGGACTGCTCACCATGATCGGCGCGGCGCCGTACAGCGTCTCCAAGCACGGCGCGTACGCCTTCGCCGAATGGCTCTCCCTCACCTACCGCCACCGCGGCCTCAAGGTCCACGCCATCTGCCCGCAGGGCGTCCGTACGGACATGCTGACCGCCGCCGGATCGGCCGGCGAGCTCGTCCTCACCCCTACCGCCATCGAGCCCGAGGACGTCGCCGAGGCCCTCATCGAGGCCATCGACGCCGACCGGTTCCTGGTCCTGCCCCACCCCGAGGTCGCCGCCTACTACCGCAACCGCGCCACCGACCCCGAACGCTGGCTCGGCACCATGAACCACGTCCAGCGCACATGGGAGACGGGCGCCCGCTAGCCGGGGTCCCGGCGGGTGGGAAGATCTACGGACGGGAACGGTGTTCCCCCGACCAGGAACGATCACGAGGGAAGGCGGCGGCATGGCCAGGACGACGGACGAGAGCGGGGCGCCGGTCCCTCAGAGGCTCCTCGCCGCCGCCACCCGGCTCTTCGCGGAGCAGGGCTACGACCGCACCTCCGTCCAGGAGATCGTCGAGGCCGCCGGGGTCACCAAGGGCGCCCTCTACCACTACTTCGGCTCCAAGGAGGACCTCCTCCAGGAGGTCTACTCCCGGGTCCTGCGCCTCCAGCAGGAGCGGCTCGACGCGTACGCGGACGCCGACGCGCCCATCGAGGAGCGGCTGCGCGCCGCCGCCGCCGACGTCGTCGTCACCACCATCGAGAACCTCGACGACGCCGCCATCTTCTTCCGCTCCATGCACCACCTCAGCCCGGAGAAGAACAAGCAGGTCAGGGCCGAGCGGCGGCGCTACCACGAGCGGTTCCGGGCCCTGGTCGAAGAGGGGCAGAAGGCCGGGGTGTTCTCCTCGGCGACCCCCGCCGACCTGGTCGTCGACTACCACTTCGGCTCGGTGCACCACCTCTCCACCTGGTACCGCCCGGACGGCCCGCTCACCTCCGCGCAGGTCGCCGACCACCTCGCCGACCTCCTGCTGCGGGCCCTGCGCCCCTGACGCCGGTACGGGTATAACTGGCGGCGTGGACGGGGCGGGCGGGGCGAACGGGACACACGAGCGGGCGGGCGTCGACCGCAGGCTCGTCGTCGTGGGCACGGGAAGCTATCGGCACGCCGCCGGACTCCCCCTCGCCGACGAGGAGTTACACGCGGCCGTCCGGCTCTTCGGCGAGCTCGGCTACCGCGTCGACGAGCGCATAGCCGACGCCCCCCTCGGCGAGACCAGGGACCGGCTCCTCGACTGGGCCTACCGCGCCGACCGCACCGGCACCGCCGTCGCCCTCTACTGGACCGGCCACGGCGTCGCGGGCCCCGGCCGCCACTACCTGCTCTGCTCGGACAGTCACCCGGACCGGCTCGCCGGCACCGCGCTCGCCGCCGAGGACCTCACCCGCTACGTCCTCGAATCAGGCGCCGAACGGGTCCTCCTCGTCATCGACACCTGCGGCGCCGGGCAGGGCGGCGCCGACGCGGCCACCGCCGCCGAGGGGCTCCGTGCCGCCCTGCGGCAGGGCGCCGCCGGCGGCCGCCGGCTCACCGACCTCGCCGTGATCGCCGTCGCGCGCGCCGGGGAACCCGCCTCCCCGATGGTCTTCGCCGCCGCCCTCGAAACCGCGCTCGCCCGGCTCTCCGTCTCCCACAAGCAGCGGTACCTCTCCGTCGAGCAGACCGTCGACACCGTCAACGACGTCTACCGCAGCGCCGGAATCCACCAGACCGCCCGCGCGCACGTCGAGACCGAGGGCTACGCCTTCTTCTCCTTCGAGAACACCGGCTACCGCCCCGAGGCCCGGTACGACGAGGGCGACGTCGCCGAACTGGCGGCCCGGCTCGCCCGCACCGGCACCGAGGGCATCCGCCGACGTGCCGACCTGGAGACCCACTTCGCCCCGCGCGGCCAGGGCTTCGAGCACATGGCCCCCGGCCGGCACGGCTCGTACTTCGTCGGCCGCACCGCCGAACTCGACCGCATCGGCCACTGGCTGGCCGATGACGGCCGCGACCGGCGCCGGGGCCTGGTCGTCACCGGAGGCCCCGGCGTCGGCAAGTCCGCCCTGCTCGGCAAGCTCCTGCTGCGCTCCGGAGCGCGTACGGCGGAGCCCCCCGCCCCCACCGCGATCCACGCCCGGCACCGCTTCCTCGAAGACCTCGTGGCCGGGGTCGCCGACGCGGCCGGGCTCACCGCGGACACTCCGCAGGCGCTCCTCGGCGCCCTCGCCGCCCGCCGCGCCCCGCTCCACCTGATCGTCGACGCGCTCGACGAGGCGGGCGAGGCCCACGGGGACGACACCGAGGCCCGGCGCATCACCGAGGACCTGCTGCGCCCCCTGCTCCGGGTCCCCTGCGTACGGCTCCTCGTCGGCACCCGCCCCCACGTCCTCGACGCCTTCGACGGCGAGGACACGGTGGTCCTCGACCTCGACGACACCCGGGAGAGCAGCGGCCGGGACATCGCCCACTACGCCCGCCGTCTGCTCCAGGCCCCCGACGGCCCCGGCAGCCGCGGCCCGTACGACGACCCCACCGCCGAGACGGTCGCCCGGGAGATCGCCGCCCGGGTCCACGGCAGCTTCCTGTCGGCCCGTATCGCGGCCCGCTACCTGGGCCGTGCGGCCCGCCCGATCGACACCGCCGAACCCGACTGGCACGCGCGCGTGCCCGAGGTCGGCGAGACCCCGGGCGTCACCTTCCTCCGGGTCCTCCGCCACCAACTGGGCGCGGACCACGCACGCGGCCTCGCCCTCCTCGCCGCCCTCGCCCTCGCGGAGGGCCCCGGCCTCCCCCCGGACCGTGTCTGGCGCACGATCGCGGGCGCCTGCACGACCGGCCCGTCCGGGACCGGAGCGGCTCGGTCCGCCGGGCCGTCCGCCGCCCGCTCGGGCCCGTCCGCCGCCTTCGCCTGGGAGGACATCGCCTGGCTCCTCGGCGCCGCAGGGGAGCACCTCGTCGAGGAGCTCGACGCCGACGGGCGCTCCGTCTACCGCCTCTACCACCAGGCGTACGCCGACGCGCTGCGCACCACCCTCGACGACGGGGTCCGCGACCGCGTGGCCCGCGCCCTGGCCCGGCTCGTCCCCGAGGGCCCGCACGGCCCCGACTGGGCCGAGGCACCCCCGTACGTACGCCGTCATCTCGCCGAGCACGCGGAGGGGACGGAGCTCCTCGACGTCCTCGCCCTCGACCCGGAGTACCTGCTCACCGCCGGGACCTCGGCCCTCCAGCGGGTCCTGAACCGGGCCACGACCGAGCAGGCCCGGGCCGCCGCCCGCGCCGTCGGGCACTGCGCCGCCCTCCTGCACACCCGGACCGACCCCGGCACACGCGCCGCCCAACTGCGCCTCTCCGCCTTTCAGTCCGGCGCGGAGGAACTGGCCGCCGCCGTGCGCCGGCGGTACCCGTCGCTGCCCTGGGACACCGAGTGGGCGGAGGTGGCCCCCGTGCCGTACACCACCATCGGCACGTTCACCGGAGGCGTGCGGGGAGCCGCCGTCGTGCCCGTCGACGGCAGGCCCGCCGTCCTGGTCACCGCCGAACGCGACGGACCCGTCCGGGCCTGGGACACCGAGGGCGGCGAACTCCTCGCCGAACTCCCCGGCGACCTCGGTCGGATCACCGCCGTCCACGGCTGCCCGACCCGCCCCTGGGCGGCGCTCCGGAGCGAGGAGCGGATCTGGGCCTGGGACGTGGCGAGCCGCGACCTGATCGGGGCCGTGGACGTGCCGCCCCACGTGGTGGACTGCGCCCTGACCGAGGTCGGCGGGGAGTGCGTCGTCGCCGTCCTCGACCGGACCGGAACGGTCACCCTGACCGCCGCCTCCGGCGGGCGCACCCTGCTCACCCTGCGCGCCGACCCCCGCCGGCACCTGAGGCGCCCGTTCGACGGCACGGGGCTGGCCCTGGAGCGTCACGGAGGACGTCTGCGCGTGGCCGTCACCCGCGGTCACCGCTGGGACGTTCCGTGGCGGCGGGTCCGTCTGACGGTGTGGGAGCTCGACGACGAGTCCCCCGGGAGCCTGACCGTCCACCGGGAACTGCGGCGCCTCCTGCGCGGGCGTACGGTCTCGGCCCTCGCCCTGTGCGGGGGAACCGCCGCCGTGGCCACCGAACGTGCCCTCACCGTCCGGCGGGGGCGCACACCGTCCACCGTCGAGAAGGGCGGGCTGCGCGTCGTCGAGTGGGCGGGCCTCGTCGTCGCCCCCGCCCTCCTCATCACGTCCGGCCCGGACGCCGAACCGGTCTGCCTCACCGCCACCGCGCACGCGGTGACAGCCCTGGACAGCCGTGGAGCCGTGCCCGGCCGCACCCGCACCGACGCCCCCGTACGGTTCCTGCTGCCCGTGGGCCACGGCCCCGACGGCCTCCGGCTGGTCTCGCTGGCCGCCGACGCCTGGTCCGCCAAGGCCTGGCATCTCGGCCCGCCGGGCGAGGACGAAGCCGAGGCCACGGAGACCCCGACGACCCTCGGGACCGGGCTGAGCGGCGGCCGCCCCGTCGTGAGCGTCCGCCGCGACGCCCTCGTCCGTCTCCTGGACGGTGCGAGCGGTGTACCGCTGGACAGCCTGGAGGATCCGGACGACACGTACGTCGTCGCCACGCACCCGGGTGCTCCCGTGGTCCGCTGGCGGCGCCCACGCCGGTGGCGGCACCCGGTCGAGGTGAGTCACTGGATCGCGGGAGAGGCGGAAGGCGCGGGCGAGGCGACGGAGAGCGCCCCGGGGCCCTTGCCACGGGTGCGCGGGTTGTTCAGAGCCGTGGCGGTGTCGCCCTCCGCCCCGAACGAGGGGACACCGCGCCTCGTCGCCTTCGTGAAGTACTCCAAGCACTCCGAGCAGTTCGTGGGTCTGCACACGGGCGACTCGCCGGAGGGTGTCTACGTGGACACCAGGTCGCACGGGATCCGCTCGGTCCGGGTCCTGCCCGACGGCGAGGGAGTCGTGGTGGCCTTCATCGGGCGCTGGAACCCCTTCCCCATGACCAGCGACGACGGCGGCTCCGACTCCCCGGACCCCCGGTTCGCCGTGGAGGTGCGCTCGCTGCCGGGCCGGGAGATAGCCCACGAGGCGGTCGTGGACGGCTGGGACGTCGTCCACGACCTGGGCCGCTGGCCGCAGGGCCCGGTCCTCGGCATCGTCGACCCGGACGGCGAACTCACCGTCCGGAGCCGGTTCACCGCCCGGATCAACTGGCCCACCCGGAAAGAGGACTACGCGGGCGAGCCGGACGTCGTCCCGCGCCCCGACCGCGTCCGGGTCACCGCCCTCCGGCTGCAGACCCGGCACGGCCGCCCCACGGTCCTGACGGCCACCGCCGACGGCGGCCTGACGCTGTTCGCCGCCGACACCACCGAGGTCCTGCACCGGGTCTTCCTCGGCGGGGAGATCCTCGGCCTGGAGTGGCTCGACGACGAACGGCTGTGCGTCCACACCGCGACGGGAGTCCTCTGCCTCCGCCTCGGCTGACCGACGACTGGCTGAGCGATGACTACAGGTACTTCTTCAGCTCCCGGCGCGCCAGCGACCGCTGGTGCACCTCGTCCGGCCCGTCGGCGAGCCGCAGCGTCCGCGCCGCGGCCCACAGTTCGGCCAGCGGGAAGTCCTGCGAGACCCCGCCCGCCCCGTGTGCCTGCACGGCCTTGTCGAGGATGTCGACGACCGCGCGCGGGGTCGCGATCTTGATGGCCTGGATCTCGGTGTGCGCGCCCCGGTTGCCGACGGTGTCCATGAGCCAGGCCGTCTTGAGGACGAGGAGCCGCAGCTGCTCGATCGTCACGCGGGCGTCCGCGATCCAGTTCTGTACGACGCCCTGCTGGGCGAGCGGCTTTCCGAAGGCCGTACGGCTGACGGCCCGCCGGCACATCAGCTCGACGGCCCGCTCCGCCATGCCGATGAGCCGCATGCAGTGGTGGATGCGGCCGGGGCCGAGCCGGGCCTGCGCGATGGCGAAGCCGCCGCCCTCCTCGCCGATGAGGTGCGAGGCGGGGACGCGGACGTTGTCGAAGACCACCTCGGCGTGGCCGCCGTGGGAGTGGTCCTCGTACCCGTAGACCTGCATCGCGCGCCGCACCTCGACGCCGGGGGTGTCGCGGGGCACGAGGATCATCGACTGCTGGCGGCGGAGGTCCGGCTCGTCCGGATCGGTCTTGCCCATGACGATGAAGACGGCGCAGTCGGGGTTCATGGCGCCGGAGATGTACCACTTGCGCCCGTCGATGACGTAAGAGTCGCCGTCCCGCCGGATCCGGGTCTCGATGTTGGTCGCGTCGGAGGAGGCGACCTCGGGCTCGGTCATCGCGAAGGCCGAGCGGATCTCGCCCGCGAGCAGCGGCTCCAGCCACTGCTTCTTCTGCGCCTCGTCGCCGAACTGGGCGAGCAGCTCCATGTTCCCGGTGTCCGGGGCGGCGCAGTTGAGGGCGGTGGGGGCCAGGTGCGGGCTGCGGCCGGTGATCTCGGCGAGCGGCGCGTACTGGAGGTTGGTCAGCCCCGCCCCGTACTCGGCGTCCGGAAGGAAGAGGTTCCACAGGCCCTGCCGCCTGGCCTCGGCCTTGAGCTCCCCGACCACCGCCGGGGTGTCCCAGGGGGAGGCGAGCAGCGCGCGCTGCTCCTCGGCGACGGCCTCGGCCGGGTACACGTGCTCGTCCATGAAGGCGAGGAGTCGCGCGCGGAGCTCCTCGGTGCGTGCGTCGTAGGCGAAGTCCATGGCGGGTCAGCCCTCCTGAAGGGTGGTCAGGCCGTGCTCGATGAAGACGGGGACGAGTTCGCCGATGCGGTCGAAGCCGGCGCCGACCGTCTGTCCGAGGGTCCAGCGGTAGTGGATGCCCTCCAGGATCACGGCGAGCTTGAACCAGGCGAAGGCCGTGTACCAGGCGAGGGCGGAGGTGTCCCGGCCCGAGCGGGCCGCGTAGCGCTCGACCAGTTCGGCGGCGCTCGGGTGCCCGGCGGCCGTGGCGGTCGTGGAGATGGGGGAGTCCGGCAGGTCCAGCGGCGTGCTGTACATGACGAGGAGGCCGAGGTCGGTGAGCGGGTCGCCGAGTGTGGACATCTCCCAGTCGAGGACGGCCCGGATGCGGTCGTCCTCGCCGATGAGGACGTTGTCGAGGCGGTAGTCGCCGTGGATGACGGTCGGCGGGGGAGAGGCGGGCAGCGCCCGGCCGAGGGCCGCGTGCAGCTCCGCGATCCCCGGCAGCTCGCGGCCGCGCGAGGCGTCGAGCTGCTTGCCCCAGCGGCGCAGCTGCCGGTCGAGGAAGCCCTCGGGGCGGCCGAAGTCCCCGAGCCCCGCCGCCGCCGGGTCGACGGCGTGCAGGTCGACGAGGGTGTCGACCAGGCCGAGGACGGCGGCGCGGGTGCGCTCGGGGCCGAGCGGCGAGAGCTCCCGGGCCGAGCGGAACGGCGTCCCGTCGACGAACTCCATGACGTAGAAGGGCGATCCGAGGACGGACTCGTCCTCGCAGAGCAGCAGCGTCTCCGGCACGGGCACGTCCGTCGCGTGCAGGGCGCTGATGACGCGGTGCTCGCGCCGCATGTCGTGCGCGGTGGCGAGGACGTGGCCGAGCGGGGGGCGCCGGACGACCCAGCGGCCGGTGCCGTCGGTCACGACGTAGGTCAGGTTCGACCGGCCGCCCTCGATCAGCCGGGCTTCGAGGGGGCCGGACACCAGGCCGGGCCGCTCGCGGTCGAGGTACCGGCGCAGCTCTTCGGGGTCGAGACCTGGTGGCGGGGCGGAACTCATGGTGCGTACCTCCGGATCGTCTTCGGTCGGCGTTCATGATGACCGACCAGTCGGTATGTCGTCCAGAGGGGCGCCGGGAAACCCCGTGCCGCACTCTGTCCCTGGATCGCATCCCTGAATAGAGTTCACGTATGGATGCGATGATGAAGATGCTCGTCGACGAAGTCCGGCTGACCCCGATCCTCATCTCCGACCCGCCTCTCCTCAACGTCCAGGGCGTCCATCAGCCCTACACGCCCCGACTCGTGGTGGAAGTGATCACCAGGGGAGGAGTGAGCGGCCTCGGGGAGACCTACGGCGACGGCGTCTACCTCGACCTCGCCCGCCCGCTGGCGGAGGCCCTTGTCGGACACCCGGTCACGGACGTGAACGGGCTCTTCGCCCTCGCGGCTCTCGGGACGAGTACGGACACGGGGATCCCCCTGGACGAGGGTGTCGACGCGGGCGGCCTGCGCGGTGTCCGGACCGCCGACAAGCTCCGCCTCTCCGTCGTCTCCGCCTTCGAGACCGCCTGCCTCGACGCGCTCGGCAAGACCCTCGGCCTGCCCGTCCACGCCCTCCTCGGCGGCAAGGTCCGCGACACCGTCGAGTACAGCGCCTACCTCTTCCACCGCTGGGCCGCCCACCCGGGCGCCGGCCCGACGGACGACTGGGGCGCGGCCCTCGATCCCGCCGGGATCGTCGCCCAGGCACGCCGCTTCGACCGCCTCCACGGGTTCCGCTCCTTCAAGCTCAAGGGAGGGGTGTACGAGCCCGAGCGGGAGGTCGCCGCGATCCGCGCGCTCGCCGAGGAGTTCCCCGGCCGCCCGCTCCGCCTCGATCCCAACGGCGCCTGGTCCGTGGAGACCTCACTGGCCGTCGCACACGAGCTCGCGGACGTCCTGGAGTACCTGGAGGACCCGGCGAGCGGCACCGCCGCGATGGCCGAGATCGCCGCCCGTACGAAGGTGCCGCTCGCGACCAACATGTGCGTGACCACCTTCGAGGAGGTCCCCGAGGCCTTCGCGAAGGAGGCCGTACGGATCGTCCTCTGCGACCACCACTACTGGGGCGGCCTCCACCGCACCCGCGAACTGGCCGCGCTCTGCCGCACGTACGGCGTCGGGCTCTCCATGCACTCCAACACCCACCTGGGCATCAGCCTCGCCGCCATGACCCAGGTCGCCGCCACCCTGCCCGCACTCCACCACGCCTGCGACACCCACTACCCCTGGCAGACCGAGGACGTCGTCACCACCCGTCCCGTCTTCCGCGAGGGCCGGCTGACCGTCTCCGACGCCCCCGGCCTCGGTGTCGAGCTCGACCGGGCCGCGCTCGCCGCCCTGCACCGCCGCTGGCTCGACGACGACGGCACGCTGCGGGAGCGCGACGACGCGGCGGCGATGCGCGTCGCGGACCCGGAGTGGCGCACCCCCCGGGTCCCGCGCTGGTGAGGACGGGGGCCGGACGGCCTCAGGCGTGGCAGGCCACCGGCACCCCGCCGTTCATGGCCGCCATGTCACCGAAGACCGTCACCGGATTCAGGGGCGCCCCCTCCGGCAGCCCCTCCAGCTCCGCGTACGCCCGGTGCAGGTTGGCGACGAGCCGCTCGCTCTCCTGCCACGCCGCGAACTCGCCGAGCTCCGCGCCGCGCGCCGTCTCCAGCGGCGTCGCCCCCTTCGCGTACCCCTCGGCGGCCAGCTCCCGCACCCAGAGCAGGTACCGCTCCGTCGTGTCGTACGCGGAGGGGTCGGTCACCCGGCCGTGCCCCGGCACCACCGTCGGCGCGTCGAGCGAGCGCAGCAGATCGAGCGCGCGCAGCGAACCGGCGAGCGACCCCATCGGGAGGAAGGGCGTCCCGCCGTGGAAGACGAGGTCGCCGGTGAAGACCACGCCCTGCTCCGGGAGGTGCACGATCGAGTCGCCGGTCGTGTGCGCGGCGCCCGGGTGGATCACCCGCACCTCGATCTCGCCGACGTACAGCGTCAGCCGCTCGCGGTACGTGACGGACGGCGGCAGGATGTCGACCTGACCGAAGTCGGTCTGCGGCCACAGCAGATGGAGCTGGTGGCCGGCGGCGAGCTGCTCGGTCCGGCAGTTCTCGTGCCCGACGATCCGCGCCTCCGGCAGGAACACCCCGTTGCCGTAGGTGTGGTCGCCGTGGTGGTGCGTCGTGACGATGGTCCGGGGCAGCGGCAGCCCCTCGGCAAGCACCGCGTCGCGCAGCAGCCGCGCCCGCCGCTCGGTCGCGGCCGTGTCGACGAGGAGCGACTCGCGGGCGTCGCCGAGGAACCCGGCGTTGTTCAGACACCAGCCGCCGTCGGGCTGGACGAAGGCATGGACGTTCGGCGCGAGTTCGACCACATAGGGATCGGTGGCAGACAAAGGGATTCCCCCGGCTGAGAGCTCAACTGGACAGGGGAAGCGTGCCAGTCGGCCCGGTCCGGGGGAAGCCGGGGCGCGTCGTCCACACCCCGGCCCCACGCTTCGGTCAGGTGTTCTTGAGGAAGAGGGTGAGGGGCGTCGGGCCCGTGTAGGCGAACTCGCCTCCGGGCAGGCAGCTGACCTCGCGCCGCCGGCTCAACCCGTCGCAGTGCTCCGCGCTCAGCCGCATGAAGACCGTCGACGTGTGCCGGCCGGCCGGGAGCGTGGGGAGCGGGCCCGCTGCGAAGGTGGCGAAGGGGAGCCCGTCGAAGGGGGCGATCCGGCGGAGGGTCTCCGGACCGAAGGTCCGGCTCTGCTCCCGGGCCGTGCCGATGTCGCTGACGACCCGGACCCCCTGGAACTTCGAGACGAAGTCGTCCATCGGGTCGAAGCGGGCGGGCGTGTAGCCGCGGGGATAGCGGGCGTCGTCGCCGCCGGTGGCCGTGCCCCAGGAGGGGAAGCCGCGGTACCACTGCTCGCCCACGAAGGCCTCGCGGCAGGCCGGCGGACCCATGATCCGCTCGCTGATGCCGAGGAAGGTGTTGAGGTTGGTCCCGTCGGGACTGATGCAGTTGTGGTCCGCGGGAGGTACCGCGACCTGTGTGACGGGCCTGGCCTGAGTCTGGGCCTGGGCGGCGCCCGTGCCCGTCAGCACCGCGACCGCCACGGCGGCGAGCGCGGCCGTGCGCATACGAGTGGGTCTCATGGCCCGAGCTTGGCCCGCACCGACGAACCGCCCGGCGAGGACACGCCCGCCCTCTCCCACATGGCCTACGGCTGGGGCCGGTCCGGCCCATCCCTCGCGGGGAGCCGGGACGCGCGGCGTGTGGCTCCGGCCGCCACAGGCGCGGACTGGTCGCCACAAGGCCCCGGTCCTGGTGACAAGCGCTGGCAGGATGGCGCGGTGTCCGATTCTCTCCAAGCGCTGTGGCTGCGTGGCGTCGCGTTCAATCCGGCGGCGCCCTCCGACGTACTGATACGCCTGATGGGTCAAGCGGCCGGTGATCTCGGCCAGCTGATGTGTATGGACCGCGACCTGCCCGACGCCGTCATCGACGCAGCCCTGCGCCACCCCGAGTGGCGGATCCGCGGCGCGCTCGCCCGCAACCAGCACGTAGATCCTTCGCGACTCGCCTCCTTGGCAACGGACCCGTCGGGGCTCGTCCGCGCGCGGCTCGCCAACCCCCACCTCCGCCCCTGGCCCCGCTGGGTCCGACCACTGCCGGACGACATCCTCGTCACCCTCCTGACCGCCCAGGACGGGGGCGAGGACGGCAAGGTCACCGCGAACGAGATCATCTGGGAGCTCGACTCGTCCCGGCAGATCCCGCTGTCCTTCTTCCGCTCCATGGCCGGCCGCGAGGACCCCGCACTCCGGATACGGGCCACTTGGCGGTGGGAGTCGCTGACCCCGGCGCAGCGGGCGGGGCTGCTCGACGATCCGGACCCCGCGGTCCGTGAAGCGGCGCAGGACAGGAACTGGGAGCTGGACCCGGAACGGGTGGAGGCCGAGCTGCCGTCCATCCGTCCGAGCAGCAGGCCGTTCGTGCTCGGCAGGTGCGCTCTGTCGCCCGCGCTCGTCGAGCAGTGCTTCGCGGACGACACGGTGCACCCCCTGGCCCGGAACCCCCACACTCCGGCCGACGCCGTCGCCCGGCTCGCCCGGCATCCCGAGGCGAAGGTCCGCGAGATGGTCGCCGCCCGGCCCGACCTGGGACCGGACCTGGTGGCGGAGCTGAGGGAGGACCCGGACGAGGACGTGCGGATGCGCGCACGCCTCCACCCCTTCCCCCGCACCTGGGCCGAGTACGACGTGATCGACCGGGTCATCGGGCACGGTCCTGAATGCATCTGCCCGATCACCGAGCCGGACCCCGACCCGGCCACCGTGCCGTCGCCCGACTGGTTCGCCGCCTGCGCGGCGTCCGGGGAACCGGTGCTCCGCCGGGTTGCGGCGAGCTGGTGCGGCCTGCCCGCAGAACTCGTCGGGACACTCGCGCAGGACGACGACGAGGAGGTCCGGATCCGGCTGGCCTGCAACCACCCATTGGCCCCGCCACACCTCCTCCTGGACGTCTTCGTCACCCGCCCGGACCACCGTTCGGACCTGCTGACGCTGCCCGGCTTCCCCCGCACGGGCCGGACCCACCTCATCGGTCACCCGGACCCCGAGGTGCGCGCCCTGGCCGCGGCCGATCCCACCCTGCCCGACCCCCCGGTGGACGACCCCGACGAGTCGGTGCGCCGGGCCGCCGCCGCCAACCCGGGCCTGACGCCGGAGACCCTGGAGGCCCTCCTCGCCGACCCCCGCACCGCAGAAGGCGCCGCGGCCAACCCGTCCCTCCCCGCCGCCCGCATGCGCGCACTCCTCGACCGCTGCCTGAACGGCGCCGCAACCCCGCCGCCGGCCCGACGCTGAGAGACGACGCCCACCCGGCGATCACAGGCACGGATCAGGCCTGCGGCAGCGGTCCCGGAAACGTCTCGCACGGGACTCCCGCATCCACGTCAGTGGTCGTCCCAGTGGTTGCCGTGCGCCGCGTGCCGGTGCCCGTCGTGCGCGTAGTCGAGGTGGTCGCCGTGCGCGACGGCGGCGTGTCCGCACTCCGGCCCGTGCGTGTGGTCGGGGTGGGTGTGCGCGACGTGTGAGGTGGTCTCGCACTCGTCCCAGTGTCCGGCGTGCTCGCGGTGCAGGTGTCCGTTGTGGGCGTAGTCGACATGGTCCCGGTGCGTGACGGCGGTGTGCCCGCACGACGGACCGTGGCTGTGTGCGTGCGTGGGGTGTTCGTGGTGGAGGACGGTCATGACGTGGCCTCTGTGAGGGGTCGGCTGACCCTTCCAGGCTAGTGCCCTACATCCCTATCGTCCTGATTCGCACGGATTGTCGCGACTACTCCCTCCGTCCTGACTTGCGAGAGCCCGGCGCCCCGCCGAGGGTCGGGGTATGAAGGCGATCAGCTACCGCCGGTACGGCGGCCCCGAGGTCCTGGAGTACGGCGAGCTGCCCGACCCGAAGGTCGGGCCGGACGCGGTCCTGGTCGAGGTGCGGGCGGCCTCCGTCAATCCCGTCGACTGGAAGTGCCAGGCCGGATACCTCGACGGCATGATGGACGCGGTCTTCCCGGTCATCCCCGGCTGGGACGTCTCCGGGGTCGTCGTCAGGCCCGGCGTCTCCGTCACCGAGTTCGCCGTGGGCGACGAGGTCATGGGGTACGTACGCGAGGACTTCCTCTCCCGGGGGACCTTCGCCGAGTTGGTCGCAGCACCCGTCCGCACCCTCGCCCGCAAGCCGCGCACCCTGGGCTTCGACGAGGCCGCCGCCCTGCCCCTCGTCGGCCTCACCGCCTACCAGGTGCTCCACCACGCCCTCGCGGTCCGCCCCGGCGAGACCGTCCTCGTGCACGCGGCGGCCGGCGGGGTCGGCTCGATGGCGGTGCAGATCGCCCGCCACCTCGGCTGCCGGGTCATCGGCGCGGCGCGGGACGCCGGGCAGGCGAGGGTGGCGGAGCTCGGCGCCGAGCCCGTCCGCTACGACGAGCTCACGTTCGCCGAGCAGCTCAGGGCCCTCGCGCCGCAGGGCGTGGACGCCGTCCTCGACACGATCGGCGGCCCGTTCCTGCGGCTCTCCGCCGACCTGCTCGCCCCGGGCGGCCGCCTCGCCTCGATCGCCGACGGCGAGGTCCTCGCCCTCGGAGGCCGCTACTTCTGGGTCCGCCCGGACGCCGCCGACCTCGCGGCCCTCGCGGACCTGGTCGACGAGGGCGTCCTCACGGTACGGGTGGCCGCTACGTTCCCCCTGGAGCGGGCGGCCGACGCCCAGCGCGCAAACGCCGAGGGCGGACTGAACGGCAAGGTCGTCGTCACCGTCCCCTGAACGGCGAGGTCGACGAGACGTTCAGGTCCGTCGGGTCACCAGATCATCGCCGCCCCGCAGGCGGCCAGCGCGATCGTGCATCCCGCCGCGAGCAGCGCGCCCCGGTGGGAGAGGGGGCGTGGCCGCGCGGTGCTCAGGGAGCGGATCCGGCGGTGGGCGACGGCGAGGAAGCCGATCCAGACCAGTGCCGACAGCGCGAGTGCGGTCAGCCCCGTCGCCGTGGTGTCGTCGTGGAGGGCCAGTTTCACGGCGAGGACCGCCACGACCGTCCACGACAGGGTCGTACGCCGCCACGCGAGCCGCGTCCGCTCCGGCTGGAGCCCGGGATCGCGGACCTCCGGGTCGGGGGTCCCGGCACGGCCGGCCTCCCGACCGTCGGCCCCGGCGCCACGGGCCTCGGTCACCGCCCGGTCACCGACCCGTCCAGCCGAAGAGCACGACCACCACCATCGCGAGCGCCACCACGGCCACCGCGAGGCTCAGCACCGCCGGGAACCGGGACGTGGGCAGGTCCTCACCGCGCCGCATCGCCCGCTCGCAGCGCACCCAGTGGTTGACCGCCCGCAGCGCGCACAGCACGCCGGAGGCGAGCAGCGCGAGCGCGAGCCCGATCCGAACGCCCCAGCGCAGGTCCGGCAGGAACTGGTCGACGGCGAAACCGCCGGCGACGAGGGCGAGAGCGGTACGGATCCAGGCCAGGAAGGTCCGCTCGTTGGCCAGGGAGAAGCGGTAGTCCGGCGTCTCTCCCTCTTCCCGGATCCGCTGCGGCGCGAACCACAGCCGCAGGCTCTGCACGAAATCGCTCACACGTGCACCCTAGCGGTCGGATGTTCGCCCTGCCCGGCACCCCTCGCCCGCCTCCGTCACCCGCCCGACACCCGTCGCCCGCCTCCGTCGTCTCCTCCGTCACCCGCCTCCGTCACCCGCTCGCGCCATCCGTCCCGTGCGCCCGCAGCAGCTCGTACGCGGCCAAGCCGTCAGGCACCCACTCCCACTCGCCGAGCCGGGCGGCCAGCTCCTCCTCCGTCAGGAAGTCGTGCCAGGCGACCTCCTCCGCCTGCGGGTTCACCGGCAGGTCGCAGCGGACCTCGTACACCGCCGACCACCACTTCCCGGCCACGCCCCCGGAGTCGTACAGGAACTTCAGCACCGGCTCGGGCCGGGGCAGTCCGGAGACCCCCAGCTCCTCCTCGGCCTCGCGGAGGGCGGCCTCGTCGTAGGACTCGCCCGCGCCGAGGACCCCGCCGACGAACAGGTCGTACAGGGAGGGGAAGAGCAGCTTGTCCGCGGTCCTGCGATGGACGAAGGTCCGGCCCTCGGCGTCCCGGACCCGGACGAAGACGCAGCGATGGATCAGGCCCCGCGCGTACACCTCACCGCGTGGGGCCTGGCCGATCACCCGGTCGTGCTCGTCGACGACGTCGTGGATCTCTTCAGCGGCACTCATGACCGCCATCCAAGCAGTCCGCCGCGGTCACTGCCCCATGACGTACTTGACCGTCGGACCGGTGGTCCAGCCGCCGTCCACGGCCAGCTCCGCACCCGTCACGTACGAGGCGGCGTCCGACAGCAGGAAGACGACCGCGCCCGCGATCTCGTCGGCCTCGCCGACCCGGCCCATCGGCGTGTTCGGGTACTTGCCCTCGCCGCGCTCGATGCCGACGGAGGCCGTCATCGGGGTGTACGTCATGCCCGGGTGGACGGAGTTGACCCGGATCCTCGCCGTGCCGAGCTCCACCGCACCGATCTTCGTCAGCCCGCGCACGCCCCACTTGGAGGCGCCGTAGCCGGCGGTCAGGGCCAGGCCCATCAGGCCCGCGGCCGAGGAGATGTTGACGATCGAACCGCCACCCGCCTCCTTCATCGCGGGGATCGCGGCCTTCATGCCGATGAAGACACCGGTCAGGTTGATGTCCAGGACCTTGCGGAAGTGCTCGACGGACTCGGTCTCCAGGAAGGCGCCGGTGGAGATGCCCGCGTTGTTCACCAGGCCGTGCAGGCCGCCGAACTCCGCCACGGCGTACGCGACGGCCGCCGCCCAGCCCTCCTCGGAGGTCACGTCGTGGTGGAGGAAGCGCGCCCGCTCGCCGAGCGCGTCGGCGGTCGCCTTGCCGTCCTCGTCCAGCACGTCGGTGATCACGACGTTGGCCCCGGCGGACACGGCCTGCCGGGCGGCCTCGGCGCCCAGGCCGCGCGCGCCGCCGGTGATGAGCACGGTCTTGCCGGTGAGGTCGTTCATGAGGGGGTCCCTTCGGGGTCTGCGGGTGCTGTCCGGGCGGGTGCCGTGCAGCAGGGTGCTTTTCTCAGACGCTCCGGGGCTGTGCGGCCCGGAGAAGCGCGGTGGTCATCTCGACCAGGTCGGCGAGGAAGAGGGCCTCGCCGGTGAGGGGTTCGGCGCCGTCGAGGTACTGCCGGGCCCGGTCCGCCATGGCCGCGCCCACCACGGTCAGCGTCAGATCGAGGCGCTCCAGGAGCAGGGGCTCGGGCAGGCCGCCGGCGGCGAGGCGGTCCGCCAGCCGCTCGATCAGGTGCCAGTAGACGGTGCCGGCGAGCGTGGGGTGCGGGGTGCGGGTGCGGATCCCGCTCTCGTGGCTGAGCTGCGCGGAGATCCGCAGACAGCGGCGGCCCCGGTCGGTGCGCAACTCGCTCGCCTCGGCCGTGACGAGGGCGGCGACGAGCTCCTTCAGGTCGTCGCCGGCCGCGTCGAGCAGCGGTGCGAGCACCTCGCGCGTACGGGCCTGGCGGCCGGCCATGACCGCGTCGAGCAGCCCGGCGCGTGAGCCGAAGTGGTACTGCACCGCGGAGGGGTTGGCCTGCCCGGCCAGTGCCACGACGTCCCGCAGCTGCGCGCCGTCGACGCCCTGGGCGGCGAAGAGCTCCTCCGCCGCACGGATCAGTTTGTCCCGGGTCTCGGGCCCCGACGTCCTTGCCATACGAACATATTAATGCCCGACATTAGAAAGCGGGAGGGGCGGGGGAGACAAGAGGGGAGTGGCGAAACAGTTGACTCGATACATCCGTGTATCCAAGATGCGACCCATGTCCTACGACGCTGATGTGATCGTGATCGGGGCCGGCCTCGCCGGGCTCGTCGCCACCGCCGAGCTGGTCGAAGCCGGCCGTACCGTGATCCTCCTCGACCAGGAGCCCGAGCAGTCGCTCGGCGGCCAGGCCCACTGGTCCTTCGGCGGCCTCTTCCTCGTCGACTCGCCCGAGCAGCGCCGGATGCGCGTCAAGGACAGCCACGCCCTCGCCCTCCAGGACTGGTACGGCACCGCCGGCTTCGACCGGACCGAGGACCACTGGCCGAGGAAGTGGGCCGAGGCGTACGTCGACTTCGCCGCCGGCGAGAAGCGCTCCTGGCTCCACGCGCGCGGGGTCCGGTTCTTCCCGGTCGTCGGCTGGGCCGAGCGCGGCGGATACGACGCCAACGGCCACGGCAACTCCGTACCCCGTTTCCACATCACCTGGGGTACGGGCCCGGGCCTCGTCGCCCCCTTCGAGCAGCGTGTGCGCGAGGGCGTCGCCCGCGGCCTCGTCCAGCTCCGCTTCCGTCACCGCGTCACCGCCCTCGGCCGCACCGCCGGAGCCGTCGACACCGTCACGGGCGAGATCCTGGAACCCTCCACCGCCGAGCGGGGGACGGCCAGCACCCGCACGCCCACCGGCACCTTCGAACTGCGGGCCCAGGCCGTGATCGTCACCTCCGGCGGCATCGGCGGCAACCACGACCTCGTACGCGAGCAGTGGCCCGCCCGCCTCGGCACCCCGCCCGCCAGGATGCTCTCCGGCGTCCCCGCCCACGTCGACGGCCTGATGCTCGGCGTCGCGGAGAAGGCCGGCGCTCACCACATCAACCGGGACCGGATGTGGCACTACACCGAGGGCATCGAGAACTGGAACCCGATCTGGGCCCGGCACGGCATCCGCATCCTGCCCGGCCCGTCCTCGCTCTGGCTCGACGCGACCGGCAAGCGCCTGCCCGTCCCGCTCTTCCCCGGCTTCGACACCCTCGGCACGCTCGAACACATCATGCGGACCGGCCACGACCACACCTGGTTCGTCCTCGACAAGCGGATCATCGGCAAGGAGTTCGCCCTCTCCGGCTCCGAACAGAACCCCGACCTCACCGGCAAGTCCGTCCGCGACGTGATCGGCCGCGCCCGCGCCGACGTCCCCGCACCGGTCCAGGCCTTCATGGACCGGGGCGTCGACTTCGTCGTCGAGAACGACCTCTCCGCGCTCGTCCGCGGCATGAACGCGCTCACCGAGGAGCCGCTCATCGACGAGGAGGCCCTCCGCCGGGAGATCACCGCCCGCGACCGCGAGATCGCCAACCCCTTCACGAAGGACCTCCAGGTCACGGCGATCCGGGGCGCCCGCAAGTACCTGGGCGACAAGCTCATCCGTACGGCGGCCCCGCACCGCATCCTCGACCCCAAGGCGGGCCCGCTGATCGCCGTCCGCCTCAACATCCTCACCCGCAAGTCACTCGGCGGGCTGGAGACGGACCTCTCCTCCCGGGTTCTGACGGAGAGCGGGGAACCGCTGGAGGGCGTGTACGCGGCGGGCGAGGCGGCCGGCTTCGGCGGTGGCGGAGTCCACGGCTACCGCTCCCTCGAAGGCACCTTCCTCGGCGGCTGCATCTTCTCGGGCCGGGCGGCGGGCCGGGCAGCGGCGCAGGCGACCGGCTGACACCCCGGGGCGGCGCGCCCACCCGAACCCCGGCCCGCGCCGCCCCTCTGCAGCGTCTCCACCACTCGAACCGACCCGCGCAGCCCCTCTGCAGCTACAGCGTCTCCACCACCCGGAACCGCTCCGCGACCACCATCGTCCCGTCGTCCACCACGAACTCCGGGTCGCCGAGCCCCTCGCGCATCTCCTCGCTGTGCCAGAAGCGCTCATGGGCCGACCGCCACTCCGCGACCGTCGTGTGCCCCTCGCCCTCGTCGAGCGCGTGCCGGAGGCCGACCTCGCCGAGGGGCAGGACCCGGACCTCCGTCACCTCCACGACCGCGACCTCGCGCCCGTCCGAGTCGATGAGGGCCGAGCGCTCGCCGACCTCCGGCAGGTCCTCGTTCTCGACCTGCCACTCCACCAGGAGGCCGGTCGTGGAGACCTTCTCGCCGGCGAGCACTGCGGCGACGAGAAGGTCCCGCAGGGGGCCGGGGTAGGCGAGCAGGAAGGGCTTGAGTGCGTGAGGGCCGGTCATGGCCGACAGTCTGTCAGCCATGACCGGCCCTCACGGCCGTACACACGCTCGGGTCACAACACCAGTGACAGCAGCAGCACGAACACGATGCCCACGACCGAGATGATCGTCTCCATCACCGACCAGGTCTTGATCGTCTGGCCGACGTTCATCCCGAAGTACTCCTTCACCAGCCAGAACCCGGCGTCGTTGACATGGCTGAAGAAGAGCGACCCCGCACCGATCGCGAGCACCAGCAGCGCCGTCTCGCTCGTCGACATGCCCTCCGCCAGCGGAGCCACGAGCCCCGCCGCCGAGATCGTCGCCACCGTCGCGGATCCGGTCGCGAGCCGGATCGCCACCGCGATCAGCCAGGCGAGCAGCAGCGCCGGGATGGACCAGCTCTCGGAGAATTCGAGGATCATCTGGCCGACGCCGATGTCGATCAGGGTCTGCTTGAAGCCGCCACCCGCGCCGACGATCAGCAGCACACCCGCGATCGGGGCGAGCGACTTCTCGACGGTCGAGGACAGTCGCTCCTTGGTGAAGCCGGCCGCCCGGCCCAGCGTGAACATGCCGACTATGACGGCGGCGAGGAGCGCGATCAGCGGCGAGCCGATGACGTCGGTGACCTTCTGGACACCGTTCTCCGGGTCGTCGACGACGATGTCGACGAGCGCCTTGACCAGCATCAGGACGACCGGCAGCAGGACGGTCGCCACGGTGGCGCCGAAGCCGGGACGCTTCTCCAGGTCCTCGGAGGGTCGGACCGGGACCATGTTCTCGGGGACCGGGATGTCCACCCAGCGGGCGGCGTACCGGGAGAACAGCGGACCGGCGATGATCACGGTCGGAATGGCGACGACGAGACCGAGCGCGAGGGTGACGCCCAGGTTCGCGCCGAGCGCGTCGATCGCGACGAGCGGACCGGGGTGCGGCGGGATGAGCCCGTGCATCACGGAGAGACCGGCCAGGGCCGGGATGCCGATCCGCATCAGGGAGTAGTTGCCGCGCTTGGCGACGAGCAGGACGACCGGGATCAGCAGCACGATGCCGACCTCGAAGAAGAGCGGCAGGCCGATCACGGAGGCGATGAGGACCATCGCCCAGGGCATGGCCCGGCCGCTCGCCCGCGCCAGGATCGTGTCGACGATCTGGTCGGCGCCGCCCGAGTCGGCGAGGAGCTTGCCGAGGATCGCGCCGAGGGCGATCAGCACGCCCACACCGGCGACGGTGTTGCCGAGACCGGTGGTGAAGGACTTGATGGTGTCCGCGAGCGGCGCTCCGGCGAACGCGCCGAGCGCGAGCGAGCCGATGGTCAGCGCCAGGAACGCGTGGAGCTTGTACCTGGTGATGAGCACGACGATGAGGGCGATGCCGGCGAGTACGGCGATGCCGAGCTGGGCGTTGCCTGCCGAGGTGATGGGTTCGGCGGCGTCCGCTGCCAGGATCTCGACGCTGAGACTGGTCACGGTGTGGGGTCCTCGGGGGTCAGTGGGTGAGCCGGCGGAGCGCGGCGACGGCCCGGGCGGCGATTTCTTCGGGGGTGCCGGAGACGTCGACGGCGACGCCGGCCTCGTCCTCCCGCAGCGGCTGCAGGGTGGCGAACTGGGAGTCCAGGAGCGCCGTCGGCATGAAGTGGCCCTCGCGGGCCCCCATCCGCCGCTCGATCAGCTCCCGGTCGCCGGTCAGATGGAGGAAGACCACACCCGGGGCCGCGGCGCGCAGCCGGTCCCGGTACGCCCGCTTCAGCGCGGAGCTGCTGACCACCCCGCCGCGCCCGGCCCGGTCGTGCGCCCACGCCCCGATGGCGTCGAGCCACGGCTCCCGGTCGGTGTCGTCCAGGGGGACGCCGGCCGACATCTTGGCCACGTTCGCCGCCGGGTGGAAGTCGTCGCCCTCCGCGTAGGGGAGGTCCAGCGCCTCGGCGACCAGCGGACCGATGGTGGTCTTGCCGGTCCCGGCGACGCCCATCACGACGACGACTGTCCTCGTCCTGGGCTGGGGGGTGGTGCTCATGGGTGGTGCCTCGCTGTCTTCTTCGACATCGATCCGTCGCGCCCATGAAACCCATTGGGTACGACGTATTCAAGAGGCTGTGACGAAAAAGTCGTACTTTTAATTCCCGAGGTGATCATCCCCGCGGGCGCGCATAGGCTTGCCACCATGACGACACCGGCCCAGGGGCTTCATTCGCACGTCCTCGCCACCCTGGGTCTCGCGATCACCGCGGGGGAGTACCCGCCGGGCACCGTGCTGCGCACCGACGAGCTCGCCCAGCGCTTCGACGTCTCCAGGACCGTGGTCCGCGAGGTCGTACGCGTCCTGGAGTCCATGCACCTCGTCGAGTCCCGCCGCCGCGTCGGCGTGACCGTGCTCCCCACCGCGAGCTGGAACGTGTACGACCCCCAGGTCATCCGCTGGCGGCTCGCCGGCGCCGACCGTCCCCGCCAGCTCCGCTCCCTCACCGTGCTGCGCTCGGCCGTCGAACCCGTCGCCGCCGGCCTCGCCGCGCTGCACGCCACCCCCGAACAGTGCCGCGAGCTCACCGAGCAGGCCCTCGGCATGGTCGCCACCTCGCGCGGCCGGCGCCTGGAGGAGTACCTGGTCCACGACATCGCCTTCCACCGGGTCGTCCTCAACGCCTCGGGGAACGAGATGTTCGCCCGCCTCGGCGACGTCGTCGCCGAGGTGCTCACCGGCCGCACCCACCACCAGGTGATGTTCGAGGACCCGGACCCGGCCGCCGTCACCCTCCACGTCCAGGTCGCCGAGGCGGTACGCGAACGGGACGCGTCCCGCGCGGAGGAGCTCACCCGCCGGATCGCGGTCGGCGCCCTCCGGGAACTGGACGTCCTCGCGCCCTAGGGGGTGTCTTGCCGATCAGGCCCTGCTCCCTGATCCGGCCTGATCGACAAGACACCCCCTAGGCCCGCCAAGCTCTGAACTAGCTCAAATACGGGCGTTCAGTGACATGCGCCACTGCCAGCCGTCCCTCCTGCCGTGAGGATGTGCGCTGACCGTGCCGGGGAGACCCCGCCAGGCACGGTCGGGTACCGCACAGCACAGCCCCCTCACGAAGGCGAACAACTCCATGAGTGACCGCGTCACCGCGGCCGAGCCGCTGTCCGCCGTTCCGGCGAGCCCGGCCGCAACCCCCCACGTCGACGCAGGCGACGCCGGATACCGCAAGGACCTCAAGTCCCGGCACATCAACATGATCGCCATCGGCGGCGCCATCGGCACCGGCCTCTTCCTGGGCGCCGGAGGCCGGATGGCCCAGGCGGGCCCCTCCCTCTTCATCGCCTACGCCGTCTGCGGCGTGTTCGCCTTCCTCGTGGTGCGGGCCTTGGGCGAGCTGGTGCTCTACCGCCCCTCGTCCGGCGCCTTCGTCTCCTACGCCCGTGAGTTCATGGGCGAGAAGGGCGCCTACACGGCCGGCTGGCTCTACTTCCTCAACTGGTCGACCACCGCCGTCGCCGACATCACCGCGGCCGCGACCTACGCCCACTTCTGGGCCATGTTCAGCGACGTCCCGCAGTGGGTCCTCGCCCTGATCGCCCTCGCGGTCGTCCTCGCCGCCAACCTCATCTCCGTGAAGTACTTCGGCGAGATGGAGTTCTGGTTCGCGATCATCAAGGTCGGCGCCCTCGTCGCCTTCATGCTGATCGGCATCTTCCTCGTCGTCACCTCGCACGACGTCGGCGGCCACACCCCGGGCCTCGCCAACATCACCGACAACGGCGGCATCTTCCCCAACGGCATGATGCCGATGCTGCTGCTCATCCAGGGCGTCGTCTTCGCCTACGCCTCCGTCGAGCTCTGCGGCGTCGCCGCAGGCGAGACCGAGAACCCCGAGAAGATCATGCCGAAGGCGATCAACTCGATCATGTGGCGCGTGGGCCTCTTCTACGTCGGCTCCGTGATCCTGCTCGCGCTGATCCTCCCGTACACCGCGTACTCCGGCGATCAGAGCCCCTTCGTCACCGTCTTCGACAAGCTGGGCATCCCCGGCGCCGCGGGCGTGATGAACCTCGTCGTCCTCACCGCCGCCCTCTCCAGCCTCAACTCGGGCCTGTACTCCACCGGCCGCATCCTGCGCTCCATGTCGCTCTCCGGCTCCGCGCCCCGGTTCACCGGCGTCATGAACAAGGGCGGTGTCCCCTACGGCGGCATCCTGCTCACCGCGGGCTTCGGCGTCCTCGGCGTCGCGCTCAACTACGTCATGCCCGGCGAGGCCTTCGAGCTCGTCCTCAACTTCGCCTCGATCGGCATCATCGGCACCTGGGCCATGATCATGGTCTGCTCGCTGCTCTTCTGGCGCAGCGCCCGGCAGGGCAAGCTGACCCGCCCCGGCTACAACCTCCCCTGGGCCCCGTACACCCAGATCGTGACCCTGGTATTCCTCGCCTCCGTCCTCGTCCTCATGTGGATGGACGAGGGCATCAGCCGCACCACCGTGAACTGCCTGCCGCTCATCGCCGCGGCGCTCGTCGGCGGCTGGTTCCTGGTCCGCCGCCGGGTCCGTACGACGGCCTCGACACACCGTCACTGAGCCTCCCCCCACGGGAACGGCGAGTCCCCCGCAGGCACGGCCTGCGGGGGACTCGCCTTTTGTCAGGAGATAGTGGTACGCAAGAGCCTTACAAGATCCGGTCGGAGGAAGGGAAGTTCGCGATGCCGCAGCACGTCCAGGGGGTCATCGCCCCCGGCAGGAACGAACCGGTACGGGTCGAGACGATCGTGATCCCCGATCCCGGCCCCGGTGAGGCCGTCGTGAAGATCCAGGCGTGCGGCGTCTGCCACACCGATCTCCACTACAAGCAGGGCGCGATCAACGACGAGTTCCCCTTCCTGCTCGGCCACGAGGCCGCCGGAATCGTCGAGTCGGTCGGCGAGGGAGTCACCGAGGTGACCCCCGGCGACTTCGTCATCCTCAACTGGCGTGCGGTGTGCGGCACCTGCCGTGCCTGCGAGCGCGGCCGCCCCTGGTACTGCTTCGCCACCCACAACGCCAAGCAGAGGATGACGCTCCTCGACGGTACGGAGCTCTCCCCGGCGCTCGGCATCGGCGCGTTCGCCGAGAAGACCCTGGTCGCCGCGGGACAGTGCACCAAGGTCGACCCCACCGTCGCCCCCGAGGTCGCGGGCCTCCTCGGCTGCGGTGTCATGGCCGGCATCGGCGCCGCCATCAACACCGGGAACGTCGGCCGCGGCGACACCGTCGCCGTCATCGGCTGCGGCGGCGTCGGCGACGCGGCGATCGTCGGCTCCCGCCTCGCCGGAGCCGCGAAGATCATCGCCGTCGACATCGACGACCGGAAGCTGGAGACGGCCAAGGGGATGGGCGCCACCCACACCGTCAACTCCCGCTCCACCGACGCCGTCGAGGCCGTCCGCGAGCTCACCGGCGGCTTCGGAGCCGACGTCGTCATCGAGGCCGTCGGCCGCCCCGAGACGTACGAGCAGGCCTTCTACGCCCGCGACCTCGCCGGCACCGTCGTCCTCGTCGGCGTCCCCACGCCCGAGATGAAGCTCGAACTCCCGCTCCTCGACGTCTTCGGCCGCGGCGGCGCCCTCAAGTCCTCCTGGTACGGGGACTGCCTGCCCTCCCGCGACTTCCCGATGCTGATCGACCTCCACCAGCAGGGCCGCATCGACCTCGCCGCCTTCGTCACCGAGACCATCGGCCTCGGCGAGGTCGAGAAGGCCTTCGCCCGCATGCACGAGGGCGACGTCCTCCGCTCGGTGGTGGTGCTGTGATGAGCGCCCGCATCGACCACCTCGTCACCTCCGGCACCTTCAGCCTCGACGGCGGCACCTGGGACGTCGACAACAACGTCTGGATCGTCGGCGACGACACCGAGGCGATCGTCATCGACGCCGCCCACGACGCCGAGGCGATCCTCGCCGCCCTCGACGGCCGAGCCCTGCTCGCCATCGTCTGCACCCACGCCCACAACGACCACGTCGACGCGGCCCCGGCCCTCGCGGCCGCCACCGGCGCCCGCATCCTGCTCCACCCCGCCGACCAGCCCCTGTGGAAGCAGACCCACCCCGATCACAGCCCGGACGGCGACCTCGCCGACGGTCAGGTCCTCACCATCGCCGGCACCGACCTCACGGTCCTCCACACCCCGGGCCACGCCCCCGGAGCGGTCTGCCTCCACGCCCCCGACCTGGGCACGGTCTTCACCGGGGACACGCTCTTCCAAGGCGGCCCCGGCGCGACGGGCCGGTCCTTCTCGGACTTCCCGACGATCGTCGACTCGATCCGCGAGAAGCTCCTCACCCTGCCGCCCGAGACGGTGGTACGGACCGGTCACGGCGCCCCGACGACGATCGGCGCCGAGGCCCCTCACCTCCAGGAATGGATCAACCGAGGCCACTGAGCCGCAGCCGGCTCTCGAACCTCACCGCATCGCCCGTGACCGGGTCGGTGAACTCCAGCGTCCGCGCCAGCAGCTGCAGCGGCCGCCCGAAGTCCTCCGACCCGTCCTCACGGACCACCGGATAGACCGGATCGTGCAGGATCGGCAGCCCCAGGGCGTTCATGTGGACCCGCAGCTGATGGGTCCGCCCGGTCACCGGCACCAGCCGGTAGCGCCCAAGGCCTCCCGCGTGTCCGGTCAGCTCGATCCGGCTCTCGCTGTTCGGCTCGCCCGGCACCTCCCGGGCGGCCATCACCCCGCGCTCCTTCTCGATCCGGCTCCGCACCGTGACCGGCAGTTCCACCGCCGGATCGTGCGGCGCCACCGCCTCGTACTCCTTCCGTACGAGCCGGTCCCGGAACAGCGTCTGGTACGCCCCCCGGTCCTCCTCCCGCACGACGAACAGCACGAGCCCCGCCGTCAGCCGGTCCAGCCGGTGCGCGGGCTGGAGGCGCGGCAGGTCGAGCTCCCGCCGCAGCCGGGCCGTCGCGGTCTCCGTGACGTGCCGCCCCCGGGGCATGGTGGCCAGGAAGTGCGGCTTGTCCACGACCAGGATCCGCTCGTCCCGGTGCACGATCCCGATGTCGAAGGGCACCGGCGCCTCGGCCGGGAAGTCACGGTGGAACCAGAGGTACCGCCCCACGGTGTACGGCTCGTCCCCGGCAACCGGTCCGTCGACCCCGACGAACCGTCCCTCGCGCAGCATCTCCTCGACCCGCCCGGCCCCGACGGCCGCCGCGTACCTGTCGAGCAGATGGTCCCGCACGGTCGACCAGACCCCCTCGGGGTCCTCCGGCAGCCGCACCCGTACGGGATCGATCCCGTACCGCTGCGCCAGCGGCGCGGCCGGCGCCTTCGCTCTCCGTCTCACCGCTCCGCCTCGTGCCACCGCGTACTCATGCAAGAAGTCCCGGTCGAGATGATCTCGACCGGGACTTCCGTGTGGTGTCCGAGGGGGGACTTGAACCCCCACGCCCGATAAAGGGCACTAGCACCTCAAGCTAGCGCGTCTGCCATTCCGCCACCCGGACAAGGTGTCTTGTCTTCCTGGCCGCTGGGCCCTTCCGACGAGGAAAACAATAGCAAACATTCGAGGGGGTCGATCACCACCCCCTTCCGGGCCTCCGTCGTGTGACGGCGGCATGTCGGCCGATGGGCGCCCTTGGGCGGCGAGGGGCCGACGCGGGAGGATGGGGGCGACCACCAGCAATCACGTGGGGCACGTAGTGGGAGGAAGCAGCGTGAGCGAGTCGAACACGGCGCGGGGCATCACCGGCGAGGACGAGGTCGTCGACCTCTGTCGCGACCTCATCCGCATCGACACCAGCAACTACGGCGACCACTCCGGCCCGGGCGAGCGGGCGGCGGCCGAGTACATCGCCGAGAAGCTCGCGGAGGTCGGACTCGAGCCGCAGATCATCGAGTCGCACAAGGGGCGGGCCTCCACCGTCGCCCGCATCGAGGGCGAGGACCCGTCCCGCCCGGCCCTGCTCATCCACGGCCACACCGACGTCGTCCCGGCCAACGCCGAGGACTGGACCCACCACCCCTTCTCGGGCGAGGTGGCCGACGGCTGCGTCTGGGGCCGCGGCGCCGTCGACATGAAGGACATGGACGCGATGACCCTCGCGGTCGTCCGGGACCGGATGCGCAGCGGCCGCAAGCCCCCGCGCGACGTCGTCCTCGCGTTCCTCGCCGACGAGGAGGCCGGCGGCACCTACGGCGCCCGGCACCTGGTCGACAAGCACCGGGGCCTCTTCGACGGGGTCACGGAGGCGATCGGCGAGGTCGGCGGCTTCTCCTTCACCGTCAACGAGAACCTGCGGCTCTACCTGGTCGAGACGGCCCAGAAGGGCATGCACTGGATGCGGCTGACCGTCGAGGGCACGGCCGGCCACGGCTCGATGACCAACGACGACAACGCGATCACGGAGCTCTGCGAGGCCGTCGGCCGCCTCGGCCGCCACCAGTGGCCGGTGCGGGTCACCAAGACCGTGCGGTCCTTCCTCGACGAGCTCTCGGACGCCCTGGGCACCCCGCTCGACCCCGAGGACATGGACGGCACGCTCGCCAAGCTCGGCGGCATCGCCAAGATGGTCGGCGCGACCCTCCGCAACTCGGCCGCCCCGACCATGCTGGGCGCCGGTTACAAGGTGAACGTGATCCCCGGCCAGGCCACGGCGCACGTCGACGGCCGCTTCCTGCCCGGGTACGAGCAGGAGTTCCTGGCCGATCTCGACCGGATCCTCGGCCCGAACGTGAAGCGCGAGGACGTGCACGGCGACAAGGCCCTGGAGACCAGCTTCGACGGCGCCCTGGTCGACGCGATGCAGCTGGCCCTGCGCGCCGAGGACCCGATCGCCCGCGCCGTGCCGTACATGCTGTCCGGCGGCACCGACGCCAAGTCCTTCGACGACCTCGGCATCCGCTGCTTCGGCTTCGCTCCGCTCCAGCTGCCGCCCGAGCTCGACTTCGCCGGCATGTTCCACGGCGTGGACGAGCGTGTGCCGGTCGACGGCCTGAAGTTCGGCGCCCGCGTCCTGGACCGTTTCCTCGACGCCTGCTGAATTCGCCCACCCTTTCGCATGTGACCGGAAAGAGTGAATGAACTCGGGGGCTCGTAGCCCCCTTCATTCCCCCTCGTTACAGGTGGTGCGGTCCGCGGCTGGGATCGCACTTGGCAACTAGGAGGAATAATGATCAAGAAGGTCGTCGCTGCTGCGGCTGCCACTGGCGGTCTCGTTCTCGCGGGTGCGGGCATGGCCGTTGCCGACGCGGGTGCTCAGGGTGCCGCCATCGGTTCCCCCGGCGTGCTCTCGGGCAACGTCGTCCAGGTTCCGGTTCACGTCCCGGTGAACCTGTGCGGCAACACGGTCTCCGTGATCGGCCTGCTGAACCCCGCCTTCGGCAACACCTGCGTCAACGCCTGACGTTGTGCCTCGCCCGTGAGGGTGTGAGCCGGTCCGGCCCCGGAGTGCGTGCCATGCACTCCGGGGCCGGTGGCCATTTCCGCCCCGGGTGTGCCACCCGGTGGCCCTCTTTCGAAGCCGAGAAGGCGTCAGCCGAAAAGGCAGGGAACAAGCTATGCGACAGGTCACGCGTAAAGGTCTCATCACCGTCGCGGCCGCGGGAGGCGTTTTCGCCGCCGTCGGTGGCGGCTACGCGCACGCCGATTCCGGTGCGAGCGGTACGGCGACGAATTCCCCGGGCGTCGCGTCCGGAAACACCGTCCAGGTCCCGGTACACGTACCGGTGAACGCCTGCGGAAACACCGTCAACGTCGTCGGGCTGCTGAACCCGGCGATGGGCAACAAGTGCGCCAACACCTCCAAGCCCGGCAAGCCGGGCGGGGGTTCCTCCGCCGGCGGGCACACGAGCGACTCTCCCGGCGTGGGCTCCGGGAACACGGTCCAGGTGCCGGTCGACGTTCCGGTGAACGTGTGCGGCAACAGCGTCACGGGCATCGGCCTGGGCAACGCCGCCGCGGGCAACGACTGCGGCAACGGCATCGAGCCGACGCACCCGGGCAACCCCGGCAACCCTGGGAACCCGGGTAACCCCGGCAACCCCGGCAACCCTGGGAATCCGGGTAACCCCGGCACCCCTGGTAACCCCGGAACTCCGGGCACTCCGGGTAACCCCGGAACTCCGAACGGCGACGGAGGTTCGTACACCCCCGAAGGGAACACCCCCGAAGCCCACGGCCCCGGGCAGCCGCGTGCCGTCGAGGAGCTCGCCGAGACCGGTTCCGGTCCGCTCGGTGTGATCGTTCCCGCGGGCGCAGGACTGCTGCTCGCCGGTTCGCTGATCTACCGGCGCGCCCGCAGCGCCGCCTGATCCGACCGCACCACGCACAGGGGCCCCGCACGATGCGGGGCCCCTTCTCGTCTCCTACCAGGTCGCTCGGATCTGGCGGATGATCCGCCGCTTCAGCCGCACCCTGCGGCTCCCGTCCCGGTGCAGGCTCAGACGGTCCAACTCCCAGTGTCCGTACTCGGCATGGTCGGTCAGCAGCCGCGCCGCCTCCTTGCGGGAGACGCCGCGCGGCACGTACACGTCGACAAATTCGTATTCCGGCATCGCATCTATTGTGCGGGCACGGGCCCGGTACGGATAGCGTCTGTCCCATGTCTGATGCTGCGCAGCCCACCGCTGCCGAGGTACGTGCCGCCGCCGAGGCGGTCAAAGCCGCACTGGACCGTCACCTCGCGGCGGTCGAACGCCGCACGGGGGACGACGACACGGCCGTCTACGAAGCCTTCAACGCCCTCGCCGCGGCGGCAGAGGAGTACGACGAACTCCTCTACGACCGGTACGACGAGGTCACCCCCTTCGAGATCCCCGGCGCGGACGACGGACTGCCGCCGTACGCCGGACCCGAGGAACCCCATGCCCTCAGCCTCCTGATCCGCCGCGACTACGCCGTGGTGGAGCCGCAGCGTCTGTTCGCCCAGGCCCGGCGCGTCGCCGAGGCCGACGGCGAGGACACCGGGGCCGCGGGGGAGGCGGCCAAGGCCGGTGTCTCCCCCCTCGCCGCGCTCGGTGTCCTCTTCGGCGAGTACGAACCCGACGAGATCGCCTCCCGGCACAAGGAGTTCGGCCTGGAGGAGGGCGACTCCACGCTCTGGGTCACCGCCGCCGAGGAGCTCCCGGAACCGGGGGAGTGGCTCGACGCCCCCTTCGAGCACGCCGATCCGGAGCGGATCGTCTGCCGCTTCGACGTCAGCTCCGTCTTCGACGACCACGAGGACGACGAGGGCGACGACGGGGACGACCACGGGCGCGAGCAGGGCGGGCCCGCGGCCGCGGGCGACGACTCCTGAGAAGACGGCGGAGGGCCGGGACACCAGCGTGGTGTCCCGGCCCTCCGTCGATTCCCCGGCCCTCACTCCTCGGGAGTGGCGAGGAGCCCTTCCAGGAGCGGCCGCAGCCGTGTCGTACGCTCCGGGGCCACCCCCTCCGCCACGGCGCGGGCCAGCGCCTGGTCCACGCCGTGCACGACCGACAGATGACGCTCGGCCCGGCCGAAGGCCGTGTACACCCAGGGGCGGCTCAGGCCCGCCGCGGCGTCCCCGGGCAGCACCACGACCACCGCGGGCCAGCGCGCCCCGGCCGCCTGGTGCGCGGTGAGCGCCCAGCCGTGCCGCAGCTCCGACTCCACCCGCTCCTTCGGTACGAGGACGGCCTCGTCCCCGCACCGCAGCCGCAGGCCCGCGGCGTCGGCCGACAGGACCGTCCCCGTCACCGTCCGGCCCGGCATCGGCGCGTACGCCACCCGGTCCCCGGGGTCGTAGCCGCCGAAGCGGCCGGGGCCCGGGTTGAGCCGCTGCTTGAGGGCGGCGTTCAGCGCGCGCGTGCCCGCCGAGCCGCCGTGGCCGACCGTGAGCACCTGGGTCTGCTCGGACGGCACCCCGATCGCCCGGGGCACCGAGTCCGCCACCAGCTGGACCGTACGGTGCACGGCCTCGCCGGCGTCGCGCACGGGCACGATGACGACCTCCTTGCCGGGTGCCTCGACCTGGTTCAGCTCACCGACGCCGATACCCGAGACGAGCTCGCCGAGCGGCCCCGGATCGGGCACGCGCGAGGCGATCCGCGGGCACACCCGGGCCGCGAGCACGTCCGTGAAGACCCGGCCCGCGCCCGGCGCCCCCAGGACCTCGGGGTCACCGCTCAGGACCAGGTGGCAGCCGTCCGGCAGCGACTCCACGAGCATCGTGGCCGTCTCGACGTCCAGCTGCGGCGCGTCCAGGACCGCCAGCAGGTCCAGGGCGAAGGCGCCGTCCTCGTCACGGTCGGGACCGGCGGCCCCGGAGAGCAGCGCGGCGACCGTCACCGCGTCCGCGCCGGCGTCGCCGAGCGCCCGCCGCCCGTCCTCGCCGTGGACGGCGAGCAGGGCACGCAACCCCCGCGCGCGGGCGGCCGCGACGAGCGCGACCGGTTCGGCGCGGGCCGCCTCGCCGCCCGTGTGGAGGACCAGTCCGTGCTCGCCGGCGGCGCGCTCGAGCTCGGAGCCCTCCCAGGTGGCGGCGGTGGCCGTTCTGACCAGCCGGGAGAGGCCGTCGGCGAGGCTCTCCTCCGCCATCGCGTACCGGTCGAGACCGAGCAGTACGGGCGTGGCCGGCTCCTCTTCGGCCGGGGCCTCGGCCTCGTGGCCGGGCTCCTCCTCGTCCGTGTCGGGCTCCTCCGCCGTCTCCTCCTGGAAGACGAGGACGGCCCCTTCGGAGACGGCCACCTCGACGGCCTTGTCCGGGTCGGGCACCGCGTGCCGCGCGAGCCCGGACCGGACCGTGCCGAGCTCCAGCGCGGTGTGTCCCTGGAGCGCGGCCTGCTCCAGGAGCCACACGGTCAGCGCGACGGTCCGGCGAGGGTCGTCGGGCCCGCACTCGGCGCCGAGCAGCGCCCGAGCGAAACCGTCGGCCTGCTCCGGGCGCACCCCGGGCACGGCGAGGAGCTGCCACGGGTCGTCACGCAGCACGTCCGCCGCACCCTCGCCGAGCGCGGCGGCGACAGGTCCGGCCAGCGTCTCGGGCGCGCCGCCCCGGGCCAGTACCTCCCGTACGGCCGCCGTGGCGCCGGGCGCCGGAGCCGGCGCGGCGGCCTGGACGGGGGGCCGCACGGTCATCGCGGGCGCGGCCTCGGGGGCGGGGCGCCGGGGCGCGGGCTCCGGGGTCTCGTAGAACGCGCTGCCGGTGGCCGCGCCGCCCTCCACGGCCCGGACCGCCGCGAGGAGATCGGCCGCCGTGCCGCTCAGCTTGGCGCCGCTCGCCACGGGGCCCTCCTTCTCGGCCTTCCGCGCCTCGATGCGCGCCCTCAACTCCCGCTGCGCGGCGAGCTCGGCCTGCGCGTCGCTCAACTCGGGCGTGTCGGAACCCTGAGCGGCCTCGGCACCGGGCGCCTCCGCCTCGGTCCCAGCGGCGCCGGACTCGGACTCGGACTCGGCGCCGGCCTCGTCGGCGGTGGTCTCTCCCTCTTCCTCGGCCCCTGCGGCAGGCGTTTCCGGCTCGGCGGCTTCGATGGCTCCGGCGCCCTCTCGTGCGTCCTCGGCGGGCTCGGCGGCAGGCTCCACGACGGGCTCCTCGATGGGGGCCACGGCCTCGGGTGCCTCGGGCGCGGTCTCCCCGGCAGGCTCGGTCACAGGGTGCTCCAGTCGTGATCCGGATAGCGGTGCACAGGCGCCGACACATCGTCCAGCGCCCGGCAGATCTCGTCAGGAAGACTAAGGCTCTCCACCGACAACGCGGCCGTGAGCTGCCGCGCCGTGCGCGCGCCGACGATCGGCGCGGTCACCCCCGGCCGGTCGCGGACCCAGGCGAGCGCCACCTCCAGCGGGGTCGTCGCGAGCCCGTCGGCGGCGGTCGCGACCGCGTCCACGATCCGGCTCGCCGCCTCGTCCAGGTACGGCTCCACGAACGGCGCCATCGTCTCCGACGCGCCTCGCGAGTCCGACGGGGTTCCGCTGCGGTACTTGCCCGTCAGGACCCCGCGGCCGAGGGGCGAGGAGGGCAGCAGACCTATGCCGAGGTCCTGGGCGGCCGGCAGCACCTCGCGCTCCACGCCCCGCTGGAGGAGGGAGTACTCCAGCTGCGCGCCCGCGAGCCGGGTCCGGTCCCCGGCGAGCTGCCAGGTGCCCGCCTTGGCCAGCTGCCAGCCGCAGAAGTTCGCCACGCCCGCGTACCGCGCCCGCCCGCTCCGTACGGCGATGTCGAGCGCCTGCAGGGACTCCTCCAGGGGCGTGCACGGGTCGAAGGCGTGCAGTTGCCACAGGTCCACGTGGTCGGTGCCGAGCCGGGCCAGGGACGCGTCGAGCGCGGCGAGCAGATGCCCCCGGGAGCCGTCGGTGCGTCGGTCGGGGTCCGGCACGCTGCCCGCCTTGGTCGACAGGACGAGGTCCTGCCGGGGCACGAGGCGCTCCATGAGCCGCCCGAGCAGGTACTCCGCCTCGCCCCCGCCGTACACGTCGGCGGTGTCCACGAGGGTGCCGCCCGCGTCCCAGAACGCCTTCAACTGCTCGGCGGCGTCGTGCTCGTCGGTGTCCCGCCCCCAGGTGAGCGTGCCGAGTCCGATGCGCGACACGCGCAGGCCGGTGCGTCCGAGATGCCTCTGCTCCATGGGCGCGAGATTACTGGCCAGGGCACCACGCGGAGAGAGCCTGTGGACAACCGGCTCCTGACGGATGCCGGGACCGCGCGCTAGAGTCCGGCCCACAGAGACGTTACCGATGGGTAAGGGGTGTGTGGAATGCGGCTCGGCATCAACCTCGGCTACTGGGGCGCCGGAATGGACGGCGACAACCTCGCCGTCGCCCAGGAGGCCGACCGCCTCGGCTACGACGTGTGCTGGGCCGCCGAGGCCTACGGGTCCGACGTCCCCACCGTCCTCGCCTGGGTCGCGGCCCAGACGGAGCGGATCGACGTGGGCTCCGCGATCATGCAGATCCCGGCACGTCAGCCCGCCATGACGGCGATGACCGCCGCCACCCTGGACTCCCTCACCGGCGGCCGCTTCCGCCTCGGCCTCGGTGTCTCGGGACCCCAGGTCTCCGAGGGCTGGTACGGCGTGAAGTTCGACAAGCCGCTCGCCAGGACCCGCGAGTACGTCGAGATCGTCCGGCGGGCGATGTCCCGTGAGCGCCTCAGCTACGAGGGCGAGCACTGGACCCTGCCGCTGCCCGACGGCCCGGGCAAGCCCCTCAAGCTCACGGTCCACCCGCAGCGCGAGCACATCCCGCTCTACATCGCCGCCATCGGACCCAAGAACCTGGAGCAGACCGGCGAGATCGCCGACGGCGCGCTGCTGATCTTCCCCTCCGCCGCCCACCTGGAGGAGACCGCGATCCGGCACCTGCGCGCGGGCCGCGAGAAGGCCGGGCTGACCATGGACGGCTTCGACGTCTGCCCGACGCTGCCCCTCGCCCTCGGCGAGGACGTGAGCGCGCTCGCGGACATCTTCCGCCCGTACACCGCGCTGTACGTGGGCGGCATGGGCAGCCGCAAGCAGAACTTCTACAACCAGCTCGCCCAGCGCATGGGGTACGAGAAGGAGGCCGCCGAGATCCAGGACAAGTACCTGGCCGGCGACAAGGCGGGGGCGGCGGCCGCCGTGCCCCAGAGCCTGATCGACCAGACCACGCTGCTCGGCTCCGTCGAGCGGATCGCCGAGCGGATGACGGCCTACGCGGAGGCCGGGGTCACCACCCTCACCCTCGCCCCGGCCGGCTTCACGCTCGACGAGCGGGTGGCGGCGCTGCGGGCGGGCGTCGAGGCGATGGAGCGCGCCGGACTGGCGTGACCCCGCCTCCGCGCCCGATGGCCCCGCTCTGCGCCGGACCCGACGGACGGAGTCCGGCGCAGGTGGCCGAAGCGCGTTTGGCGCGCGGGGGCCGATCGGCGCGAGAGCGCCATGGGGGAGAGGTGGTCTGCGGCCGTGGTGGGGGCTCGGGGGTCTTCCCCGCCACGGCCGTCACACAGCACAACGGCTCCACAGGGCCCCTGGTTACGCCCCCGGGACTCACTCTTTCGGCCGAGTCGCCGGGCCCTCCTGTTGCCGCTCGCCCCGGACGGGACTTGACTCGTTGTTCCGGGGGCACACGGAGGTGACGGCGATGCTCACGGCCAAGAGCCTGTTCCAGGAAATCATCGACGACGACGAGTCCTTCCGGCTCTTCTGCTCGATCGCCGCGAGCGGTGAAACCCAGGGGGGCTGGGAGAACGCGCGGATCGCGGCTCTCGTCGCCCCCGGTATGCGCGACCTCGCGCCCAAGATCACCCGGCACGGTGCCGACGAGGACAAGCACGGGCGGATCTTCAACGCCCTGATGAAGAAGCGCGGCCTCGAACCGGTCCCCGTACCGCCCGAGACCGACTACACGATGCTGCTCGAACAGCGCGGCATCGGCCTCGCGCACGACAAGCTGCGCCGCGACGAGCCGCTGACCGACGAGGACATCGTCGTCTACCTCGCCCACAGCCGGGTCACCGAGCAGCGGGCCGCCGACCAGATGGACATGCTCGTCACGTACTTCGGGGAGCATCCCGAACTGGGCAAGGCCATCCACATGATCGACAACGACGAGGCGAACCACCTCGCCTACTGTCACGAGGAGTTGCTCCGGCTCGCCCGCGCCGGCCGCGGCCGGCTCATCCAGCGCACCCTGCGCGAGTCCGCGCTCGCCGAGATCCAGGTCTACCGCGACGTCAGCCTCGCCGTCATGGAGCACATGGGCCGCATCCTGCGCTGGCCCAAGCCCAAGGCGGCCGCCCTCGCCGCGGGGATCCGGGGCATGTACGTGTACGAGCGCGCCGCCGGCTGGCACAGGATGGTCGCGCTGCACATGCCCGAGCGGCGTGACGCCCTCGGTGGGCCCGCGACCCCGGCCCCGGCCTTCTGACGCCCGACGCCGGACGCCCGCCGGTCGTCGACGCCGGACACCCACCGGTCGGCGTCCGGCGTTCCGGCGGCGCCTCACATCCAGCCGCGTCGCTTGAACATCCGGTACAGCGTGACGACGGCGCCCGTCATCAGGACGATGACCAACGGGTACGACCACGTCCAGGTCAGCTCCGGCATGTGGTCGAAGTTCATCCCGTAGATCCCCGCGACCATCGTGGGGACCGCGGCCATGGCCGCCCACGCCGAGATCTTCCGCATGTCGTCGTTCTGCCGCACGCCCATCTGCGCGAGATGGGCGGAGAGCACGTCGGACAGCAGCCGGTCCAGCCCCTCCACCTGCTCGTTCGAGCGCAGCAGATGGTCGTTGACGTCACGGAAGAAGGGCTGCGCCGCCTCGTTCACGAACGGCACCGACCCGGCCGTCAGCCGGGCCAGCGGACCGGCCAGCGGGCCGCTCGCCCGCCGGAACTCCAGGACCTGCCGCTTCGCCGTGTAGATCCGCTCCGCGGTGTTGGACGGATTGCCGCCGGTCGGCGCGAACACGTCCGCCTCCAGCTCCTCCAGGTCCACCTGGAGCTCGCCCGCCACGTCGAGGTAGTGGTCCACGATCGCGTCGCTCACCGCGTACAGCACCGCCGTCGGCCCGTGCTTCAGGACCTCCGGCTCCGACTCCAGACGCTTTCGTACCGCCGCCAGCGGCGCGCCCTCGCCGTGCCTGACCGTGACCACGAACGAGTCGCCGACGAACAGCATCAGCTCGCCGGAGGAGACCCGGTCGCTCTCCGGCTCGTAGACGATCGGCTTGAGCACCACGAACAGCGAGTCGTCGTAGACCTCCAGCTTGGGCCGCTGATGGGCCTTCAGGGCGTCCTCCACGGCCAGCGGGTGCAGCGCGAACTCCGAGGCGACGTAGGCGAACTCCTCCTCCGTCGGCTCGTGCAGCCCCACCCAGAGAAAGGCGTCCCCGGTGGTCCGTGCCTCGTCCAGGGCGTCCGAGAGGTCGGCGGGTCCGTCGGTACGGCGCCCGCCCCGGTAGATGGCAGAGTCCACGATCACGCGCCGTATTCTCCCCTGCCGCCCTCCGCCACGCACGCGCGAGTTCGAGCCGGTCCTTCCGCGCAGGACGCTCTCCCGCGACCACGCGCGCGTGCGGCCCCCTAGGGGGTGTCTTGCCGATCAGGCCGGGCTCGCCAAGACACCCCCTAGGCTGGCCCGCATGGCCACGTTGATCCTCGTCCGGCACGGACGCTCCACCGCGAACACCTCCGGCGTCCTCGCCGGCCGCACGCCCGGGATCGCGCTCGACGAGCGCGGGGCGGCGCAGGCCGCGGCACTTCCCGGGCGCCTCGCGGGCGTTCCGATCGCCGCCGCCGTCTCCAGCCCCCTCCAGCGATGCCAGGAGACCCTGCGGCCCCTCCTCGACGCCCGCCCCGACCTCCCGCTCCACGTCGAGGAGCGGATCAGCGAGTGCGACTACGGCGACTGGTCCGGCCGCAAGCTGGCCGAGCTGAACGACGAACCCCTCATGGAGATCGTCCAGGCGCACGCCTCCGCGGCGGCGTTCCCCGGCGGCGAATCCATGCGTGCCATGCAGGACCGCGCCGTCGAGGCCGTACGGGAGTGGAACGCCCGGATCGAGGCCGAGCACGGCGAGGACGCCACGTACCTCATGTGCTCACACGGGGACATCGTGAAGTCGATCGTGGCGGACGCCCTCGGCCTCCATCTCGACCTCTTCCAGCGCATCCACGTCGACCCGTGCTCGGTCACCGTCATCCGCTACTCGCGGCTGCGCCCCTTCCTGCTCCGCCTCGGCGACACCGGTGACTTCGCGGGACTCGTCCCCGGAGAGACCCCTGACAGCAGTGGTACGGCGGAGGTGGGGGGTGGTGCGGGCGCACCGTGATCCCTTCGCGCAGTAGGGTGGACGCGCCGCTGTAGTACGACTGTCGAGACTTTAGGGAGCCGGGAACGTGTCCCGTCAGGTGTTCCTCTACGACCCTCCGGAGCGTTTCGTAGCCGGTACGGTCGGGCTACCTGGCCGCCGTACGTTCTTCCTCCAGGCGTCCGCGAGTGGCCGGGTCACGAGCGTCGCCCTGGAGAAGGCCCAGGTCACCGCTCTCGCCGAGCGCATCGACGAGCTCCTGGACGAGGTCGTCCGCCGCACCGGCGGCAACGCGCCGGTCCCCTCGATCGCCCCCGCCGACATCGCGGACACCGCCCCGCTCGACGCCCCCGTCGAGGAGGAGTTCCGGGTCGGCACGATGGCGCTCGCCTGGGACGGCGAGGAGCAGCGCCTGATCGTCGAGGCGCAGGCGCTCGTCGAGCTCGACGTGGACTCCGAGGAGGACCTCGCGGAGGCCGAGGAGCGGCTGCTCCAGGACGAGGAGAACGGTCCGCCGATGCTGCGGGTCCGGCTCTCCGGCGCCCAGGCCCGGGCCTTCGCGAAGCGCGCCCTGGACGTGGTCAACGCCGGCCGGCCGCCGTGCCCGCTGTGCAGCCTGCCGCTCGACCCCGAGGGGCACGTCTGCCCGCGCCAGAACGGATACCGCCGCGGAGCATGAGCAGCAGCCCCGAGACCCTGCCGGCCGCCGAGCTGCTCGCCCACGGTGAGCTGACCGTGCGCGGCCGGATCGGTGAGGCGTCCAACGCCGTGCTGTACTGCTCCGTCGCGTACGAGGGCCGTGAGGCGGCCTGCGTCTACAAGCCCGTCGCGGGGGAGCGGCCGCTGTGGGACTTCCCCGACGGCACCCTCGCGCAGCGCGAGGTCGCCGCGTACGAGATCTCCGAGGCCACCGGCTGGGGCCTGGTCCCGCCGACCGTGCTCCGCGAGGGCCCGTACGGGGAGGGCATGGTCCAGCTGTGGATCGAGGCCGACCCGGAGGCGCGGCTCCTCGCCCTGACCGAGGACGAGGAGGCGGGCGAGGGCTGGAAGGCCGTCGGGCCCGCCCAGGTCGCCGAGGACCGCACGGCGCTCCTCGTCCACGCCGACACCCCGGAACTGCGCAGACTCGCGGTCCTGGACGCGGTCATCAACAACGGCGACCGCAAGGGCGGGCACCTGCTGCCGACGTCCGACGGGCGGCTGTACGGCATCGACCACGGGGTCACCTTCCACGTCGACGACAAGCTGCGCACGCTCCTGTGGGGCTGGGCGGGCGAGGAGCTGCCCGCCGAGTCGGCCGCCGTCCTCGACGGGCTCGACCGGTCCCTGGCCCCCGGAGCGCCGCTCGCGACCCGTCTGGCGGAGCTGCTGACCGGGGCCGAGGTGGCGGCGGTACGCGGGCGTGTGGCCGCGTTGCGGGCGAGCGGGCGGCACCCGGAGCCCTCGGGGCAGTGGCCCGCGATCCCCTGGCCGCCGGTCTGAGGCCTGTCCGGCGGATCATGGCCGGGGCCGCCGGACAGGCCCTAGGCCTGCCTCGGCGGCCCCGGCCCTCCGGACCGAAAGGTTTCGGCCATGGCCGCGGAAGCGTGCGCACCCCTGGGGGGTATGCACGCAAGCCTCCGACCCGCAAGAGCGCCTAATCGGTCAAGATCCCGGATCCGGTTCGTATCCGGAACACCTGTCCGGTTACGCTCGGGTCATGCATGCCTGGCCCGCTTCTGAGGTCCCCGCCCTTCCCGGCAAGGGCCGCGACCTCCGGATCCACGACACCGCGACCGGCGGGCGAGTGACCCTCGCCCCCGGCCCCGTCGCCCGTATCTACGTGTGCGGCATCACGCCGTACGACGCGACCCACATGGGTCACGCGGCGACCTACAACGCGTTCGACCTCGTTCAGCGCGTGTGGCTCGACACCAAGCGGCAGGTGCACTACGTCCAGAACGTCACGGACGTGGACGACCCGCTGCTGGAGCGAGCCATGCGCGACGGCATCGACTGGGTCGGCCTCGCCGAGCGGGAGACCGCCCTCTTCCGCGAGGACATGACCGCCCTGCGGATGCTGCCCCCGCAGCACTACATCGGCGCGGTCGAGGCCATACCGGGCATCGTCCCGCTCGTCGAGCGCCTCCGGGACTCCGGCGCCGCGTACGAGCTCGAGGGTGACGTCTACTTCTCCGTCGACGCCGACCCGCACTTCGGTCAGGTCTCGAACTACTCCACCGAGCTGATGCGCCACCTCTCCGCCGAGCGCGGCGGGGACCCGGAGCGCCCCGGCAAGAAGAACCCGCTCGACCCGATGCTCTGGATGGCCGCCCGTGAGGGCGAGCCGAGCTGGGACGGCGCCAGCCTCGGCGCCGGGCGCCCCGGCTGGCACATCGAGTGCGTCGCCATCGCCCTCGACCACCTCGGCATGAGCTTCGACGTGCAGGGCGGCGGCTCCGACCTGATCTTCCCGCACCACGAGATGGGCGCCTCCCACGCCCAGACCCTCACCGGCGAGTACCCGATGGCCAAGGCGTACGTCCACGCCGGCATGGTCGGCCTCGACGGCGAGAAGATGTCCAAGTCCCGGGGCAACCTCGTCTTCGTCTCGCGGCTGCGCCGCGACGGCGTCGACCCGGCCGCCATCCGGCTCGCGCTCCTCTCCCGCCACTACCGTGCCGACTGGGAGTGGACCGACCAGGTCCTCCAGGACGCCGTGGAGCGGCTCGACCGCTGGCGCGCCGCCGTCTCCCGTCCCGACGGCCCGTCCGCCGACGCGCTCGTGGAGGAGCTCCGCGAGGCCCTCTCCGACGACCTGGACACCCCGGCCGCGCTGGCCGCGGTCGACCGCTGGGCCGCGCTCCAGACGGCCGAGGGTGGCACCGACGAGTCCGCGCCCGGTCTCGTCTCCCGTGCCGTCGACGCCCTCATGGGTGTCGCCCTGTAGCGGGTGCTTCGGAGCAACTCCCTTTTGTGCAACCGCCCTTGGACTTCCTGACGAAGTCCGAGGGCGGTTCCTTTTTGTCCTGTCGTCATGCTCGAATCTGCGCTAAATAGGCCTCATGCAATCATCAATGCGCATGAGAGCTGCAGTCGCCGGTGCACTGCTCGGGTTGCTCACCGCCTTCGCGGGACCCGGTGGCAGCGCCACGGCCGAACCGTCCGACACCACCGTCGGCGACGTCACGGGATTCGCCGCCGACGGAGCCGTCTACCGGCTGACCGCGGGCCAGGCGGAGGCCCGCGTCTCCTTCGTCACCGCCGACACCTTCCGCATCGAACTCGCCCCCGACGGCAAGTTCACCGACCCCACCGGCACCGACATCACCCTGCCCCAGGGCCCGCCCCCGGCCACCCACTGGCGCGACCTCGGCGACCGGTACGAACTCGCCACCGCCGAGGTGACCCTGCGCGTGGCCAAGTCGCCGCTGCGCTTCTCCGCCGTACGCGCCGACGGCACCCCTCTCTGGTCCGAGACCCAGGGCCTCAGCTGGAACCAGGACCGCACCACCCAGACGCTCGCCCGCGGCGCCGACGAGCAGTTCTACGGCGCCGGAATGCAGAACGGCCGCGGCAACACCTCCCACCGCGACAAGACCGTCGAGGTCGGCGTCGACTACAACTGGAACGACGGAGGCCACCCCAACTCCGTCCCCTTCTACCTCTCCTCCGCCGGATACGGCGTCTACCGCAACACCTACGCCCCGAACACCTACGCCTTCACCGAACCCGTCACCACCACCGCGCGGGAACGGCGCTTCGACGCCTACTACTTCGCCGGCACCGGCGGCGACGCCGCCAAGGACGTCATCGGCCAGTACACCCGCCTCACGGGCAAGCCCTTCCTGCCGCCCGTGTACGGCCTGGAGATCGGCGACGCCGACTGCTACCTCCACAACGCCAACCGCGGCGAACGCCACACCCTCGACGCGCTCGAGGTCGCGGACGGCTACGTCGCCAACGACATGCCCAACGGCTGGATGCTCGTCAACGACGGCTACGGCTGCGGCTACGAGAACCTCGCCGAGGCCTCCGCCGGACTCGGCGAGCGCGGCATGAAGCTCGGCCTGTGGACCGAGGACGGCATCGACACGCTCGAAGAGCAGGTCAAGGCCGGCCAACGGGTCGCCAAGCTCGACGTCGCCTGGGTCGGCGAGGGCTACAAGTTCGCCCTCGACGGCTGCAAGGACGCCCACGCCGGCATCGAGGCCCACAGCGACGCCCGCGGCTTCACCTGGGCCCCCGAGAGCTGGTCCGGCGCCCAGCGCTGCGGCGTCCAGTGGTCCGGCGACCAGTCCGGCAGCTGGGAGTACATCCGCTGGCAGATCCCGACCTACGCGGGCGCCTCCATGTCCGGCCTCGCCTACACCACCGGCGACGTCGACGGCATCTTCGGCGGCAGCGCCAAGACGTACACCCGCGACCTCCAGTGGAAGACGTTCCTCCCGGTCACCATGACCATGGACGGCTGGGCCGCCGAGGACAAGCAGCCCTTCCGGTACGGCGAGCCGTACACCTCGATCAACCGCGCCTCCCTCAAGCTCCACGAAGCCCTGCTCCCGTACATCTACAGCCACGCCCACCGGGCCACGAAGACCGGCATCGGCCTCGCCCGGCCGCTCGCCCTGGAGTACCCGGACGACCCGAAGGCCGCGGGCGAGGCCGCGAAGTACGAGTTCCTCAGCGGCGAGGACTTCCTCGTCGCCCCCGTCTACCGCGACGCCGTCGAACGCGACGGCATCTACCTCCCCAAGGGCACCTGGATCGACTACTGGAGCGGCCGTACGTACGAGGGCCCGCTCACCCTCGACGACTACAGCGCCCCGCTCGACACCCTGCCCCTGTTCGTCCGGGCCGGTGCCACCGTCCCCATGTGGCCCGGTGACATCCGCTCGTACACCGACCGCGCCCCCGGCGACCCGATCGCCTGGGACGTCTACCCGAAGGGCGACTCCTCCTTCGAGCTGTACGAGGACGACGGCGTCACCCGCGAGCACCGCGGCGGCAGGTACGCCACCCAGCGCGCCGACGTCCGCGCCCCGAACGGCGGCCCCGGCGACGTCTCCGTCCGGATCGGCGCGAGCAAGGGCACGTACACCGGAAAGCCCACCGCCCGGCCGTACGCCTTCACCGTCCACACCGGCGACGCCCCCGGCACCGTCCGGCTCGACGGGAGCAAGCTGCCCGCCCTCACCTCCCGCGCCGCCTTCGACGCCGCCACCCAGGGCTGGTGGTACGACCGCGACGAGCGCGGGGGAGTCGTCCGGGTCAAGACCGCGGCCCTGCCCACCGACCGAGGCTTCGAACTGCGACTGACCGACACCAGCGCGGTCGGTGGCGCCGTACAGGGCGCCTCCGCCACCCTCGCCGCCCCCACCGGACAGGAGCTCGGCGCGGGCAGCCCGGGCACGGTCGTCGTGGACGTCACCGCGGGCACCCGGGACGCCACCGACGTCCGTGTCACCGTCGACGCCCCGGCCGGCTGGCAGGTCACCCCGGCGGCGGCGATCGACCGGATCCCGGCCGGCACCACCCGGCGCGTCGAGGTCACCGTCACTCCGGCCGCGGACGTGAGGATCGGAGAGGCCGCCCTCACCGCGACGGCGCGCCACCGCTCGGCGGGCACCGACCGCACCGCCGTGCAGCGGTTCGCGGTCGGGGTGATGCCCTCGCCGCCGACGGCCGACGCCTGGGCGAGCGACCTCGACTGGCTGCGCTCCACCAACGGTTGGGGGCCGGCCGAACGCGACCGCTCCAACGGCGAGTCCGGCGCCGCCGACGGCAACGCCCTCACCCTGGCGGGGAAGACCTACGAGAAGGGGATCGGCGGCCACGCCGACTCCGACATCGAGTTCTACCTCGGCGGGCGCTGCACCGCCTTCACCGCGGACGTCGGCATCGACGACGAGATCAACGGCTACGGGGACGTCGCCTTCTCCGTCGAGGCGGACGGCAGGGTCCTGTGGACCTCGCCCCGGCTGACGGGGGCGTCCGCGACCCTGCCGGTGGACGTCGACGTGACCGGAGCCCGGCACGTCCGGCTGCGGATCACGGACACCAACGGGTCCAAGAGCGGCGACCACGGCGACTGGGCGGCGGCCCGGTTCAGCTGCGCGTGACGGCCTGACGGCCTGAGACACGTACGGGAGGGGCGCCCTCGGGCACCCCTCCCGTATCGATGTCTACTGCTCCGAGTCGCCGTTCCCGCTCTCGCCGGGCGACTCCCCGGGCGATTCCTCCGGCGATTCCTCGGGCGGTTCCGCAGACGACTCCGCGGGCGACTCGGCGGCGGGCGCCTCGGTCGCCGCCTCCGTCTCCGTCTCCGCCTCCGCGTCCGGCGTCGCAGGCGCCGCCTCGGTTCCCGCGTCCGGCGTGGGCGCCGCCTCCGGCCCCGGCCGCTCCGGCTTCGGCGGCCTCGTCCGGCCGCTCCCGGTGTCCCGGAGGAACGGCGAGTCGCCGCCCTCCGTCGCGACCCCGGGACCGCCGCCGGGCCCGCTGCCCGGCTCGCGCCGCCGCAGGTAGCGCTCGAACTCGCGGGCGATGGCCTCGCCGGAGGCCTCCGGCAGCTCCGCCGTGTCCCGCGCCTCCTCCAGGGTCTGCACGTACTCGGCGACCTCGCTGTCCTCGGCGGCCAGCTGGTCCACGCCCAGCTGCCAGGCCCGCGCGTCCTCGGCCAGCTCGCCCAGCGGGATGCGCAGCCCGATCAGGTCCTCCAGACGGTTGAGGAGGGCCAGCGTCGCCTTCGGGTTCGGCGGCTGCGACACGTAGTGCGGCACCGCGGCCCAGAGGCTCACGGCCGGCACGCCCGCGTGCGTGCACGCCTCCTGGAGGATGCCGACGATGCCCGTCGGACCCTCGTACCGGGTCTCCTCCAGGTCCATCGTCCGCGCCAGGTCCGGATCGGACGTCACCCCGCTGACGGGGACCGGCCGGGTGTGCGGGGTGTCCCCGAGCAGCGCGCCCAGGATCACCACCATCTCCACCCCCAGCTCGTGGGCGAAGGCGAGCAGCTCGTTGCAGAAGGAGCGCCAGCGCATCGAGGGCTCGATCCCGCGCACGAGCACCAGGTCGCGGGGCTTGTCGCCGCCGATCCGGACCACGGAGAGCCGGGTCGTCGGCCAGGTGATCTTCCGGACGCCGTTGTCCAGGAAGACCGTGGGGCGGTTGACCTGGAAGTCGTAGTAGTCCTCGGCGTCGAGGGCCGCGAACACCTCGCCCTTCCATTCCCGGTCCAGATGGGCGACCGCGGTGGAGGCGGCGTCGCCGGCGTCGTTCCAGCCCTCGAACGCGGCCACCATGACCGGGTCGATCAGCTCGGGTACCCCCTCGAGCTCGATCACCCAGCGCCTCCTTTTCGAAGTTCCTGTCGTACGGACCAACCTTACGGCTTTCCGGCGGTCCGTCCGCAGCCCCCGGACATCCCCGAAAACCCGTGCGGCCTTGATCGACTACCCAGGAACTCGCCTCCGCACACGGCGGACTCACTCCTCCCAGAGCGTGCTCGGCGCCTCCCTCCGCACCACCGGCGCGATCTCCTCGGCGAAGCGCTGGAGCGTCTCGATCTGCTCGGCCGTGGACTGGCCGAAGGTGTCGACGGTGACGGACTGGAGGTCGTGGCCGTAGTGCTCGTGGTAGCCGAGGATCTTGTCGATGATCTGCTGCGGCGAACCGATCAGCTGGGGGCCGTCCGCGACGGCGTCCTCGATCGTGCGGAACGGGGTGTTGTAGCCGGCCTTCCCCTCCAGGTGCGGCTTGAAGCTCTGCCGCACCTTCGCCTCGTACAGGTCCCGGTAGCGGGCGACGGCCTGCTCGGCGGTGTCGGCGATGAGCAGCCCGCCCGAACCGGCCGCCACGCGCGCGTGGGCCGGATCGTGCCCGTACTCCTCGAACTTCTCGCGGTAGTGGGCGATGAGCCGCGCGTACGCCTCCCTCGGCTGGATCGCGTTGGCGGTGAAGAGCGGATCCCCGTGTCTCGCCGCGAGCTCGGGGGAGTGGAGGCTGGTGGCGGAGCCGTGCCAGATCCGGGGCGGACCCGCGTACGGGCGTGGCACCGTCGTGACGTTCTTCAGCGGCGGCCGGAACTCGCCCTCCCAGTCGACGCTCTCCTCCGCCCAGAGCCGGCGCAGCAGCTCGTACTTCTCCTTCTGGAGCTCCCACTGCCGCTCCTCGTCCAGGCCGAAGAGGTCGAAGTGACCGGCCTCCGCACCCTTGCCGACGACGAGTTCGAGCCGGCCCCGGGAGAGCTGGTCGAGCGTGGCGTAGTCCTCGGCGACGCGGACGGGATCGAGGATCGCGAGGACGGTGACACCGGTGAGGAGCCGGATCCGGCGGGTACGGGCGGCCAGCGCGGCGAGCAGCACGGTCGGGGCGGAGGAGAGGAACGGGCCCGCGTGCCGCTCGCCGACCGCGTAGGCGTCGAAGCCGAGGCGTTCGGCGGTCTCGCCGAGCGTGACGACCTGCTCCAACCGGTCGGCGGCGGTGAGGAGTTCGCCGGTGAGCGGGTGCGGGGAGTGGTGGACGATCGTGAGGACCTGAAACTTCATGCGTCCACTCTGCGCGCGGAGTGTTGCGGCGGTGTGGACGGCGCATGGCACGCGCGAAGGGCGGCCCCTCGGAGAGGAACCGCCCTTGTGCGTACGGGAGTCGCTCCCCGCGGGAGTCGCTCCCCGCGGGAAGCGCTCCCCGCGTGAATCGCTCCCTGTGCGAATCACTCCCTGCAGGAGTTACTTCCGCAGCATGGACTCGACCCCCGCGCGGATCTCGTCCGTCGCCAGGCCTCGTATCGTCAGCGTCGTACGGCGGCGCAGCACGTCGTCCGCCGTCTCGGCCCACTCGTGGTCGCGGGCGTAGGCGACCTGCGCCCAGATCTCCGGGGCGTCCGGGTGGATCCGCCGCGCCAGGTCCGGGTTCTCGTTCGCCATGCGGGCGATGTCGAAGGCGAGCGAGCCGTAGTGCGTCGCCAGGTGCTTGGCGGTGTCGGCGGACATGCGCGGGCCGGGCGCCGGGCCGTCGACGAGGAGCCGGTGCGCGACCGCGTTCGGGTTGGCGATGCCGGGCAGCGGGAGCCGCTTCGGCAGCGTGGAGACCGACTCGTAGTCGTCGCCCAGCGGGTGGCCCGGCAGGGCCTCCAGCTTCTTCATCACCGTACGGCCGATGTGGCGGAAGGTCGTCCACTTGCCGCCGGCCACCGACAGCATCCCGCCGCGGCCCTCGGTGACGACCGTCTCGCGCTTGGCCTTGGAGGTGTCGCCGGGCCCGCCCGGAAGCACCCGCAGACCGGCGAAGGCGTACGTGATGAGATCGCGCGAGAGCTGCTGGTCGCGGATGGAGAAGGCGGCCTCGTCGAGGATCTGCGCGGTGTCCTTCTCGGTGACCTCGACCTGGCCGGGGTCACCCTCGTACTCCTCGTCGGTCGTGCCGAGCAGCAGCATGTCCTCCCAGGGGAGGGCGAAGGTGATGCGGTACTTGTCGATCGGCGTGGCCAGCGCGGCCTTCCACGGCGAGGTCCGCTTGAGGACCAGGTGCGCGCCCTTGGAGAGGCGGATGGAGGGGGCCGCGTTCGGGTCCTCCATCCTGCGCAGGTGGTCGACCCACGGGCCGGTCGCGTTGAGCACGAGGCGGGCGGTGACGCCGAACTCGTCGCCGCTGGTGCGGTCCTTGAGCTCCGCGCCCGTGACCCGGCCCCGGGTGAAGCGGAGGCCGGTGACCTCGGCGTGGTTGAGGACGGTCGCCCCGGCGTCGACGGCGGCGCGGACCGTCATCAGCGCCATGCGGGCGTCGTTCATCTGGTCGTCGCCGTAGACGGCCACGGCCTTCAGGTTGTCCGTCCGCAGCTCCGGTACGTCCTGCGCGGCCTTGGCGGGGGAGAGCAGGTGCCCGACACCGTCGCCGAAGGCGGAGAGCGCGGAGTACGCGAAGACACCGGCGCCCAGCTTGGCGGCGCCGTGCGGGCCGCCCTTGTAGACGGGCAGGTAGAACGTGAGCGGGTTGGCGAGGTGCGGTGCCACCTGACGCGACACCGCACGCCGCTCGAAGTGGTTCTCCGCCACCAGCTTCACCGCACCGGTCTGCAGGTAGCGCAGACCGCCGTGGAGGAGCTTGGAGGAGGCGGAGGAGGTGGCGCCGGCGAAGTCGCCGGCGTCCACCAGGGCCACCCGCAGACCGGACTGCGCGGCGTGCCAGGCGGTGGAGATGCCCAGGATGCCGCCGCCGATGACCAGGAGGTCGTACGTCGCCTTGGAGAGCTGTTCTCTGGTCTCGGCGCGGCTCGGGAGCGAACCGGCGGCCGGGTGCGTCCCGAGGGCAGGGACGCTCTGCAGGGTGGTCATCTCGTATTACTCCTCGGATGCGTCATCGAGCCAGCCCATGGAGCGTTCCACGGCCTTGAGCCAGCTCTTGTACTCGCTGTCACGCTTGTCGGCGTCCATGCGAGGGGTCCATTCCGCGGCGCGGCGCCAGTTGGCGCGCAGCGAGTCGGTGTCCGGCCAGAAGCCGACGGCCAGGCCGGCGGCGTAGGCGGCGCCGAGGCAGGTCGTCTCGGCGACCATCGGACGCACGACCGGCGCGTCCAGGAAGTCGGAGAGCGTCTGCATCAGCAGGTTGTTGGAGGTCATGCCGCCGTCGACCTTGAGCGCGGTCAGCTCGACGCCGGAGTCCTTCGTCATGGCGTCGGTGATCTCGCGGGTCTGCCAGGCGGTGGCCTCCAGGACGGCGCGGGCGATGTGCGCCTTGGTGACGTACCGGGTGAGGCCGGCGATCACTCCGCGGGCGTCGGAGCGCCAGTAGGGGGCGAACAGGCCGGAGAACGCCGGCACGAAGTAGGCGCCGCCGTTGTCCTCGACCGAGGACGCGAGGGTCTCGATCTCGGCGGCGGACTTGATCAGGCCCATCTGGTCGCGCATCCACTGCACCAGCGAACCGGTGACGGCGATCGAGCCCTCCAGGGCGTAGACCGGCTTCGCGTCGCCGATCTGGTAGCCGACGGTGGTCAGCAGGCCGCTGTAGGAGTTGATGATCTTGTCGCCGGTGTTCATCAGCATGAACGTGCCGGTGCCGTACGTGGACTTGGCCTCGCCCTCGGCGAAACAGGTCTGGCCGAAGAGGGCGGCCTGCTGGTCGCCGAGCGCGGAGGCGACCGGGACGCCGTCGAGGACGCCGCCCTTGACCGTGCCGTAGACCTCGGCGGAGGAGCGGATCTCCGGCAGCACCGCGGCCGGGATCTCCATGGACTGCAGGATCTTCTCGTCCCAGGCCATGGTGTGCAGGTTCATGAGCATGGTGCGCGAGGCGTTGGTGACGTCGGTGACGTGGTGACCGCCCTCGACGCCGCCGGTCAGGTTCCAGATGACCCAGGAGTCCATGGTGCCGAAGAGGATGTCGCCGCGCTCGGCGCGCTCGCGCAGGCCCTCGACGTTGTCGAGCAGCCAGCGGACCTTGGGGCCGGAGAAGTACGAGGCGAGCGGCAGGCCGGTCTCGCGGCGGAAGCGGTCCTGGCCGACGTTGCGGCCGAGCTCCTTGCAGAGGGCGTCGGTGCGGGTGTCCTGCCAGACGAGGGCGTTGTGGACGGGCTCACCGGTGTTCTTGTCCCACAGCAGCGTGGTCTCGCGCTGGTTGGTGATGCCGATGGCCTTGACGTCGGCGGAGGTGATGTCCGCCTTGGCGAGGGCGCCGGCGACGACCTCCTGGACGTTGGTCCAGATCTCGGCGGCGTCGTGCTCGACCCAGCCGGGCTTCGGGAAGATCTGCTCGTGCTCCTTCTGGTCGACCGAGACGATCCGGCCGTCCTTGTCGAAGACGATGCAGCGCGAGGAGGTGGTGCCCTGGTCGATGGCCGCGATGAAGGGGCCGGACGTGTGTGCGTCGGTCACGGTGTGCTCCAAGGGGGTCGGAAAGAAGGACGGCTCAGGCGAACGCGATGTTGTAGATACCCGCGGCGACGGCGCCACCGATCAGCGGACCGGCGACCGGGATCCAGGAGTAGCTCCAGTCGGAGCCGCCCTTGTTCGGCAGCGGGAGCAGGGCGTGCACGATGCGCGGACCGAGGTCGCGGGCCGGGTTGATGGCGTAGCCGGTCGGGCCGCCGAGCGAGAGGCCGATGGAGACCACGACGAGCGCGGTGATGAGGCCGCCTATGACGCCGAGGCCCTTGCCGCTGTCGTTGAGGCCCTGGGTGAGCACCGCCAGGACCAGCACGACCGTGCCGATGATCTCGGTGGCCAGGTTCTGCCAGACGTTCCGGATCTCGGGGCCGGTCGAGAAGATGCCGAGCACCGGGCCGGGGCCCTCGATCGGCTTCTCGCCGACGGTCTCCGGGTCCGTGAGGTGGGCCTGGAACTGGCCGTAGTAGGCCACCCAGACCAGCGCGGCGCCGATCATCGCGCCGAGCAGCTGGCCGGCGAGGTACACGGGGACGTTGCCCCACTCCCCGTCCTTGACCGCGATTCCGACCGTGACGGCGGGGTTCAGATGGGCGCCGGAGAGGGAAGCCGTCATGTAGACGGCCGTCAAGACGGCGAAGCCCCACCCGAAGGTGATCGCGAGCCAGCCCGCGTTACGGGCCTTCGAGCTCTTGAGCGTGACGGCGGCACAGACACCGCCGCCGAGCAGGATGAGTACGGCGGTACCGATGGTCTCGCCGAGGAAGATGTCGGAGCTGGACACCCGCGACTCCTTTGTCCTTCGTCCAGGGGAAGCCGAACCCCGGGTCCCTCCGGTGGTCCGCGCCCTCGTGTGAGGGCGTTGCCGGCCCTTGGCACTGCCACACTCTAGCGTGTATTGCCGTTAAGCGTTCGACAATGCCGACCGGTGAACGGAAGTTTTGCCCCAGGGTTAACAGCACGTCAAGGCCCCGGGATGCGAAAAACCCGCCGATAACGGGATCGTTACCGACGGGTTCGACCGTACGGGGGGCGGCTCGGAGGCGAGGGGCGCCCCGGCCGCGTCAGAAGCGGCCGGCCCCCAGGTCGCGCGAGACGGCGCGGGCGCAGTCCCGCACCGCCGCCACCAGTTCGGGGCGCAGTTCCCCGCCGGGGCAGAGCCGCTCCACCGCGCCCGTGACCGCCACGGCACCCACCGGCATCCGCCGCCGGTCGTGGATCGGCGCCGCCACCGAGGCCAGGCCCTCCCAGGTCTCCTCGACGTCCGCCGCCCAGCCCTTGGCCCGCGTCAGGTCGAGCAAGGACTCGAACGCGTCGAGCTCGGTCGTCGTACGGGGCGTGAACGCCTCGCGCTCGACCTCCAGCACCTCGCTGTGGGCCACCGGGTCGTACGCCGAGAGGACCTTGCCGAGGGCCGTGGAGTGCAGCGGCTGCATGGCCCCCACCTCCAGGACCTGGCGGCTGTCGTCGGGCCGGAAGACGTGGTGCACGATCAGGACGCCCCGCTGGTGCAGCACCCCCAGGTGCACGCTCTCGCCGCTCGACCGCGCGAGGTCGTCGGTCCAGACGAGGGCCCGGGCCCGCAGCTCGTGCACGTCCAGATAGCTGTTGCCGAGCCGCAGCAGCTCCGCCCCCAGCTGGTAGCGGCCCGAGGCCGCCTCCTGCTCCACGAAGCCCTCCGCCTGGAGGGTGCGCAGGATCCCGTGGGCCGTGCCCTTCGCGAGCCCCAGCGAGGACGCGATGTCGGACAGGCCGAGCCGGCGCTCGCCGCCGGCGAGCAGTCGCAGCATCGCGGCAGCCCGTTCAAGCGACTGGATGTTCTTCGCCATCGCCCGACCCTCTCCCTCTTACGTTGTTCGGCAATGCTGAACACTATCGGTCGATGTCGACCTTGGGTTACTGAGGACAGTGTCGGTCACGAACAGGCCGGACGGGGAGTCCCCGCACACAGGATGCCGTCCGCCCCGTGGGACGCCGTGTCCACCCCGGGCCGAGCGCGGTTACGCTGGCTCCGTGCACCCTCCACCGAGGGTGCAAAGCCGACAGCCGTCGCATCCCAGGGAGCTCATCCATGGCCTCGTTGCCGACCCCCTCCGCTGACAGCCGGAACCGCGCCGCAGCCCTCCGTGAGGCGCTTGCCACCCGAGTCGTCGTCGCCGACGGAGCCATGGGCACCATGCTCCAGGCTCAGGACCCCACCCTTGAGGACTTCCAGAACCTCGAAGGCTGCAACGAGATCCTGAACGTGACCAGGCCGGACATCGTCCGCTCGGTCCACGAGGCGTACTTCGAGGTCGGCGTCGACTGCGTGGAGACGAACACCTTCGGCTCCAACCACTCGGCAGCGGGCGAGTACGAGATCGCGGACCGGATCGTCGAGCTCTCCGAGGCGGGCGCCCGGATCGCCCGCGAGGTCGCCGACGAGTTCGGCGCCAAGGACGGCCGTCAGCGCTGGGTGCTCGGCTCGATCGGCCCCGGCACCAAGCTGCCGTCGCTCGGCCACATCGCGTACGACGTGCTGCGCGACGGCTACCAGAAGAACGCCGAGGGCCTGCTGGCCGGTGGCGCGGACGCCCTGATCGTCGAGACGACCCAGGACCTGCTGCAGACCAAGTCGAGCCTGATCGGCGCGCGCCGCGCGATGGACGCCCTGGGCCTCGACGTGCCGCTGATCTGTTCGCTCGCCTTCGAGACCACCGGCGTCATGCTGCTCGGCTCGGAGATCGGCGCGGCGCTCACCGCGCTGGAGCCGCTCGGCATCGACATGATCGGCCTGAACTGCTCGACGGGCCCGGCCGAGATGAGCGAGCACCTGCGCTACCTCGCCCGCCACTCGCGTACGCCGCTGATGTGCATGCCCAACGCCGGCCTGCCCGTGCTGACCAAGGACGGCGCGTACTTCCCGCTGACGCCGCCCGAGATGGCCGACGCGCAGGAGACCTTCGTCCGCGACTACGGCCTGTCGCTCGTCGGCGGCTGCTGCGGCTCCACCCCCGAGCACCTGCGCCAGGTCGTCGAGCGGGTGCAGGGCGTCACGCCGCCCGAGCGCTCCCCGCACCCCGAGCCCGGTGCCGCCTCGCTCTACCAGACCGTGCCGTTCCGCCAGGACACCGCGTACATGGCGATCGGCGAGCGCACCAACGCCAACGGCTCGAAGAAGTTCCGCGAGGCCATGCTCGAAGCCCGCTGGGACGACTGCGTCGAGATGGCCCGCGACCAGATCCGCGAGGGCGCGCACATGCTCGACCTCTGCGTGGACTACGTGGGCCGCGACGGCGTCGCCGACATGGAGGAGCTGGCCGGCCGCTTCGCCACCGCCTCCACCCTGCCGATCGTCCTCGACTCCACCGAGGTCGACGTCCTCCGCGCCGGCCTGGAGAAGCTCGGCGGCCGGGCCGTCATCAACTCCGTGAACTACGAGGACGGCGACGGCCCGGAGTCCCGCTTCGCCAAGGTCACCCGGCTGGCGCAGGAGCACGGTGCCGCGCTCATCGCCCTCACCATCGACGAGGAGGGCCAGGCCCGTACCGTCGAGCACAAGGTCGCCATCGCCGAGCGGCTCATCGAGGACCTCACCGGCAACTGGGGCATCCACGAGTCGGACATCCTCATCGACACCCTGACCTTCACCATCTGCACCGGTCAGGAGGAGTCCCGCAAGGACGGCATCGCCACGATCGAGGCGATCCGCGAGCTGAAGCGGCGCCGCCCCGACGTCCAGACGACGCTGGGCCTCTCCAACATCTCCTTCGGCCTCAACCCGGCCGCGCGCATCCTCCTCAACTCGGTCTTCCTCGACGAGTGCGTGAAGGCCGGCCTCGACTCGGCGATCGTGCACGCCTCGAAGATCCTGCCGATCGCCCGCTTCGACGACGAGCAGGTCACCACCGCCCTCGACCTGATCTACGACCGGCGCGCCGAGGGGTACGACCCGCTGCAGAAGCTGATGGCGCTCTTCGAGGGCGTCAACACCAAGTCGATGAAGGCGGGCAAGACCGAGGAGCTCCTCGCGCTGCCGCTCGACGAGCGGCTCAAGCGGCGGATCATCGACGGCGAGAAGAACGGCCTGGAGGCCGACCTCGACGAGGCCCTGACCTCGCGGCCCGCCCTCGACATCGTCAACGAGACCCTCCTCGACGGCATGAAGGTCGTCGGCGAGCTCTTCGGCTCGGGCCAGATGCAGCTGCCGTTCGTGCTCCAGTCCGCCGAGGTCATGAAGACCGCGGTCGCCCACCTCGAACCGCACATGGAGAAGTCCGACGCGGACGGCAAGGGCACGATCGTCCTCGCCACCGTCCGCGGGGACGTCCACGACATCGGCAAGAACCTCGTCGACATCATCCTCTCCAACAACGGCTACAACGTCGTCAACATCGGCATCAAGCAGCCCGTCTCCGCGATCCTGGAGGCCGCGGAGGAGCACCGGGCCGACGTCATCGGCATGTCCGGTCTCCTCGTGAAGTCCACCGTGATCATGAAGGAGAACCTGCAGGAGCTGAACCAGCGCGAGCTGGCCGCCAAGTACCCGGTGATCCTCGGCGGCGCCGCCCTCACGCGGGCGTACGTCGAGCAGGACCTGCACGAGATCTACCAGGGCGAGGTCCGCTACGCCCGCGACGCCTTCGAGGGCCTGCGCCTCATGGACGCCCTCATCTCCGTCAAGCGGGGCGTCCCCGGAGCCGCGCTGCCCGAGCTCAAGCAGCGCCGGGTCGTGAAGCGGGACGCCGCCGCCCTCCAGGTGGACGAGCCGGAGCCCGGCGGCCGCTCCGACGTGGCCACCGACAACCCGGTGCCGACCCCGCCCTTCTGGGGCACCCGTGTCGTCAAGGGCATCCCGCTGAAGGACTACGCGTCCTGGCTCGACGAGGGCGCCCTCTTCAAGGGCCAGTGGGGCCTCAAGCAGAACCGGGCCGGGGACGGCCCCTCGTACGAGGAGCTCGTCGAGACCGAGGGTCGGCCGCGGCTGCGCGGCTGGCTCGACAAGCTCCACACGGAGAACCTCCTGGAGGCGGCCGTCGTCCACGGTTACTTCCCCTGCGTCTCCAAGGGCGACGACCTGATCATCCTGGACGAGGCCGGCAACGAGCGGACCCGCTTCACCTTCCCGCGCCAGCGCCGGGGCCGCCGTCTCTGCCTCGCGGACTACTTCCGCCCGGAGGAGTCCGGCGAGACCGACGTCGTCGGCCTCCAGGTCGTCACCGTCGGTTCGAAGATCGGCGAGGCCACGGCCGAGCTGTTCGCGTCCGACTCCTACCGCGACTACCTGGAGCTGCACGGTCTCTCCGTCCAGCTCGCCGAGGCCCTCGCCGAGTACTGGCACGCCCGCGTCCGCGCCGAGCTGGGCTTCGCCGGCGAGGACCCGGCCGCCGTCGAGGACATGTTCGCGCTGAAGTACCGCGGCGCGCGCTTCTCCCTCGGCTACGGCGCCTGCCCCGACCTGGAGGACCGTGCGAAGATCGCGGACCTGCTGCGGCCGGAGCGGATCGGCGTGCACCTGTCGGAGGAGTTCCAGCTCCACCCCGAGCAGTCCACCGACGCCATCGTGATCCACCACCCGGAGGCGACGTACTTCAACGCACGGTGACCCCCACGGTGTAAATCCAGGCGCCCCTGCCAGGGGCGACGTACACTTGTCGGTCCAGTGCAGGCCGGTCCTCCTCCCCGTACCGGGGAGGGAGACCGGCCTTCTCGTCCCTCCATGGAAGGTGTGCCGGATGACCAGTACGGTCCCCGCGTCCCTGTTCCGTACGAACGGAAGCTCCGCGCTGCAGGCGGTCTTCCTCGACATGGACGGGACCCTCGTCGACACGGAGGGGTTCTGGTGGGACGCCGAGGTCGAGGTCTTCGCCGACCTCGGGCACCGGCTGGACGAGGCCTGGCGGGACATCGTGGTCGGCGGTCCGATGACCCGTAGCGCCGGCTACCTCATCGAGTCCACCGGCGCCGACATCACCCTCGCCGAGCTGACCGTCCTGCTCAACGAGAAGTTCGAGCAGCGCATCACCCGGGGCGTCCCGCTCATGCCGGGCGCCGAGCGCCTCCTCGCCGAACTGGCCCGGCACTCCATCCCCACCGCCCTGGTCTCCGCCTCGCACCGGCGGATCATCGACCGGATCCTGGCCTCGCTCGGTCGCGACCGGTTCGCCCTCACCGTCGCCGGGGACGAGGTCGTCCGCACCAAGCCGCACCCCGAGCCGTATCTGACGGCCGCGCGCGGTGTGGGCGCCGACCCCGCGCTGTGCGCCGTCATCGAGGACACGGCGACCGGTGTGGCGGCCGCGGAGGCGGCGGGCTGCCGGGTCGTCGCGGTGCCCTCCGTCGCCCCGATCGCGCCTTCCCCCGGCCGGGTCGTCGTGCGCTCCCTGGAAGAAGTCGACGTCCCCTTCCTGCGTACCTTGATCACCGGAATCTGAGCTTTATCTGAGCTTTCCCAACTGAATGCGCTTTCGCGCGCGGATATCCCGCAGGCCATTCACCGAGACGGCCTCCGCGTGACCTTCGTCACGCAGAGTACCCGCCGGTGAGTGGCCTGCGGGCGTTCGGCGCCCGAAATCGGCCGGTTTCATCGATCCCATGTGTCCCGATTCGGTGGCCCGCGTCCGCATCGTGGCGACGCATGACTATCGAGCCGACCGCATTCATGCTCACCGTGCGATTACTCCCGTACCCGGTCCCGGTCCGGCAATAGCGGCGCCGACGACTAATCTTTCGCGAGTACTTCGCCGTATAACCGCGTGCACCGGCGCACACCCAAGTCGCCGTGAACACAGGACCGATCGCAACACCCGGCCCGATCGCTCCCGCCCCGACCGGGCGGCCGGCGGCGGAGTGTCCCAGACCTCTGTATCCCCGTGCCGGATGAGGAGAACGTCCCTGATGAACCGCAAGACCCTGGTGCTGCCCGCCGCGGCCGTACTGCTGGCCCCCCTGCTCGCCGCCTGTGGCGGAGCCGAGGACGGCAGAGCCATCGTCGTCGGCACCACGGACCAGTTCATCGCGACCGAGGACGCCCCCGCGCCCCTCGACCCGGCCTTCGCCTACGACACCGGCACCTGGAACATCCTGCGGCAGACCGTCCAGACCCTGCTGCACGTGCCCCGCGGCGGCGGCGAGCCCGTCCCCGAGGCCGCCCAGAGCTGCGGATTCTCCGACAAGGCCAGCGAGAGCTACCGCTGCAAGCTCCGCTCGGGCCTCAGCTTCGCCGACGGCACGCCGGTCACCGCCGAGGACGTCAAGTACTCCATCGAGCGCGTCCTGAAGATCAAGTCGGACAACGGGACGGCAGCGCTCCTCGCCAACGTCGACACGGTCGAGACCAAGGGCGCGGACGAGGTCGTCTTCCACCTCAAGTCCCCCGACGCCACCTTCCCGTACAAGCTCTCCACCCCGGTCGCCGGCATCCTCAGCAAGGACAAGTACGCCGCGGGGGAGCTCCGTGACGGCTTCGAGGTCGACGGCTCGGGCCCGTACACCATGTCGGTCGAGCGCGAGGGCGACAAGGCCTCCCGCTTCGTCTTCACCCGGAACCCGAAGTACAAGGGCGACATCGAACCGCGCAACGACAAGGTCGAACTCCGCGCCTTCGCCGACGCGGGCGCCATGGGCAAGGCCCTGGAGAGCGACGACATCGACATGATGGCCCGCTCCCTGTCGCAGAAGCAGATCAAGGACCTCACCGAGACCCCCAAGGACGGCATCACCGTCACCGAGGTCCCCGGCCTGGAGATCCGCTACCTCGGCTTCAACACCAAGGACCCCTCCGTCCAGGAGAAGGCCGTACGCCAGGCCATGGCCGCCGTCATCGACCGCGGCGCCCTCGTCAACCTCGTCTACGGCCCCACCGCCGAGCCGCTCTACTCGCTGATCCCCTCCAGCATCACCGGCCACGCGACCCCCTTCTTCGACGAGTACGGCGAGCCGGACACCGGCCGCGCCGCCCGGATCCTCAAGGACGCCGGCGTCAAGACCCCGGTCAAGATCACGCTGAACTACACCACCGACCACTACGGCGCCGAGACCGCCCTGGAGTTCGAGGCGATCAAGAAGCAGCTCATCGCCAGCGAACTCTTCGACGCCACCGTCCGCGGCGCCGAGTGGTCCACCTTCCGCCCCGCCCAGAAGCGCGGCGACTACGCCGTCTACGGCCTCGGCTGGTTCCCGGACTACCCGGACCCCGACAACTACATCGCTCCGTTCCTCGACAGCGACAACTTCCTCAACACCCCGTACGTCAACAAGGTCGTCCGCGACCAGCTCATCCCGCGCTCCCGCCGCCAGGCGGACCGCACCGCCGCGAGCCCCGTCTTCGCGCAGATCCAGAAGATCGTCGCCCGCGACGTACCCGTCCTGCCCCTGTGGCAGGGCAAGCAGTACGTCGCCGCGCGCAACGACCTGACCGGCGTCGAGTACGCGCTCAACACGTCCTCCGACCTGCTGCTCTGGGAACTGGGCCGCGGCACCGCATAACCCCCTCGACTGGATCGGTTACACCGGCCGCGCACCAGCGCGCGGCCGGCCTGGCAAGAGATCAAGAGGCAAGTTCTGTGAAGGCACACACCAAGTGGCTGACGGCCCCGCTCGCCGCGGGGCTGTCCGCCGCCCTCCTCAGCGGTTGCGGCACCGAGCAGGGCGGAGGCTCCGCCTCCGGCGACGGCGTCCGCGTCGGCATGTCGGACGAGATCCTCGCCACCGACCCGGCGGCCGGCTACGACCCCGGCTCCTGGCTGCTGTTCAACAACGTCTTCCAGTCCCTGCTGGCCTTCCCCAAGGGCGGCTCCGCGCCCGAGCCCGAGGCCGCCGACCAGTGCGCCTTCGCCGCGGGCAGCAAGGTCTACACCTGCACCCTCCGGGAAGGCCTCACCTTCTCCAACGGCAACAAGCTCACCTCGGAGGACGTCAAGTTCTCCTTCGAGCGGGCCCTCAAGATCGCCGACCCCTCCGGTCCGGCGCCGCTGCTCGCCACCATCGACTCCATCGAGACCCCCGACGAGCGGACCGTCGTCTTCCGGCTCAAGGTCCCGGACGCCACCTTCCCCAGCAAGATCGCGTCGGGCGCCGGCTCCATCGTCGACCACCGCGAGTACCCCGCCGACGCCCTGCGCACCGACGGCAAGGCCACCGGCTCCGGCCCGTACAAGCTGGACTCCTTCAGCGAGACCGAGGCCACCTTCTCCGCCAACTCCGGCTACCGGGGCACCGCCAAGCCCAAGAACGGCGGAGTCACCCTCAAGCTCTACCGCGGCGACCGCGCGGCCCTCTCGAAGGCCCTCGCCGACGGAGACATCGACGTCGCCTACCGAGGCCTCTCGGCCGGCGACGTCGCCGCCCTCGAAGCCTCCGACACCACCGACGACCGGGGCATCGAGGTCGTCCAGGGCAGCAGCGCCGAGGTCCAGCACCTCGTCTTCAACATGAAGGACCCCGTCGTCGGCAAGCTCGGCGTCCGCCGGGCCATCGCCCACCTCGTCAACCGCGAGGCCCTCGTCGAGGACGTCTACAAGTCGACGGCAACGCCGCTCTACTCGATCGTCCCGGCGGGCATCGCCGGCCACAACACCGCCTTCTTCGACACCTACGGCGCCCCCGACAAGGCGAAGGCGAAGAAGGCGCTGCGCGAGGCCGACATCACCGGCAAGGTGAAGCTCACCCTCTGGTCCACGCCCAGCCGCTACGGCCCTGCCACCGACCAGGAGCTCAAGGCCATCGCCGGCCAGCTCAACGACAGCGGCCTGTTCGACGCCGACGTGAAGTCCGTCGCCTACGACCAGTACGAGAAGGACATCGCCGCCGGCACGTACGGCGTCTACGTCAAGGGCTGGGTCCCCGACTACCCCGACGCCGACAACTTCACCGCACCCTTCTTCGGCGAGGGCAACGTCCTCGGCAACCACTACGAGAACGCCACCATCACCGGCAGCGTCCTCCCGAAGACCGCCGCCACCGCCGACCGCGCCGCCACCGCCGACGAGTACGGGAAGCTCCAGGACATCGTCGCCGACGAACTCCCGGTCCTCCCGCTCTGGCAGGGCAAGCAGTACGCCGTCGCCCGCGACGACGTCACCGGCCTCGAATGGACCCTCGACGCCTCCACCGTCTTCCGCTTCTGGGAGCTGAAGAAGGGCTGACACAGCCCTGGGACGACGAGTACGGAAGAGGGCCCGGCGCGCGACACGCGCACCGGGCCCTCCGCCGTACTCCCGCTCCGGGACGGCGCTACTGCTGACCGCCGGGCCGGACCAGACCGCTCTCGTACGCGTACACCGCGGCCTGCACCCGGTCCCGCAGCCCCAGCTTCGTCAGCACATGGCCCACGTGCGTCTTCACCGTCGTCTCGCTGACGAACAGGTCCGCCGCGATCTCCGCGTTCGACAGGCCCCGCGCCACCAGCTTCAGCACCTCGACCTCGCGGTCGGTCAGGGTGGCGAGCGCGCCCGGCACCTGCTCCTCGCCCGTCGGCAGATGCGCCGAGTACTTGTCGAGCAGCCGGCGCGTGATCGACGGCGCCAGCATCGCCTCGCCCGCCGCCACCACACGGATCGCCTGCACCAGTTCGTTGGCCGGGGCGTCCTTCAGCAGGAAGCCGCTCGCCCCCGCCCGCAGCGCCTCCACCACGTACTCGTCCAGATCGAACGTGGTCAGCACCAGTACCTTCGCCGGGCCGTCCCGGCCAGGACCGGTGATCTGCCGCGTCGCCTCCACGCCGTCCATCCGCGGCATACGGATGTCCATCAGCACCACGTCGGGCTGGAGCGCGCGCACCTGCTCCTGAGCCTGGAGACCGTCACCGGCCTCGCCCACCACCGCGATGTCCTGCTCGGCCTCCAGAATCATCCGGAAGCCGGTGCGCAGCAGCGGCTGATCGTCGACCAGGAGGACGCGGATCGTCACAAGGGCTCCTTCACGGGGCGGGCTGAGCTCAAGGGATGAGCTGAGGTCGAGTGACGGACGAACCCGGGAGACGGGCCGAGGTCACGGGGCGGGCGGCGCCGGGTCCATTCTGCCCTGCCCGGATTCGCCCGACTCCGGCGGGCGCGCGGAGACGATCTTCAGCGGATACACCGGGGGAGTCCCACCGAACTCCGGACAGACCGCCTGGTGGTCGCACCAGCCGCAGAGCTTCGTCGGCCGCGGCCGCCAGTCGCCCGTCTCCGTCGCCAGCCGGATCGCGTCCCACAGCGCCAGCAGCTTCCGCTCCACCCGCAGCAGGTCCGCCTCCACCGGGTCGTACGTCAACACGTCCCCACTGCCCAGATAGACCAGCTGCAACCGCCGCGGCAGCACCCGCTTCAGCCGCCAGACGACCAGCGCGTAGAACGTCATCTGGAACAGCGCGCCCTCGCGGTACTCGGGCCGGGGCGCCTTGCCCGTCTTGTAGTCGACGATCCGCACGTCACCCGACGGCGTCACGTCGACCCGGTCGATCACCCCGCGCAGCCGCAGCCCCGAATCCAGCTCCGTCTCCACGAACAGCTCACGCTCGGCCGGCTCCAGACGCGTCGGATCCTCCAGCGTGAACCACCGCTCGACCAGCCGCTCCGCCTCACCCAGCCAGCCCGCGAGGCGCTCCCCCTCCGGATCCTCCGCGAACAGCTCGCCCAGCTCCGGCTTCGACTCGAGCAGCCGCTCCCACTGCCCCGGGACCATCGCCTTGGCCCGCGGAACCGTCCGCTCCGCCGCCGCGTCGTCGAAGAGCCGCTCCAGCACCGCGTGCACCAGCGTGCCCCGCGTCGCCGCCGCGCTCGGCTTCTCCGGCAGCCGGTCGATCACCCGGAACCGGTACAGCAGCGGACACTGCATGAAATCGTTCGCCCGCGACGGCGACAACGACATGGGCGCCCGGGGCTCCGCCGGCACCTGCTCGCTCGTACTCATGACAGAGACCCTACGACCCGCCACCGACAGCGAGCGGAATACCATCGACCTGAGACCCCGTCGCACTGCATGATCGAACCGTGACGCACCGGCGTGGGTCACGCCTCGCGACGAAAGGAACCCGTGAACCAGGACGAGCCCAAGCCGCAGCGGACCGAGGAGCCCGGCGGCGGGATCCTGATGGGCCGCCCCTTCGGCGTGCCCGTCTACGTCGCGCCCAGCTGGTTCCTGGTCGCCGCCCTCATCACCTGGGTCTTCGGCGACCAGATCGAACGGGTCCTGCCCGAGCTCGGCGCCGCCCGGTACCTCGTCTCCCTCTTCTTCGCCGTCGCCTTCTACGCCTCCGTGCTCGTCCACGAACTGGCCCACACGATCGCCGCGCTCCGCTTCAAGCTCCCCGTGCGCCGCATCCAGCTCCAGTTCTTCGGCGGCGTCTCCGAGATCGAGAAGGAGACCGAGACCCCCGGCCGCGAATTCGTCCTCGCCTTCGTCGGCCCGCTCCTCTCCCTCGTCCTCGCCGGTGTGTTCTACCTCTCCCTGTACGCCGTCGAGCCCGGCACCGTCCCCGGCGTCCTCCTCGCCGGCCTGATGATCTCCAACCTGATCGTCGCCGCCTTCAACCTGCTCCCGGGCCTTCCCCTCGACGGCGGCCGGATGCTCCGCGCCGTCATCTGGAAGATCACCGGCAAGCCCATGAGCGGCACCGTCGCCGCCGCCTGGGTCGGCCGCGCCCTCGCCGTCCTCGTGCTCGTCGGGCTGCCCCTGCTCACCCGCACCGGCCTCCTCGGCAACGCCACCGACGAGATCAGCGGCCTCGACACCGTCACCGACGCACTCCTCGCCGCCATCCTGGCCGCGATCATCTGGACCGGCGCCGGCAACAGCCTCCGCATGGCCCGCCTCCGCGAGCACCTCCCCGAGCTCCGCGCCCGCGCCCTCACCCGGCGCGCCATCCCCGTCGAACCCGCCACCCCGCTCTCCGAGGCCCTCCGCCGCGCCAACGAGGCCGGCGCCCGCGCGCTCGTCGTCGTCGACCCCGGCGGCGACCCCACCGGCATCGTCCGCGAGACCGCCATCGCCGCCGTCCCCCAGCACCGCCGCCCCTGGGTCGCCGTCAGCGCCCTCACCCAGGACCTCGCCGACGGGATGCGCGTCCCCGCCGAACTCGCGGGACAGCCCCTCCTCGACCACCTCCGCGCCAGCCCCGCCACGGAGTACCTGGTCGTCGAGGAGACCGGCGAGATCTACGGTGTCCTCGCGACGACCGACGTCGAGCGCGCCTTCGTCAAGGCCATGGCACGACCGTCCTCGTAACCCCGGTACTCTGTTCACATGTCCGAACCGACCGGTGCCGCCCGCCGACGCGGGCCCTTCAAGGTCGGGGACCAGGTTCAGCTGACCGACCCCAAGGGCCGTCACTACACGTTCACGCTCGAAGAGGGAAAGAACTTCCACACCCACAAGGGTTCTTTCCCGCACGACGAACTGATCGGCGCCCCCGAGGGCAGCGTTGTCCGCACCACCGGAAACGTCGCCTACCTCGCGCTGCGCCCCCTGCTCCCCGACTACGTCCTGTCCATGCCCCGCGGCGCAGCCGTGGTCTACCCGAAGGACGCGGGACAGATCCTCGCCTTCGCCGACATCTTCCCCGGCGCGCGCGTCGTCGAGGCGGGTGTGGGTTCCGGCTCGCTCAGCAGCTTCCTGCTCCGCGCCATCGGCGACAGCGGAATGCTGCACTCCTACGAGCGCCGCGAGGACTTCGCCGAGATCGCGAAGGGCAACGTCGAGCGTTACTTCGGCGGCCCCCACCCGGCCTGGCAGCTGACCGTGGGCGACCTCCAGGACAACCTGTCCGACACCGACGTCGACCGCGTCATCCTGGACATGCTCGCTCCCTGGGAGTGCCTGGAGGCCGTCTCCAAGGCCCTCGTCCCCGGCGGCATCCTCTGCTGCTACGTGGCGACCACCACCCAGCTCGCGCGCACCGTGGAGTCCATCCGCGAGTTCGGCTGCTACGCCGAGCCGCAGCCGTGGGAGTCCATGATCCGCAACTGGCACGTCGAGGGTCTCGCCGTCCGGCCCGATCACCGCATGATCGGCCACACCGGCTTCCTCGTCACCGCCCGCCGCCTCGCGGACGGCGTGGAGCCCCCGATGCGCCGTCGCCGCCCCGCGAAGGGCGCGTACGGCGAGGACTACGAAGGCCCCAACAAGGGCTGACGTCCCGACATCCACAGCGCGCCGCCGCCGAGTTCCCGCCCACGGGAGGGAACTCGGCGGCGGCGTCCTCATGTTCGGGGCACGCCGGAGGCGCGGTGAGCGGGCGACGGGCGAGGCGCGTGGCGGAGTGCCGAGACACGGTGGGCGTGCGACGGACGGGGCGTGTGGCGGAGCGCCGAGGCGCGCGGTCGGGCGGGGAGCGATTCCCTCGGGGTGCGCGGCGAGGACTCGCCGCGCACAGCCGGGCCCCGGCTGTTCCGTCGCCCTGTGACGTATGGCACGATGCCCAGAACCCATCGCGCCACCCCCACAGGAGACGTCTCGCGTGCAGCCCTCCGCTCCCCAGGACCCCGCGGACCTGCCCGACCTCGCGCACACGCACGCCCGGCCGACCCACTGGCTGGCCACCGCCACGGCGATCGCCGCCGTCGTCGCCCTCGCCGGACTGCTCCAGCCCGGCCCCGCCGGCGCCACCGCGACCCCTGTCGCCCCGCGCCCGGCGCCCGCTCCCGAGGCCGCCACGGCCGACTTCCCCCTGGAGTGCGGGGGAGGCCCCCACAAGATCGCGAAGCGCGCCTCCGGGGACCTCGACGGCGACGGGAACCCGGAGACCGTTGCGGTCGTGCACTGCGAAGCCGGCTCCGGCACGCCGCCGAGCGGCGTCTACGTCCTCACCCGGGGCAAGGGCGCGGACGCCCCCGCGCGCGTCGTCGCCACGCTCGTCGCGCCCGACCAGCACAAGAACGTCGCCGAGCTCGCCGTACGCGACGGAGCGGTGCACGCCACGCTGCTCGGTTACTCGTCCCTCGACGTACCCCGCTGCTGCCCCGACCAGAAGGAGCAGGTCAGCTGGGCCTGGGAGGGTGGCGCCTTCGTCCGCGCCACCCGTGACGAGGCGCGGAGCGCCTGACCCGTCACTCCGCGTCGGGGCCGTAGACCTCGACCTTGTCCGCGACCCGGCGCACGTGGATGCAGTCGCCCGGGCACTCCTTCGCGGAGTCCACCACGTCCTGAAGCAGCGGCAGGGGCACAGGGGTCGTCGCCCCGTTGTCCTGGAGCAGCTCGTCGTCGGCGCTCTTCACATACGCGAGCCCGTCGATGTCCAGCTCGAAGACCTCGGGAGCGTACTGCGCGCAGATCCCGTCCCCGGTGCACAGGTCCTGATCGATCCAGACCTCCAGCGCCTCTCCGGCGCCCTTGGCCGGGGCCTCGTTCTGCACGGTCATTTCTCCTGCCGTTTCTGCTTCTCGCGGGTAAGTCGGGCCACCTCTGACGGGTGTTGACCAATGACGACGATACAACCGCCCGCTTTCAGACGGTGAAGGGTGGGTATTCAGCTGGCGAGAGGGGAAGCGCAAGGGTGAAGATCGGACACAGCCCGGAGTCTTTTTGATCTAGGGGTTTCAATCACCACCCACGCAGGTAGGGTCAGGAAGCGTCCAGCTCCCCTTGGAGGAGGTGAGGACCGTGGCAGCCCACGACGACGACATCAACCGCGGCATCCGGCCGGGACGAGGGTCTGAGGACCCCGCCGGTCAGGTTGCCTATCTCGAGCAGGAAATCGCCGTCCTGCGCCGCAAGCTCGCCGACTCTCCGCGACACACGAGGATTCTCGAAGAGCGGATCGTCGAGCTGCAGACGAACCTGGCCGGCGTGTCCGCTCAGAATGAGCGGCTCGCCCATACGCTCCGTGAGGCCCGCGACCAGATCGTGGCTCTCAAGGAGGAGGTCGACCGGCTCGCACAGCCTCCGGCCGGCTTCGGTGTCTTCCTGCACGCCAATGAGGACGGCACGTGCGACATCTTCACCGGGGGCCGCAAGCTCCGGGTGAACGTGAGCCCCAGCGTCGAGCTCGAAGAGCTCCGGCGTGGCCAGGAAGTCATGCTCAACGAAGCGCTCAACGTGGTCGAGGCCATGGAGTTCGAGCGTGCCGGGGACATCGTCACCCTCAAGGAGATCCTTGAGGACGGCGAGCGCGCCCTGGTGGTCGGGCACACCGACGAGGAGCGGGTGGTGAGGCTCGCCGAGCCTCTGCTGGACGTCACCATCCGCCCCGGCGACGCCCTGCTGCTCGACGCCAGGTCCGGCTACGTGTACGAGGTCATCCCCAAGAGCGAGGTCGAAGAGCTCGTCCTCGAAGAGGTCCCGGACGTCGACTACGAGAAGATCGGCGGTCTGGGCAACCAGATCGAGCTGATCCGCGACGCGGTCGAGCTTCCGTACCTCTACCCCGACCTCTTCAAGGAGCACGAACTCCGACCGCCCAAGGGCATCCTGCTCTACGGCCCGCCAGGCTGTGGCAAGACGCTGATCGCGAAGGCCGTGGCCAACTCCCTGGCCAAGAAGGTCGCCGAGGTGACCGGCCAGCCCGCGGGGAAGTCCTACTTCCTCAACATCAAGGGCCCCGAACTCCTCAACAAGTACGTCGGCGAGACCGAGCGGCACATCCGCCTCGTCTTCCAGCGTGCGCGGGAGAAGGCGAGCGAGGGCACCCCCGTCATCGTCTTCTTCGACGAGATGGAATCCCTCTTCCGCACCCGCGGATCCGGTGTCAGCTCGGACGTGGAGAACACCATCGTCCCCCAGCTGCTCGCCGAGATCGACGGCGTGGAGGGCCTGGAGAACGTCATCGTCATCGGTGCCTCCAACCGCGAGGACATGATCGACCCCGCGATCCTTCGACCCGGCCGGCTCGACGTCAAGATCAAGATCGAGCGTCCGGACGCGGAGGCCGCGAAGGACATCTTCGCGAAGTACCTCACGGCCACCCTGCCGCTCCACACGGACGACATCTCCGAGCACAGCGGCTCCAAGGCCGCCGCGGCCCACGGAATGATCCAGTCGGTCGTCGAGCAGATGTACGCGGAATCCGAGGAGAACCGCTTCCTCGAGGTCACGTACGCCAACGGCGACAAGGAAGTCCTCTACTTCAAGGACTTCAACTCCGGCGCGATGATCCAGAACATCGTCGACCGGGCCAAGAAGATGGCCATCAAGGCCTTCCTCGACCACAACCAGAAGGGCATCCGCGTCTCCCACCTCCTCCAGGCGTGCGTGGACGAGTTCAAGGAGAACGAGGACCTGCCCAACACCACCAACCCCGACGACTGGGCCCGTATCTCCGGAAAGAAGGGCGAGCGGATCGTGTTCATCCGTACGCTCGTCACCGGAAAGCAGGGCGCGGACACCGGACGCTCCATCGACACGGTGGCCAACACCGGTCAGTACCTGTAAAACGCGTACCGGCTGCGGATGTCCGGAGACCGGGCATCCGCAGCCGTCGCATTCCGTCCAGCATTTCCCCGGCAGCCGGGGTTTCCCCCGGCAGCCCCGGTTTCTCCCGGTAGTACGGGAAATACCGCAAGTGATCTCCCCACCAGCGCTGAGCCGCTCTAGGCTCTTCGGTAACGCCGAGTCGCGCACTGTGAGCGACGCCGGGCAAGGAGGGCCGCATGACCGTACGGCGAGTAATGGGCATCGAGACGGAGTACGGGATCTCCGTCCCGGGCCACCCGAACGCCAATGCCATGCTCACCTCGTCCCAGATCGTCAACGCCTACGCGGCGGCGATGCACCGGGCGCGCCGCGCCCGCTGGGACTTCGAGGAGGAGAATCCGCTGCGGGACGCCCGCGGCTTCGACCTCGCCCGCGAGGTCGCCGACTCCAGCCAGCTCACCGACGAGGACATCGGCCTCGCCAACGTGATCCTCACCAACGGGGCACGGCTCTACGTGGACCACGCCCACCCGGAGTACAGCTCGCCCGAGGTCACCAACCCGCGTGACGCCGTCCTCTGGGACAAGGCCGGCGAGCGGATCATGGCGGAGGCGGCCGTGCGCGCCGCCCAGCTCCCCGGGGCCCAGCCCATTCACCTCTACAAGAACAACACCGACAACAAGGGCGCCTCCTACGGCACGCACGAGAACTACCTGATGAAGCGGGAGACCCCCTTCTCGGACATCGTGCGCCACCTGACCCCCTTCTTCGTCTCCCGCCAGGTCGTGACCGGGGCGGGCCGGGTCGGCATCGGTCAGGACGGCCGGAAGAACGGCTTCCAGATCAGTCAGCGCGCCGACTACTTCGAGGTCGAGGTGGGGCTGGAGACCACCCTCAAGCGGCCCATCATCAACACGCGCGACGAGCCGCACGCGGACGCCGAGAAGTACCGTCGCCTGCACGTGATCATCGGCGACGCGAACCTCTCGGAGATCTCGACCTACCTCAAGCTGGGCACGACCGCGCTGGTCCTGTCGATGATCGAGGACGGGTTCATCACCGTGGACCTCGCCGTCGACCAGCCGGTCCGCACCCTCCACCAGGTCTCGCACGACCCGACCCTCCAGTACCTGGTCACGCTCCGCAGCGGCCGGACGCTCACCGCCGTCCAGCTGCAGATGGAGTACTTCGAGCTGGCCAGGAAGTACGTGGAGGAGCGGTACGGCTCGGACGCGGACGAGCAGACGAAGGACGTCCTGACGCGCTGGGAGGACACCCTCAACCGGCTCGAGAACAACCCGATGAGCCTGGCCGGCGAGCTCGACTGGATCGCCAAGCTGGAGCTCATGGAGGGCTACCGGCGCCGCGACGACCTGGACTGGGACGCGGCCCGCCTCCACCTGGTGGACCTCCAGTACGCGGACGTGCGCCCCGAGAAGGGCCTGTACAACCGCCTGGTGGCCCGTGGGCGCATGAAGCGGCTCCTGGACGAGACCGAGGCGCGGCGGGCCGAGACGGCGCCTCCCGAGGACACCAGGGCCTACTTCCGGGGCCGCTGCCTCGAGCAGTACGCCGACGACGTCGCCGCGGCCTCCTGGGACTCGGTGATCTTCGATCTGCCGGGCCGGGACTCGCTCCAGCGCGTCCCGACCCTGGAGCCGCTGCGCGGCACCAAGGCCCACGTGAAGTCGCTCCTGGACCGCTGCCGCACGGCGGAGGAACTCGTGCGCGTACTTTCCGGCGGCTGATCGGGGGCCCGGTACGGGCCTGAAATACCCCGGCACTGGGAATCATGGAAACAGTGCCCGGGCGTTGTGGAAACTGCGGGGCCGAAGTCAGACCCGACCTATAGGGTCTGATCTTGTACGGACTCAACCGAGCGGGCCGATTCGAGCGGGGTGAGGGATATGGCGACCAAGGACACCGGCGGCGGACAGCAGAAGGCGACGCGATCCACGGAGGAGGTCGAGGAGACCACCACGGAGGCGAGCTCCGATCTCCAGGAGCGCCAGGAGAAGCTGAGCGACGACGTGGACTCCGTCCTGGACGAGATCGACGACGTACTCGAGTCCAATGCGGAGGAGTTCGTTCGTAGTTTCGTCCAGAAGGGCGGCGAGTAGCCGCCTCTCGCGCCTGTACTCCTCCGTCCCCGGAGCCCCGGAGAAAGCCGTGGGTCCGGGGACGGATGACAGGCGGTGGCACGGGTATGGTCCGTGCACAGCAACCAAGATCGGCCCGCGCGTCCCACGGCGGGCCGACTCTCCCACCCGGAAGGAATCGCGTGGAAGCCAACCCTCGTAGCACCGGGCGTCTGCCGGCGGCCTTCCTGACGCCGGGATCGTCCTCGTTCTTGGACTTCCTGTCCGCTCACAAGCCGGAGCTGCTGCCGAGCCACCGGAAGCTGCCCGAGGGCGTCATCGAGGCCCCGCACGGCACGACCATCGTGGCGGTCACCTTCCCCGGCGGAGTCGTCCTCGCCGGCGACCGGCGGGCCACCATGGGCAACATGATCGCGCAGCGGGACATGGAGAAGGTGTTCCCGGCCGACGAGTACTCGGCCGTCGCCATCGCCGGCACCGCCGGCCTCGCCGTGGAGATGGTCAAGCTCTTCCAGCTGGAGCTGGAGCACTTCGAGAAGGTGGAGGGCGCCACGCTCTCCCTGGAGGGCAAGGCGAACCGCCTGTCCACCATGATCCGCGGCAACCTCGGCATGGCCATGCAGGGGCTCGCCGTCGTGCCGCTCTTCGCGGGCTGGGACGAGGGCAAGGGCAAGGGCCGGATCTTCTCCTACGACGTGACCGGCGGCCGTTCCGAGGAGCAGGGCTTCGCGGCCACCGGCTCCGGTTCGATCTTCGCGCGCGGGTCGATGAAGAAGCTCTACCGCTCCGACCTCACCGAGCAGCAGGCCACGACCCTGGTCGTGCAGGCGCTGTACGACGCGGCGGACGACGACTCGGCGACCGGTGGCCCCGACATGGCCCGCCGGATCTTCCCGCTCGTCACCGTCATCACCGAGGAGGGTTTCCGCAGGCTCACCGACGCCGAGTCCTCCGAGCTGGCCCGGGCGGTCACCGACGGGCGTCTCACGCAGCCCGACGGGCCGCGCGCCGCCCTGCTCTGACCACTCGTCGCTCTGTAGAAGCCCAGAAGAAAGGGACGGACCGCCGGTGTCCACTCCGTTCTACGTCTCACCCCAGCAGGCCATGGCCGACCGGGCGGAGTACGCCCGCAAGGGCATCGCCCGAGGCCGCAGCCTCGTCGTCCTCCAGTACACCGACGGCATCGTCTTCGTCGGCGAGAACCCGTCGCGCGCACTGCACAAGTTCAGCGAGATCTACGACCGGATCGGCTTCGCCGCCGCCGGCAAGTACAACGAGTACGAGAACCTCCGCATCGGCGGCGTGCGCTACGCCGACCTGCGGGGCTACACCTACGACCGGGACGACGTCACCGCGCGCGGCCTGGCCAACGTCTACGCCCAGACGCTGGGCACGATCTTCTCCAGCGCGGGGGAGAAGCCGTACGAGGTGGAGCTGGTCGTCGCCGAGGTCGGCGACGAGCCGGAGGGCGACCAGATCTACCGACTGCCCCACGACGGCTCGATCGTGGACGAGCACGGCTCGGTCGCGGTCGGCGGCAACGCGGAGCAGATCGGCTCCTTCCTGGACCAGCGGCACCGGGACGGCATGTCCCTGGCCGAGGCCCTGAAGCTGGCCGTGCAGGCGCTGTCGCGGGACACCAACGGCAGCGAGCGGGAGATCCCCGCGGAGCGCCTCGAAGTGGCGGTCCTGGACCGGACGCGCCCGCAGCAGCGCAAGTTCAAGCGGATCGTCGGCCGTCAGCTGTCCCGCCTCCTGGAGGCGGACAACGCGGCCATCGCGAAGACGGACGAGCCCTCGGACGAGGCTCCCGAGGAGTAGTCGGTTCCGACCGACTTCCGGTTCCGACCGAGTTCTGTCCGAGCTTTGCCCGAGGGGCCCTGGTGCGCGTGAGCGGACCGGGGCCCCTCGGCTGTTCCCGCGAGCGGCTCAGCCGGTCGGTGCGGGCCCCGAGGAGCCGCGGGGGACCAGGGTGACCGGGAGGTCGTCGGGGCGCGGCGGCTCGCCCGCGAGGACGGCCAGGAGGGCCGCCATGCCGCGCTCCCCGATGCGCTCGGCGGGCAGGGCGACGGTGGTCAGCTCCGGTTCGACGGCGGTCGCGAGCGCGAGGTCGTCGAAGCCGGTGACCGAGACGTCCTCGGGGACCCGCAGCCCCAGGCGCCGCAGGGCCTTGCAGGCGCCGGCCGCGAGGATGTCGTCGTCGCACACGAGGGCGGTGGGGCGCGGTCCGGGCGCGGCGAGGGCGCGCTCGGTGGCGGCCATGGCGCCGTGCACGTCCAGGGGCGCGCGGACGGTCCGTACCGACACGCCGGCGAGGGCCTCGGCGAGCGCGGCGGCCCGGACGTCGAAGGTCCAGGACGGCACGGCCGAGGCGAGGTGGACGAAGCGCCGGTGGCCGAGGGCGAGCAGGTGGCCCGTGACCTGGCGCATACCGTCCGCGATGTCGAGGTTGACGTGGGCGGCGGCGCCGGTGTCGGCGGGGTCGCTGTCGAGCATGACCAGGGGCAGGTCGGTGCCCCGGAAGGCCTTGAGGGCGTCCGAGGCCATCGAGGAGGCGATGACCCCGTCCAGGGCGGCGCGGGCCGACGCGAAGGGGTCCTTGGCGGGCCCGACGCCGTCGGGGGAGGGGTACAGGACGACGCCGAAGCCGTGCCGGGCCGCGACGGTCGCCGCGCCCGTGTATACGCGGGCGAAGAACTCGTTGGTGAGCGCCGGGACGACGAGCAGCGCCGTACGGGTGTGGCCGAGGCGGAGGTTGCGGGCGGCGAGGTTGGGACGGTAGCCGAGGCTCCGGGCCGCCTCCCGCACGGCGTCCGCGGTGCGCTCGGAGACGCGGCCGCGCCACTTGTCGCCGAGGACGAGCGAGACGGTGGCCTGCGAGACGCCCGCGACCCGGGCGACGTCCCGGCTGGTCGGGCGGGTTCCGCCGAGCGGTTCCGGGTTCTGCACACAAGCCTCCGCGTCGGACGGGTCCCGGTCGGTACGTCGGGTGGAATCCGGACAGTACCCGGTCGCCTCCAGGGCGCGGGGTGGACCCGCGCGCTGCCGACATGGTACGTATGACCTCGTTAGTTATACGTAAAACCTCGGCCGGGTCCGAGGGTGAGGGGAGACCGACATGGCCACCGAGGCCAGGGCACACGGCGGCTATCTCGACATACTCCGGGCGCCGCACGCCGCCAGGCTGCTCGCCGGCACGCTCGTCGGGCGCCTGCCCAACGGCGTCGGCCCCATCGCCCTGACCCTGTTCGTCCGCGACCAGGGCGGCAGCTACACCCTCGCCGGCGGCCTGATCGCGGCCTACGGCGTGGCCACCGCCATCGGCCAGCCGCTCCTCGGCCGCGCCGTCGACCTCAAGGGCCAGCCCCGCGTCCAGCTGCCCGCCGCGGTCCTCTCCGCGCTCGGCATGGCGCTGCTCGCCCTCACGGGCATCGGCCACCTCGCCCTCGCCTACGCGGCCGTCGTCCTCGCCGGGCTCTTCACACCGCCCCTGGAGGGCGGACTGCGGGCCCTGTGGCCGAGCGTCCTGGGCCGCGAGGATCGGGTCCACCGCGCCTACGCCCTCGACGCGGTCGCCCAGGAGGTCATGTTCACCGTCGGCCCGCTCCTGCTGACCCTCCTGGTCTCCCTCTGGTCGCCCGCCGCCGCCCTCCTCGTCATCAACGCCCTCGGCGTCCTCGGGGCCCTCGCCGTCGTCCTCTCCGAGCCCTCCCGCGCCTGGCGCTCAGCGCCCCGCGAGGCCCACTGGCTGGGCGCCCTGCGCTCGCCCGGACTCCTCGCCCTCCTCGGCTCCTTCTTCTTCGTCGGCCTCGCGCTCGGCTCCATCACCGTCGCCGCCCTCTCCTACGCCGACGACGCCGGCACTCCCTCCGTCTACGGATGGCTGATGGCGGCCCTCGGCCTCGGCGCCCTCATCGGCGGCGTCGCGTACGGCGCCCGCGAGTGGGCGGGAGCGCCCGAGAAGCGGCTGCGCGTCCTCGTCCTGCTCCTCGCGCTCTGCTACCTGCCCCTCACCCTGACCCCCGGACCGGTCGCCATGACCGGCCTGGCGGCCCTCTCCGGTGTCTTCCTCGCGCCCGCCCTCGCCTGCGCCTTCATCGTCGTCGACCGGCACGCCCCGGCCGGGACCGTCACCGAGGCCTTCTCGTGGCTCGTCACCACCTTCGGCGTCGGCTCGGCCCTCGGCTCGGCGCTGGCCGGACCCGCCGTCGAACTCGCCGGGACGGTCACCGGATTCGCCGTCGCCGGAGCGGGAGGCCTCGTCGCCTTCCTCGTCCTCCTCGCCACCGGCCGTGTCCTGGGCGCGTCCTCCCCCGGAGGAGGGGCCTCCGGCCCGGCGGAGCCCGACACGCGACACGCCGTCAGCGCGGGCGCCCCCACCCCCGTACACACCGAAAAGAACGCGCACTGATCGGAAAATGATCGAAACGGGAACGCCCAACCCGGTTTCATCACACGCCGTCAGGCGTAATGTTCAGACATGGACCGCCGCATTTTCGGGCTGGAGAACGAGTACGGCGTCACGTGCACGTTCAGGGGACAGCGCCGACTGTCTCCTGATGAAGTGGCGCGCTACCTCTTCCGCCGTGTCGTGTCATGGGGCCGCAGCAGCAATGTCTTCCTGCGGAACGGCGCCCGCCTGTACCTGGACGTGGGTTCGCATCCGGAATATGCCACACCGGAATGCGACAACGTGACCGAACTGGTCACCCACGACAAGGCCGGCGAGCGCATTCTCGAGGGTCTGCTCGTCGACGCCGAACGCCGCCTGCACGAGGAGGGAATCGCGGGCGACGTCTATCTCTTCAAGAACAACACCGACTCGGCCGGAAACTCCTACGGCTGCCACGAGAACTATCTCGTCGCCCGCCACGGGGAGTTCTCCCGGCTCGCGGACATCCTCATTCCCTTCCTCGTCACGCGGCAGCTCATCTGCGGGGCGGGAAAGGTCCTCCAGACCCCGCGCGGCGCGGTCTTCTGCGTCTCCCAGCGTGCCGAGCACATCTGGGAGGGCGTCAGCTCCGCCACGACCCGCTCGCGGCCCATCATCAACACCCGGGACGAGCCGCACGCCGACGCCGAGCGCTACCGCCGCCTTCACGTCATCGTCGGCGACTCGAACATGTCCGAGACGACCATGCTGCTCAAGGTCGGCGCCACCGACCTGGTGCTCCGCATGATCGAGGCCGGCACGGTGATGCGCGACCTGACCCTGGAGAACCCCATCCGGGCGATCCGCGAGGTCAGCCACGACATCACGGGCCAGCGCAAAGTCCGTCTCGCCAGTGGCCGAGAGGCCTCCGCCCTGGAGGTCCAGCGCGAGTACTACGAGAAGGCCGTCGACTTCGTCGACCGGCGCGGCATCCGCTCCGGCAACGTCGCGCAGGTCCTGGAGCTGTGGGGTCGCACCCTCGACGCCATCGAGAGCGAGCGGCTCGACCGCATCGAGACCGAGATCGACTGGGTCATGAAGCACCGGCTCATCGAGCGGTACCGGGCCAAGCACAACATGACCATGTCGAATCCGCGGGTCGCGCAGATAGACCTCGCGTACCACGACATCCACCGCCGCCGCGGGCTCTACTACCTGCTGCAGAAGAACGGGCAGGCGGCCCGGATCTGCAACGACATGAAGATCTTCGAGGGCAAGTCGGTGCCCCCGCAGACCACCAGGGCACGGCTCCGCGGCGATTTCATCCGCCGCGCTCAGGAGCAGCGACGGGACTTCACCGTCGACTGGGTCCACCTCAAGCTCAACGACCAGGCACAGCGCACCGTGTTGTGCAAGGACCCGTTCCGCTCCATCGACGACCGGGTGGAAAAGCTGATCGCCGGAATGTAGGACGGCGCGTACGAGCCGCAGGGCCCCGCACGTTCGGCGTGCGGGGCCCTCGACGTGACAGGAGGACCCCCTAGAGTGTCGGCACAACTACTGTGCCGTCTGAGATCTGAGGAACACGTGCGCCGACTTGCCGGCCTTCTCGTCGTCCCGCTGCTGCTGCTCTCGACAGCGGCGTGCGGCAGCGACAAGGGCTCCGATTCCGCCTCGATGAAGAACGGGCTGCCCGCCATCACCGCGGGGGTCAAGTTCGGCGAGAAGCCGACCCTCGCCAAGGGCGAGGGCGATCCGCCGAAGGAACTGAAGGTCAACGTCATCAGCGAGGGTGACGGCCCGGTGACGAAGAAGGGCGACGCGCTCCAGGTGAACTACCTGGGGCAGGCGTGGGACTCCACGACCCCCTTCGACAACAGCTTCGACCGCGGTCAGCCCTTCGACCTGACCCTCGGCGCCGGCCAGGTCATCAAGGGCTGGGACCAGGGCCTGGAAGGCCAGAAGGTCGGCAGCCGCATCGAGATCGGCATCCCGCCGGAGCTCGGCTACGGGGCGCAGGGCCAGGGCGACATCAAGCCCAACGCCACCCTCGTCTTCGTCGTCGACATCCTGAAGGCCGTCACGATCCCGAAGTCCGCCGAGGGCACCGTCGTCCCGCAGAACGACAAGAAGCTGCCGCAGGTCGGCACCAACACGGACGGCAAGGCGCCCACGCTGACCGTCCCCAAGGTCGACCCGCCGACCAAGCTCGTCTCGAACTACGTGCTCGAGTCCAAGGGCGAGGCCGTCACGGCCACCGACACGGTCGTCGTGAACTACGTCGCCGCCCTGTGGAAGGACGGCAAGGTCTTCGACTCCACCTACACCACGGGCAAGCCCGCGAACTTCCCGCTCGCGCAGCTCACGCTGAAGGGCCTCAAGGACGGCCTCGTCGGCAAGAAGGTCGGCAGCCGCGTCCTCATCGTCGCCCCGCCGTCCGAGGCGTTCGGCAACGAGGAGAAGCAGGGCATCCCGAAGGGGTCCACGCTGGTGTTCGCCGTGGACATCCTGACGAAGATGTAAGACTGTCCCGATCGCGTAGTTCATCAGTATGAGGAGCAGTTCAGTGAGCATCGAGAAGCCCGAGGTCGACTTTCCGGGTGGCGAGCCGCCGGCGGACCTGAAGATCAGGGACATCTGGGAGGGCGACGGCGCGGAGGCCAAGGCCGGCGCCGCCGTCTCCGTCCACTACGTGGGCGTCGCCTTCTCCACCGGCGAGGAGTTCGACTCCTCCTGGAACCGCGGCGAGCCGCTCCAGTTCCGCCTCGGCGTCGGCCAGGTCATCTCCGGGTGGGACCGGGGCGTGCAGGGCATGAAGGTCGGCGGCCGTCGCGAGCTGATCATCCCCGCCCACCTCGCCTACGGTGACCGTGGCGCGGGCGCCAAGATCGGCCCGGGCGAGACGCTGATCTTCGTCTGCGACCTCGTCGCCGTCTGATCGGTCGTGTCCGACCGGTGACGGTCCTCCGAGGGCCCCCGCCATCCATGGCGGGGGCCCTCGGCTTTTGTCCCGCGACTCCGGGGCGGTACGGTCGGACGTCCGACAAGTGGATCCGGTAAAAGGGGTGCGGGGCGTCGATGGCGATTGCCAAGTCCGAGCGGCTGATGAATCTCGCGCTGTGCCTGCTCGGGACGCGCCGCCCGCTGAGCAAGCGCGAACTCCGCGGCTCCATCGAGGCCTACCTCGAAGCGAGCGGGGACGACGCCTTCAACCGGATGTTCGAGCGCGACAAGGACGACCTGCGCGAGCTGGGCCTCGTCATCGAGACCGTCGAGAACCTGGAGGGCGAGACCGGCTACCTCGCCCGCCGCGACTCCAACCGCCTCCCGCCCATCACCCTCGACGCCGAGGAGGCCGCCGCCCTCGGCCTGGCCGCCAAGGTCTGGCAGCAGGCCCGGCTCGCGGGAGCCGCCAGCGGCGCCCTCCAGAAGCTGCGCGCCGCCGGGATGCCCGAGGCGGAGGACTCGTACGACGTCCAGCCCAGCGCCCTCGAACCCCGCATCCCGGTGCACGAGGCGGCCTTCGAGCCGCTCATGCTGGCCTGCCGCGACCGACGCCCGGTCGTCTTCGACTACCGCAAGGCCAACGCCGCCCGCCCCGAGACCCGCCAGGTCGAGCCCTGGACCCTCGAATGCTGGCGCGGCCACTGGTACCTGGCGGGCTGGGACCGCGACCGGGGCGCCGAGCGCGTCTTCCGCCTCTCCCGGATCACCGGAAAGGTCCGCTCCAGGGCCGGTGCCTTCACCGCGCCCGTGCCCGACGTCGTCACCGTCCGCGAGACCGTCGAGAGCTGGGCCGGCGAGACCGCCACCCGCTCCGCCCGGATCCGGCTGCGCGCCGGCAGCGGCTACCCGCTGCGGGCCCGCGCCCAGTCCGTACAGGAGGGCGCCGACGGGTGGGACGAGCTGGAGATCCCGTACGGGCACGGGCTCGACGCCTGGCTGGTCGAGTTCGGCCCCGACGTCGTCGTACGGGAACCCGCCGATCTGCGGGCGGATGTACTGGACCGGCTGCGCGCCGTGGCCAAGGACTGAGGGGGAGACGTACCGCATGGCTGCCAACGCGATCGACCAGACGAGGCGGATGCTGTCCCTCGTCACCTATCTCCGTGAGCGCCCCGGCGCCCACGTCGCCGATGTCGCGCGCGCCTTCGGGATCACCGAGGACGAGCTGATCTCCGACCTGGACGTGCTGCCCATGTGCGGCACCAGCTTCCGCGGCGGCGACCTGCTCGACATCGACACCGACGGTGACCGGATCTGGTGGCACAACCCCGACGACGTCGCCGCGCCGCTGCGGCTGGCCGCCGACGAGGCGACCGCCCTCCTGGTCGCCGCCCGCGCCGTCGCCACCCTGCCCGGGCTCCGCGAGAGCGACCGGGACGCCCTGGTCCGCGCCACCGCCAAGCTGGAGGCCGCGGCCGGCGAGGCCGCCGGGGCCAGCGCCCGCCTGTCGGTCACCTTCGAGTCCGAGGGCGGCGTCTTCGCCGAGGTCGACCGGGCGATCTCCGAGCGCCGACGGCTGTGGGTGCGCTACTACTCGCCCGCGCGCGACGAGCTCACCGAGCGCGAGGTGGACCCGATCAGGCTCTTCGCGGTCGGCCACACCTACATGGAGGCGTGGTGCCGGCTCTCCGAGGCGCGCCGCACCTTCCGCCTCGACCGGGTCGTCGAGATCCGGCTCCTCGACGAGCACGCCGCTCCTCCGGAGCTCGAACTCCGTGACCTCTCCGAGGGGCTGGTCCAGCCCTCCGCCGACGACCCCGAGGTCGTGGTCGAGGTGGGCCCCGGTGGCCGGTGGGTCGCCGAGTACTACCCGCACGACCGCGCCGACGAGCTGCCCGACGGCGGACTGCGGATCACGCTCCGCACGCCGGACCCCGCCTCGCTGCGACGGCTCGCGCTCCGGTTGGGCAGCGACGGACGGATCGTCGCGCCGCGCGAGCTCGCGGACAGCGCCAGGGAGGCGGCGAAGGCCGCGCTCGCCGCGTACGAGGGCGTGTGACGTTTCCCGCTCCGGGGACGCTGTTGTCGACGTAGGAGCCGAGCCGCCGTGGGTGCCGACGCAGGAGTCGGCTCAGGATTTCGGTGTAGGGGTCGGCGTAGGGGTCGAAGTAAGGGGCACCCCAGAATTAACGACGTTGTTGCCGTAGAGAGATGAGGGAAATGTCCGTGATGCACGGCCTTGCGACGACGATGGCCCCGGTCCTCTTCAAGGCCGCCTGTCCCGACTGCCGCTCCCGCTTCGAGCTCTCCGCGAGCGCCCTGCGCCTCGCCATCGGGGCGAGCCGCCGCACCACCTTCTACTCCTTCACCTGCCCCGAGTGCGGCAGCTCGGTCCGCAAGCCCGCGGGGGAGCGCATCGTCGAGCTCCTCACCGGCGGCGGCGTCCGCACCCTGCGTCTCCACAGCACCGTCTGAACGACCCGTACCCGCTCAAGGTCTAGGCTCTGCCCATGTTCTGGCCCATGCTCGCCATCGCCCTCGGCTTCCTCGGTATCGCCGTTCTCGGCGTCCTCGGCATCAAGGTCTTCCTGGAGGTCCAGCGCCTCGGCCGTCAGGTGGCCCGCACCACAGAGCGGATCAGCCGGGCGGCCGAGGAGCTCGAAACCGCGGCCACGGGACTGGCCCGAACGGGCGAGGCGCTGCGCTGATTCGGTGCCGTACGCTGCGTCAAGGGGTCCCTGACGGGGCTCGTCGGACGCAATCGGGAGTATGCACGGCCATTGCCTCACGTTTACTCCTGCAGGTTACGATCGCAGGCAGCGCGGTGGCCGGACACCTGTCCGACCCGCCGGGCACGCACTCCATGTCGCCTCGGTGAAGAAGGTAAACAGCTATGGGTAGGCTCGGCCCCACCGAGATCATTCTCATCCTCGTCGTCATCATCCTCCTGTTCGGCGCCAAGAAGCTTCCGGACATGGCCCGCTCGCTGGGCAAGTCGGCCCGCATCCTCAAGAGCGAGGCCAAGGCGATGAAGTCGGACGACCAGCAGAGCGCCCCCGCCGACCCGCCGCACGCCGGCACCGGAACGCAGGACCAGCAGCCCGCGCCGCGTACCATCCAGGCCGCTCCCGGCGACGTGACGAGCTCGCGTCCCGTGACCGAGCCGTCGGACACCACCAAGCGCTGACCCGGTCCGCCGCGGCCGCCGCACCGGGCGGCGGCCTGCCGCACGAGATGAGGACGTGGGTTGCCCAAGTCTGCCCGCAAGCAGGAGAAGGACCCCGAGGGCAGGATGCCCCTCGTGGAGCACCTGCGTGAACTCCGCAACCGACTGGCGAAGGGTCTCCTCGCCGTCGCCGCGGTGACGATCGTGGCCCTCGTGTACAGCGAGGAGCTCATGCAGTTCCTGACGCAATCGGTGCCCACCTGCGCACCGGGCGTCACCAGTGACGGCGGCAACTGCGCGATCGTCTCCTTCAACACGCTGATGGCCCCGTTCAGCACGACGATCCAGCTGTCCCTGACGGTGGGCCTCGTCGTCGCGAGTCCGGTCTGGCTGTACCAGCTGTGGGCGTTCGTCGCGCCCGGACTCCACAAGAGCGAGAAGAAGTACACGTACGCGTTCGTCGGTGCGGCCGTGCCGCTGTTCTCCGCCGGCGCCTACCTCGCGTACCTGATCCTCCCCATCAGCGTGAAGGTCCTCATCAGCCTCACGCCCAGCGGCTCCGCGAACATCCTCTCGCTCGGCGACGTCCTCGACTTCACCCTGCGCATGGTGCTCGTCTTCGGTCTCGCCTTCGAGCTGCCGCTCGTCCTGGTGATGCTCAACCTCACCGGTGTCCTCACCGGTCGCCGCATGGCCGGCTGGTGGCGCGGCGTGATCATGGGCGTCTTCGTCTTCGGCGCCGTCATCACCCCCACCACCGACCCGATCGGCATGATCGCCCTCGCCGGACCCATCACGGTCCTGTACTTCGGGGCCGTCGGCTTCTCGCTCCTCAACGACCGGCGACGCAATCGCAACAACCCCGACGCCGCGCTCGACGACGACGAGGCCTCCGAGCTCGACCTGACGCCCGAGACCGTCGGCGCCGTCGAGTCCGTCGGCAGCGCCCGCGCCCTGCCCGAGCAGGCCACCGGATCCGGGGAGAACGGCGGAGCCGCAGCGCACCGGCTGAACGGCTACGACGACATCACCTGATCTCGCAGGGTCCCCCCGGGCTTCGTCCGGGGGGACCCTCATGCCGTCGGCGCCGGGGGCACCCTCATGCCGTCGGCGTCACCGTCACTGTCACCGTCGCTGTCGCCTCCGCCGTCGCCTCACGGTGGAGTGAGGGCCCTACGTGCCGGGCGTCCTGGTGCCTCCCGTACCCCCGGAACCATTGCCCCGATAAAGGCCGCGTCACTGTCACAGGTGGCGGGTAGGCTCGACGACAAGATGACAGAGGACCTCACACCAGCCGAAGCGTACGCAGCCGCCCGCGCCCGAAACGCCGAGCGGGCCACCGCGCTGGCCCCCTTCCGCGAGATGTACGAGTTCGGTCTCGACCCCTTCCAGATCGAGGCCTGCAAGGCCCTCGAAGCGGGCAAGGGCGTGCTCGTCGCCGCGCCCACGGGCTCCGGCAAGACCATCGTCGGCGAGTTCGCCGTCCACCTCGCCCTCGGCCAGGGCCGCAAGTGCTTCTACACGACCCCCATCAAGGCGCTGTCGAACCAGAAGTACGCCGATCTCGTCAAGCGCTACGGCGCCGACAAGGTCGGCCTGCTCACCGGCGACAACAGCGTGAACGGTGACGCGCCGGTCGTCGTCATGACCACCGAAGTCCTCCGCAACATGCTGTACGCGGGCTCCCAGGCGCTCTCCGGCCTCGGATACGTCGTCATGGACGAGGTCCACTACCTCTCCGACCGCTTCCGTGGCGCCGTCTGGGAGGAAGTGATCATCCACCTCCCCGAATCCGTCACGCTCGTGTCGCTCTCCGCGACCGTCTCCAACGCCGAGGAGTTCGGCGACTGGCTCGACACCGTCCGCGGCGACACCCAGGTCATCGTCTCCGAGAGCCGCCCCGTACCGCTCTGGCAGCACGTGCTCGCCGGGCGTCGGATGTACGACCTCTTCGAGGAGGAGACCGACCACGGAGGCCGCGGCTCCGCCCGCCGCGAGGTCAACCCCGACCTCGTCCGCCTCGCCCGCACCGAGAACACCACGTACAACCCGCGTGACCGGCGACGCGGCAAGATGATCCGCGAGGCGGACCGCGAGCGCGAGCGCCGCCAGCGCTCCCGCATCTGGACCCCCGGCCGGCCCGAGGTCATCGAGCGCCTCGACGCCGAAGGGCTCCTGCCCGCCATCACCTTCATCTTCAGCCGCGCCGGCTGCGAGGCCGCCGTCCAGCAGTGCCTCCACGCCGGACTCCGGCTCAACAACGACGAGGGACGTCTGCGCGTCCGCGAGATCGTCGAGGAGCGCACCGCCTCCATCCCCACCGAGGACCTCCACGTCCTCGGCTACTACGAGTGGCTCGAAGCACTGGAGCGGGGCATCGCCGCCCACCACGCCGGCATGCTCCCCACCTTCAAGGAGGTCGTCGAGGAGCTCTTCGTCCGCGGCCTCGTGAAGGCCGTCTTCGCCACCGAGACGCTCGCCCTCGGCATCAACATGCCCGCGCGCTCCGTCGTCCTGGAAAAGCTCGTCAAGTGGAACGGCGAACAGCACGCCGACATCACCCCCGGCGAGTACACGCAGCTCACCGGCCGCGCCGGCCGCCGTGGCATCGACGTCGAAGGCCACGCCGTGGTCCTCTGGCAGCGCGGCCTCGACCCGGGCCACCTCGCCGGACTCGCGGGCACGCGGACGTACCCGCTGCGCTCCAGCTTCCGGCCCTCGTACAACATGGCGGTCAACCTCGTCGACCAGTTCGGCCGGCACCGCTCCCGCGAGCTCCTCGAGACGTCCTTCGCCCAGTTCCAGGCCGACCGCTCCGTCGTGGGCATCTCGCGCCAGGTCCAGAAGAACGAGGAGGGCCTGGAGGGCTACCGCGAGGGCATGACCTGCCACCTCGGAGACTTCGAGGAGTACGCGCGGCTCCGCCGCGACCTCAAGGACCGCGAGACCGACCTGGCCCGGCAGGGTGCCGCCCAGCGGCGCGCCCAGGCCGCCGGCTCGCTGGAGAAGCTGAAGCCGGGCGACATCATCCACGTCCCCACCGGCAAGTTCGCGGGCCTCGCCCTCGTCCTCGACCCGGGCATTCCCGCGGGGCGGACCAACGGCCACCGCGGCTTCGAGCAGCACGACGGACCGCGGCCCCTCGTCCTCACCGCCGAGCGGCAGGTCAAGAGGCTCGCCTCCATCGACTTCCCGGTCCCCGTCGAGGCGCTCGACCGGATGCGGATCCCCAAGACCTTCAACCCCCGCTCGCCGCAGTCCCGCAGGGACCTCGCGTCGGCGCTGCGGTCCAAGGCCGGGCACGTCAACCCCGAGCGACACCACAAGCAGCGCGCGGCCGCCGCGGACGACCGGGAGATCGCCCGGCTGCGGACCGAGCTCCGTGCCCACCCGTGCCACGGCTGTGACGAGCGCGAGGACCACGCCCGCTGGGCCGAGCGCTACCACCGGCTCCAGCGCGACACCCATCAGTTGGAGCGGCGCATCGAGGGCCGCACCAACACCATCGCCCGCACCTTCGACCGGATCGTCGCGCTCCTCACCGAGCTCGACTACCTGCGCGGCAACGAGGTCACCGACAACGGCAAGCGGCTCGCCCGGCTCTACGGCGAGCTCGACCTGCTGGCGAGCGAGTGCCTCCGCGACGGTGTCTGGGAGGGGCTCACCCCGCCGGAACTCGCGGCATGTGTCTCGGCGTTGGTGTTCGAATCGCGCCAGGCGGACGACGCCGTCGCGCCGAAGCTGCCCACGGGCAACGCCAAGGCGGCGCTCGGCGAGATGGTCCGGATCTGGGGGCGTCTCGACGCTCTCGAAGAGGAGTTCAAGATCAACCAGGCGGAGGGGGTCGGGCAGCGCGAGCCGGACCTCGGCTTCGCCTGGGCCGCCTACCAGTGGGCCTCCGACAAGAGTCTCGACGAGGTGCTCCGCGAGGCGGAGATGCCGGCCGGTGACTTCGTCCGCTGGTGCAAGCAGGTCATCGACGTCCTCGGACAGATCGCGGCCGCGGCGCCCAGGGAGAACAGCACGGTCTCCAAGAACGCCCGCAAGGCCGTCGACTCGCTGCTGCGGGGTGTCGTCGCCTACAGCTCGGTGGGCTGACGGCTTCCCAGGAGGTTCCTTTCCGGCCGAGTGCCCGTGGTGATCACGCCACGGGCACTCGGCGTTCCCCGCCCCGCGAGGCGTAGCACAGGGGCGTTGTCCACAGGCCGTTGTCCACAGGGCTGGCGCGTGGGCGGACACTTCCGCTTGCATGGACTCGCACACGGGGAAGGCCAGTTGGGGAGGGGACGTACATGACCACGCAAGCCGGTCCGGACGCCGGGGCACGCGGAGAGACGGCGCGGCCGACACCGGGCATCGTCGAAGGCCCCCGAGGAGTACCGCTCCTCGGGAACCTTCCCGCCTTCGGCAAGGACCCCCTCGCCTTCTTCGAACAGCTCCGGGAGCGCGGTGACTTCGTCCGCTGGCGCTTCGGCCGTGGCCCCGCCCTCTTCATCGCCCACCCCGACACCATCGGTGAACTCCTCACCGAGGTCGAGCGCACCTTCGACCAGCCCGATCTCGGCATCGCCTTCCGTACCCTCCTCGGCAACGGGGTCGTCGTCGCCAAGGGTGCCGACTGGCGACGCAAGCGCTCCCTCGTCCAGCCGTCCGTCCGCCCCAAGCAGGTCCGCTCCTACGCGGCGACCATGACCGAGTGCGCCGTCGACCTCGCCGACCGGTGGGCCGACGGGCAGCGGATCGACATCAAGAAGGAGATGGCGGCCCTCACCCAACTCGTCGCCGTCCGCACCATCTTCGGCGTCGACACCGCCGCCGATGCCGAGGCCATCGGCCGCGCCATGGACATCGCTCAGCAGGAGATCGGCGCCGAGTTCAGCGGCATCGGAGCCCTCCTGCCCGACTGGGTCCCGACTCGGGGGCGGGCTCGCATCAAGCGGGCCACCGCCGTCATCGACGCCGAGGTCTCCCGCGTCGTCTCCCGCCACCGCGAGGGCGACACCGAGCGGCCGGACCTTCTCAGCCGGCTCCTCGCCGCCCGTGACGAGACCGGCGCCCGCCTCTCCGACCAGGAGATCCGCGACGAGACCGTCACCCTCTACATCGGCGGTCACGAGACGACCAGTTCGACCCTCGTCTGGGCCTGGCACCTGCTCTCCCGCAACCCGCGGGTCCGTGACGCCCTCACGGAGGAGCTCGACCGGGTCCTCGCCGACCACGAGCCCGGCTACGACGACTACGCCTCCCTCACCTACACCCAGGCCGTCGTCAAGGAGACCCTCCGTCTCTACCCGACGATCTGGCTCATCACCGGCATCGCCAAGGAGGGCGCCACCCTCGGAGGCACGGCGGTGCCCGCCGGCACCCGCGTCTGGTCCAGCCAGTGGGCCACCCAGCGCGACCCGAGGTGGTACGGGGACGCGGAGGCCTTCCGCCCGGAGCGCTGGCTCACCACCGAGGACGGCGAGCCCGCCGAGCAGATACCCGAGTACGCCTGGTTCCCCTTCGGCGGCGGCCCCCGCGTCTGCCTCGGCACCCGGTTCGCCCTGGTGGAAGCAGTCCTCGTCCTCGCGGTCCTCGCCCGCCGCTACGACCTGGACCTCGTCACCGACGACATCCGCCCGGTCCCGAGCCTCACCCTGCAGCCGGACCGGGAGGTCCTCGCGACGGTCCGCGCCCGGGGGTGACGCTCCGACAGGTCCGGGTGTCGCGGGCGGCTAAGGTCACCGAATGCCTGAAGACCCTGAGAAGTTCGACACCGCGATGGCCGGCTGGCGGGAGTGGCAGGAGGCCCCCTGGGGCCGCCTCCGCTTCACGGTCGCCGAGGCGAACCTGACGCGTCACCTGGGAGACCAGGACGGCGGACGGCCCCTGCGGATCCTCGACCTCGCGGGCGGCGACGGCGGCGACGCGATGCGCCTCGCCGCCCGTGGGCACCACGTCACCATCGTCGACTACGCACCGGCCATGCTCGCCGCCGCGGAGGCCCGCGCCGCCGCGGGCGGCCTGACGGAGCGGGTGACATGCGTTCAGGCCGATGTGGCCGCGCTGCCGGCCGACCTCACCACGGGTCGGTTCGACGTGGTGCTGTGCCACAACCTCCTCGCCTACGTGGACGACATGGCCGCCACCCTGGCGAGGGCGGTCGCCCCGCTCAGGCCCGGAGGGCTGATCTCCGTGATGGCGATCAACCGGCACTCGGCGCCCCTGAACATCACCGTCCGGCAGATGGATCCGGCGGCGGCACTGGCCGCACTCGACGACGACCGGCTCCGAAGCGCGATGTTCGACGCGGAGCTGACCCTGCACACGGCGGAGGAGGTCATCCCGGTCCTCCAGGACCTCGGATGCCAGGACGTACGGCACTACGGCATCCGCAACTTCTGCGACTACATCACCGACGACGCCCGCAAGTACGACCAGGCGTACTACGACGACTTGGAGCGCCTGGAACTCGCCACGACAGCCCGCCACCCCTACCCGCACACCGCCCGCCTCTTCCAACTGACGGCCCGAAAGCACACCGCCTGAGCACGCCGCCGAGCGGTAGACCGGGGTCCTTCGGGTCGGCCGTCGCCCCCTGTGGGAACCGGTCGAAGAGGCCCGGCGCCACGCATGCGGCGAGCCTGCTCGGCCCCCGTGGGTTCAGGCGGGTCGTGGGGCCGTGTTGCGGGTCCTCGTGGCTCGTAGCGCGAGGAAGAGCGGTAGGGCCAGGGGGGAGAGAAGGATCGTCAGGAGGAGGAGGGGGGCCATCAGGAAGGGGGAGAGGGCGAGGCGGCGGCCCTCGCGGTAGATCCACTGGCCGAGCAGCAGGTCCCAGGCGATGATCTGGGCCCAGATCGCCGCGGCACCGTTCGGGAGCGTCGCCAGCTCTCGGAAGGTGTCGAGGTCGGGGCTGCTCACCGCCGTCCACAGTTCCGGGAGGACAGGGGCGGCCAGGACGGCCCACAGCGCCAGGAGCGGCAGGACGGTCAGGGGTGAGGCGGCGATCCGTTCGGTGACGTGCCACGCCGGCGCGAAGACCATGAGGAGCCAGACGGGTGCCGCGAGGAGGAACGTCAGCTCGAAGAGGAAGCCGGTCATGCCGAGACCTTCTCGTTGAGGGTGGGAGCGGGGGAGGGGGCGCGGAGGGACAGGGCTGTCGCCGCGCCGCCGAGCAGCACGATCGCGCCCGCTGCGGCGAGCGTCAGGCCGTCCGGTGAGAACAGGGCCTGGCCGCGCAGGGCCTGCCAGGTCAGCAGGACGAAGGTCGCCGCGTACGCCCCCGAGGCCGTGAGCGTGAGGCGCAGACGGACCCGCTCGTCGGCGAGGCGGGCGAAGCGCGGGGCGAGCGCGGCCAGGACGAGCAGCAGCAGCGGGAGCAGCTGGAGCGCGTGCATGCCGAAGAAGTGCGGTATGCGCAGGTCGCCGCCGGTGGTCGACCAGCCGGTCAGCGGCATCGAGGGGCCGCCGTCCGGGACCCCGACGCTGTGGGAGCCGGTGATCGGAGGTTCGTCGACAGCCAGCTGCTCCGGGGTCGGACGCACCATCAGGAAGCCCACGGCGGCGCCCGCGAGGGCGATGAGTGAGGAGAGGCGGACGGCCCAGGCGGTGGCGCGGTCGAGGATCCGGGCGCGCAGCAGGAGCACCGCGATGACCAGGGCGCTCAGCCACAGGACGGCGATGCTGGCTCCCATGATCTGGAAGACCGCGTTGTCGAAGGGAGTCGCGTGGTTGAAGTGGCTCTGGGTGCCGCGGACCACCTGGAGGGTGATGAGCACCATCTCGGCCAGCAAGGCGACGGCGACCACGGTTCCGGCCCACCAGCCGACGCGGTGGGCGCGGGAGGGCGGGGCGAGCAGGGAGAGCATCCAGGCGAGTGAGAGCGTGTAGGCGATCAGCGAGACCGAGAACTTGAACGGCTTGGTCCAGATCGGCGCGCCCACCAGGACCCGGTCGTCGACGACCAGACCGACGGCGGAGACGAGCGCGAGCGCGACCATCGAGGCGGCGAACCAGACCAGCGGCCGGTGCAGCCGGGCGAGTGGCCTCAACGCGGGTGAAGACATACGGATCCCCCCGTGGAAAGTATGGATAGTGGCACTCGCCGCTATCTGATAGCTCCACTATCTATGATGGGGATGTCGGTCGGCAAGGCCGTTGAAAGACCGGGAAGGTGAACGCGCGGTGCGCATCGGAGAGTTGAGTCGCAGGACCGGGGTGTCCGTACCGACGATCAAGTTCTATGTACGGGAGGGGCTGCTGCCGGCCGGGGAGCTGACGAGCCCGAACCAGGCCTCGTACGGGGAGACGCACGTCAGGCGGCTGCGCCTGATCCGGGCGCTCCTCGACGTGGGCGGCCTGTCGGTCGCGGGCATCCGCGACGTGCTCGTGGCGGTCGACGAGCCCGAGCGGCCGGTGCACAAGGTGCTGGGCGTCGTGGCGAGCCGGATGCTCCCGCGCTTCGACCACGAGCCCGGCGCCGGGATCGAGGAGGCGCGGAAGAAGGTCGCGGAGCTGGTCGCCGAGCGCGGCTGGCACGCCTATCCGGAGAACCCGGCGGGGGAGGCGCTGGCGACGGCCCTCGCGGCCCTCGAAGGCGTCGGCCACGGCGACTTCCGCGAGGTCCTGGGCGCGTACGCGGACGCGGCGGAGCGGGTGGCGCAGGCGGACGTGGAGTACGTCGCGCACCACGTGGCGCGCGAGGAACTCGTGGAGAGCGCGGTCGTCGGCACGGTCATCGGCGACGCGATCTTCGCGGCGATGCGCCGGCTCGCGCAGGTGGACGCCTCGGACCGGATCTTCGGCCGCGCGACCTGAACCCGGAGAAAGCGAGAGGGGGGTGGGGGCATCAGCCCCCCCCCCCTCTCCGGTGGTCCGCGCGTCAGTTCTCCTGCTCGCGCTCCACCTGGTCGTTCCACTCGCGCTTGATCGCGCGCCACGCCTCGTCCGTCTTCCCCAGACGCCAGTACCCCGAGATCGACAGCCGCTCGCGTGCCACCCCGCGCTCCATCCGCAGGTGCCGGCGGAGGTCCTTCACGAAGCCCGCCTCGCCGTGGACGAAGGCGTGGACGTCACCGGCCGGGAAGTCCAGCTCCCGCACGGCCGCGACGACGGCCTCGCCCGCCGGGCGGTCGCCGCGGTGCAGCCAGGTGACGTCCACCCCCGCCGCCGTCGCGAACTTCTGCTCCTCCGAGGAGTCCGCCACCTCGATGAAGGCGTGCACCCGCGACCCCGCGGGCAGCCGCTCCAGCGCCACCGCGATCGCCGGCAGCGCGCTCTCGTCGCCCGCGAGCAGATGCCAGTCGGCCGCCGTGTCCGGCGCGTACCCGCCGCCCGGGCCGAGGAAGCGCATCGTGTCGCCCGCCTGGGCCCGCGCCGCCCACGGGCCCGCGAGGCCCTCGTCGCCGTGGACGACGAAGTCGACGGTCAGCTCGCGGTGGACCGGATCCCAGGCCCGTACCGTGTACGTCCGCGTCGTCGGCCACTGCTCGCGGGGAAACTCCTCCCGGATCCGATCCATGTCGAACGGCTCCGGGTAGGCCACCCCCTCGGGGGCGAAGAGCAGCTTCACGTAGTGGTCGGTGTACTCGCCGACCTCGAAGGCGTCGAGCCCGGGGCCTCCCAGGACGACCCGCACCATGTGCGGGGTGATCCGCTCGGTGCGCACCACACGCGCTTCGGTGGCCTTCGGTGCCTTGCGGGCCGGCTGCTCTGCCACGAGGGGCTCTCCTGACTCGACGAACTTAGGTATGCCTAAGCTAGCACCCTGGCGCTGCACCGCCCAGAGTGGATCAGCGTTCGAGTACCGGAAGCAGCCGCCCCACCGCCCCGCCCAGACCCCAGCGCTTCACCAGCGCGTCCAGCGCCGCCGGGTCGCGGGGCTCCGACGGCAGGGCCGGGTCGAACGCGGGCAGCGGTACGTCCCCGGCGACCCGCACCACCGTCGGCGCCACGTCCAGGTAGGCGGCCGCCTCCACGATGCCGCGCCGCTTGGCGGGCGTCAGCTTCGACGTCCGGTCCTCGGCCGCCGCCCGTACGCCCGCCAGGTCCCCGTACTCCGTGATCAGCTGCGCGGCCGTCTTCTCCCCGATGCCCTTCACCCCGGGCAGCCCGTCGCTCGCGTCCCCGCGCAGCGCCGCGAAGTCCGCGTACTGGTCGGGGCGCACCCCGTACTTCGTACGGATCAGCTCCGCGTCCACCAGGTCGCAGTCGCCGACGCCCTTGCGCGGGTACAGCACGCGTACCCCGCGCGCGTCGTCCACCAGCTGGAACAGGTCCCGGTCGCCCGTGACGATGTCCACCGGCCCCTCGGCGCGGCCCGCCAGCGTCCCGATCACGTCGTCCGCCTCGTACCCCGCGGAGCCGATCCGGGCGATGCCGAGCGCCGCCAGGACCTCCTCGATCACCGGCACCTGCGGGGAGAGCGTGTCCGGGATCTCCTCCTCGTCCGGGCCGGTCTCCGTCTCGACCGCCACCCGGTGCGCCTTGTACGAGGGGATCAGGTCGACCCGCCACTGCGGCCGCCAGTCCTCGTCCCAGCAGGCCACCAGGTCGTCCGGGTGGTGGTCCTGGACGAGCCGGGTGATGAAGTCGAGGAGTCCGCGGACGGCGTTGACGGGGGTGCCGTCGGGGGCCCGGACCGAGTCCGGCACGCCGAAGTACGCGCGGAAGTAGAGGCTGGCGGTGTCGAGGAGCATCAGGCGTCGCGTCACCCGCTCGATTTTAGGGCTCGGTTCGCCTCCGGGGCGCTCCCCCTTTTTAAGGCTCGGTTCGCCTCCGGGGCGCTCCAGCCGGGCTCACGGCCCCGATCGTGCTCGGCCCCTCCTTCGTCGGGGCCTCCGCGCGCTCGGGGCCGTTCCCCCGGCGCGCCCCTTCGGCTCACTCGCCGGGCCCGGAGGCGAACGTTCCCGAGTCCCCATGCCGCACCCTCGCGTGACCCCCGTCACCTTTGCGTTTGCACCCTGTGAAGCCGGGCAGGCGCGAGCCCGGAGCGGAACCCGGTACGGAATTCAACAACGGAATTCCCGTACGCGACGGGCCGCGGGCCGATCCCGCACCGCTCCACGGCCCGGCCGCGCGGGGGTGGCGGGGCCGTTCTCGTCGCTACCCGTGAGGTGTATGTGTCCAGGCTCCAGGCCGACCATCTGTACAAGGTCTTCGGCAGACGACCCGACGAAGCCGTCCGGCGCCTCGCCGACGGCGCCGACCGCGAGGAACTGCGGGCCGAAGGGACGACGGCCGCCGTCGTCGACGCCGGCTTCGTCGTCGAACCCGGTCAGATCTTCGTCGTGATGGGCCTGTCCGGCTCCGGGAAGTCCACCCTCCTCCGGATGCTGAACGGCCTGCTCGAACCCACTGCGGGACGGGTCCTCTTCGACGGCCGCGACCTCACCGCGCTCTCCCCCCGCGAGCTGCGCACCGTGCGGTCCACCAAGATCAGCATGGTCTTCCAGCACTTCGCACTGTTCCCGCACCGCAACGTCCTGGAGAACGCCGGCTACGGCCTGGAGGTCCAGGGCGTCCCGCGCGCCGAGCGCGAGTCCCGCGCCACCGAGGCCCTCGGGCTCTGCGGCCTCGCCGGCTGGGAGAAGTCCTGGCCCGACGAGCTCTCCGGTGGCATGCAGCAGCGCGTCGGCCTGGCCCGCGCCCTCGCCACCGACGCCGACCTGCTCCTCATGGACGAGTCCTTCAGCGCGCTCGACCCGCTCATCCGCCGCGACATGCAGGACCAGCTCCTCGTCCTGCAGCAGCGGCTGAAGAAGACCATCGTCTTCATCACCCACGACCTCAACGAGGCCATGCGCATCGGCGACCGGATCGCCGTCATGCGCGACGGCCGGATCGTCCAGCTCGGTACCGCCGAGGACATCCTCGTGCGCCCCGCCGACGACTACGTCGCCTCCTTCATCCAGGACGTCGACCGCTCCCGGGTGCTCACCGCCGCCGCCGTCATGACCGAGGGCGCCCTCCCGGCCGACTGCCCCGCCGACTGCGCCTGTCGGCCGGTCGGGCCCGACACTCTCGTCGCCGACCTGTGCGCCGTCGCCGCCCTGGCCCCGCACCCCGTGACCGTCGAGGACTCCGACGGCACGGTCCTCGGAGTCGTCCCCACGGAACGCCTCCTCGGCGTCCTGGGCGGACTCGCAGCGAAGGACGTCCAGACGGGCGTCCAGAAGGATGTCCGGACGGGCGTCCGGAAGGATGTCCCGACGGGCGTCCAGGAGGTGACCGCCCGTGCCTAGGCTCCCCCTCGGCGAGTGGGTCGACAGCTCCGTCGACTGGCTCCAGGCGCAGTTCTCCTGGCTCTTCGACGCCGTCAGCACCGGTGTCACCGGCCTCTACGACGGCATCGACGCAGTCCTCTCCGCACCCCAGCCGCTGCTCTTCGCCGGCATCCTCGCCGTCGTCGCCTGGTGGCTGCGCGGCCTCGCCGCCGGTGTCCTCGCCTTCGCCGGCTTCGCGCTCGTCGACTCGGTCCAGCTGTGGGACGAGGCCATGGCGACGCTCTCCCTCGTCCTCGTCGCCACCCTCGTGACGCTGGTGATCGCCGTCCCGCTGGGCATCTGGGCGGCCCGCTCCGCGACGGTCAGCGCCGTCCTGCGGCCCGTCCTCGACTTCATGCAGACCATGCCGGCGATGGTCTACCTCATCCCCGGCATCATCTTCTTCGGCGTCGGCGTCGTCCCCGGCATCATCGCCACCATCGTCTTCGCCCTGCCCCCGGGCGTCCGGATGACCGAGCTCGGCATCCGCCAGGTCGACGGCGAACTCGTCGAGGCCGCCGAGGCCTTCGGCACCACCCCGCGCGACACCCTGCTTCGCGTGCAGCTCCCGCTCGCCCTGCCGACGATCATGGCGGGCGTCAACCAGGTCATCATGCTCGGCCTGTCCATGGTCGTCATCGCGGGCATGGTCGGCGGCGGCGGCCTCGGCGGCGCGGTCTACCGCGCCATCGGCAACGTCGACATCGGCCTCGGCTTCGAGGCCGGCGTCTCCATCGTCGTCCTCGCCATGTACCTGGACCGGATGACCGGTGCGCTCGGCCGCCAGGTCTCCCCGCTGGGCCGCCGCGCCGCCGCCAAGGCGCGCGCCGCGAGCGCCAAGCGGCCCGGCGCGAAGCTCTGGGCCCACCGCCCGCAGCCCGTCACCGCTCTCGTCGGCGTCGTCGTCCTGGCCCTCGTCGCCGGCGGTACGGGCTACCTCGGCTCCGGCGGCGCGACCTCCACCACCGCCGCCGGCCCGAACAGCGGCCACGGCAAGAAGATCAGCATCGGCTACATCCCCTGGGACGAGGGCATCGCCTCCACGTACCTCTGGAAGGAGCTCCTGGAGCGACGCGGCTACGAGGTCGACACCAAGCAGCTGGAGGCCGGCGCCCTCTACACCGGTCTGGCCGGCGGGCAGCTCGACTTCCAGACCGACGCCTGGCTCCCCGTCACCCACGCCCAGTACTGGGAGAAGTACGGGAACAAGCTCGAAGACCTCGGCTCCTGGTACGGCCCCACCTCCCTGGAGCTCGCCGTCCCCTCGTACGTCAAGGGCGTCGACTCGCTCGCCGACCTCAAGGGGAAGGCGGGACAGTTCAAGGGCCGCATCGTCGGCATCGAGCCGAGCGCCGGAATGATGGGCATCCTCAAGGACAAGGTGCTCAAGGAGTACGGCCTTGAGGGCGAGTACGAGGTCGTCGACGGCTCCACCCCCGGCATGCTGGCCGAGCTGAAGCGCGCGTACGAGCGCAAGGAGCCCGTCGTCGTCACCCTCTGGTCGCCGCACTGGGCCTACTCCGCCCACGACCTGAAGAAGCTCGCCGACCCCAAGGGCACCTGGGGCAAGGGCGACGGCGTCCACACCCTCGCCCGCAAGGGCTTCGCCGCCGAGAACCCCGAGGTCGGCGCCTGGCTGAGGAACTTCGAGCTGACCGAGAAGCAGCTCACGGACCTCGAAGCCGCCATCCAGGAGACCGGCAAGGGCAAGGAGCAGCAGGCCGTCCGCGACTGGCTGGACCACAACCCCGGCCTGGCGGAGAAGCTCGCCCCGCAGTAGGGCCCGGAGGGCCGGGATCCGTCCCTGTCCGGAAAGGGGTGGTCGCCGAGTGTATTCGGCGGCCACCCCTTTTCGTCACGACGCGAAACCCGGAGCCAAAGCTGCGTAAGGTGCAGGTAACCGACCGGTACGAGGCACGAGGGAGGGAGCCGACATGGACGAGAAGGAATCACCCCGCGTGGGCGCGGCCGTCAAGAGGCGCCGCCGATCGCTCCAGCTCACGCTGGCCGTCGTCGCCTCCCGCAGCGGTCTCTCCGTGCCCTTCCTCAGCCAGATCGAGAACGAGCGCGCGCGGCCGAGCCGCCGCTCCCTCGAGCTCGTCGCCGGAGCCCTGGAGACCACCGCCGGTGAACTCCTCGCAGCCGCCGAGGCCGCCAGGACCGTCGATGTCGTACGGGCCGAGGAGCACTCCCCGGAGCTGCCCCCGGGCGTCCGGCGCCTCGTCCGGGCACGCCACCAACTGCACGCCCTGGAGTTCACCGGCGAACAGGACGCGGGCCGCGAATTCCAGCACCGGAACGACGAGTTGCTGTACGTGGCCGACGGCGCCGCCGAGGTCGAGGCCGAGGGCCGTGCCCACCGGCTGGGCCGCGGCGACACGCTCTACCTCTCCGGGGGCGTACGGCACCGCTGGCGCGCCACCGAGCCCGGCACCCGCCTCGTCGTCGTCGCCGTCGCGGACCACGTCGAGGTCGAGGAGGAGTGAGGGCCGCCTCCCGTGAGATGCGGGTCGTCTCCCTCGTCCCGTCCCTGACGGAGGCGGTCGCCGTCTCCGCACCCGGCGTCCTCGTCGGCGCGACGGAGTGGTGCAGCCACCCCGCCGACCTCGACGTCGCCCGCGTCGGCGGCACCAAGAACCCCGACGTCGCCGCGATCACCGCGCTCCGGCCCGACCTCGTCCTCGCCAACGAGGAGGAGAACCGCGCCCCCGACCTCGCCGCCCTGCGGGCCGCCGGGCTCGACGTCCTCGTCACCGAGATCCGCACCCTCGACCAGGGCCTGCGCGAGCTGGAGCGGGTCCTCGCCGCCTGCGGCGCGCCCCGACGGCCGCGCTGGCTCGAGGAGGCCGAGGCCGCCTGGGCGGGCGTGACACCGCTGGAGCCCAGGCCGGACGGCCGACCGCTCGCCGCCCTCGTGCCGATCTGGCGCCGTCCGTGGATGGTCCTCGGCAGGGACACCTTCGCCGGTGACCTGCTCGCCCGCCTCGGCGTCCGCAATCTGTACGAAGGTCATCCCGAGCGCTACCCCCGTATCCCGCTCGACGAACTCCGCGCCACCGCACCCGACCTCGTCGTCCTGCCCGACGAGCCCTACCGCTTCACGCCGGACGACGGCCCCGAGGCCTTCCCCGGGACCGCCGCGGCGCTCGTCGACGGGCGCCTGCTCACCTGGTACGGGCCGTCACTGGCCGAGGCCCCGAAGGCGCTGTCCCGGGCCCTGCGAGCAGCGCGCCGCTGAGCAGCCCGCGCACGGTGTGGAACCCGGCCACCAGCCAGGCCGCCACGAGGAACACGTACAACATGACGGCCAGCCAGCGGAAGGCGGCCAGACCGGTGTGCTGGGCGAGCCCCTCCGCACCGGTCACACAGGTCCCGACCGGGAACGTGAACGCCCAGAAGGTCATCGCGAAGCCCATGCCCCGCCGCCGTGCCCGCAGCACCATCGCGCCGGCGAGCGCCAGCCACAGGAGAGCGAAGCCCATCACGGGCACCCCGTAGAGCACGGCGAAGGCGGCGAAGCCGTGCGCGTACGGGGCGGGCAGCACGCCCGGCGCCACGTCGGCGAACTTGTTCGCGGCGGTCGTCGACTGGCCCAGGGGGCCGAGGACCAGGAAGAGCGTGGGGGTCAGCGCGAGGGGCAGCGGACCGCCGGTGACGAGCCGGCCGAAGACCAGCGGCAGCATCACCAGGGTGGCGAGCAGGCTGATGCCGAACATCGCGTAGCAGGCGATCAGCAGCGTCTCCTGGGCCTGCCCGGCGGGCAGGTGAGGCACGAGCAGGGGGCCGAGCGCGGCGGAGACCATGGGGGCGACGACCGGCAGCAGCCAGACCGGGGACGCGCTCTCGATCCGGTGGTGCACCACCATGAGGTACGGGACGGCGACCGCGGCCGCCAGGCCTATCAGCGTGCCGGCCGTGAAGAGGACCGTGTCGAGCGCCACGGCCGCGGGGAGCCCGATCCAGTCCTGTCCCACGATCATCGCGCCGCCGCCCACCGCGAGCAGCGCCATCGAGAGACAGCCGTAGAACGGGGCCATCGCGGGGTCCAGGAGATGGGCGCGGGCCTGGTCACGGTGGTGCGCCCAGTGCAGCGCGCGGGCGGAGACGAGGACCAGCAGCATCGCGAGCGACAGCGCCCAGACGGCCGCGCAGAGCGTACGGAGACCGGGGACGTCCACCGGGAGGGCCGCGCCCGCGTTGGCGACGATGGCCGTCCCCATGACGGAGGCGTACCAGTTGGGTCCGAGGTGACGGACGGAACGGGCCGGGGAGGCCGGGCGCGCGCCGGGGGTGGTGGCGCGGGGGACCGGACGGGGGGCCGAGCGGGGTGTTGCGAGGCTTGCCATGGCTCCACCGTCGCTCTCCCTCTCCGCCCCCACCAGGGATCTTGTGGCTATGACGTCATAAGCTGGCTTTATGAGCAGTGGGATGGCTGGGCAGCAGGGGGAAGCGGGGCCGCAGGGATCAGCCGGCTCCCAGGGGTCGGCTGGTTCCCAGGGATCGGCTGGTTCCCAGGGGTCGGCCGGCTCTCAGGGCGGCGAACCGAAGCCGCACCTCTCCCACCGGGTCCCGGACCTCGGCGCGCTCGAACTGCTCCTCGCCGTCGCCCGGCACGGCAGCCTCGGCGCGGCCGCACGCGAGGTCGGGATCACCCAGCCCGCCGCGAGCAGCCGGATCCGTTCGATGGAGCGGCAGCTCGGGGTGGCGCTCGTCGACCGCTCACCGCGCGGCTCACGGCTCACCGACGCGGGGGCGCTCGTCACCGACTGGGCACGCCGGATCGTCGAGGCGGCGGAGGCCTTCGACGCGGGGGCGCAGGCCCTGCGCGGGCGGCGTGACTCGCGTCTGCGGGTCGCCGCGTCCATGACGATCGCCGAGTACCTGCTGCCGGGCTGGCTGATCGCGCTCCGCGCCCAGCGCCCGGACACGGCGGTGTCGCTCCAGGCCGGGAACTCCGCGGCGGTCGCGCAACGGCTCTTCAGCGGCGAGGCCGACGTCGGCTTCGTGGAGGGGCTCGCCGTGCCGGACGGTCTCGACGGCGTCGTCGTCGCCCACGACCGGCTCGCGGTCGTCGCCGCGCCGTCGCATCCCTGGGCACGCCGCCGCGGCGCCCTCGACCCGGCGGAGCTGGCCGCGACACCGCTGGTCCTGCGGGAGCGCGGCTCCGGCACCCGGCAGGTCCTGGACGCCGCGCTCGCCGGCCACGGCGGTCTCGCCGAGCCGCTCCTCGAACTCGCCTCCACGACGGCCGTGAAGGCCGCCGCCGTCAGCGGGGCGGGCCCGGCCGTCCTCAGCGAACTCGCCATCATGGAGGAGCTGGGCTCCCGCCGCCTGGTCGCCATCCCGGTCGCGGGCGTCCTGCTCCGCCGCGACCTGCGCGCGGTCTGGCCCGCGGGACACCGCCCCACGGGCCCGGCCCGCGACCTTCTTTCCCTGACACAGGCGCGGCCGACGGGCTGAGGTGCGGACCGAGGGGCCGACGGGCTGAGGTGCGGGCCCAGCGGCCGACGGGCTGAGGTGCGGGCCCAGCGGCCGACGGGCTGGGGTGCGGGCCCAGCGGCCGACGGGCTGGGGGACGGGCGACGGGCCCGCGGGCTGACGAACGGGCTGACGGATCCCCGGGAGCGTCAGACGCCCGCCGCCCGGTGGGTGATCCGGCCGTCCAGGACCGTGAGCAGGACCGGCAGGTCCGGAAGCTCGGTCGCCGCCGTGGCGACCGGATCCTCCGCGAAGACCGCGAGGTCCGCGCGGTGACCGACGACGAGCCGGCCCGACACCTGCTCCTCGCCCGCCGCGTACGCCGGTCCCGTCGTCATGCCCCGCAGCGCCTCCCACGCCGTCAGCGCCTGCTCGGGGCCGTGCGGCGCCTGGCCGAGGTCGCGGCTGGGGCGGCGGTGCCGGGCCCCGGCCATCACGCCGAGCGGCGGGAACGGCGCGATGGGCCAGTCGGAGCCGAGGACCACGGTCGCCCCCGAGTCCGCCAGGTCGCGGCAGCGCCACGCCCGCGAGGCGCGCTCCTCGCCGAGGCGGCGCGACCAGTTGTCGGTGTGGTCGGCGCGGGTGAAGTCGCAGCAGTGGGTGGGCTGCATGGACGCGACGACGCCGAGCTTCGCGAAGCGGCGCAGGGTGTCGTCCGGCACCGTCTCGATGTGCTCCACCCGGTGCCGTACCCGGACCGCGTCGGCGGCCTGCGCCTGCTCGACGGAGTCGAGGACGTGCCGTACGGCCGCGTCTCCGATCGCGTGCGTCGCGGTGGCCACACCCGCCCGGTGCAGTTCGCCGACGATACGGGTGTACGCGGCGGGGTCCGGCCAGAACGCGTGCGTGGACTGGCCGTGGTGGTCGGGCCGCTCCAGCCACGCGGTGCCGTTGTCGATGGTCCCGTCCATGAAGAGCTTCACGCCCGCGACCCGCCACAGCTCCCCGCCGGTGGCCTGCTGCTCGATCAGGGCCCGGACCCCGTCCGCGTCGATGCCGGGCTGGCACCAGGGCGCGACGCGGAGCCGCAGCGGCAGCTCGCCGGCGGCGTCGAGCTCCCCGTACAGCGAGAGGCTCTCGCCGTTGGCGTCCATGACGTGGCCGCCGGTGAGACCGGCCGCCGCCATGGACCGCAGGGCGGCCGCGAGCCCCTCCCGGCGCTCCTCGTGCGTCGGCTGCGGGGCGACCCGCTCGACGAGCGCGCAGGCCGCGTCCTCCTGGAGGAGGCCGGTCGGGCGGCCCTCCGCGTCGCAGACGACCTCGGCGGATGCCTGGGCGAAGGTACGCGGCCCGTCGACCCCGGCGAGGGCGAGCGCCCGGCGGCTGGCCAGCGCCGAATGGGCGTCGAAGAGCAGCAGGAAGGCCGGCACGCCCTCCAGTACGGCGTCGAAGGGGGCGGTCCCGACGGGGCGGTCGCCGAAGACGTTCGGGTCGAGGCCCCAGCCGAACAGCCACTCCCCGCGGGCGAGCGACCGCACCGCACGGGCGAGCGCCTCCCGTACGTCGTCGAGGCCGGCGCAGCCGGACAGGTCGAGGCCGCCGGTCAGCTCGGCGCCGGTGACCGGGTGGACATGGCCGTCGACGAGACCGGGGGTGACGACGGCGCCCTTCAGGTCGACGACGGTGGTGGCGGGGCCGGCGAGGGCGCGGATCTCGCCGTTGTCACCCAGGGCGGAGATCCGGCCGTCGTCGGAGACGGCGAGCGCGGTCTGCGGCAGGAACGCCCCCGTGCCGGGGTCGAGCAGCCGGGCGGAGAGGAGGACGAGTCGGGTGCGCACGGGTGGGCTCCAGGGAGGGGACGGGGGTGGTCGTATGGGTGGTGGGGTGCGGTCGCGGGTGGCCGTGGGGTGTCGGTGGTGCTGGTGGTGTCGGTGGGTGCCGGTGAGGAGGCGGTCGTCAGTGGGGAGCGGTCGGAGCGTCGGGGGCGTCGGGCGCGTCGGGTAGGACGGGCTCAGCGGGCTCGACAGGCCTCGCCGGTTCGGCGAGCGGCGCCGCCTCGGTCAGGGTGCCGTGGGCCAGGCCGAGCTCCCGTTCCGCCGTGGTGACGGCCATCCGGGTCACGGCCTCCGGCCGGTTGCTCCGGTCCGTGTTGGCGTGGGCGCCCAGGCCGTCGAGCACCACCAGGATCTGGATGGCCGCCGCCCGCGGATCGTCCGTACGGAACTCCCCGCGCTCCACGCCCTCGCGGATGAGTCCTTCGAGCCGGTTGTCGGAGGCGAGTTCCTGCTCGGCGACCCGGTCACGCAGGACGGGCCGGTAGCGGCTGAGGTGCCGGGCGTTGATCCAGAGGCGGCTGATGTCGTCGTAGGCGTCCCCCGCCGAGAGGGCGAAGTAGCGCGCGAGGTGCTGGGTGGGGGTGCCGTGCGGCCGGTCCGCCGGCAGCAGGGCGTCGAGCTCGCCGGTGGAGGCGACGCTGAAGGCCTCGGCCACCAGATCCTCCGCCGAGGGGAAGTAGTGGCTGATCAGACCGGGCCGTACGGCGAGCTCCTCGGCGATCCGCCGCAGGGTGACGCACTCCAGGCCCTCGGTCAGGGCGACGCGGGCCGCGGTCTCCACGATCTCCGCCCGCCGGGCTTCCGGGGACTTCCGAACTCGCTTGCGCTGGACGCTTGACGACATACCCAGGATGCTATTGAGTGTGCGACCAATAAGCAACCAGGTGGGTACCTGGTGGGCACATCCCGCATCCGGAGGGCCGCATGGCTTCCACGATCCCCGATCCCACCCCCGATTCGGCCCCCGGCTCCCGGGGCGTTCCGATCACCCCGTCGGTCACCGACGGACCCGGCCGTATCGAGGCCCACGGCATCGACCACATCCCCGACGCAGAACGCCACGGACACCCCCGCGAGCTCTTCTCCGTATGGGCCGCGGCCAACGTCAACTACCTCAGCCTCGTCATCGGCGGAGCCCTCGTCCTGATGGGCCTGAGCCTCTGGCAGGCCGTCGCCGTGATCGTCGTCGGCAACCTCTTCTGGCTGCTCACCGGCCTCCTCGCCACCTCGGGCCCCGCCGCGGGCGCACCCAGCGAGGTGATCACCCGGGCCGTGTACGGCGTCCTCGGCAACCGCGTGAACAACGCGATCGGCGGCTGGCTGGTCTCCGTCTGCTACTTCGCCCTCAACCTCGCCGCCGCGGCGACCGCCGCCTTCGCGCTCGTCGAGAAGACCGGCATCACGGCGAACACCCCCGTCAAAGTGGCCGTCATCGTGGTCATCGCCGCGCTCACCCTGGCCATCAGCGTCTACGGGCACGCCCTGATCATCAAGCTGTACCTGCCGATCACCCTCGCGCTCGTCGGGGCCTTCACGATCGTCGCGTTCGCCGTCCTGCGGCACGCCGACTTCTCGTACACCCCCGCCGAGCCGCTCGGTGGCACCGAGCTCTGGGCCCTCCTCGTCGCGGGCACGACGATGGTCGCCTCGGGGCCGCTCTCGTACACGACGAGCGCGGACTTCTCCCGCTACCTGCCGCGTACGGCCTCGAAGAAGGCGATCGTCGGCTGGACCGCCCTCGGCGCCTTCCTTCCCAGCGTCGTCGTCTGCTCGCTCGGCGCGTTCGCCGCGACCGCCGTCGACATGACCGACCCGCAGAACGCCCTCCAGACGATCCTGCCCGGCTGGTTCACCCCCGTCTTCCTGCTCGCCCTGGTCCTCGGCACGATCTCCATCAACGCCCTGACCGCCTACAGCGCGGGCCTCGCCCTCCAGGCCGTCGGCCTGCGCATCCGCCGGACCGTCAGCGTCCTCTTCGACGGCGCCGTCGCCGTCGCCCTGACCCTCTACGGCCTGCTCGTCTCCCGGTTCCTCGACACCGTCAGCAACGCCCTCCAGGCGATCGTCGTCCTGATCGGCCCCCTGATGGCCGTCTACGCCACCGACGTCGTGCTGCGCCGATGCCGCTACGACGGCCTCGCGCTCACGGACGAGACCCCCGGAAGCCCCTTCTGGTACACCGGCGGCGTCAACCTCGCGGGTGCCCTCTCCCTCGCGGCGGGCGTCGCCTCGGCCGCGCTCTGCGTCAACACCCTCTACACCGGCCCGATCGCCACGGCCCTCGGCGGCGTGGACCTCTCCCTGCCCGTCGGCATGACGGTCTCCGCGGCCCTCTACGCCCTGCTCATGAGGAACGACGCCACCGTGCGCGCCGCCCGGACACCCGCGTGAACGGCCGTACGACCCTCCGGATCGGCGGGGACACGCCAAGGTCCCTCGGCGGAACCGGGGCCGGCGGGCCCGCGCCGCGGGCATCACGCGCGCGTGGAGCGTCCACGAGTAGCTCCCACCGGCCGTCGGCCTGGACCCGGTCCACGGCATCCGGGCGGTGACGCGAGGACCGGCTCCTCACCGCCGAGCGGCCGCCGAAGCCGAAGCCGAAGCCGAAGCCGAAGCCGAAGTCGAAGCCGAAGCCGAAGTCGAAGCCGCTGCCGCGGCCTCGACGAGTCCCCGCATCACCCGCGTGTCCTCGCCCATCTCCGGGTGCCACTGCACGCCGAGGGCCCAGGCGGGGGCGGCCAGTTCCACCGCCTCCACCGTGCCGTCCTCCGTGTGGGCCGTGGCCGTGAGACCCGCGCCCAGCCGGTCCACGGCCTGGTGGTGGTAGGTCGGGACCTCGGCCGACTCGGGCACCAGGGAGGCGTACAGGCTGCCCGGCACCGGCTTGACCGCATGCCGGCCGATCACCCCGACCGCCTCCACATGCCCGTCCAGGTGCTGGATCAGCGTCCCGCCGAGGGCCACGTTCAGCAGCTGCATGCCCCGGCAGATGCCGAGCAGCGGGGTGCCGGAGGTCAGGGCCGCGTCGATCAGGGCCAGTTCCCAGGAGTCCCGGGCGCGAGCCGGCGGGCCCGTACGGGGGTCGGGCTCGGCTCCGTACCGTACGGGCTCGACGTCCGCGCCGCCCGCGACGACGAGGCCGTCGAGCCGGGCCACGACCTGCGCGGCGGCGGCCGGCTCGTCCGGCGGCAGCATCACGGCGAGCCCCCCGCTCTCCCGGACGAGCCGCGGGTACGGCGCGGGGAGCAGCGCGGCCTGCATGTCCCACACCCCCCAACGGGCCTGGTCCAGATAGGTGGTCACGCCGATGAGCGGCTTGGACACGTGCTTCCTCCAGAGGTACGGAGCGTCAGTGGCACTGTGACGCTGTGGCGCGGCGACTCGGTGGCGCGGCGACTCGACGAATCAGTCGCGTGCGAGCTCGGCCTCGGCCGCGGCGAGCGCCGCGAACTCCTCCTCCGGCGCGCCGGCCACCAGATGGTGCCGACTGTAGAACGCGAAGTAGGCGAGAGCGATCACGTACACCCCGAGCGCCATGAACGCCGCCGCCCGGTCCACCAGGAAGGTCGCGACCAGCGCCGAAAGGGCCAGGACGAAGGCGACGGAGGAGGTCACGACACCGCCGGGCGTCCGGTACGGCCGGTGCAGCCCCGGCTCGCGGCGCCGCAGCACGATGTGCGAGAGCGCCATGAGGGCGTACGAGATGGTGGCGCCGAAGACCGCGATGTTCAGCATCCGCGCCCCGTTCCCGGTCCCGGCGGCGAGCGCGAAGCCGATCGCGCCCGGGATGAGCAGCCCCAGGTACGGCGACTTGCGGCGACTGGTCAGGGAGAGGAAGCGGGGCAGGTAGCCGGCCCGGGACAGGGCGAACAGCTGGCGCGAACCGGCGTAGATGAGGGAGAAGAAGGAGGCGACCAGACCCGCGAGGCCCGCGTAGTTCACGAACCGGCTGAGCGCCGTCGGCTCCCCGTCGCCCTGGAGCGCCACGACGAGCGGGTTGCCCGCCTCCTGGACGGCCGCCGAGCCGCGCGCGCCGGTGGCGGCGAGGAACGTCACGACGGCGAGCAGCACCAGGATGCCCATGGAGAGGGAGAGGGCCCTCGGCATCGACCGCACCGGGTCCTTGGCCTCCTCGGCGGCGAGCGGCACGCCCTCCACGCCGAGGAAGAACCACATGCCGAAGGGGAACGCGGCCCAGATCCCGAGGAGTCCGAAGGGCAGCCAGGAGTTCGACCCGAAGGCCTCGCCGTCGACGGGGATGTCGTTCAGGCCGTCGACGTGGAAGTCGGTGAACGCGCCGAGCGCGAAGACGACGAGCGCCGCGACCGCGATCGCCGTCACGACGAGGCTGAAACGCAGCGCCTCGCCCACGCCCCACAGATGGATCCCGATGAAGAGCGCGAAGCAGACGAGGTAGACGGGCCAGCCGGACTCCAGGCCGAAGAGGCCGAGGGACTCGACGTAGTCGCCGATGAAGATCGAGATCGCGGCGGGCGCGAGGATGTACTCGATGAGGATCGCGGTGCCGGTGAGGAACCCGCCCCAGGTGCCGAGCGCCCGGCGGGCGAAGCCGTAGCCGCCGCCCGCCGTGGGGAGGATGGCGGAGAGCTCGGCGAGCGCGAAGACCAGACAGGCGTACATCGCGCCCATCAGGACGGTGGCGACGCCGAGTCCGCCGAAGCCGCCCTTCGACAGACCGATGTTCCAGCCGGAGAAGTCCCCGGAGACGACGTAGGCGACGCCGAGTCCGGTGAGCAGCAGCCAGCCCGCGCTGCCGCGGCGCAGCGCGCGCCGCTCCAGGTAGTCGTCTTTCGCCGGTGTGGTGTCTTCGAGCGTCATGGCAGCGTCAGCTCCCCGCAACGGGCCCAATGGATTGGAGCCATACCTTTGCGGTGGCCGACGGGGGAGCGCAACCCCCGTGCGTTACTTTCGGGTTACGTACCCGGGGACGCCCGTCTCATGTCAGGAACCCCCGCAGCAGCGCCGCCGTCCCCGAGCAGTGCTCCCGCATCACCTCGCGCGCCGCGTCCGCGTCCCCGTCGAGGACCGCCTCCACCAGGGCGGTGTGCTGGTGCTGGGAGTGCTCCAGATTGCGTACGAGCAGGGGGATGCAGTCCAGCAGGTCGTTCACCGTCGCCCGGACGGCGGCGTACTGGGCGGTCAGCGTCGGCGAGCCGGAGAGCTCGGCGAGCGTGAGGTGGAGCAGGGTGTCCTGGCGGCGGTAATCGGCCAGCGGGGCGTCATGGGTCGCCGCCACGGCGGCCCGCAGCCGCTCGGCGCCCGCCGCGTCGAGCCCGTGCGCCGCGCAGAGCCCGGCGGCCCCCACTTCGAGGACTTCACGGAAGCGCAGGGTGTCCTCCATGTCGACCGAGGCGATCCGGCGGCGCAGCTCGTCCTCGTCGGCCGTCTGGACCCGGGGCAGCACGAACGTTCCGCCGTACCGGCCGCGCCGGCTCTCCACGAGCCCCTGGTCCTGGAGGACCTTGAGGACCTCGCGCAGGGTCACCCGGCTGATCCCCATCCGGTCGGCCAGCTCGCGCTCGGCGGGCAGTCGGTCCCCGCCCGGCACGAGACCGAGCCGCACCACCTGGAGGATCTGCTCCAGGGCCTCCTCGAAGCCGTTGCCCGCCCTCACCGGCCGCAGCACGGGCGTCAGCCGGTCCGCCGATTCACTCGTACTGGCCACGTTCTCGTTTTCCCTTCTCCAGCACTTCCCAAGCAATGGTCTTCCGCAATACCTTATGGCTCCCGGCAGGCCGAAGGAGGAGCAATCCCGTGGCAGACCGCACACCCCCGCTCTCGGTCGAGGAGCTGCGCGCCCTCGTCGCGAGCGGAGAGATCGACACCGTCGTCCTGGCCTTCCCCGACATGCAGGGACGGCTGCAGGGCAAGCGGTTCGCCGCGCAGTTCTTCCTCGACGACGTCCTCGGCCACGGCACCGAGGGCTGCAACTATCTTCTGGCCGTCGACACCGAGATGAACACCGTCGACGGCTACGAGATGTCCTCGTGGGACCGCGGCTACGGCGACTTCGCGATGCACCCCGACCTCACCACCCTCCGCCGCCTCCCGTGGAACGAGGCCACCGCCATGGTGACGGCCGACCTCGCCTGGGGCGACGGCACCCCGGTGGTCGCGGCGCCCCGCCAGATCCTCCGCCGCCAGCTGGAGCGCCTCGCCGAGCACGGCTTCACCGCCCACGTCGGCACCGAGCTCGAGTTCATCGTCTTCAAGGACAGCTACGAGCAGGCCTGGGACGCGAACTACCGCGGTCTGACCCCCGCCAACCAGTACAACATCGACTACTCCGTCCTGGGTACCGGTCGCATCGAACCCCTCCTGCGCCGGATCCGCAACGAGATGACCGCCGCCGGACTCACCGTCGAGTCCGCGAAGGGCGAGTGCAACCCCGGCCAGCACGAGATCGCCTTCAAGTACGACGAGGCCCTCGTCACCTGCGACCGGCACGCCGTCTACAAGACGGGCGCCAAGGAGATCGCCGCGCAGGAGGGCTACTCGCTCACCTTCATGGCGAAGTACAACGAGCGCGAGGGCAACTCCTGTCACATCCACCTCTCCCTCCAGAACGCCGACGGAGAGAACGTGATGGCCGGCGACGACCCCCACCACATGTCCGAGACCATGCGGCACTTCCTCGCCGGACAGCTCGCCGCCCTCCGCGACTTCTCCCTCCTGTACGCCCCGAACATCAACTCCTACAAGCGGTTCCAGCCCGGCTCCTTCGCCCCCACCGCGGTCGCCTGGGGCCACGACAACCGCACCTGCTCGCTCCGGGTCGTCGGCCACGGCCGCTCCACCCGCTTCGAGAACCGCCTCCCCGGCGGCGACGTCAATCCCTACCTCGCCGTCGCGGGCCTGGTGGCCGCCGGCCTGTACGGAATCGAGCAGCGCCTCGAACTGCCCGAGCCCTGCACCGGGAACGCCTACACCGCCGAGTACGCGCACGTCCCCACGACCCTGCGCGAGGCCGCCGAGCTCTGGGAGACGAGCGAGATCGCCAAGGCCGCCTTCGGCGCCGAGGTCGTCGCCCACTACCGGAACATGGCCCGCGTCGAGCTCGACGCCTTCGACGCCGCGGTGACCGACTGGGAACTGCGCCGCTCCTTCGAACGCCTCTGATCCGTACGTCTCTGATCCATACGTCTCTGATCCGTACGCCTCTGATTCGCACGTCTCCGAGAGGAACGAGTTGCTCCAGGTACTGAACCCGGCGACGGAGGAAGTGGTCGCCACCGTCCCCGCCGCCACCCCGGCCGACGTCGACGCCGCCGTCGTCCGCGCCACCGCCGCCCAGCGCGGCTGGGCCGCCGCGGCGCCCGCCGACCGCGCCCGGCTGCTGCGCCGCTTCGCCGCCGTCGTCGACGGGCACGTCGAGGAGCTCGCCCGCCTGGAGGTCACCGAGGCCGGGCACACCATCGGCAACGCCCGCTGGGAGGCCGGCAACGTCCGCGACCTGCTCGACTTCGCCGCCGGGGGAGTGGAGCGCCTCAACGGGCGCCAGATCCCGGTGGCCGGCGGCCTCGACGTCACGATCCTCGAACCCCTCGGGGTCGTCGGCGTCATCGCGCCCTGGAACTTCCCCATGCCGATCGCCGCCTGGGCCACCGCACCGGCCCTCGCCGCCGGCAACGCGGTGATCCTCAAGCCCGCCGAGACCACCCCGCTCACCGCGCTCCGCCTCGCCGAGCTCGCCCTGGAGGCAGGCCTGCCCGAAGGTCTCTTCCAGGTCCTCCCCGGCACGGGCCCGGTGGCCGGCAACGCCCTCGTCGAGCACCCCGGAATCGCGAAGATCGTCTTCACCGGCTCCACCAGGGTCGGCAAATCGATCATGGCCAAGTGCGCCGACCAGGTGAAGCGGCTCACCCTCGAACTCGGCGGCAAGAGCCCCAACATCGTCTTCGCCGACGCGGACGTCGAGGCGGCCGCCGCCGCGGCGCCGATGGCCTTCCTCGACAACAGCGGCCAGGACTGCTGCGCCCGCACCCGCATCCTCGTGCAGCGGAGCGCGTACGACCGCTTCCTGGAGCTCCTCACCCCCGCGATCGAGGAGATCGTCGTCGGCGACCCGCTCGACGAGCGCACCCAGATGGGCCCGCTCATCTCCCGGGCGCAGCTCGACCGGGTCCGCTCGTACGTCACCGAAGACCTCCGGGGGATCCGCGGCAAGGCCCCCGAAGGCCCCGGCTTCTGGTTCCCGCCGACCGTCCTCACCGATGTGCCCGAGGACGCCCCCTGCGCCGTCGAGGAGGTCTTCGGCCCGGTCGCCGTCGTCCTCCCCTTCGACGACGAGGCCGACGCGATCCGGCTCGCCAACGCCACCGAGTACGGCCTCTCCGGCTCGATCTGGACCCGGGACGTCGGCCGCGCCCTGCGCGCATCCCGTGCCGTCCGGGCCGGCAACCTCTCCGTCAACTCCCACTCCAGCGTCCGCTACTGGACGCCGTTCGGCGGCTACCGGCAGTCCGGCCTCGGCCGCGAACTGGGCCCCGACGCCCTGACCGCCTTCACCGAAACCAAGAACGTCTTCATCAGCACGGAGGCCTGAGCACCCATGACCAGCACCGAAGCCATCATCTGCCGCCGCCTCGTCGGCCGCACCGCCGTCATCACCGGAGCCGGCAGCGGCATCGGACTCGCCACCGCCCGCCGCCTCGCCTCCGAGGGCGCGAACGTCGTCTGCGGCGACATCGACGAGCGGGCCGGCAAGGCCGCCGCCGAGGAGGTCGGCGGCACCTTCGTCAAGGTCGACGTCACCGACCCCGAGCAGGTCGAGGCGCTGTTCAGGACCGCCTTCGACACGTACGGCTCCGTCGACATCGCCTTCAACAACGCCGGCATCTCGCCCCCCGACGACGACTCCATCCTGGAGACCGGCCTGGAGGCCTGGAAGCGGGTCCAGGACGTCAACCTCACCTCCGTCTACCTCTGCTGCAAGGCCGCCCTGCCCTACATGCGCCGCCAGGGCAAGGGCTCCATCATCAACACGGCCTCCTTCGTCGCGATCATGGGCGCGGCCACCAGCCAGATCTCCTACACCGCGTCCAAGGGCGGCGTCCTCGCCATGTCCCGCGAGCTGGGCGTCCAGTTCGCCCGCGAGGGCATCCGGGTCAACGCCCTCTGCCCCGGGCCGGTCAACACCCCCCTTCTTCAGGAGCTGTTCGCCAGCGACCCCGAGCGGGCCGCGCGCCGCCTCGTGCACATCCCGGTCGGCCGCTTCGCCGAGGCCGAGGAGATCGCCGCCGCCGTCGCGTTCCTCGCGAGCGACGACTCCTCCTTCGTCAACGCCAGCGACTTCCTCGTCGACGGCGGCATCTCGGGCGCGTACGTGACCCCCCTCTAGCCCCCGCTCTAGACCCCGCTCACTCCACTTCCCTCACCCGGCAGCCGGGCGTCGCAAGGCGCCCGGCTGTTCCGCGTACACCCGGGAGGGAGCGAACCGGTAGCAAGGGTGCGAAACGCTGCAACATTGCTCCATTGCGCTGATAGGGTCAGCGCAATGTCGGGGGCGATAGCCAAGCCCTCAACAGCCCGAGTGGGTCTCGTACTTGCTCCGGCGGTCGGGAGGATCGTCGTCGGACGGACGTAAGCGCCGTCAAACCCGCCCCCGTGAGGGAGGAGGGAGTCTCCCGGATCCATCCGGGAGAGAGTTCCAATGGCTCCTCCGCAACGAGAGCACTCGGCCCCCGGAGCATGGCGACTGGTCCAACACCAACCGTCGTGCTTCGGGGGCCGACGCGTTCACGGCGAGGCGTGTCCGACCGGGCGTACGCACCCTCCCCACGTCCACCGACACGCGTTGCGCCGACGAGATCCTCTCCGTGTACGGAGGCGGCGCCACCACCGGCGGCGAGCCGGCCTTCGACGGCTTCGACCGCCGCCGCACGGAACCTCAGTACGCCTGGCTGGCCCAGCTCCTGCGCGGCTGGACCACCCGCCAGGTCGAGTCCTTCGCCGCCGCGGCCCGCACCGAGAACCTCGCCGCCCCGCAGGGATCCACCCAGCAGGTCGGCACGGACCGGGTCACCGGCTGGGTCCGCTACTACGAGCAGCAGCGCGACCTCATCCGCACGCTCAAGGCCGCGGGCTTCGACGTCTGGATCGTCTCCGCCTCACCCGAACCCGTCGTCGACGTCTGGGCGAAGGGCGTCGGGGTCGATCCCTCCCACACGATCGGTATCCGCAACACCACCGAACACGGCCGCCTCACCGCCCACTTCAAGGGCTGCGGCACGGTACGGGACGGCGAGGACGAGATGATCACCTACATCGACGGCAAACGCTGCTGGATCAACCAGGAGATCCTCGGCGTGCGCGGACCCGCCGCCGAGCGGGTCCAACCGGCCTCCCGGCGCCAGGTGTTCGCCGCCGGGGACTCCGACACGGACATCTCGTTCCTGCGGGACGCGACCGGGCTGCGCCTGGTCCTCAACCGCAACAAGAACGAACTCATGTGCCGGGCCTACGAGAACGGCGACGGCCGCTGGATCGTCAACCCCATGTTCATCGAGCCGAAGAAGCGGAAGGCGACGCCGTACCCCTGCGCCACGACGGGCTACACGGCGGGCGACGGCACGCCGCAGCCGGTGCGCCGCCCCGACGGCACCGTGATCCCGGACCAACAGGACACGCTCTTCCCGCCCTCCTACTAGAGGAACGGCCGCTCTGGAGGAACCTCCGCCCTGGAGGAAGGTCCGGCCTAGAGGAAGGTCCGGCCTTCCCCCCGATACGTCGGCACGGTGGCCGTGACCCGGTCGCCCTCGACCAACCTCAGCTGATCGAACCGCTCGCACAACTCGCCGGCCTTCGCGTGCCGGAACCACACCTTGTCGCCGATCCGCAGGTCGTCGGCCGGCGAGCCGAGCAGCGGAGTCTGGACCTCGCCGGGGCCCTCCTGCGGGTCGTACCGCAACCCCTCCGGCAGGTACGGCACGGGCAGCCGGTCCGGGCCCGCCACCCCGGACGCGGGGTAGCCGCCCCCGAGCACGGTCACCACGCCCACACCGGGACGGCGGACGACGGGCTGCGCGAACAGCGCGGCCGGGCGTCCGCTGAAGGAGGTGTAGTTGTCGAAGAGACGCGGCACGAAGAGCCCGGAACCGGCGGCGATCTCCGTCACGGCGTCCTCGGCGGCCGTGTGCTGCACGCTGCCGGTGCCGCCGCCGTTCACGAACTCCAGGTCCGGCGCCACCGCCCGGACGGCCCGGACGACGGCCGCGCGGCGCTCCGCCAGCTCCCGGCGGGCGGCGGACTGCATCAGCCGGATCGCCCGCGAGCGCAGCGGCCGGCCCGCGACCGCGTCGCCGACGCCGGCGACGTGCCCCTCGTACGCCATGATCCCGACCAGCCGGAAACCGGGGCGCCGCACCACGGAACGGGCCACCTCGGCCAGCTCGGCGGGGGTGCGCAGCGGCGAGCGCAGGGCCCCGATCCGGACCCGCCCCCCGAGGAGGTGGAACGCCGTGTCCAGCTCCAGACAGACCCGGATCTCCTCCGCCCCGCCGGCCCGGGAGGCGTCGATCAGATCGAGCTGCGCCACGTCGTCGACCATCACGGTCACGGCCGCGGCGAGCTTCGGATCGCGCGCGAGCTCCCCGAACCCGGAACGGTCCGCCGACGGATACGCCAGCAGTACGTCCTCGAACCCGGCGCGGGCCAGCCACAGGGACTCGTCGAGCGTGAACGACATGATCCCGGCGAAGCCCTCGCGCGCGAGCACCCGCTCCAGGAGGGCCCGGCACCGCACGGACTTGCTCGCGACCCGGACGGGCTTGCCACCGGCCCGGCGCACGAGATCCGCCGCGTTGTCGTCGAAGGCCTCAAGATCGACGATCGCCACGGGCGCGTCGAGATGAGCGGTGGCACGGTCGTAACGGGCCCGGTCGGCGGCGCGGGGAGTCATGGCCCGAGCTTGCCAGACAGCTATACGGGTGGGTAGCCCCCGAGCCAGGTCGGCCCGGGTTCCCGTAGGGCGGGGAACAGCCCGTAGAGTGACGGCCATTGTCGACACGAGCCGGGGGACGGGGATGACCGCCGAACACCCACGCCCCACGTCCCGCATCACCGACGCCCTCCTCCCCCCGGCCCCGAAGCGCCCGTCGGCCCCGAACGCCCGGCCCCACCAGGCGCCCCCGAAGCCGCCGACGGCACCGGGCGGCCCGGCCCCCGAGGCCCCGACGGCGCCGCCGAGCCCGCCCCCTGTGGCGTCGCCGGCCCGACCGTCTGTGCCCCTTCCGCCGCCCGAGGCCCCGAAGCGCCCGACGGCGCCGCCGAGCCCGCCCCCTGTGGCGTCGCCGGCCCGACCGTCTGTGCCCCTTCCGCCGCCCGAGGCCCCGAAGCGCCCGACGGCGCCGCCGAGCCCACACCCTGTGGCGTCGCCGGCCCCGCCTCCTGTGCCTCGGACGGCCCTCGGGGCCCCGGCCCCGCCGACTGCGCCCCCGCCGCCCGCCGCGGGTCCCTCCGGGACGCCCGCGTCTCGTGCGGCCGGCCTCCCCATATCGCGGCACCCGCACACGGCCGCCCCGTCGTCCCCGCGCGTCGCGGGCTCCGTGCCCGCCGCCCCGCCCGCCCGGCCGGCTTCCGGCGCCTCCGAGGTGACCGCCGCCGGCGTCGGGGCCTCCGGTTCGGCGCCGCGCGGCGACCGGTCCCCGTCGCCCCGTCAGGCCGACGTACCGGAGGTGGAGACCACCACCCGCCTGCGGCCGATCCGGGACGCGGTGGACGCGCCGAAGCCCGCGCGGCCCCTTCCCGCGTACGGGCTCGCCGGCGCCCTGCCTCCCGAGACGCCCGTCGAGACCACCACCCGGCTGCGGCCCGTACGCGAGCGCCGCACCGGGCGCGTGCTCGCCGTCACGGCCTGCGTCGTCCTCGGGGTCGGGCTCATCGGCGGGGCGCTCGCCGGGATGTGGCTGGCCGCCGCCGACCCCGCGCGGCCCGCCGAACCCGCCGGGTACACCGAGGCGAAGGACCTCTGGCGCAACGCACCCGTCGACACCCTCTTCCCCCGCACCCTCACGGGGGCCGGCGCCGGCCCCGGCGCCTCCGCACGCACCTGGACCCGGATCGTCGTCGCCCAGGACGCCCCCTGCTCGCCCGCGGTCCTGGCCAAGGGCCTCCTCGCCACCGTCACGCCGCTCGGCTGCGAACGCGTCCTGCGCGCCACGTACACCGACGCCACCGCCAGCAGCGTGATCACCGTCGGCCTCGTCTTCACCCGCGCCGACGTCACCGCGCAGCGCACCCTCGGCACGGGCCTCACCGCCCGGCTCGGCGAGGACGTCCCCCCGGCCCTCTCCGCCCCCTCCACCGTCGCCGCCCGCTTCGGCGCCCGACAGCGCGCGAGTTGGTGGCTGAACGCCCCCGCCGACCTCCCCGTCGTCGTCACCGCCGTCTCCGGCTTCGCCGACGGCCGGGCCGTCGACCGCCCGCAGCCCGCCGACGGCGCCATGGCCCAGGGCCGTACCGACGCCACCGCGCAGTCCGGCCTCGGCCACGAGGCCAAGGGCATCGCCGAGCGCTTCGTGACACTGCTCCGCACGACCGTCGCCCCGGCGGCCACGGAGAAGGAGAAGGCCCGGTGACCCGCCCCACCCGCTCTGCTCACCCCACGCGCGCCGCCCGCCGCATCCGGCCCCTCCGCCCCCGGCCCGCCGCGGCCGTGCTGCTCGCCGCCGCCTTCTCCGTACTCCCCGCGACCACCGCCCCCGCCCACGCCGACACCATCCGCGCCCGGCAGTGGGGCCTGGAGGCCCTCCACACCACGGAGGCCTGGCGCACCACCAAGGGCGAGGGCGTCAAGGTCGCCGTCCTCGACACCGGCGTCGACGCCGACCACCCGGACCTGACCGGCTCCGTCCTCCCCGGCCACGACCTCATCGGCTTCGGCGCCTCCGACGGCGACCGCGCCTGGGCCCGCCACGGCACCGCCATGGCCGGCATCATCGCCGGGCACGGCCACGGCCCCGGCGACGGGAACGGGGTCCTCGGCATCGCCCCCGGCGCCGAGATCCTCCCCGTCCGGGTCATCCTCGAAAGCAGCGACAAGGCCCGCGACAAGGCCCGCAAATCCCGCGGCACCGCCCTCGCCGAAGGCATCCGCTGGGCCGCCGACCACGGCGCCGACGTCATCAACCTCTCCCTCGGTGACGACTCGAAGTCCGCCCACCCCGACGCGGGCGAGGACGCCGCCGTCCAGTACGCCCTCGCCAAGGGCGTCTCCGTCGTCGCCTCCGCCGGCAACGGCGGCGAGAAGGGCGACCACATCTCGTACCCGGCCGCCTACCCCGGCGTCATCGCCGTCACCGCCGTCGACCGGTACGGCACCCACGCCTCCTTCTCGACCCGCCGCTGGTACGCCACCGTCAGCGCCCCCGGCGTCGACATCGTCATCGCCGACCCCGACCGCCGCTACTACGAGGGCTGGGGCACCAGCGCCGCCGCCGCCTTCGTCTCCGGCGCCGTCGCCCTCGTCCGGTCCGCCCACCCCGACCTCACCCCGGCCCAGATCAAGCAGCTGCTGATCGACACCGCCCGCAACCGGCCCAAGGGCGGTCGCAGCGACGCCAAGGGGTACGGGACGGTCGACCCGGCCGCCGCCATCGAGGCCGGGGCCGGGCGCAAGGGCGGCGACCCGAAGAACGCCACCTCCGGCTACCGGGGCCAGTACTTCGGCCCGGGCCCGACCCCCGCGATCGAGGAGAGCCGCCCCTTCGGCCTGCTGGCCCCCGCCGCGGGCGGAGCCGGCGCCCTGCTGCTCCTGACCGCCGTGGCCCTCCGCCGCACGAGACGCCCCCGCTGACCACGGGCCACCCCGCCCGTCGGCCACCCCACCCGCCGCGTCCCGTCGCCCCCGCCGCCCGTTAGGCTCGGTGCGTGGCGCTCAAGAACATCCCGGACCCCGGTTTCTCCGACGACGACGGCACCGCCGACCCGCGGCTCGCCGCGGCCCTCGCGGCCTGGGCGGAGGACAGAACCGCCCACGGCCCGGTCCTCGAAGCGCTCAAGGGCGCCCGGCTGCTCGTCCCCGTGGTCGCCGTCCTCGGCGAGGTCGAGACCGACGAGAACGGCCTGCGCCGCGAGAAGACCAGCGACATGGCGGTCCCCACCCTCACGGCGGGCGACCGCAGGGCCCTGCCCGCCTTCACCTCGATCGCCTCGCTGGCCCTGTGGGACCCGGAGGCCCGCCCCGTGGCGGTCCCGCTGCACCAGGCACTCCAGGCCGCCGCGCACGAGAAGGCCGACACGGTCGTCCTGGACCTCGCGGGCCCCGTTCCGTACCAGGTGACCGGCCCGGCCCTGCTCGCCCTCGCCGAGGGCCGTTCCAGCGTGGATCCGCTCGACGACCCGGCCGTACGGGAGGCCGTACGGGCCGCCGTCGCCGCCGAGCCCGCGGTCCTCCGCGCCCACCTGGGCCCCGGCGCCGCCGACGGCACCCTCGCCCTGGTCCTCACCGAGGACGCGTCCCCGGCGGAGGCCGCCCAGCGCGTGGCCCGCGTCCTGGCCGCCGACGAAACACTGAGGGCCCGCCTGGTGCGGGGCCTCGACCTGGCACTGCTGCCGGCCTCGGCCACGCCTCCGGGCGAGCCCTTCTACGTGAAGCGATAGGAAGTCTCAGCCGTACACCGGTCCCGTGGCTGTTCTCTTCCGGGGGCCTGGGGACGACCCCCGTACCCCCGGAAGCCCTAGCCGTACACCGGTCCCGTGGCTGTTCTCTTCCGGGGGACGACCCCCGTACCCCCGGAAGCCCTAGCCGTACACCGGTCCCGTGTACTTCTCGCCAGGACCCTGGCCCGGCTCGTCCGGGATCAGGGACGCCTCGCGGAAGGCGAGCTGGAGGGACTTCAGGCCGTCCCGCAGGGGTGCGGCGTGGAAGGAGGAGACCTCCGTCGCGCCGGCGTCCAGCAGGCCCGCGAGGGCGTGGACGAGCTTGCGCGCCTCGTCGAGGTCCTTGTACTTGTCGCCCTCCTCGGTGAGCCCGAGCTTCACCGCGGCGGCGCTCATCAGGTTGACGGCGACCGTCACGATCACCTCGACGGCCGGGACCTCCGCGATGTCGCGGGTCATGGCGTCGAAGTCGGGGGTTTCAGGGGAGTCCGCGGACTCGTTCTGGGGCGTCTCGCTCATGCCTCACACGATAAGCCGATCGGCGCGCCTCCCTGTCGCCCCCGCCCCGGTTCGCGTAGAGGGGCCGGTCCTGCTAACCTTGTGTCACGACCGGCCGGACACCTGTGTGCCCGGCCCACAAGTGGAGGCTCCGTACTCCCACCTACCACCCTCACGGGTGGCGGGTCACCGGTCAGGTGGCGCCCATCGTTCCGTACGGACGATGGAGCCGCCCGATGCGCGCCCCGCGGTTGATCGCGACGGTGCTCCGGTATTCCCAGGAGCCCCGCCTGTGTCCCGTCCGGGGCGTTTTTTGCGTACCGGCTCGGTTGGTCTCAGTGAAACAGACGTTGCGCGTCCGTCCGCCAGGCGGTCGCGTGGTGCTACCTAGGAGGATCCATCAGCGCCGAGCCCCGCATCAACGACAGGATTCGCGTTCCCGAGGTGCGACTTGTCGGACCCAGCGGCGAGCAGGTCGGGATTGTTCCGCTTGCCAAGGCCCTGGAGCTCGCACAGGAGTACGACCTCGATCTGGTCGAGGTCGCGGCGACCGCCCGTCCGCCCGTGTGCAAGCTCATGGACTACGGGAAGTTCAAGTACGAGTCGGCCATGAAGGCCCGTGAGGCGCGCAAGAACCAGGCGCACACGGTCATCAAGGAGATGAAGCTCCGGCCGAAGATCGACCCGCACGACTACGACACCAAGAAGGGTCACGTCGTCCGGTTCCTCAAGCAGGGCGACAAGGTCAAGATCACGATCATGTTCCGTGGTCGTGAGCAGTCCCGCCCCGAGCTTGGTTTCCGGCTGCTTCAGCGGCTGGCGTCGGACGTCGAGGAGCTTGGCTTCATCGAGTCCAACCCGAAGCAGGACGGCCGGAACATGATCATGGTTCTCGGCCCGCACAAGAAGAAGACCGAGGCCATGGCCGAGGCGCGTGAGGCCCAGGCCGCACGCAAGGCCGAGCGCCAGGGCGTCGCCTCCGACGAGGCGTCCGAGGTGTCCGAGGTCGCGGCCGAGGAGGTCGCGGTCGAGGAGGCTCCGGTCACCGAGGCCGAGGTCGCCGACGCTCCGGCCGTCGAGGCCGAGGTCGAGGCTCCGGCCGAGAACACCGAGGCGTGACCCCACGGGCTGCCATCCAGGCAGCCCTGGGCCCCGCCCCGAACCACCACACCAAGAATTGACGCTCCCGGATGTCCGGTGCCCGCACCGGGGGGAGCGCCACTGACGAGGAGATACGGCGCGATGCCGAAGAACAAGACGCACTCCGGTGCCAAGAAGCGCTTCAAGGTCACCGGCTCCGGCAAGATCCTGCGCGAGCGCGCCGGCAAGCGCCACCTGCTCGAGCACAAGTCGTCCAAGCTGACCCGCCGCCTCACCGGCACCGCGGAGATGGCCCCGGGCGACGCGGCCAAGATCAAGAAGATGCTGGGCATCTGATCTGATCACCCGCCCTCGGCAACGGGGGCTTCCGGCCAGGTCCGGGACCCATTCGTTTTTCGGGTCGTGTGAGTCCAACCACGACCCCGCTACAAGGAGTTAACAAGTGGCACGCGTCAAGCGGGCAGTCAACGCCCACAAGAAGCGCCGGGCGATCCTCGAGGCGGCCTCCGGCTACCGCGGTCAGCGTTCGCGCCTGTACCGCAAGGCCAAGGAGCAGGTCACCCACTCCCTGGTCTACAACTACAACGACCGCAAGAAGCGCAAGGGCGACTTCCGCCGTCTGTGGATCCAGCGCATCAACGCCGCTGCCCGTCAGAACGGCATGACGTACAACCGCCTCATCCAGGGTCTGAACGCCGCCAACATCGAGGTGGACCGCAAGATCCTCGCCGAGCTGGCCGTCAACGACATCAACGCGTTCGCCGCGCTGGTCGAGGTCGCGCAGAAGGCTCTGCCGGCCGACGTCAACGCCCCGAAGGCCGCTGCCTGATCTTCCAGGCCGCAGTACCTCTGCCCGGACCCGCAGGCGCGTGCGCCTGCGGGTCCGGGTGCTTCGGGCCCCCGCAGTCGCCGTCCCCCTCGAAGAGAGAACCGCCGCACCTCATGGTCACCCCCGAGCTGATCTCCCCGCGTTCCCCGCGCGTCGTCGCCGCCCGGCGGCTCGCCAAGCGCAACTTCCGGGGCAAGGACCGCCTCTTCATCGCCGAGGGCCCGCAGGCCGTGCGTGAGGCCGTCGAGCACCGCGGGGCCGGCGGCGAGCCCACCCTCGTCGAGCTCTTCACCACCGTCGAGGCGGCCGAGCGCTACGCCCCGATCATCGAGGCCGCCGTCGCCTCCGGAGCCCGCGTCCACCACGCCTCCGACGCCGTCCTCGCCGAGGTCTCCCAGACCGTCACCCCGCAGGGGATCGTCGGCGTCTGCCGGTTCCTGGACTCGCCCTTCGAGGAGATCATCGCGGCCCGGCCCAAGCTGGTCGCCGTCCTCGCCCACGTACGCGACCCCGGGAACGCCGGCACCGTGCTGCGCTGCGCCGACGCGGCCGGCGCCGACGCCGTCATCCTCACCGACGCCTCCGTCGACCTCTACAACCCCAAGTCCGTCCGGGCCTCCGTCGGCTCCCTCTTCCACCTGCCGGTCGCCGTCGGCGTCCCCGTGGAGCAGGCCGTCGCCGGGCTCAAGAGCGCGGGCGTACGGATCCTCGCCGCCGACGGAGCGGGCCAGGACGACCTCGACGACGAGCTGGACGCCGGCACGATGGGCGGGCCCACCGCCTGGATCTTCGGCAACGAGGCCTGGGGGCTGCCCGAGGAGACCCGGGCGCTCGCCGACGCGGTCGTCCGCGTCCCCATCCACGGCAAGGCCGAGAGCCTCAACCTCGCGACGGCGGCCGCCGTCTGCCTGTACGCCTCCGCCCGCGCCCAGCGCCCCCGAACCTCGGCCTGAGGGGTCCATTCCGGCGTCTCCGCCCAGTAGAGTGACGCACTCGGGGGCCCACTGCGCTACACGGAGGGGTGGGGAACGGGGATGACGGTCGATACGGACAGTCCCGCACAGGCACGGAGCGCCGCGCCGCACGCCCCGGAAGCGGACTCGTACTCCGACTTCGCCGGAGTCCACCCCGACGACCTGCCCGACGGTCTCGTCGTCGCCGACGAGACCGGCCGGGTCGTCTGCTTCAACGCCGCCGCGGCCCGCATCACCGCCGTCCCCGCCGGCCAGGCCCTCGGCCTCCCCCTCGACCAGGCGCTGCCCCTTGAGGACCTCAAGGGATGCCGCTGGTGGACCCTGACCGACCCGTACGGCGGACTCGCCATCCGCCGCGGCCAGCCCGAGCGCAACCTGCTGCTCCCCGGCGGCCGTGAGGTCCTCGTCTCCGCCCGGTACGTCCGCGAGCGCCCCAAGGGACCGGTCCGCCGCGTCGTGGTCTCCCTGCGCGGCACCGAGGCCCGTCGTCGTACCGAGCGCAGCCACGCCGAGCTCATCGCCACCGTCGCCCACGAGCTGCGCTCCCCGCTCACCTCCGTCAAGGGCTTCACCGCCACCCTCCTCGACAAGTGGGAGCGGTTCACCGACGAGCAGAAGCGGCTGATGCTGGAGACCGTCGACGCCGACGCGGGCCGCATCAAGCGCCTCATCGCCGAGCTCCTCGACATCTCCCGGATCGACTCCGGCCGCCTGGAGGTGCGCCGCCAGCCCGTCGACCTCGCCGCGGCCATCGGCCGCCACGTCCAGGTCCAGACGACCGGCGGCCAGTCCCCGGACCGCTTCTTCGTACGGATCAGGCCGCACCTGCCCAAGCTGTGGGCCGACCCCGACAAGATCGACCAGATCCTCGGCAACCTCCTGGAAAACGCGGTGCGCCACGGCGACGGAACCGTCACCATCGAGGTGGCACCCCGCACGGCGGGCGACGACGGAGAAGAGGGGACGGAGGTCACCGTGAGCGACGAGGGCCCCGGCATCCCCGAAGCGTCGATGAGCCGCGTCTTCACCCGCTTCTGGCGGGGCAGCAAACGCGGCGGCACCGGCCTCGGCCTCTACATCGTCAAGGGCATCGTCGAGGCCCACGGCGGCACCATCACCGTCGGACGGGGCCCCCGCGGCGGGGCCGAGTTCCGATTTATCCTGCCCGTCGGCACCCCGGCCCATCTCATCTGACGAGATCTGACGAGTTCCAGACACGTTCCAGACGAGATCCGAGGCCGCCCGGCCTGCCCACGGGCTCATCACCGTCCGAGCGCCCCGTTAGACTCGACCTTTGGCACGTTTGCGCCCTTGTCGTCGAGCGGGGCCGCGCCCAGCCAGCCAAACGGAAGCACGGGAAGAGATGTCGGCACCGAATAAGTCGTACGACCCGGTCGAGGTCGAGGCCTTGAAACCGGAAGAGATCGAGCGCATGCGGGACGAGGCGCTCGCCGCCTTCGCGGCCGCCGGCGACCTCGACGCGCTCGCGCACGCGAAGACCGCGCACACCGGCGGCACCTCGCCGCTGGCGCTCGCCAACCGCGAGATCGGCGCCCTGCCGCCGCAGGCCAAGGCCGCCGCCGGAAAGGTCGTGGGCCAGGCCCGCGGCGCCGTCTCCAAGGCGCTCGCCGCCCGGCAGACCGAGCTGGAGGCCGAGCGGGACGCCCGCGTCCTCGTCGAGGAGGCCGTCGACGTCACCCTGCCGTACGACCGCGTCCCGGCAGGCGCCCGGCACCCGCTGACCACGCTCATGGAGCGCGTCGCGGACGTCTTCGTCTCCATGGGGTACGAGGTCGCCGAGGGTCCCGAGGTCGAGGCGGAGTGGTTCAACTTCGACGCCCTCAACTTCGTCCCGGACCACCCGGCACGCCAGATGCAGGACACCTTCTTCGTCCAGGGGCCGGAAGGCACCACGGGCGACGAGTCCGGTGTCGTCCTGCGCACCCACACCTCGCCGGTCCAGGCCCGCACCCTCCTCGACCGGGAGCCCCCGGTCTACGTGGTGTGCCCCGGCCGCGTCTACCGCACCGACGAGCTCGACGCCACGCACACCCCGGTCTTCCACCAGATCGAGCTGCTCGCCGTCGACGAGGGCCTGACCATGGCCGACCTCAAGGGCACCCTGGACCACATGGTCCAGGCGCTCTTCGGCCCGGACATGAAGACCCGGCTCCGCCCGAACTTCTTCCCCTTCACCGAGCCGTCCGCCGAGATGGACATGCTCTGCTACGTCTGCCGTGGCGAGTCCGTCGGCAACCCGGACCGTCCCTGCCGCACCTGCGGCAGCGAGGGCTGGATCGAGCTCGGCGGCTGCGGCATGGTCAACCCGAAGGTGCTCGTCGCCTGCGGTGTGGACCCCGAGAAGTACAGCGGATTCGCCTTCGGGTTCGGCATCGAGCGGATGCTGATGTTCCGCCACAACGTCGACGACATGCGAGACATGGTCGAGGGTGACGTCCGGTTCACCCGGCCGTTCGGGATGGAGATCTGATGCGGGTCCCGCTTTCTTGGCTGCGGGAGTACGTCGACCTGCCGGCGACGGAGACCGGCCGCGACGTCCAGGCCACACTCATTTCGGCAGGCCTCGAGGTCGAGACCGTCGAGAAGCTCGGCACCGGCCTCACCGGCCCGCTGGTGGTCGGCAAGGTCCTCACCGTCGAGGAGCTGACGGAGTTCAAGAAGCCCATCCGCTTCTGCACCGTCGACGTCGGCCAGGCCAACGGCACGGGCGAGCCGCAGGAGATCATCTGCGGCGCCCGGAACTTCGCCGTGGGCGACAAGGTCGTCGTGGCCCTGCCCGGCGCCGTCCTCCCCGGTGACTTCCGGATCGCCGAGCGCAAGACGTACGGCCGGGTGTCCCGCGGCATGATCTGCTCCGGCGACGAGCTCGGCATGGGCGACGACGGCACGCACGGCATCATCGTGCTCCCGCCGGAGTACGAGATCGGCATCGACGCCACCGTCCTCCTGGAGCTGTACGACGAGGTCCTCGACATCGCCGTCACCCCGGACCGCGGCTACTGCCTCTCGATGCGCGGCGTCGCCCGCGAGGTCGCCACCGCGTACGGCCTGCCGCTGCGCGACCCGGCGCTCCTCGACGTGCCCGCGCCGAACGCGTACGGCTACCCGGTCCAGATCGCCGACCCGATCGGCTGCGACCGCTTCGCCGCGCGTACGGTCGTCGGCCTCGCGCCCGAGGCGCGCTCCCCGATCTGGCTGCAGCGCCGCCTGCAGAAGGCCGGCATGCGCCCGATCTCGCTGGCCGTGGACGTCACCAACTACGTGATGCTGGAGCTCGGCCAGCCGCTGCACGCCTACGACCGGAGCCGCATCGACGGCCCCATCGGGGTGCGCCGCGCCGAGGCCGGCGAGAAGATCACCACCCTCGACGGCACCGTGCGCGTCCTGGACGCCGCGGACCTGGTCATCACCGACAACCGCGGGCCGATCGGCATCGCCGGAGTCATGGGCGGTGCCAACACGGAGATCGCCGACCCGGTGACCGACCCGGAGACCGGCATCGTCACCGGCACCTCCGAGGTCGTCATCGAGGCCGCGCACTTCGACGCGATCTCGATCGCGCGCACGGCCCGCCGCCACAAGCTGTCCTCCGAGGCGTCCAAGCGCTTCGAGCGTGGCGTCGACCCGCAGGCCGCCGCCGCTGCCGCGCAGCGCACCGTCGACCTCCTCGTGCTGCTCGCGGGCGGTACGGCCGAGGCCGGCGTCACCGAGATCAGCGCCCCCTCCGCGCCCCGTACGATCGCCATGCCGGCGAACCACCCGGACAAGGTCGCGGGCGTCGACTACGGCCGTGAGACCGTCGTCCGCCGCCTCCAGGAGGTCGGCTGCGACGTCTACGGTCAGGACGAGCTCGTCGTGACCGTGCCCTCGTGGCGCCCCGACCTCAACGAGCCGAACGACCTGGCCGAAGAGGTCATCCGCCTGGAGGGCTACGAGAACCTGCCCTCCACGCTGCCGAAGCCCCCGGCCGGCCGCGGGCTCACCGAGCGCCAGCGCACCCACCGCCGCGTGGGCCGCGCCCTGGCCGGCGCCGGTTACGTCGAGGCCCTGAGCTACCCGTTCATCGGCGAGCAGGCCCTCGACAACCTCGGTCTCGACGCGGACGACGCCCGTCGCCGGGTCGTGACCCTGGTCAACCCGCTCTCCGACGAGGAGCCCGCGCTCCGTACGACGCTGCTCCCGGGCCTGCTCGGTGCGCTCCGTCGCAACGACAGCCGCGGCAGCCACGACCTGGCGCTCTTCGAGACCGGTCTGGTCTTCCGGCCCGAGGGACAGCCCGGCGTCGCCGTCCGGCTGCCCGTCGACCGCCGTCCCACCGACGAGGAGGTCGCCGAGGTCAACGCCGCGCTGCCCGCGCAGCCGCGCCGCGCCGCCGTCGTCCTCGCCGGTGCGCGCGAGCAGGCCGGCTGGTGGGGCAAGGGCCGCCCGTCCGACTGGGCGGACGCGGTCGAGGCCGGCCGCAGCGTGGCCGCCGAGTCCGGGGTCGAGCTGATCATCAGCGCCGACCAGCACGCCCCGTGGCACCCGGGCCGCTGCGCCGCGTTCCACGTCGAGGTCGACGGCGAGAAGGTCCTCGTCGGCCACGCCGGCGAGCTCCACCCGCGCGTCGTGAAGGCCTTCGGTCTCCCGGCCCGCAGCTGCGCGATGGAGATCGACCTGGACCTGCTGGAGAAGGCGAACGAGGGCCCCCTGAAGGCCCCCCGTATCTCCTCCTTCCCGGTCGCCACCCAGGACGTCGCCCTGGTCGTCGCCACCGAGGTCCCGGCCGCCGAGGTCGAGGCCGCCCTCACCGAGGGCGCGGGTGAACTCCTGGAGTCCATCCGTCTGTTCGACGTCTACACCGGCGACCAGCTGGGTGAGGGCGCCAAGTCCCTGGCGTACGCGCTGAAGTTCCGCGCCACGGACCGCACCCTCACGGTCGACGAGGCCAGCGCCGCCCGCGACGCGGCCGTCGCCCTGGCGGCCGAGCGCACGGGCGCCGTCCTGCGCGGCGCCTGACGCGCACGAGCACGACACGGCGGGCCGTCCCGGGAACATCCCGGGGCGGCCCTCCGCCGTTCCCGGCCCACGAAGTGGCGTACGGGTGCGCGGGAGACGGCCACCCGTACGCGTGGCGGATCCCTGGCGAAGTGCGGCGCGCCCAGGGCGCTCACTCCTTCGGGTGAGATCGCCGGGGGGTGTTCCCCCGTGGTCCGCACGGTCGGGAGAATCGACGCGGCCGCAGGGGCGGACCTGTGGGCCGCAGGGCCTTCGGGCGCTGTCGAGGCTCGGGAAGGGCCGTGCATGATCCGTACCAGGTCTTTGGTCTCCGCTGGCTCCCGGCTCCGCCGGCTGGCCCCGCTCGCTCTTCCCACCGCGTGGGGCGCGGTGGCCGTGGTGTGGAAGTTCGGGTGCCCGCTGGCCCGGCAGCCGGGGCTGCCCATGCGCATCGCCACCAGCGTCGTCTTCCTCACCGTCGGCACCGGGCTCGTCCTCGGCATCCGGCGCGGGCTCGCCCGCGAGTTGGCCCAGGTGCGAGCCGTCGCCGACGCCGCCCAGCAGGTCCTTCTGCGTCCACCTCCCGCCCGGCTCGACGGACTCGCGCTCGCCGCCGGGCAACTGTCGGCCTCCCGGGGCGCGTCCGTCGGCGGGGATCTGTACGAGGCGGTGGCCACTCCGTACGGCGTGCGGATCGTCGTCGGGGACGTGCGGGGACACGGGCTCGCCGCGCTCGGCGCCGTGGTGGCCGTCCTCGGCAGCTTCCGTGAGGCCGCCCATGACGAGCCCGAACTCGGGGGCGTCCTGCGGCGGTTGGAGCGGGCGCTCGAACGGCACCTGCGGGAGCGGGCGCGCGACGAGCATCCGGCGCGGGGCGGGGCGGAGCCGGCGCACCCGGTGGCGGAGGAGTTCGTGACCCTGCTGCTCCTGGAGATCGGGGCCGACGGGCGGCTGTCCGTGTTCAACTGCGGTCACCCCGGCCCGTACCGCATCGGACGGCGGGTGGAGCGGCTGCCGCTCGGCGACCCGCTCCCACCGCTGGGCGTCCTGCCGCTGCCCGCCGCGCTCGTGCCGTACGCCGGATCCCGGCTGCTCTCCGGCGAGACGCTGGTCCTGCACACCGACGGCGCGGAGGAGGCCAGGGACCACCACGGCCGGTTCTTCGCGCTCGACGCGGCCCTGGCCGGGTTGGCGGGTGAGGCGCCGCCGAGGCTGGTCCGACGGCTCCACGCGGCGCTCCTGGACCACACGGGCGGCCGGCTCGCGGACGACATCGCGCTCCTCGTCGTACGCAACGACCGCGTCCGGGTTCCGGCGCAGCCCGCCGAACCCGGGCTGCGCCGCCCCCGGCCCGCCCCCTCCTCCCACTGTTGAGCGAAGGGGTCCTGGGCCGGCGACGCCCGCCCCGCCACGGAGTGTCGGGCAGATCAGCGGGGCGGGCGACGCGGACCGGGCGGCCGCACTGTACGAGGGGGAGCCGGCGGCCCGGTCGTCGCCTTGCGGCGAGAAGCACAGTCAATCGGTGCGGGACCGGGCCCGGCAGAGTACGCGGACCGGAAGAACGGGTACTTCGTTCACACCCCGTGCGAAACCGACCCGTAGGGATTCGGCCACGGGCAGGGTCCGCCGACCCCTAGGCTGGGTCCACCGAGCGACCGGAGGGGGCATGCAGCCCAACACCCTGCTCGACGCCCTGCTCGACGAAGCGGGCGTCTCGAACGCCGGCCTCGCCGCCCGTGTGAACCGGGCCGGCCAGGCCAGGGGGATCACCCTGCGCTACGAACACACCGCCGTGGCGCGCTGGTTGAAGGGGCAGCGGCCACGCGGCCAGGTGCCCGACCTGATCTGCGAGGTGCTCGCCGCCCGGCTGCACCGCCAGGTGACCCTGGACGACATCGGCCTCGGGGTGCCGGGCGGGCCGCCGCCGGCCTTCGGCACGCCGCTCTCCGGATTCGTCGAGCGGGCGGCCGCGCTCTGGCGCTCCGACGAGCAGCAACGTCCGCACATAGTCGGCGCGCAGGCCGTGACGGGTACACCGGCGGTGATGCCGGTGTGGGAGTGGGAGAACCCTCCTGAGGACGCGGACGTCTCCCGCGACGGCCGGGGGACGACGGTCTCGGCGGCCGACATCGCCGTGCTGAGCGCAGCCCGGTCCCACTACGAGCAGATGTACCGCAAGGCCGGGGGCATCGCGACGCGGGCCCGGATCGTCGGCTTCCTCACCACCGAGACCGCGCCGCTGCTGCGGGGCGCGTACAGCGACGCGGTCGGCCGCCGACTGCACCGGGCCACGGGCGGACTCGTGGCGGTGGCCGGAATCTGCGCCTACGACGCGGACGCGCACGGGCTGGCCCAGCGCTACTTCCATCAGGCACTGCGGCTCGCGAAGGCCAGCGGTGACCGGGGGCTCGGCGCCTATGTGATCGCGCTTCTGGTCAACCAGTCGCTGTTCATGGGGGAGTACCGGCAGGCGGTGGCGTTCGCGGAGGCGGCGCTGAGGGCGGCCGGGCGGCAGATCACCCCGGCGCTGGCCGCCGATCTGACGGCGATGCAGGCGAAGGCGTACGCACACCTGGGCGACGGGGCGGCCGCGTTGGCCTGCATCCGGCGGGCGGAGGCGGAGGCGGAGCGGATCAGCCCGGGCGCGGAGCCGGCCGAGACGGGATACGTCCAGCCGGGGCTCGTCAACGTGCAGGTCGCGGAGGCCCTGCTCAGGCTGGGCGATCTCCCGGCGGCGCACGAGCACGCGGCGGCGGCGGTACGGACGCCCTCGCACGACCGGGGCCGGGTGCACCGGCTCGCCATGCTGTGCCAGGTCGAGCTGCGCCAGGGCGAGGCCGACGGGGCGGCCCGTACGGCGGTGGAGATGACCGAGAGGGCGCGGGGCATGGAGTCGCGGCGGCTGCGGGACCGGCTGCGGCAGGTGCGGGTGGATCTCCTCGCGAGCGGCGGGGGCGACGCCCGGGAGGCGGCGGCTCTCATCGACGGGGCTCTGCGCGTTCCCCTGTGAGTCACAAACTGCTGCGATATTGCCACCAAACAAGCACCGACCAGTCGGAAGGTGGCAAGAACGTGCAGTGGACGAAACTGAGCGAACGCTCTGTCTATGAGAACCGCTGGTTCCGGGTGAACCTCGCGGACGTCGAACTCCCGGACGGCCGTCACCTCGACCACTATCTGATCCGGCTCCGCCCGGTCGCCGTCGCGACCGTCGTCAACGAGGCGGACGAAGTCCTGATGCTCTGGCGCCACCGCTTCATCACCGACAGCTGGGGCTGGGAGCTGGCCGCCGGCGTCGTCGAGGACGGCGAGGACCTGGAGGCCGCCGCCGCCCGCGAGATGGAGGAGGAGACCGGCTGGCGGCCGGGGCCGCTGCGTCATCTCCTCACCGTCGAGCCCTCCAACGGCCTCACGGACGCCCGTCACCACCTCTACTGGGCGGAGCGGGCCACGTACACGGGACCGCCCGAGGACGCGTTCGAGTCCTCGCGGCGGGCCTGGATCCCGCTCGAACAGGTTCCCGACATGATCGCCCGGGGCGAGATCCCGGCCGCCAACATGGCCGCCGGGCTGCTGATGCTCCACCATCTGCGCCTCGGCTGACGCCCGGGGGAGGAGTGGCGCGTGACATGCCGGACGGCCCGTACCTGTGCGTGTGTACGGGCCGTCCGGTGTTCAGGGGAGGTCAGGAGTACGGGTAGAAGCCCGACCCCGTCTTCCGGCCGAGCCGGCCCGCGTCCACCATGCGCTGGAGCAGCGGGGGAGCGGCGTACAGCGGCTCCTTGAACTCGGCGTACATCGAGTCCGCGATCGAGGCGATCGTGTCCAGACCGATGAGGTCGGCGAGCTTCAGCGGGCCCATCGGGTGGGCGCAGCCGTACTCCATGCCGTTGTCGATGTCCTCGCGGCTCGCGATGCCCGATTCGAACATCCGGATCGCGGAGAGCAGGTACGGCACCAGCAGGGCGTTGACCACGAAGCCGGAGCGGTCCTGCGCGCGGATCGCGTGCTTGCCCAGCGCCTTCTCGGCGAAGGCCTGCGCACGGCTGATCGTGCCCTCGGAGGTGGTGAGCGCCGGGATCAGCTCGACGAGCTTCTGCACCGGGGCCGGGTTGAAGAAGTGGATGCCGATGACCTGGTCGGGGCGGGAGGTCGCCACGGCCAGCTTCACGAGCGGGATGGAGGAGGTGTTCGAGGCCAGGATGGCGTCCGGCCGGGTCATCACCTGGTCGAGCACCTGGAAGATCTCGGTCTTGACCTGCTCGTTCTCCACGACCGCCTCGATGACGAGGTCCCGGTCGGCGAACTCGCCCAGGTCGGTGGTGAAGCTGAGGCGCGCCAGCGTCGCGTCCCGCTCCTCCTCGCTGATCTTGCCGCGTTCGGCGGCCTTCGACAGCGAGTTGTAGAGCCGTGTACGGCCGAGCTCCAGCGCCTCGCCGGTGGTCTCGGCGACCTTCACCTCAAGGCCGCTCCGGGCACACACCTCTGCGATGCCCGCGCCCATCTGGCCGCAACCCACCACTCCGACGCGCTCAATGTCGGCCATGGAGTCCGTCACCTCGTGCCTTTCGCTCTTCTCTGGCGGCGGGCCCCGTGTGATTCCGGTGCGTCCGCCTCGACCCCACGACGTTACCGCTCATTAACCGATGATCGATCGTCCGGGCCGGGCATGCTGTCCGGGTGCGTGTGACGTATCCGACAGAGGAGGGGTACAAGTGCGGCCTATCGGCAGAAGAGGGTTCGTCGCCGGCGCCACCGGGGCGGTGCTCGCCGTGACGGGGGCGACAGGAGAGGGGACCACGGCCGCCGCACCCCCGGGGCGGAAGGGGGCGCATCGCCGGCGCGAGTTCCGCGGTGTGTGGGTGGCCACGGTCGCCAACCGCGACTGGCCCTCCCGGTCCGGCCTGACCGCCCAGGAGCAGCGCGCCGAGCTCCTCGCCCATCTCGACACGGCCGTCGAGCGCCGCCTCAACGCGGTGGTCCTCCAGGTCAGACCGACCGCGGACGCCCTGTGGCCCTCGCCGTACGAGCCGTGGGCGCAGTGCCTGACCGGCACGCAGGGGCGCGACCCGGGCTGGGACCCGCTGGGCACGGCGGTCGCCGAGGCCCATGCGCGCGGCCTCGAACTGCACGCCTGGTTCAACCCGTACCGCGTGGCGAATCACACGGATCCGGCCCGGCTCGTCGCCGACCACCCGGCCCGGCTCCACCCGGAGTGGGTGCTGCCCTACGGCGGGAAGCTGTACTACGACCCGGGCCTGCCCGAGGTCCGCCGCTTCGTCCAGGACGCGATGCTGGACGCGGTCCGCCGCTACGACCTCGACGCCGTGCACTGGGACGACTACTTCTATCCGTACCCGGTGGCCGGGCAGGTCTTCGCCGACGACGCGACGTACGCGCGGTACGGCGGGGACTTCCCCGACAAGGCGTCCTGGCGGCGGAACAACACCGATCTGCTCGTCTCCGAGATGTCCGCCCGGATCAAGGAGACGAAGAAGCACGTGGCCTTCGGGATGAGCCCCTTCGGCGTGTGGCGGAACCGCGCCACCGACCCGGAGGGATCGGACTCCCGCGCCGGAGTCCAGACCTACGACGACCTGTACGCGGACACGCGGAAGTGGATCCGTGAGGGCTGGATCGACCACGTCGTCCCGCAGCTGTACTGGCACATCGGCCTGCCCGCCGCCGACTACGCGAAGCTGCTGCCCTGGTGGGACGCGGTGGTACGGGGGACCGGCGTCGGCCTCTACATCGGCGAGGCGCTCTACAAGGCGGGTGACCCCGCCCAGCCGGCGGCCTGGCAGGACCCGAAGGAGCTGTCACGCCACCTGGAGCTCGCCGCCTCGTACCCGTCGGTCGGCGGGCACTGCTACTTCGCGGCGAAGGAGATGGCCGCGGACCGGGCCGGGGCGATGGCCGCCGTGGTGGCCGATCACTACCCGACCGGGGTCCGGCCTCCGAAGGAGCGGCCTCAGCGGGCCTCCGCCTCCGAGTGATGGCGTACGACGGTGTCGGGGCCCGGTGACATCAGGGCCTCGTGGCCGTCGTCGTCGAACTTCACGCGGTACGGGGGAGTGCCGTTCTCCCCCAGTACCTGAAGCACCTCGGCCGTACGGTCGTGGTGACCGACGGTCCGACCGTGCACCAGCAGCTTGTCACCCACACTCGCCTGCATCGGGTTGACCTCCTCGCGAACGCGCCTGTCCTACTCGGGGTCCATGTCTGCCATTGTGACCCGCGTCACCCCGATCCGTCGCGTCGGTGTCGGTTTCCGTGTCAGCTCTTCGCCTTCTGGGTGACCGCGATGCAGACCAGCACCCCCGTGGCGGCGAGCGGGGCGGCGAGCGGCAGGGCCTCGCCGAGCAGGAAGACCGACCAGAACAGGGTGAGGAGCGGCTGGGCGAGCTGGAGCTGGCTCGCCTTGGGGATGCCGATCTCGGCCATGCCCCGGTACCAGACGTACAGGCCGAAGAAGGTGGAGCCGGCGGCCACCCACACCAGGCCGATGACGCCGTGGGCGTTCAGGCGGACCGGCTCGATCGACAGCGTGACCGCCGAGGCGGCCACCATCAGCGGCAGGCACAGGACGAGGGCCCAGCCGATGACCTGCCAGCCCGGCATGAGCGCGGCGAGCCGCCCGCCCTCGGTGTAGCCGGCGGCGCACACGAGCAGCGCCCCGAAGAGGTACACGTCGCCCGTGGACACCGCTCCGCCGCTCTGCTGGAGCGTGAAGGCGATGACCACGACGGCCCCGGAGACGGCGGCGAACCAGAAGGTACGGGAGGGGCGTCGGCCGGTCCGTATCGCGGCGAGAGTCGCCGTGGTGAGCGGCAGCAGGCCCACGACGACGGCGGCGTGCGAGGTGGTGGAGGTCTGCAGGGCCAGCGTGGTCAGCAGCGGGAAGCCGATGACGACACCGCAGGCGACCACGGCGAGGCCGGCCCAGTGGCGCCGCTCCGGCAGGGGCACCCGGCCGACGAGGAGGAAGGCGCCCGCGATGAGGGCGGCGAGGGTGGAGCGCACGGCCACCAGGGACCAGGGGCCGAAGCTCTCCAGGCCCCAGACGGTCGACGGGAAGGTGAGCGAGAAGGAGACCACGCCGAGCAGGGCGAGCAGGGTGCCGCGGCCCGCGCTCCGGTCGGAGACCTCGGCGGCGGTGACGCCTGTGGTGCCCGCGGCGTCCGTGGCGGCGGATCCGGCGCCGGTACGGACACAGGCACCCGCGCTCCGTACGGAAGTGCTTCCCTCCGGGGCGGTGACCGCTATCGCGGTGGAGGCAGTAGCGCTATTCTGTGGTCTCATGCATGAGCGTAGCAGCGTCGCAGAACTGGCGGAATCCCTGAGGGCGGAGCTCAACCGCTACTCACCAGGTGGAAAGCTGCCGTCGAGTCGCACGCTCGTCGAGCGCTACCGCGTCTCCCCGGTGACCGTCACCCGGGCCCTCGCCCAGCTCGCCGCCGAAGGGCTCGTCGTCACCCGCCCCGGCGCCGGCGCCTTCCGCGCCGAGCCGCGCGCCACGCCCGTCGCGGGCGACACCTCCTGGCAGGAACTCGCGCTCAGCGCCGACACCGCCACCGAACTCGTCCCCCGGGCCGTCGACGCCTCCGGCGTCCTCGTCACCCTCTCCGCTCCGCCGCCGGGAGTGATCGAGTTCAACGGCGGCTACCTCCACTCCTCCCTCCAGCCCGAGCGGGCCCTCGCCGCCGCCCTCGCCCGGGCCGGCCGCCGCCCGGGTGCCTGGAGCCGCCCGCCCACCGACGGCCTGCCCGAACTGCGCGAGTGGTTCGCCCGCGAGATCGGCGGCAGCGTCACCGCCGCCGAGGTGCTGATCACCGCGGGCGGCCAGTCGGCCATCACCACCGCCCTGCGCGCCCTCGCCCCGCCCGGCACCCCCGTCCTCGTCGAGTCGCCCACCTATCCCGGGATGCTCGCCGTCGCCCGAGCCGCCGGACTCCGCCCCGTCCCCGTACCGGCCGACGCCGACGGGGTCCGTCCCGAGCTCCTCGAAGCCGCCTTCCGCGCCACCGGCGCCCGGGTCTTCGTCTGCCAGCCGCTCTTCCAGAACCCGACCGGCAGCGCGCTCCCGCCGGAACGGCGCCGGGAGGTCGTCCGCATCGCCCGCGCCGCGGGGGCCTTCGTCGTCGAGGACGACTTCGCCCGCCGCCTCGTCCACGAGGACGCCGGGCCGCTCCCCGCGACGCTCGCCGCCGAGGACCCCGACGGCGTCGTCGTCCACGTCTGCTCCCTCACCAAGCCCACCTCGCCCAGCCTCCGCGTCGGCGCCCTCGCCGCCCGCGGCCCCGTTCTGGAGCGGCTGCGCGCCATCCAGGTCGTCGACAGCTTCTTCGTCCCCCGGCCCCTCCAGGAGGCCGCCCTCGAACTCGTCGGCTCCCCGGCCTGGCACCGCCACCTCCGGGCCGTCTCCCAGGAGCTGCGGAGCCGCCGCGAGGTCATGACCGGGGCCGTCGCCCTCCACCTCCCCGAGTTCGCCCTGCCCCGTGTCCCCTCCGGCGGGTACCACCTCTGGCTCCGGCTCCCCGACACCCTGCCCGAGGCCTCGCTCCTCGCCACCGCCCTGCGCACCGGCGTCGCCGCCGCCCCCGGCCGCCCCTACTTCTGCGCCGAGCCCCCCGCCGGGCACATCCGGCTGAGTTTCGCGGGTGTGGCGGGCCCCATCGAGATCGTGGAGGGCGTGCGCCGCCTGCGGGCGGCGGTCGACGAGCTCACCGCCTGAGCGGAGGCCCGGTCCGGAGCGGCCGCCGGACCGGGCCTCCGTCGGTCTCCCGCCCCCGGGCAAATTCACCTGACAGGAACCCGCGATCCTGGAACCCTGCGGCCATGAACGACAGCCCGGCCCCCACCCTCCCCGGTACCACCGTCATGCACGGGGCGTACGAGATCTCAGCCGATCCCGCACGGATCGACGCGGCCCGCGTCCACCACTGGCTCTCCACGGACGCCTACTGGGCCCTCGGCCGACCTCGGGAGAAGCAGGACGCGGCCATCGCGGGATCGCTCAACTTCGGCGCCTACGACGGCGAGACCGGCGAGATGGCCGCCTACGCGCGCATCGTCACCGACTACGCCACCTTCGCCTGGCTCTGCGACGTCTACGTCGACCGGGGGGCCCGCGGCACCGGCCTCGGCACCGCGCTCGTCGCCGCCGTCCGCGACCACCTCGCACCGTCCGGCCTGCGCCGCATCCTGCTCGCCACCGCCGACGCGCACGGGGTGTACGAGAAGGTAGGTTTCACGCCACTGCAGAATCCGGACAAGTGGATGGCTCTCGGGCAGCAGTGACCCGGCACCTCTCCGGTCCCGGAAAATGACCCCTTGACCTGGGAGGCCACCGGCCTCACGATCGCGGCCATGAGTCTTCGGGTGACGCTCGTCGCGGCGGCACGCAGCTCCTCCCTGCTCGCCGAACGCTTCGACGACGACCGGCCGCTCGACGAGGCCGGATGGTACGAGGTGCAGGTCGCCGCACCCGCGCTCATCCCGCTCGGCGCGGCCGAACTGCGCTACTGCTCCCCGACCCCGCGCAGCCGCGCCACCGGCACCGCCCTCGGCTACGCGCCGCTCGCCCAGCCCGCGCTGCGCGAGTGCGACATGGGCCGCTGGCGGGGCCTCACCCTCGCCGAGGTCGCCGCCCTCGAACCGGCCGCCGTCGACGCCTGGCTCACGGACGCCCGTACCGCCCCGCACGGCGGGGAGCCGCTCCTCGCGTTCATCACCCGGATAGGGAACTGGCTCGACACCCGCCCCGCCGAGGACTGCTCGATCGTCGCCGTCGCCGAGCCCTCCGTCGTACGGGCCGCCCTCGTGTACGCGCTGAAGGCGCCGCCCGCCACGTACTGGAACGTCGACGTCCGCCCGCTCTCGACCGTCACCCTCACCGGCCGCCCCGGCCTCTGGCACCTCCAGCTCGACGCGGCCGTCCGCTGACCGGCTCGACGCCACGACAGCCGAGTGCGCGACGGAGGGCACGGCGGCGGAGGGTGCAGCGGGGGAGTGCGTGGCGGGGCAGTCCGCGGCGGAGGGCACGGCGAGGAGTGTGCGGGCAGAGGGCACGGCGGCGGAGGGCACGGCGCGGGAGTGTGCGGCAGGCGAGTACCCGGCGGGGAGGCCAGGGGTGGGGAGCCACGCGGTCGGGTGCCGTACGGCGGGGGAGGTGGCCGGGACCGGTTAGCCTGAGGGCACGATGAACCGTTTGACCACGTCATGGGGCGCCTTCACGCTGACCCGCTTTCCCGAGGACCCGCGCGATCAGCTGCGCGCCTGGGACGCGGCCGACGAATACCTCCTGGGCCACCTGGCCGAGACCGGTACCGACCTCTCCGGCACCGTCGCCGTCCTCGGCGACCGCTGGGGAGCCCTCGTCACCGCCTTGCACGCCGCCGATCCCGGCGCGCTCGTCCAGATCTCCGACTCCTACCTCGGCCGACAGGCCACCCGCGCCAACCTGGCACGCGCCGGCGCGGACCCGGACGCCGTCCGGCTGCTGACCACGCAGGACCCGCCGCCCGAGCGGATCGACGTGCTCCTCGTCCGCGTCCCCAAGAGCCTCGCGCTCCTGGAGGACCAGCTGCACCGGCTCGCTCCCGCCGTGCACGAGGGCACCGTGGTCGTCGGCACCGGCATGGTCAAGGAGATCCACACCTCCACGCTCCGGCTGTTCGAGCGGATCCTCGGCCCCACCCGCACCTCGCTCGCGGTGAAGAAGGCCCGACTGATCCACACCACCCCCGACCCGGCGCTCACCCCCGGCCAGAACCCCTGGCCGCACCGGTACGACCTCCCCGCCGACACCCCCGCGCCGGGCCTCCCCGGGCTGACCGTCACCAACCACGCCGGGGTCTTCTGCGCCGACCGCCTCGACATCGGTACGCGCTTCCTCCTCGCGAACCTGCCCCAGGACATCGGCGACGCCCGGGTCGCGGACCTCGGCTGCGGCAACGGCGTGGTCGGCATCGCCATCGCCCTGGCCGAGCCCGACGCGGAACTGGTCTTCGCCGACGAGTCGTACCCGGCGGTGGCCTCCGCCAAGGAGAACTTCCGCACGCACCTCGGCGACAGCCGCGCGGCCGAGTTCCTCGTCGGCGACGGGCTCACCGACCTGCCCGCCGGCTCGGTCGACCTGGTCCTCAACAACCCGCCGTTCCACAGCCACCAGGCCACCACCGACCGCACCGCGCGCCGGATGTTCGCCGACGCGCGACGCGCGCTGCGGCCGGGCGGCGAACTGTGGGTCGTCGGCAACCGGCACCTCGGTTACCACGTCACCCTCCGCCGTATCTTCGGGAACAGCGAACTCGTCGGGAGCGACGCGAAGTTCGTGGTCCTGCGGGCGGTCAGGCAAGAGGACCGCTAGGGGGTGTCTTGTCGATCATGGCAGTCGGCCCCGTCCGGCCCTGATCGGCAAGCCCCCCGGGGGTCACCGGCCCCAGTCGCGGGAGCAGAGGACGAGCCGGTAGCCGTCGGGGTCGGCGACGGTGACGCCGTACTCGTCACCCGGGTCTGCGCGTTGACGATCATGCCGTCAGGTTATGCGCGGACCGGGGCACGGCTCCGGCGTATCCGCCACGGCCCCGTCCGCCGCCACGCCCTTCCCTCCTCGCCTCTCACCAGTCGGGGAAGGCCAGGTCGAGCGCGCGCACCCGGGTCTGCGCGTTGACGATCATGCCGTCAGGTTATGCGCGGACCGGGGCACGGCTCCGGCGTATCCGCCACGGCCCCGTCCGCCGCCACGCCCTTCCCTCCTCGCCTCTCACCAGTCGGGGAAGGCCAGGTCGAGCGCGCGCACCCGGTTCTCCCCGGTGGCGATGTCGAGGACGACGATCCGGTCCTGCCGGAGGGTGAACGCCACCGCCGCGACCGGGCCGCCGGCCCCGAAGGCGACCAGCCCGACGGCCCCGTCGACGAGCGCGGGCCTCGCCACGTCGGCGAGCCGCGCGAAGGCCGCCGCCGCCTCCGAGACGGCCGGGGCGCCGTGCACCGGCCCGTGTTCGCCGTACGCCACGACGTCCGGGTCCAGGACGGCCGCCAGGGCGCGGGCGTCACGCGCGCGTGCGGCCGCCAGGAACCGCTCCACGACCGCCCGCTGCCGTCCCGGATCGCCCTTGGTACGGGCCGCCCCGCCGCCCCGGACCCGCTCACGGACCCGCCGGGCGAGCCGGGCGGCGTCCACGGGGGAGCCGCCGGTGATCCGCGCGGTCTCGTGCGGCGGCAGCCCGAACAGGTCGTGGAGCACGTACGCGAGCCGTTCCTGGCTCCCGAGGGACTCCAGGACGACGAGCAGCGCGAGCCACACGGAGTCCACCCCAGCACCGACGCCCCTCAGGACCTCACTGGCCCCGACGCCCCGCACGGCCTCTCCGGCCCCGATGCCCCGCACGGCCTCTCCGGCCCCGATGCCCCGCACGGCCTCTCCGGCCCCGATGCCCCGCACGGCCTCTCCGGCCCCGACAGTGCCTACGCCCCCGTCGGCCCCGGCATCCCGCACACCCCCACCGGCCCCCCGCCCCTGCTGCCCGGTGGCCGTCCGTTCCTGGAGCCCGCGCACGCATACCCGCCCCACATGAGCCGCCAGCCAGGCCCGGACGAGGACCCCGCCGTCCCGCCCGAGCTCCGTGCGGGCCGTCGCGAGCGCCTCCTCGGCCTCGGCCCGCGACCCCGTCATCCGCAGGGCCACGGCCCGCAGCCGCTCCTGGTCGGCGTCGAACCGCCTCGTCAGGGCGGCCGGAAACGTGTCGTCGTGCATGGGGCCTCGCTTCTCGTCGGTTCCGTCACCGTCTTGACGCGAGGGCGTCCCCCGATGTGACACACCCCGACCGCCCGAGGGCCGCGGCTACCCCCGTACGACCTCCCTGGCGAGGGTTCGCCGGGCCCCGGCGAGCTCCGCGTCGACCTCCGCCGCCCTCGCCGGGTCCAGGACGATCGCGGCCTCGCACGGCTCGCCCCCGGCCAGCCGTCGATGGCGCAGATGGGTGGGCGGGTGCGTGGAGTCCACGCTGTGCCCGCGCCGCTCCGCGACCCGGCGCAGCCGCTCGTACTCGTGCTCCGGCACCGAAGCGGCATGGGCGGCGAGCCGTTCCCACAGCCCCTCGGCGGGATCCTCGCGGCGCGCGCCGCCGATCCGGGTCCGCGCCGCCACGGCCTCCCGGCGGAGCTCGCCCGTGACACCGTCGGAGACGAGGAGCCGGTTCATCAGCCCGGCCGCCGCCTCCGTGCCCGCCGCGCGGGCGGCGGTGGTGTCGGCGAGGTACTCGGAGCGCTGGGAGCCGCGCAGGGTCAGCTGGTCCAAGAGGACGAGGACGCCGTCGACGAGCAGGCGCGGCAGCGCGGTCGCGAGGTTCACGAAATGCCCCAGGAGACTGTCTGCGGGCTCGGGGGCAAGCGTGTAGCGCCAGGTGGAAAGGGAGCGGAACGCGTTGCCGACGAGCAGGGAGTGGCGGGTGTCGCCATGGGCGTAGTGCCCGAACTCGTGGCCGAGGAGCGCGACCCGCTCCTGCGGGGACAGGGTCTCCCACAGCCCGAGCCCAAGGTGGAGCACCCGGTGCTGCCGGATCCCGTACGTGCTGACCGAGGCGTTGGTGTCGGCGTCGATGACCACGGCTCGTACGCCGGTGGTGCCGACGCCCTCGGCGACCTCGTCGAGCAGGGCGAAGAGCCGAGGCGCGTCCGCCCGGCGCAGCACGGGAAGGTCCTGCTTCTCGACCTTCGCCAGGCTGGCGAACCGGGGCCGCAGGACCACGGCCAGGCCGAGCAGGAGCGCCCCGAGCGCGGGCAGGACGCCCTTGCCCCAGCCCGCGACGAGCAGCACCAGACCGCCGGCGAGCAGGGCGAAGGTGACCCCGTGGACGACCAGGGCGAGCGCGGTGGCGAGCGCCCCGGCGGCGCCGCGCCGGGGCCGCTGCCCCGCTGCCGTACCGCCGCCTGTTCCCCCCGTGGTGAGCTCCGTGAAGAGCTGTTCCCCGTGGCGCTGTGCGAGCCGCCGGCGGATCCTCTCGATCCGTCCCGGCGGCCGCTCCTCCCGCACCTCGGGGTCGATGTTCCACTCGCACGCGGCACACCAGGCGATGTACCGCCCGCCGCCCGTGACGGGCTCCCCGCATTCGGGGCACTGCCGCTCGGCCCCCTGGACGACGTCGGTCGTCACTGTCATGTCCTGTCCCTCCCCTGCGGCCCTGACGGGCCGCGTCATGCATGGCGGAGAGGTTAACCGGCTGTGACTATGCATCCTGCGCGGCGGGTCCGGCCGAGGAGGCGCTTCCGTGTGCCCAGCCGCGTCTCGGCCTCTGGGGAGGCCGGCGGAAGTGGGCGGAGACCGACGGAGGCCGGCGGAAGTCGGCGCCGACTTCCGCCGGCTGTAAGGCTTACCCGGCCACCCCGCACAGGGCGTTCGTCGCGCTGGGGAGCGGTGTGGCCTCGGGCAGGCTTTCCCGACCCGGAAGGGGGGTCCGTCGGGTCACGGATGCCGATGCCGGGCGCAGGCGCCCCGCGCCGCCGTAGGTGCGGGCGAACGCCTCCCCCTCCGGGCCCGGAGCGGACAGGAGGGCGAGCCGTTCACGGCGCAGCCGGAGGCCGAAGGCGGACTCCGCCGCGTCCCCCGACGGAAGGTGCAGCAGCTCGAGCAGCCGGTCGGAGAACTCCTGCGTCGCCCAGGCGTCCTGGTGGCGACGCCGTTCGTAACCGGCCAGGACGTCCTCGTCGCCGTCGTGGTGGTAGTGCAGCAGACTGTCCGCGAGGTCGGCGACATCGGCCACCGCCAGGTTGAGTCCCTTGGCTCCCGAAGGCGTCAGCACATGCGCCGCGTCCCCGGCCAGCAGCAGCCGGCCGGCCTGCACGTGGTGGCGGACCCGGCCCCGCAGCCGCAGCATGCCGACCTCGGTCAGCCCGCCCAACCGGGGGTCTCCCGCCTCCGGCCGCAGCCCCAGCCGCAGCGACAGCTGCGAGCGGATGCGCGACTCGGACCACTCCGAGAGCTCCGCGTCCGGCGCCACCTGGAGGTAGAAGCGTGCCAGCCGGGACGTGCGGGGCATCATCCCGGCGAAGCCCGCCTCATGGAGGGCGTACCGGATCCCGTCCACGGGACGGTCCACCTCGGCGAGCACGGTCAGCCAGTCGTAGGGGTAGCGCCGCTCGACGGCTCCGTCCAGGTGCGCGGGGAACGCACGCGCGACCGTACTGCGCGGGCCGTCGCAGCCCACGACGTGATCGGCCGCCAGGACATCGTCCTGACACCGGACGAGCGGACGGGGACCCGAGGTGTCCACGTCGAGGACAGGGCAGTCGAACCGCACCACGCCGCCCGCCTCCTCGAACGAGGCGATCAGGTCGCGGACCAGGAACTGCTGCGGATACACCCAGTGCCCGGCTCCGCCGGACAGGTCCCCGTACGGGATGTGAATCCGCTCCCCGAGACACATGAACTCGCACCAGTCATGGCGGCCGCTCTCGGCCAGCAGCCGATCGGCGAGCCCGTGGTCGCGCAGGTACTCGACCACCCGGTGCTCGATCAGTCCCGCGCGGGCCTGCTGCTCCACCTCGGCCCGGCCGGCCCGTTCCCGGACCTCGACCGAGACGCCGGCCCGGTGCAGCACGTTGGCCAGGACCAGTCCGGCGGGACCCGCACCGACGATGGCCACCTGTACGTGGCGTCGGGGCGCGGTCACGGCCGGCCCGCCAGGGCCAGGGGGGCGCGCAGGGCGGCCGGGACGATCTCGGGGTTGAACAGCTCCGTGATGGTGGCGAGGGGCTGCTCGCCGTGCCACAGAAGGTAGGTCTTGTACGCCGCGGGCTCCCCTCCCCAGGTGCCCAGGCCGACCCCGACGATCGTGCGCCGGTGGCCGGTTCCGGCCGCCTGGAGCATCCGGCCGATCGTCGCCGAACCGTCGGTGAGGCACCGTTCGACGGCCGCGGACACGCCGGACCGGGCCACGATCACGTTCCGGGAGAGGTCCACCCCGCCCGACGACGCCAGTACGGAGCGCCGTTCCAGCAGGATCTCGTCCCAGGAGGCCTCCAGCAGGTCCACCGCCGCCACGGGGGCGTCGCAGGCGCGGACCAGACGGTGGCTCATGCGGCGGACCGAGACCGCGGAGCCGACCCAGGCCTCCAGCAGGGGCGTGGTCAGCCCGTCACTGCCGAGGAGCAGCCGCGTGGTGGTGTGAGCGAAGCTGTCGAGCTCCTCCCGGGTCTCCGTGGCGCCCCGGACGGCGAAACCGTCCGGAAAGAGTTGTTCCGAATCCCGGATGGAAGGCGGCGTCGGCCGGAGCATGGGCACCTCGGAGCACTAGGTGAAAGGAAGCGGTGTGGCTGCGAGTCTGGTGTAGTCGACACGGCCGTACAGCCCCTCAAGGCCCCCACAAAGGCGAGCGCGGAGTGCGACGTCCGGCCCCTACGCGACGGCGTTCCGCAGGGTCCCGGAGGCCCCTCGGCGGGAGACCCGGCGGGAGACTGGCCTGTACGCGTGGCCGATCAGTGTCGTTGCATAAAACTGCGGGCGCACGTATAGTCATGCCATCCATGAGGAGGGTTTCCGATGAAGGTACGAGCAGCAGTCGCGGGCGCGAGCGGATACGCGGGCGGTGAAGTCCTGCGTCTCCTTCTCGCCCACCCCCACGTCGAGATCGGCACCCTGACGGGCCACTCCAACGCGGGTCAGAAGCTCGGCGCCCTCCAGCCCCACCTGCTCCCGCTCGCCGACCGCGTCCTCGCGCCGACCGTCGCCGAGGAGCTCGCCGGGCACGAGGTCGTCTTCCTCGCCCTGCCGCACGGGCAGTCGGCCGCCGTCGCCGAGCAGCTCGGACCCGACGTCCTCGTCGTCGACATGGGCGCCGACTTCCGCCTGGAGAACCCCGCCGACTGGGAGACGTACTACGGCTCCCCGCACGCCGGGACCTGGCCCTACGGGCTCCCCGAGCTGCCGGGCGCCCGCGCCGCCCTCGAGGGCTCCCGGCGCATCGCGGTGCCCGGCTGCTACCCCACTGCCGTCTCGCTCGCCCTCTTCCCGGCGTACGCGAACGGGCTCGCCGAGCCCGAGGCCGTGATCGTCGCCGCCTCCGGGACCTCCGGCGCCGGCAAGGCCGCCAAGCCGCACCTCCTCGGCAGCGAGGTCATGGGCAGCATGTCCCCGTACGGCGTCGGCGGCGGCCACCGCCACACCCCCGAGATGATCCAGAACCTCAGCGGGCCGGCGGGGGAGCGGGTCACCGTCTCCTTCACGCCCATGCTGGCCCCGATGCCCCGCGGCATCCTCGCCACCTGCACGGCCGCCGCGAAGCCGGGCGTCACCGCCGAGTCCGTACGGGCCGTGTACGAGAAGGCCTTCGCGGACGAGCCCTTCGTCCACCTGCTCCCCGAGGGGCAGTGGCCGGCGACGGCGTCCGTCTACGGTTCCAACGCCGTTCAGGTGCAGGTCACGTATGACGCGGCCGCGAACCGGATCATCGCCATCAGCGCCATCGACAACCTCACCAAGGGCACCGCCGGCGGTGCGGTGCAGAGCATGAACATCGCCCTCGGCCTCCCCGAGGCCACCGGACTTTCCACGATTGGAGTCGCTCCGTGAGCGTCACCGCAGCGAAGGGATTCACGGCGGCGGGCATCGCCGCCGGGATCAAGCAGAACGGCAACCCGGACCTGGCCCTCGTGGTCAACACCGGGCCCCGCCGCGCCGCCGCGGGAGTCTTCACCTCCAACCGCGTCAAGGCCGCGCCCGTCCTCTGGTCCCAGCAGGTCCTCGCCGACGGCGAGCTGACCGCCGTCGTCCTCAACTCCGGCGGGGCCAACGCCTGCACCGGCCCGCAGGGCTTCCAGGACACCCACGCCACCGCCGAGAAGGTCGCCGAGGTCCTCAGCGCGAAGGGCGCGACGGGCTCGGAGGTCGGCGCCGGTGACGTCGCCGTCGCCTCCACCGGCCTCATCGGCATCCTGCTCCCGATGGACAAGCTCCTCCCCGGCGTCGAGAAGGCCGCGGGCGAACTCTCCGAGCACGGCGGCGAGAAGGCCGCCATCGCCATCAAGACCACCGACACCGTCCACAAGACCGCCGTGGTCGGCAAGGACGGCTGGACGGTCGGCGGCATGGCCAAGGGCGCCGGCATGCTCGCCCCCGGACTCGCCACCATGCTCGTCGTCCTCACCACCGACGCCGACGTCGACGCCCAGGGCCTGGACACCGCCCTCCGGGGTGCCACCCGCGTCACCTTCGACCGGGTCGACTCCGACGGCTGCATGTCCACCAACGACACGGTCCTCCTCCTCGCCTCCGGCGCCTCCGGCGTCACCCCCGCGCAGGACGAGTTCACCGAGGCCGTACGGGCCGTCTGCGACGACCTTGCCCGCCAGCTCATCGGCGACGCCGAGGGCGCCAGCAAGGACATCCGCATCGAGGTGATCAACGCCGCCACGGAGGACGACGCCGTCGAGGTGGGCCGGTCGATCGCCCGTAACAACCTCCTCAAGTGCGCCATCCACGGCGAGGACCCCAACTGGGGCCGGGTGCTCTCCGCCATCGGCACCACGCGGGCCGCCTTCGACCCGGACCTGCTCAACGTCGCCATCAACGGCGTCTGGGTCTGCAAGAACGGCTCCGTCGGCGAGGACCGCGACCTCGTCGACATGCGCTACCGGGAGGTCGTCATCACCGCCGACCTCTCCACCGGCACCGAGTCCGCCGTCATCTGGGCGAACGACCTCACCGCCGACTACGTCCACGAGAACAGCGCGTACTCGTCGTGAACAATCCCGGAAAGCCCGAGAACCCCACGCGGAAGCACACCGCCCTCCCGAAGGCCCAGATCCTCATCGAGGCCCTGCCCTGGCTCACCCGCCACCACGGCAAGACCGTCGTCATCAAGTTCGGCGGCAACGCCATGATCGACGAGGACCTGAAGGCCGCCTTCGCCCAGGACGTCGTCTTCCTGCGCCACGCCGGCCTCAAGCCGGTCGTGGTGCACGGCGGCGGCCCCCAGATCAGCGCCGCGCTCGACCGGCACGGCATCGTCAGCGAGTTCAAGGCCGGCCTGCGCGTCACCACCGAGGACGCCATGGACGTCGTACGGATGGTCCTCGCCGGCCAGGTGCAGCGCGAGCTCGTCGGACTGCTCAACCAGCACGGCCCGTTCGCCATCGGCATGACCGGTGAGGACGCGCACACCATCACCGCCACCAAGCACCAGCCGGTCATCGACGGCGAGAAGGTCGACATCGGCCGGGTCGGCGAGATCACCGCCATAGACACGGGCGCCATCGAGGCGCTCCTGGAGGACGGCCGGATCCCGGTCATCTCCTCCATCGCCCGCTCCGAGGACGACGGACATGTCTACAACGTCAATGCTGATACGGCGGCTGCGGCACTCGCTGCGGCGCTGGGTGCCGAGACGCTGATGGTCCTGACCGACGTCGAGGGCCTCTACGAGGACTGGCCGAACAGCGACGAGGTCATCAGCAGGCTCACCGCGAGCCAGCTGGAGAAGCTGCTGCCCGAGCTCTCCAGCGGCATGGTCCCCAAGATGGAGGGCTGCCTGCACGCCGTACGGAACGGGGTCACCACGGCCCGCGTGATCGACGGCCGGGTCCAGCACGCGATCCTGCTGGAGATCTTCACCGACGAGGGTGTCGGCACGATGGTCGTGCCGGACGGACAGGGGGACTGATGAGCAGCACCGGCAACGAGCAGCTGACCCAGCGGTGGGAGGGCTCGCTCATGAACAACTACGGCACCCCCCGGCTGCCCCTCGTCCGCGGTGAGGGCGCCAAGGTCTGGGACGCCGACGGCACCGAGTACCTGGACTTCGTCGGCGGCATCGCCGTCAACGCCCTCGGCCACGGGCACCCGGCGATCGTCGAGGCCGTGACCCGGCAGGTCAAGAGCCTCGGTCACGTCTCCAACCTCTTCGTCGCCGAGCCGCCCGTCGCCCTCGCCGAGCGGCTGCTCGGCCTCTTCGGCCGGCCCGGCAGGGTCTTCTTCTGCAATTCGGGCGCCGAGGCCAACGAGGCCGCGTTCAAGCTCGGCCGGCTCACCGGCCGGTCCCACATGGTCGCCACCGACGGCGGATTCCACGGCCGGACCATGGGTTCCCTGGCCCTCACCGGCCAGCCCGGCAAGCAGACGCCCTTCCTGCCGCTGCCCGGTGACGTCACGCACGTCCCGTACGGAGACGTCGAAGCGCTGCGGGCCGCGGTCACCGAGGAGACGGCCTTCGTCATCATCGAGCCGATCCAGGGCGAGAACGGCGTCGTCGTCCCGCCCCCCGGCTACCTCAAGGCCGCCCGGGACATCACCCGCGCCACCGGCACGCTCCTCGTCCTCGACGAGGTCCAGACCGGCATCGGACGCTGCGGCCACTGGTTCGAGTACCAGGCCCACGAAGGCGTCGACCCGGACATCGTGACCCTCGCCAAGGGCCTCGGCGGCGGGCTGCCGCTCGGCGCGACGGTCGCCTTCGGCCCGGCCGCGGAGCTTTTCGGGCCCGGCCACCACGGCACCACGTTCGGCGGCAACCCGATCGCCTGCGCCGCCGGACTCGCCGTCCTGGACACCCTCGGGGCCGACGCGGCCCTCGACCACGTCAAGTCCGTCGGGGAGCGACTGCGCCAGGGAATCGAGGGTCTCGGGCACCCGCTTGTCTCCCACGTCCGCGGTGCGGGCCTCCTGCTGGGTATCGTGCTCACCGAGCCCCTCGCACCCCAGGTGCAGCAGGCGGCTCAGGACGCCGGCCTCCTGGTGAACGCGCCCGCCCCCGATGTCGTACGGATCATGCCTCCGCTGGTCCTCACCGACGCCGAGGCGGACACCTTCCTCCGGGCCCTCCCCGGAGTCCTCGACGTGGTGAACGGGCAAGGACGAAGCGGAGAATGAGACGACGATGACCGACGCGCAGGAGAACGAGCACGGCGGGCCGTCCGTTCCGCAGACCCGCACCGCACGCCACCGCAGGATCGTCGACATCCTCAACCGACAGCCGGTGCGCTCGCAGAGCCAGCTCGCCAAGCTCCTCGCGGACGACGGACTGAGCGTCACCCAGGCGACGCTCAGCCGTGACCTCGACGAGCTCGGCGCGGTGAAGATCCGCAACACCGGCGGAGAGCTGATCTACGCGGTGCCCAGCGAGGGCGGCTTCCGCACCCCGCAGGCGCCGCTCGGCGAGTCCGCCAAGGAGGAGCGCATGCGGCGCCTCTCCGGCGAACTGCTGATCTCCGCCGAGGCCTCGGCCAACCTCGTGGTGCTGCGGACGCCGCCGGGCGCGGCCCAGTTCCTCGCGTCGGCCATCGACCAGGCCGAACTCCACGCGATCCTCGGCACGATCGCCGGCGACGACACCCTGCTGCTCATCAGCCGCGACCCGTCGGGCGGCCAGGCCCTCGCCGACCACCTGCTGCGCCTGGCCCAGAAGGACCGCTGACCCCGACCTCGGTCGGTACCGCATCGCCGTCGGAACGCTCAGCGTTCCGACGGCGATGTGCGTCCGGCGCACCGGCCGTCGCCACGTGCCGCGCGGGCAGCGGCGGAGCCGGGGTACGGGCGCGGGCGCGGAGCCCAGGGAGAGCACGCGGCACCGAGGGCGAGAAGGGTGCCCGGAAGGTCCCACCTACCGGGCCGGGCCCCCGCGTTGCCTCGCCACCCGATTCCGTCGCTGTATCTCCTCGTACCAGCCGGGAATTTCGGCGGCGTGGCGCTCGATGAGCCGCCGGATCTCGGCCCCGTACGGGCCGCCGACCTCCTCGTCCAGCCGGCGCAGCACCCAGACGACCCTGTCGCGCGCCGTCCACCGCAGGGCGAAGTCCGGGTCGTCGGCCAGCCGCAGGGCGGCGAGCAGCTCCCCGGCGTCGTCTTGATGCGTGATCAGGGCGAGTCCGGCGGCACGCTGGGCGAGCGGGCGGCCGGGCGCGGCCAGACGGAGCAGTGAGGAGAGCGGGACACGGCTCGCCATCGGCCGCACCACGTCCTGGGCCACGCGCGTCACTCTCGCCGCGGGGTCCTCCAGGAAGGGCAGGGCCTCCTGTCGATCGAGTCCGTGCCGGGACGCCAGAAGGTTCAACGCCCTGGCCCGTACGTCCTCGTGACGCGCCGTCAGAAGCGCCCGCAAGGCGTCCGGGCTGTGGTGTACGGCTCCGAGGGCGGTGCTCCGCACCGAAGGGTCCGGGTCGTCGGCGAAGGCGACCGGTCCGTCGCCGGGAAGAGCGCCCAGCATCCGCAGGGCGGCGAGCGCCCGCGCCCGCACGGGACCGAGGGCGTGCCGGGTCAGCTCGTGGAACAGCGGGACGTCCTCGGGGCTCCGCCGTTCGGCGAGCTCCGTGATCGCCGCCGGGGTGACGGCCGCCGGGTCCGCGCACAAGGCGCGGTACGCCGGGTACGGATCGGTTCCCGTCGCCCGCAGCTCCCGGCATGCCACGGCGCGCACCCGGTCGTTCGAGTCCGTCAGGTGCCGCGCGAGGTCGTCGACCCGCCCGGCGGACCGCAGACGTCCGACGGCCGCCGCCCGGACGACGGCATCGGGCGCGGTCGACAGAGCGTCGAGGAAGGGGATCGGGTCGTGCTCGGCCAGCAGGGTGGTGAGGGCGTACCGCCGGGCGCCCCGCTCGTGGTGGGAGACGGCCAGCCGCGCCAGGTCCTCGGGACGGAGGAGTCCCTCCACGTGGGCGGCGGTCAGGGCGATGCGCCCGAGCCCGGCGTCCCGGCAGGAGCGCAGGAAGGCGCGGAACCGGGCGACGGCGTCCTCGCGCGCCGCGTCGTCCTCCGCCCGCAGGGACCGGAGCGTGATCCGTATCGCGGCGCGCACCGCGTGCCCGGCGACGCCCGTGTCGACGTCGCGTTCGGCGATCGCGTAGGCCTCCTCCACGTCGAGCAGCGCCGAGGACGCTCCGGCCCGCAGCCCGGCGATACGGCACTCCCTCCTGCGGCTCGCAAGCAGCTGGGCCACCGCCTCCACCTCCGCGGGTGTCCCTTCGGCCCGGGAGAGAACCGCCACCCGGGCCCAGCCCCCGTGCCGACGCAGGTCCAGCAGGAGGGCGAGCGGCACCAGGGCCCGGACGACGCCGTTCCCTACTCCGACTCCGACTCCGACTCCGACTCCGACTCCGACTCCGACTCCGACTCCGGCCCCGGCCCCGACTCCGGCCCCGGCCCCGACTCCGGCCCCGGCCCCGACTCCGGCCCCGGCCCCGACTCCGGCCCCGGCCCCGACTCCGGCCCCGGCCCCGACTCCGGCCCCGGCCCCGGCCCCGACTCCGGCCCCGGCCCCGACTCCGGCCTCGGCGAACGCGCGGTCGAGGACCGATCGGGCGAGATCGCGGACCGTTCCGTCCGTGTCGGCGCACCGGATCAGGACGAGGGGGAGTGCGGACGCGGGCAGCGCTCCGACCTCCGAGAGCCGGAGCGCGGCCGTGCGGAGCCGGGGGTCGTCATGGCAGAGGGACAGCGCGATCTCGGACTCGGTGGGCGGCCGGGACCAGGCCACCGTGCCCGGTCCGCCGTCCGGTCCCGCCTCGTGCCAGTGCGGGGCCGTGGTCCAGTCGGCGAGCTCGCGGTCGTCGAACCAGTGGAAGCCGACCCGGATCCGGCCCCGGGACCAGCGGGGGCCCGGGCGCCAGGTGTGGATCGAGACGCTCTGGTCGAGTGCCACCCAGTCCTCGGCGCGGCCCGCTCCCACGGCCGAGGCGATGCCCTTCCCGTGCAGCAGTCGTTCTCCGGAGGAGTAGTGCTGTACGGGCAGGAGGGGTGGCAGGAGTGCGGGCGGCGTCATGCGGGGGACCTTAGCGGTGTCCGGCGGGCCGCCACCTGCGAATTAGCCGCCCACGCCAGGAGCAGATTGACGAATCATGCGGAGGTCTGCATACTCATGCATGATGATGGTCGCGAGGTTTGAGGAGCAGCTGTGAGCAGCAACAACGGTGACGTCCGGCTCTGGGGCGGCCGGTTCGCCGACGGTCCCGCCGAGGCCCTCGCGAAGCTGTCCGCGTCGGTCCACTTCGACTGGCGCCTCGCGCCGTACGACATCGCCGGCTCCCGCGCCCACGCGCGCGTGCTGCACAAGGCGGGCCTGCTCACCGAGGACGAGCTGACCCGCATGATCGCCGGCCTCGACCTGCTGGAGGCGGACGTCGCCGACGGCTCCTTCGTCGGCACCATCGCCGACGAGGACGTCCACACCGCCCTGGAGCGCGGCCTCCTGGAGCGCCTCGGCGCCGACCTCGGCGGCAAGCTGCGCGCCGGCCGGTCCCGGAACGACCAGGTCGCGACCCTCTTCCGGATGTACCTGCGGGACCACGCCCGGATCGTCGGCGGGCTCATCGCCGAGCTCCAGGACGCCCTGGTCGGCCTCGCCGAGGCCCACGCGGACGTCGCCATGCCGGGCCGTACGCACCTCCAGCACGCCCAGCCGGTGCTCTTCGCCCATCACGTCCTGGCCCACGTCCAGTCCCTCTCCCGGGACGCCGAGCGGCTGCGCCAGTGGGACACCCGGACGGCGGTCTCCCCGTACGGCTCCGGCGCCCTCGCGGGCTCCTCGCTCGGGCTCGACCCGGAGGCGGTCGCCAAGGACCTGGGCTTCGAGCGCGGCTCGGTCGGCAACTCGATCGACGGCACGGCCTCCCGTGACTTCGTCGCCGAGTTCGCCTTCATCACCGCGATGATCGGCATCAACCTCTCGCGGATCGCGGAGGAGATCATCATCTGGAACACGAAGGAGTTCTCCTTCGTGACCCTGCACGACGCCTTCTCCACCGGCTCGTCGATCATGCCGCAGAAGAAGAACCCGGACATCGCCGAGCTGGCGCGGGGCAAGTCGGGCCGTCTCATCGGCAACCTGACGGGCCTCCTCGCCACCCTCAAGGCCCTCCCGCTCGCGTACAACCGCGACCTCCAGGAGGACAAGGAGCCGGTCTTCGACTCCTGCGACCAGCTGGAGGTCCTGCTGCCCGCCTTCACCGGCATGATGGCCACGCTCACGGTCAACCGTGAGCGCATGGAGGAGCTGGCCCCGGCGGGCTTCTCGCTCGCGACGGACATCGCGGAGTGGCTGGTCAAGCAGGGCGTGCCGTTCCGGGTGGCGCACGAGGTCGCGGGCGAGTGCGTGAAGGTCGCCGAGTCCGAGGGCAAGGAGCTGGACGAGCTGACGGACGAGCAGTTCGCCAAGATCTCCGAGCACCTCACCCCCGAGGTCCGCACGGTCCTCAACGTCCCCGGCGCCCTCGCCTCCCGGGACGGCCGCGGCGGCACGGCCCCCTCGGCGGTCGCCACCCAGCTGATCGAGGTCAAGGCGGACCTGGTGATCCAGCACGCCTGGGCCACCGCGAAGAAGTAGGGGCTCGGTAAGTCAGTAGCCCAGTACCCCAGTAGCCCAGTACCCCAGTAGCCCAGTACCCCAGTAGCCCAGTACGTCACAGCGCCGCCGCCCACTCCGCGAGCGCGTCGAAGTCCGGCCGGAGCAGTCCGAGCCGGGGATCGATGTGCAGCAACAGGGCGGCGGCGAGGTGGTTCTGCTCCACGTACTCGTGGTCGTACGACGTGATGTCGTCGTCGACCCAGGCGAACGGCCGCCCCTCCGCGTACTCCAGGATGTACTGCGTCTTCCAGAAGGTCCCGCGAGGGGCCTTTCCGTGCATCCGGGGCCAGTCGATGAACGGCAGCTCGGGCAGCCCGAGGTGCGGCGCGATCCAGTCGTTCGCCTCGCCCTTCCACGTCGTCGCCCACACCAGCTCGTACGCCTCGGCGAGCGCGAGCAGCTCACCCCCGTGCGCCGGGTTGAGCCACACCCGCAGCGGCTTCGTCTCGAACCAGCCGCCCGGCCGCATCCGGTGCGTCGTGTACCCCTCCGGGCGTCGCTCGCGCTGCGCCGCGTACGGATTCAGCGGCCCGTCCACATCGATCAGCAGCAGTGGCTTCGTCATGTTCACAGCATTCCGTCCCGCCTCCGGTGAGGCATCTCAATATCAAGCGAGACATTGATGTCTCATTCGGTGTATGGTCGTCTCATGTCAGTCGATCGCACCCAGGTGCTCCACAGCGCCGCCGCCCTGCTCTCCCGCAAGGCGACCGCCACCATGGACGAGGTCGCGCGGGCCGCCGGGATCGGGCGGGCCACGCTGCACCGGCACTTCGCCGGGCGCGACGCCCTGGTCAGGGCTCTGGAACAGCTCGGGATCCAGGAGCTGGAGTCGGCCCTCGACGAGGCCCGCCTCGACGACGGGCCCGCCGACGAGGCCGTACGCCGGCTCGTCGCCGGGATGGAGCCGATGGCACCCCTGCTGTCGTTCCTCGTGACCGAGAACCAGCTCTTCGAGGGCGACCAGCAGAACGACGGCTGGGCCCGTCTCGACGCCCGGGTCTCCGACCTCTTCCGGCGCGGCCAGGAGCAGGGCGTCTTCCGGATCGATCTGACCCCCGCCTGGCTCACCGAGGCCCTCTACGGGCTCGTCGGTTCCGCCGCCTGGTCCGTGCAGGACGGCCGGGTCGCCGCCAAGGACTTCCAGTACATGATCGTCGAGCTGCTGCTCGGCGGAGCGCGCAGGAGCGTGGAGAAGTGAGCACCAGCACCATCAAGCACCCGGACCATATCGAGGGCGTGCACCGCCCCGGCCGGTGGCTCGCCCTTTCCGTCCTCGTCCTGGCCGTCCTCCTCGTGGCCGTGGACGCCACGGTGCTCGGCCTGGCCACCCCCTTCCTCTCCGAGGACCTCAAGCCCTCCGGCACCCAGCTGCTCTGGATCGGCGACGTCTACTCGTTCGTCATCGCCGGACTCCTGGTCTCCATGGGCAGCCTCGGCGACCGCATCGGCCGCAAGAAGCTGCTGCTCATCGGTGCCACGGCCTTCGGCGCCGTCTCCGTGCTGAACGCCTACGCGACCAGCCCCGAGATGATGATCGTGGCCCGCGCGCTGCTCGGCGTCGCCGGTGCCACCCTGATGCCGTCGACCCTGGCGCTCATCCGGAACCTCTTCCACGACCCGCGCGAGCGCAGCCTCGCCATCGGCATCTGGGGTGCCATGGCCTCGGCCGGCGCCGCCGTCGGACCGGTCGTCGGCGGATTCCTCCTGGAGCACTTCTGGTGGGGCTCGGTCTTCCTCATCAACCTGCCCGTCATGGCGGTCCTCGTCCTCGTCGGCATCAAGATGATCCCCGAGTCGAAGAACCCGAACCCCGGCCCCTGGGACCTCCCCAGCGTCGGCCTCTCCCTCGTCGGCGTGATCGCCGTCGTATACGCGATCAAGGAGCTGGCCTCCCACGGCCTCTCCCTCGACGCGGGCCTCGCCGCCCTCGCCGGCGCCGGCGCCCTGACCTGGTTCGTCCGCAGGCAGCTCACCCTGCCCGCGCCGCTCCTGGACATGCGCCTCTTCCGGCACCGCGGTTTCTCGGGCGCCGTCCTCGCGGACCTGCTGACCATCCTGGGCCTCTCCGGCCTGGTGTTCTTCCTGTCCCAGTTCTTCCAGCTGGTCCAGGGCCGCGAGCCCCTGGAGGCCGGTCTCGCCGAGCTCCCCGCCGCGGTCGGCGCGGTCACGGCCGGTCTCGTCGCGGGTCTCGTGGCCCGACGGTTCTCCGTGCGGTCCGTGGTGGCGGGCGGTCTCGCGGCCGTCGGCCTCTCCCTCGCCGTACTGACCACCCTCGACCAGTCCACCGCCTACCCGATGCTCGGTGCGAGCCTGCTCGTCGTCGGTGTGGGCGCCGGCTTCGCCTTCACCGTCACCGCCGACGTGATCCTCTCCAGCGTCCCGAAGGAGCAGGCGGGTTCCGCCTCGGCCGTCTCCGAGACGGCGTACGAACTCGGCGCCGCGCTCGGCATCGCCGTACTCGGCTCCATCGTCACCGGCGTCTACCGGGACTTCGCCACCCCGGCCGGTGTCCCCTCCGACATCGCCTCGGCCGCCCACGAGTCGCTCGGCGGCGCGGTGGAGGCATCCGGCGCCCTCGCCCCGGACACCGCGACGGCCCTGGTGTCGGCCGCCCAGCTCGCCTTCGTCGACGGTCTGCGGATCGCGGCCGGCGTCGGCGCGGCGGTCCTCCTCGCGGCCTCGGTCGCGGCCTGGTTCCTCCTCAGGGGCCAGAAGCTGGAGGACGGCGTCGAGCACTGACGCCCGCGCAGACGACGGTGCCCCCGTACAGCCGAGGCTGTACGGGGGCACCGTCCTACGTCTACGAGAGTTACGCGGCCTTCGCCTTGGTGGCGTACATGTCCACGTACTCCTGCCCGGAGAGCCGCATCACCTCGGCCATCACCGAGTCCGTCACCGCACGCAGGACGTACCGGTCGCGGTCCATCCCCTCGTACCGCGAGAACTCCATCGGCTCGCCGAAGCGGACCGTGACCCGGCCCGGCCGCGGCAGCCCCGACCCGCCCGGCTGGATCTTGTCCGTGCCGATCATCGCGAACGGCACCACCGGCGCACCGGTCATCAGCGTCAGCCGGGCGATGCCCGTCCGACCCCGGTACAGGCGGCCGTCGGGGGAGCGGGTGCCCTCCGGGTAGATCGAGAAGATCTTGCCCTCCTCCAGGACCCGGCGCCCCGTCATCAGCGCCGCCACACCGCCGCGGCCGCCGTCCCGGTCCACCGGGATCATGCCGACGCTGGTGAAGAACCAGGCCATCGCCCGGCCCTTGATGCCCTTGCCCGTGACGTACTCGTCCTTGCCGATGAAGAAGACCTGGCGGTCCAGGCAGATCGGCATGATCATCGAGTCGATGAAGGTCAGGTGGTTGCCCGCGAGGATCACGGGACCGGTCCCCGGGATGTTCTCGGCGCCCTCCACGCGGGGGCGGAACATCAGGCGCATGACCGGCCCGAGCACTGCCTTGATGATCGCGAGACGGGACAACGGTTCCTCCGGGATGACGCGGGGGTCGGCCAGCTGAGTGTGCAGCTGGCGACGATACTCGCGGGTCACCGCCACGCGCACATCGGGTTCACCGAGTGGATACGCGGTGTTGACGTGTGTTTCCGCCATGTTCGGCACAGGTCTGCCGTCCGTAGGGCGTCCTTGCCTAGCGTCGTAGCTCCCCGTTGACAGGTGCGGGACATCACACACGAGGAGCCTTCATGACACAGGGCGCGCGCCGGACCCCGGCACGGCGGACCGTTCTCGGAGCGGCCGGAGCGGCGGCGGTACTGGGGGCCTCGGCGGCCCTCCCCACGAGCACCGCCCACGCCGACGAGGACCACGCCGACGAGGCCGGCAGCCGCGGTCGCGGCCACGGCTACCGCTCCCTCCCCGTCCCCACCGTCATCGCCCACCGGGGCGCCAGCGGCTACCGCCCCGAGCACACCCTCGGCTCCTACCGCCACGCCCTCGACCTCGGCGCCCACGTCATCGAGCAGGACCTCGTCCCCACCCGGGACGGCCACCTCGTCTGCCGGCACGAGAACGACATCACCGGCACCACCGACGTCGCCGACCACCCGGAGTTCGCCCCCCGGAAGACCACCAAGAGCGTCGACGGCACCACGTTCACCGGCTGGTTCACCGAGGACTTCACGCTCGCCGAACTCAAGACGCTGCGGGCGAAGGAGCGCATCCCCGGCACCCGCCAGAAGAACACCCTCTACGACGGCCGCTGGACGATCCCGACCTTCGAGGAGGTCCTCCGCTGGGCCGAGGAGGAGGGCCGCCGCCGGGGCCGCGAGATCTGGCTCCACGTCGAGACCAAGCACCCCACCTACTTCCGCTCCCTCGGCCTCGGCCTGGAGGAGCGCCTCGCCAGGCTCCTGCGCCGGTACGGACGCCACCGCGCGAACTCCCCGGTCTTCCTGCAGTCCTTCGAGCCCGGCAGCATCCAGCGCCTGGCGCGGCTGGTGGACTCCCCGGGAGTGGTCCTGCTCTCCGGTGCGAGCACCCGCCCCTGGGACTTCGTCCAGGCCGGGGACCCGCGCACCGTCGCCGACCTGGTCACCCCCGAGGGCCTGCGCTGGATCGCCTCGTACGCGCAGGGCATCGGCCCCACGCTCGACCTGGTGATCCCGAAGGACGCGACGGGCCGCCTCGGCACCCCGACCACCCTCGTCCGCGACGCGCACGCGGAGGGGCTGATCCTCCACCCGTACACACACCGCAACGAGAACGCCTTCCTGCCCGCCGACTTCCGTCGCGGCACCGACCCGACGGCGTACGGCGACTCCTTCGGGGCCCTGAAGCGGTACCTGGAGACGGGGATCGACGGCATCTTCTCGGACAACCCCGACACCGCGCTGCTCGCCGCCGCCGACCTCACGGCCGCCGCCCGCGACTGACGGCTTCCCAGGGGAGGAGGTTGTACGGCTCCGGCAGCCGAGCCGGAGCCGCATGACCTCCTCCCGGGTGGTTTACGCCCCGCACCGCAACCGCGACCACCCGCCCGGACATCGTGCCGGTCATGACCACCCCCGTGACCACCTCCGCCCCGGCCCCGGTCCCCGCCGCCGCCGAATCGGCCGCCGACGCCATCGTCGACGCCGCCGCCGAATCGGCCGCCGACTCCGCCCGAGGCCTCCTCGCCGCCCTCGCCCCGCTGCTCGCCGCCGAGTCGGACGCGGAGGCCCCGGCCGCCGGCGTCGATCCCGGCGATCTGGAACAGGCCGTCTGGCTCCGGCTCCTGGAACGCCTCCGCGACACGGGCGTCCCCGAGCGCCCCGCGGACTGGCTCCGCCGCGCCGTCCGCGCGGAGGCCCGCCGCGCCCGCCGGACCACCGACCGGGAGCGCCCCTACCCGGACGAGCCCGCGCCCCGACCGGACGCGGACGGGCCGCACGGCTCCCCGGAGAGCTCCCTCCTCGTCGCCGAACGCCACCGCACCCTCCGCGCCGCCGTCACCCGCACACCCGGCCGATGCCCCCGGCTGCTCACCGCGATGCTCGATCCGGAAGACCCCACGTACCGGGAAATCGCAGGAGAGTTGGGTATCTCACAGGGCAGTCTGGGGCCGATGCGTTCCCGTTGCCTGGGATGCCTGCGCAGAATGCTCGCGGCAGAGGTTCCCGCCCCCGGCCGACGGGGAAGGGTGCGATAAACCGACGGCGAACCACATGAGCGGGAGGCGTGCACACATGGGCCTGAGTGTGACCATCTCAGCAGCGGACGCGCAGGACGCGGAGCACATCCTGAAGCTGCAGTACCTCTGCTACCAGAGCGAGGCGGAGCTGTACGGAGACTGGTCCATCGAACCGCTCACCCAGTCGCTCGACGCCCTGCGCGCCGAACTGGACGAGGGGTACGGGCTCGTGGCCCGGCTCGGTGACGAGGTCGTCGCCTCCGTGCGGGCCCGCCTCGACGAGGACGGCACGGTACGGATCGCCAAGCTGATCGTCCATCCGCGCATGCAGCGCCACGGCCTCGGTGGCCGGCTCCTCGACGGCATCGAGCGCCACTTCGCCGCCGCGACCGCCCCGGCGGAGCCCTCCGCCAAGCGCTTCCAGCTCTTCACCGGCCACCGCAGCGAGGGCAATCTGCGGCTCTACCGCAGCAAGGGGTACGCACAGGTGGGCGTTCGGGAACTGGGCCCGAAGCTCACCCTGGTCACCCTGGAGAAGGCCGCCTGATTCAGGCCGGCGTCACCGCGCGGGACCTGCGCAGCCACCAGATGCCGGTCACGGGCAGCAGCACCGGAATGAACAGGTAGCCGTAGCCGTAGTCCGACCAGACCGTCGCGTCCGGGAAGGCGGACGGTTCGACCAGCGTCCACGTCCCTACGACCAGGACGCCCGCGAGCTCGGCGGCGCAGCAGAACAGCGCCGCCCTGCGGGCCGTCTCCCCGCCCCGTACGAGCGTGTACGTGATGAACGCGTAGACCACCGCCGCCACCGCCGAGAGGGCGTACGCGAGCGGCGCCCGGTCGAACTCGGTCGCGATCTGGTAGATCGAGCGGGAGACCGCGCCGACCGACATCACGCCGTACAGCCAGACGAGCAGGATGCCCGGGCCCGTGACGAGACGGGTCCTCGTGCCCTGTGCCGCCTTCTCCTGCGTCGCGGTCATGGTCAGCCCACCGTCCAGATGTCGTGGAGACGTACTTCGAGTACGGCGAGGACGACCGCACCGGCGGCCACCGTCGCCGAGCCCCACCGGCTGCGCTCCGCGAGCGACATGAATCCCGCGATGGGCACCGCGCACAGCGCGCCCAGCAGATAGGCGACGAAGATCGTCGCGCCTTCCTCGGCCTTCTCGCCGCGCACGAGCTGCACGATGCCGACGATCAGCTGGACCAGGACGAGGAACGTCACCACGGCCATGCCGATGAAGTGCCAGTCCTTGGTCGGCTGGTCCCGGTAGGCGGCGAAGCCGCACCAGGCGGCGAGGGCGAGGGCGGCCACGGAGACCGCGACCGTCAGGGCGTCGAGCATGCGCCCGAGGGTATTACGGCCTGAAAGGCCCGATGCGCTCGACCCCCGTCTCCTCCTCCACGGGGTCCGCGGCGCCCCGCCGAGCCCCGGCCGGCGGTGGGCGCACCGCGTGCGTGGCCTTGGCCACACCCGGCCCGGAACCCGACCCTCGGCCGGTCCGGAGCAGGCACGGACGGCACCGGCCCACGGCGGCCTTCCCCGCAGGCCACACGCGGGGGAGCGGGGGTCGCGCGCCCCCTGGGGGCTGTCCACAGGGTGTCTCAGCGGCGTCCGCTATTCGGACATCGCACTTTCGTTCGCGACTGCGCATGCTTTACTTGCAGACATGACCACGACGAGCAGCCGCATCCTTGCGACCGAGGCGATCACGACGCCCGGTGCTCGTTGTATGTGTCGAATGTGCGCCTTCTGAGGGCCCCCGCCTGAGTTTCGCGCCCCGAAGCGAGACCGACGGCCGAGCCGTTCCTCCCGCCACGTGGCGGCGGACCGTGCCCGCCCCGCGCACCCGTGCCCCCCGGCCATCCGCCGGACCGGCCTCCGTGCGCCTGACTGTCCGAAAGACGAATGCCCCGTGCCCGGCGGAACCCGCGTCGCGCACTCGATAGTGACGGAAACCCTGTGATCACCACTTCGGGCCTGACCAAGGTCTACGAGTCGCGCGGCCGCCAGGTCACCGCTCTGGACGGCGTCGACCTGCACGTCCGTGAGGGCGAGGTCTTCGGCGTGATCGGCCAGAGCGGCGCCGGCAAGTCCTCGCTCATCCGCTGCGTCAACCTCCTGGAGCGCCCCACCTCCGGCACCGTGACCGTCGACGGCCTCGACCTCACCGCGCTCGCCGGAAAGAGCCGCCGCGCCGGCAAGGACCTGCGCCGGGCGCGCAGCAGCATCGGCATGGTCTTCCAGCACTTCAACCTGCTGTCCTCCCGCACGGTCAAGGACAACATCGAGCTCCCCCTGGAGATCCTCGGCGTCTCCGGCGCCGAGCGCTCCCGCCGTGCCCTCGAACTCCTCGACCTCGTCGGCCTCGCCGACAAGGCCACCTCGTACCCGGGTCAGCTCTCGGGCGGCCAGAAGCAGCGCGTCGGCATCGCCCGCGCCCTCGCCGGCAAGCCCAAGGTCCTCCTCTCCGACGAGGCGACCAGCGCCCTCGACCCGGAGACCACCCGCTCCATCCTCCAGCTCCTGCGCGACCTCAACCAGCAGCTCGGCCTCACCGTCCTGCTCATCACGCACGAGATGGACGTCGTCAAGACCGTCTGCGACTCCGCCGCGCTGATGCAGCACGGCCGCGTCGTCGAGTCCGGCACCGTCGGCGAACTGCTCGCCACCCCCGGCTCCCAGCTGGCGGCCGAGCTCTTCCCGGTCAGCGGCACTTCCACGGGCCCCGACCGCACGGTCGTCGACGTCACCTTCCACGGCGAGTCCGCGACCCAGCCGGTCATCTCGCAGCTCTCCCGCACGTACAACATCGACATCTCGATCCTCGGGGCGGCGATGGACACCGTGGGCGGCAAGCAGATCGGCCGGATGCGGATCGAGCTCCCCGGACGGTACGAGGACAACGTCGTCCCGGTCGGCTTCCTGCGCGAGCAGGGTCTCCAGGTCGAGCCCGTCGACGAGACCCCCGAAGAGGACACCGCACAGGCCGCCACCGCGCCCGTACTGGTCAAGGAAGGTGCCAAGTGACCTGGTCCGAGATGCAGCCCCTGCTGGAGCAGGGCACCGTCGACACGCTCTACATGGTCCTGTGGGCCACCGTCGTCACCGTGTTGGGCGGCCTGCCGCTCGGCATCCTCCTCGTCCTCACGGACAAGGGCGGACTGCTGCAGAACCGGGCGGTGAACAAGACCGTCGGTGCGATCGTGAACATCGGGCGTTCGCTGCCCTTCATCATCCTGCTGATCGCGCTGATCCCCTTCACCACCTTCGTCGTCGGCACCTTCATCGGTCCCACCGCGATGATCGTGCCGCTCGCCATCGGCGCCATCCCCTTCTTCGCGCGCCTCGTCGAGACGGCGATCCGCGAGGTCGACCACGGGCTCGTCGAGGCCGTCCAGGCCATGGGCGGCGGCATCCCCACCATCGTCCGCAAGGTGCTCCTCCCGCAGGCCCTGCCCTCGCTCGTCTCGGGCGTCACCACCACCGTGATCGTGCTCATCGGCTACTCCGCGATGGCCGGCGCGGTCGGCGGCGAAGGCCTCGGCTCCAAGGCCGTGACCTACGGATACCAGCGCTTCGACACCACGTTCATGCTCGTCACCGTGGTCGTCCTGGTCCTGATCGTGACCGTCGTCCAGCTCATCGGCGACGGAGCCGTCCGGCTCCTCGCCCGCCGGGGCCGCACGGCCTGAGCCGTACCGCCCCACCCCAAGGCTTCGTCTTTCGAAGAACAGCCCGGACTTGTTGTCCAGGCGTCCACCGCACCACCGGAAAGAGGCACTCTTCGTGCGTAAGAACATCAAGCTCACCGCCGGTATCGCCGCCACCGCCGCCCTCGCCCTCGGCCTCTCCGCCTGCGGCACCTCCTCGGACCCGTCCTCCACCAAGGACACGGCCGGCTCCGGCGACACCTCCAAGCCGCTCGTCGTCGCCGCGTCCCCGACGCCGCACGCCGACATCCTCAACTTCGTCAAGGAGAACCTGGCCGAGAAGGCGGGCCTGAAGCTGGAGGTGAAGGAGTTCACGGACTACGTCCTGCCGAACACCGCCACCCAGTCCGGCCAGGTCGACGCCAACTTCTTCCAGCACAAGCCGTACCTCGACGACTTCAACCAGAAGAACAAGACCACCATCGTCCCCGTGGTCAACGTCCACCTGGAGCCGCTGGGTCTCTACTCCAAGAGCCTCAAGTCGGTGAAGGACATCAAGGCCGGCCAGACCATCGCCGTGCCGAACGACACCACCAACGGCGGCCGCGCGCTCCAGCTGCTCGCCGAGAACGGCCTGATCACCCTCAAGCCGGGCGTCGGCACCAACGCCAAGCTCTCCGACATCACCGACAAGAAGGGCCTGGAGTTCAAGGAGCTGGAGGCCGCCACCGTGCCCCGCGCCCTGAACGACGTGGACGCCGCCGTCATCAACGGCAACTACGCCATCGAGGCCAAGCTCTCGCCGGCGAACGACGCCCTCGTCCTGGAGAAGTCGGAAGGCAACCCGTACGCCAACTTCCTCGCCGTCAAGGAGGGCAACGAGAAGGACGCCCGCGTGCAGAAGCTCGCCGAGCTCCTCAACTCGCCCGAGGTGAAGAAGTACATCGAGGACACCTACAAGGGCTCGGTCATCCCGGCCTTCGGCGCCGTCGCCAAGTAAGGCCCGCCGGACCCCGTCGAGCAAGGGCCCGCCCAGCAGGGCCCGACGCCCGAAAATCCGTCCGAGGGACCGTCAGGCCGGTTCCCCCGTACAGTCCTTGTGACGAAGGCCCCCGCATCCCGTCCGATGCGCGGGGCCTTCGTCGCGTCCTCCCGCACACCCGACCCGGCCATGCGCACCGGCGGTCGCATACTGCATGCTGTGCGTTCACGGTCGATTCGGACGGTCCACGGCATGGAGCTGCGCATGACTACCACCTTCCCGGACATCTCCATCAACACGGACCGGTTGGTGCTGCGCGCGCTCGAAGAGGCGGACGCCCCCGCCCTCGCCGAGATGATGAACGACGACCAGGTCGGCGCCTGGACCGCCGTGCCCCAGCCCTACAGCGAGGCGGCCGCCCGTACCTGGATCACCGAGTACGCGCCCGCCGAACGCGCCGCGGGGCGGGGCATCGACCTCGCCGTCACCGAGTTCCTGACCCAGCGTCTGGTCGGGGTGATCCAGCTGGGCAACACCAACTGGCGGGTCAGATCCACCGAGATCTCCTACATCATCGCCCCCTGGGCCCGCGGTGAGGGTTACGCCTCCGAAGCCGCGCTCGCCACCGCCCAGTGGCTCTTCGGCGACCAGAAGTTCGAGCGCCTCGAACTGCGCACCGCGGCGGACAACACCGCCTCCCAGCAGGTCGCCCAGAAGATCGGCTGCATCAGCGAAGGCGTCCTGCGGAACGCCTGCATAGCCCGCACCCGCACCGAGGACGGCGGCTGGACCGACCTGCGCACCGACTTCATCGTCTGGGGCCTCCTCCCCGAGGACCTCGACGGCGTCGCCGACCAGATGGCCGAGGCCGGGTACTCCTCGTACACCGACTGGAGCTGAGCGGGAACGCCTCGCCCGGGAGCCGGGCCCGGAGGACCGAGCGGTAGCCAGGCCCGGAGAACCGAGCCCGGGAGCCGGGAGCGGCTCGGGGCGCCGAGCCCGCAGGCCGCCGCCGGGGTACGCTCGGCACGCCCCCGACCTGCGACAACACCACAGGAGACAGACGACGATGGCCGACCGGGTCACGGTGATCGGCTGGGACGGCTCGCCCCTCACCTCGGCGGCCCGGTCCGCGCTCTCCGCCGCCACCCTCGTGGCCGGCGCCGCCCACCACCTGGCGCTGCCCGAGGTGCCGCCCGCCGCCGAGCGCGTCCGCCTCGGCAGCGTCGACCTCGCCGCCCGCCGCATCGCCGGCCACCGCGGCACCGCCGTCGTCCTCGCCGACGGCGACCCCGGCTTCTTCGGCGTCGTCCGCACCCTGCGCGCCCCCGAGCACGGCCTGGAGATCGAGGTCGTCCCCGCCGTCTCCTCCGTCGCCGCCGCCTTCGCCCGGGCCGGGATGCCGTGGGAGGACGCCCGGATCGTCGTCGCCCACCAGCGCACCCTGCGCCGTGCCGTCAACGTCTGCCGCGCCCACCCCAAGGTCGCCGTCCTCACCTCACCGGGCGCGGGCCCCGCGGAACTCGCCCTCCTCCTCGACGGGGTCCACCGCACCTTCGTCGTCTGCGAGGAACTCGGCACCGACCGCGAACAGGTCTCGGTCCTCACCTCCGACCGGGCCGCCGACCACTCCTGGCGCGACCCGAACGTCGTCCTCGTCATCGGAGGCACGGGCGGCGGGGGAGCAGCCGGCACCCCGACGGTCCCCTGGCTGATGGGCCAGGACACGGCAGCGCGGTCCGTACGGGGCTGGGGCCTGCCCATGGAGGAGTACGCCCCCGAGGGGCACGGCACACGGGGACACGGTCCCGGGGCCCCCGGCACCGCCCCCGCGCTCCGGCCCGGAGCCGGCGAGGACCCGGCCCTGCGCGCCGCCCAACTGGCCCGCCTCGGCCCCCGAATCGGCGACCTCGTCTGGGACATCGGCTGCGCGGGCGGCGCCTTCGCCGTGGAGGCCGCCCGCTTCGGCGCCGCCGTCATCGCCGTGGACACCGACCCGGCCGCCTGCGCCCGCACCGAGGCGGCCGCCCGGCGCCACGGCGTACCGCTGCAGACCGTCCAGGGCCGCGCCCCGCACGTACTGGAGCGGCTGCCCGAACCCGATGTCGTACGGATCGCGGCCGGCGGCGTCCCCGTCGTCACCGCCTGCACCGACCGGCGGCCGGAGCGGATCGTCGCCCACGCCTCCACCCGCGACGAGGCCGAGGCCATCGGCACCGCCCTCGCCGAAGGGGGCTACGCCGTCGAGAGCCTGCTCCTCCAGACCGTCGGACTGGACCCCGCCGACTGGACGGAACGCGAGCGTTCGGTCGTGTTCCTGCTGGCAGGCCGCAGGATCGACCTCCCCGCCGCTTCGCGGGGGTGACCCCACCCGTGACCTTTCCGCCCCCAAGGGACAGGTAGGCTGGCCGATTGTTGTACCGCAGCGGGACGTTCGGCATTTCGGGCTCCAATATCCGGAATTAGTAGCCGTTCCGACTCGCCGATGTGGTACGCAGCAAGGGGGGACCGCGCGACGTGGCGCAGTCCACAGCGCACCCTGGCGGATCTGCCTGCCACCATGGCCGGGGGCCGCGACAATGAGTGGGTGTCCGCGCGTCCTTCGTGCCGCGCGGCGCGCGCGCTCGTTGTTGTCTACGGGCGCAGGTCTGAAGGAGCACAAGCGATGGGCGAGGGGTACGCATGACGGACACCGGCCAGGTCCCGGGCGAGGGGCTGCCGGAGAACTCAGGCATGGTCGAGCAGCCGGGCATCCCCGCACCGGGCGCGTACACCTTCCTGGACCCCTCCGAGCACGCAGCCGAAGACGACGACCTGCTTCTGATGCCGGGCGCCCAGGGCGCCTGGAGCGAGCACCCGCCGGGCATGCCGCCCGCGCCGCCGGTGGCCGTTCCGGCCCCGCAGGCGCCCCTCGCGGCACCCGTGGTCCCGAACCAGGCGACGCCGCAGCAGGGCGCTCCGCACGCGGCCGGTCCGCATCCGGCGGCCCCGGAGACGGCGGTCCCGATGGGCGACCCGCTCACCGATCCGCTGCCGGACCCGCTGACGGGCCCGCTCCCGGACTCCTTCGTCCTCGCCGACGTACTGACCGCCCCTCAGGGCCAGACCCCGCCGCAGGGCGTCCCGCTCGCGCAGGCCGTCGCCACCCCGGCACACGGGACCCCGGCGCACGCCACTCCGGCGCACGGCGTCCCCGTGCACGGGACCCCGGCGCACGGCGTTCCCGCCGCCGCGCAGGAGCCCGTCGTCGCCGACCACGGCTACGAGCCCGGCATCCTCGACACCGGTGCCCACGAGGCCGCGGGCCGGGACACCGGCTCCGTCGACCTCGGCGGTGTCCGCGTACCGCCGCCCGCCGCCGCACCGACTCCGCCGCCCGCCCGGCGCCCGCTGCACATGGGCCCGCCGGTGCCGGACGTCACCGGTGGCGTCGTGCTGTCGCTGGCCGACCGAGGCCCGGCCGCCGCGCCCGTCCAGGTCGCGCAGCCCGCGCCGGTCGTGGCCACCGGTCCCGCGCCGATGCCGGTACGGAACCCGGGCCCGCCGACGACCGGCCCCGAGTACTTCGACATCCCGCAGGACCAGCAGCTCGCGCCGCAGGGCGCCGAGCCGTGGGCCGCGCAGCCGCAGGAGGCCATGGCCCCGCAGCCGGTCCTCTCCGCAGAAACGGTCGTCCCGCAGAGCGGGCAGTTCGTCCAGGTCGAGGGAGTCGTCCCGACGGCCCCGCACCTGGCCCCGACTCCGGTCGCCGAGGCGGAGGAGCCGGCCCAGGCCGCCGCTCCCGAGCAGACGGAGGAGCCGGCCGCCCCGGAGCTCGCGGACGCCGTGGCCACGGTGCCCGCCCCGCGTGAGGGCGAGCCCGCCGCCGAGGCTCCCGTCCTCGTGACGGCCGAGGCCGCCGAGCCGGAGCCCGCCGTGGAGGTCGCCCCCGTCGCCGTACCCGAGGCCGAGCAGGCCCCGGAGGCCGCGGCCGAGTCGCAGCCCGAGCCGGTCGAGGCCGAGGTCGCCCCCGAGGCCCCCGTGGAGCAGGCTCCCGAGGAGACCCCCGTGGTCACGGAGGACATCGCCGAGGCCCTGCCCGAGCAGACCCCCGAAGCGGAGCCCGCGCCGGAGGCCCTGGCCCCCGAGCAGCCCGCCGCAGCCGACACGGTGACGGCGTCCGACGAGCAGTCCGAGCCGGCTGTCGAGGCGGCCGAGGCGGAGGAGCCGGCCGAGGCCGTAGCCCCGCAGGCCGACCTCGCGGTTGCCCCCGAGACGGTTGCGCCCGAGACGGTTGCCCCCGAGACGGTGACCCCCGAGACGGCGGCCCCCGAAACAGCGGTCCCTGACGCGACGGCCCCCGAGACAGTGACGCCCGAGACAGTGACGACAGAGGCCGGGACTCCCGAGGCCGAGCCGGCCGAGGCTCCCGAGGCGCCCGAGACCGAGACGGTTCCCGAGGGCTTCGTCGACGCCACCGAGCTGGTGGAGGCCGACGAGCTGGGCGACGCCGAAGTGCCGAGCGAGGCCGCGGAGCCGAGCGGCACCGACGCCACCCGCGACGCCGAGCAGGGCGACACGGCGGAGTCCGGAGAAGCCGAAGAGGTGCCCGCCCCGGGCACGCCCGACCCCGGCGCTCCCGCTCCCGGCTACGCCGACGCCGAACGCGAGGCCGTCCTGCGCGTGATGCGCGAGCGCCGCGACATCCGCAACGGCTTCCGCTCCGACCCGATCCCGCACGAGGTGCTGCTCCGCGTCCTGGAGGCCGCTCACACGGCCCCCAGCGTCGGCCACTCGCAGCCCTGGGACTTCGTGGTCATCCGCTCCGCGGAGACCCGGCAGACGATGCACGAACTGGCCCAGCGCCAGCGTGACGCCTACGCCAAGTCGCTGCCGAAGGCCCGGGCGAAGCAGTTCAAGGAACTGAAGATCGAGGCCATCCTCGACACCCCGGTGAACATCGTCGTGACCGCCGACCCCACCCGGGGCGGCCGCCACACCCTGGGCCGCTACACGCAGCCGCAGATGGCCCCGTACTCCTCGGCGCTCGCCGTGGAGAACCTCTGGCTCGCCGCCCGCGCCGAGGGCCTCGGCGTCGGCTGGGTCAGCTTCTTCGACGAGCGCGAGATGGTCCGTACGCTCGGCCTGCCCGATCACCTCGAAGTCGTCGCGTACCTCTGCGTGGGTTACGTCGACGAGTTCCCCGAGGAGCCCGAGCTGATGCAGGCGGGCTGGTCCAAGCGCCGCCCGCTGGCCTGGGTCGTCCACGAGGAGACGTACGGCCGTCGCGCCCTGCCCGGCGAGGAGCCGCACGACCTGCTCCAGGAGACCGTCGCCAACATCCGCCCGCTGGACGCCAAGGCGCTCGGTGAGGCCTGGGAGCGGCAGAAGCGCATGACCAAGCCCGCGGGGGCCCTGGGCATGCTGGAGATCATCTCCGCACAGCTCTCCGGCCTCTCGCGGATGTGCCCGCCGCCGATCCCGGAGCCCGCGGCCGTCGCGATCTTCGCCGGCGACCACGGTGTCCACGCCCAGGGCGTGACCCCCTGGCCGCAGGAGGTCACCGGCCAGATGGTGGCCAACTTCCTCGGCGGGGGAGCGGTCTGCAACGCCTTCGCCAACCAGGTCGGCGCCGAGGTCTGCGTCATCGACGTGGGCGTCGCCTCCGAGCTGCCGGCCACCCCGGGCCTGCTGCCCCGCAAGGTCCGTCCGGGCACGGGCGACTTCACCACGGGTCTCGCGATGACCCGCGACGAGGTGCTCGCCGCCATCGAGGTCGGCATCGAGACCGCCCGTGACCTGGTCGCCGCCGGCAACAAGGCGATCCTCACCGGCGAGATGGGCATCGCGAACACGACCGCGTCCGCCGCGCTGATCTCGGTCTACACCGGGGTCGACGCCGCCGAGGTCACCGGCCGCGGCACCGGCATCAACGACGAGACGCACGCCCGCAAGGTGGACGTGGTGCGCCGCGCCCTCGACCTGCACAAGCCGGACCCGGCGGACCCGATCGGTGTCCTCTCGGCGATCGGCGGCCTGGAGCACGCGGCCCTCGTCGGCCTGATCCTGGGCGCGGCCTCGCTCCGTACCCCGGTGATCCTGGACGGCGTCTCCACCGGTGCGGCGGCGCTCGTGGCCCGGGCGGTCGCGCCCGAGTCGCTCGCGGCCTGCATCGCCGGCCACCGCAGCGCCGAGCCGGGCCACGTGGCGGCCCTGAACAAGCTGGGCCTGCGCCCCCTGGTCGACCTGGACCTCCGCCTCGGCGAAGGTACGGGCGCCCTCCTGGCCCTCCCCCTGGTGCAGAGCGCGGCCCGCGCGATGCACGAGGTGGCCACGTTCGACTCGGCGGGCGTCACCGAGAAGTAGCACCACCGGCGCGTCCCCCGCCCACGCACGGGAGTGGGGGACGCGCAGGGGCCGTGTTTCGGGACGTAGAGCGTGTTTCGTGGCGCATCAGAGCCTCCGGCCCTCGTGCGCCCGAAGGCGCCGTCAAGCGTGCAGTCCCGAACACGGCCCACGCGCGGCCCCCGCGCACGGACGCACCGACCGGGAGATCCGTCACAGCGTGACGGCCACGCACCCCCGATATCGTGAGCCCAAGCCAACGCCACCAGCCCCACCAGCCGCTTCACCGCAGCAGCGGCCCCCGTACACATCCTTCCGAGGAGCCGCTCACCCATGGCCGAGCACACCGAGATCACGGCGCACCCCGCCTACCCCGTCGGTCTGCGTCTAGCGGGCCGACGCGTCGTCGTCCTGGGCGGCGGCCAGGTCGCCCAGCGCCGCCTGCCCGCGCTGATCGCCGCGGGCGCCGAGATCACGCTGATCTCCCCGTCCGCTACCCCTTCCGTGGAGGCGATGGCCGAGGCGGGCGAGATCACCTGGGTGAAGCGGCGGTACGAGGACGGTGACCTCGCCGACACCTGGTACGCGCTGGTGGCCACCACCGACGCGACCACCAACGCCGCCGCCTCCGCAGAGGCCGAGCGGACCCGGACCTGGTGCGTGCGCTCCGACGACGCCGAGGCGGCCACCGCCTGGACCCCGGCCACCGGCCGCGACGCGGGCGTCACCGTCGCCGTGCTCACCGGCCACGACCCCCGCCGCTCCGCCGCCGTGCGCGACGCGATCGTCGAGGGCCTCCGCGACGGCTCCATCGCCGCACCCGCGCACCGCTCCCGTACCCCCTTCGTCGCCCTGGTCGGCGGCGGCCCGGGCGACCCGGACCTGATCACCGTGCGCGGACGCCGACTGCTCGCCGAGGCCGACGTGGTCATCGCCGACCGGCTCGGCCCCCGCGACCTCCTCGACGAGCTGCCCCCGCACGTCGAGGTGATCGACGCGGCCAAGATCCCGTACGGCCGCTTCATGGCCCAGGAGGCCATCAACAACGCGCTGATCGAGCACGCCAAGGCGGGCAAGTCCGTCGTGCGACTCAAGGGCGGCGACCCCTTCGTCTTCGGCCGCGGCATGGAGGAGGCCCAGGCGCTCGCCGTCGAGGGCATCGCCTGCACGGTCGTCCCGGGCATCTCCAGCTCCATCTCGGTCCCGGGTGCGGCGGGCATCCCGGTCACCCACCGGGGTGTGGCCCACGAGTTCACCGTGGTGAGCGGTCACGTCGCCCCCGACGACCCGCGCTCCCTCGTCGACTGGGCCTCGCTGGCCAAGCTCACCGGCACGCTGGTGATCCTCATGGGCGTCGACAAGATCGGGAAGATCGCCGAGGCGCTCATCGCGCACGGCAAGGACCCGGCCACGCCGCTGGCGCTCGTCCAGGAGGGCACCACGGCGTCCCAGCGCCGGGTGGACGCCACGCTCGCGACGGTCGCGGAGACCGTCAGGGCCGAGGAGGTCCGCCCGCCTGCCGTCATCGTCATCGGTGACGTCGTCACCGAGGGTCCCGGCAAGCTGGTGAAGTAACCACAGGTAACTGAAACCTGTAACCAACCGTCGCGCACCATTGGCACCACACCCCGGACAAGGCAGTATCACCCCGTGGCCGAACTCATCACGATCGACGACCCCGACGACCCGCGCCTGCGTGACTACACCGGCCTGACCGACGTCGAGCTCCGGCGCAGACGCGAGCCCGCCGAGGGCCTGTTCATCGCCGAGGGCGAGAAGGTCATCCGCCGGGCCAGGCAGGCCGGCTACGAGATGCGGTCGATGCTGCTCTCCGCCAAGTGGGTCGACGTCATGCGGGACGTCATCGACGAGGTTCCGGCGCCGGTGTACGCGATCCAGCCGGACCTCGCCGAGCGCGTCACCGGCTACCACGTGCACCGTGGCGCCCTCGCCTCCATGCAGCGCAAGCCGCTCCCGGACGCGACCGAGCTGCTCGCCGGTGCCCGCCGGGTGGTGATCATGGAGTCGGTCAACGACCACACCAACATCGGCGCCATCTTCCGCAGCGCCGCGGCCCTGGGCATGGACGCCGTCCTGCTCTCCCCGGACTGCGCGGACCCGCTCTACCGGCGCTCCGTCAAGGTCTCGATGGGCGCGGTCTTCTCCGTCCCGTACGCCCGCCTGGACAGCTGGCCCCGCGGCCTGGAGGCCGTACGGGAGGCGGGGTTCAAGCTCCTCGCGCTCACCCCGGCGGAGAAGGCGGCGTCGATCGACGAGGCGGCCCCGCACCGGCTGGAGCGGGTGGCGCTGATGCTCGGCGCGGAGGGCGACGGCCTCTCGACGCAGGCGCTGCGCGCGGCCGACGAATGGGTGCGCATCCCGATGGCCCACGGCGTCGACTCGCTCAACGTCGGTGCGGCGGCCGCGGTCGCGTTCTACGCGGTGGCGACGGGCCGCCCGGAGTCCTGACAGCGCAAGCCGACCGAGGTCCAGGGACCTCCCGGTAGTGACGAGCCGACCGAGGTCCCACGACCTTCCGGTCGGCTCTTCGCCGTCCTGGGAGGTGCCTTGTGGATCAGCCCTGCAAGGCCTGCGCGGCGGCGATGCCCAGGGCGACGACCAGCGTCACGACCACGAAGACGAAGAGCCGCTGCCGCAGCAGGCGGGGGTTGGCGGGGCGGCGCCCCGTCGACGTCGTACGGGCGCCGGGCCGGGTGCCGGGACGTGACTGAGAGGCCCGTGAGCCACCCGTCCGCGGACCCGCCGAGGGCCGGGAGGAAGGCCCGGGGCCACGCCCCTGCGCCCGCTCCGCGTCCCGCTCGGGGCCGTGGGTGTCCCGCTCGGTGTACCGCTCGGTGGGCCGGACGGTGTTCCGCTCCTCGGCCCGCTCCCGCTGGACGGGCGGACGCGACACCGGCAGACCCTGAGCCTCGCGCGCGGCGATCTCCTTGAGCCGCATCGACAGCTGCAGCGTGCTGGGGCGTTCCTCCGGGTCCTTCGCCAGACAGGCCCGGATCAGCGGGGCCAGCGCGTCGGGGACGCCGTTCAGCTGCGGCTCCTCGTGCACCACCCGATAGAGCATGACCTCCGAACTCCCGTGCCCGAAGGGGGAGTCGGCCATCGCCGCGTACGCGAGGGTGGCACCGAGCGAGAACACGTCCGTGGCCGGGGTGACGGCCGCGCCGCGCACCTGCTCCGGCGCGAGGAAGCCGGGCGAACCCACGGCCGTCCCCACGTGGGTGAGCGTGCTGGCCCCGGTGGCCCAGGCGATACCGAAGTCGATGATCCGGGGGCCCTTGGGGGAGAGCAGGATGTTCGAGGGCTTGAGGTCCCGGTGCACGACCCCGGCCTCATGGACGGCGACGAGGCCCTCCGAGAGCGCGGCCCCGATCGAGGCGACGTCGGCGGCGCGCAGCCCGCCCTCCTCGGCGACCCGGTCGTGCAGGGAGGGGCCGGGCACGTACTGGGTGGCGAACCAGGGGCGCTCGGCCTCCAGGTCGGCGGCGACCAGCCGGGCCGTGCAGCCGCCGCGGATCCGCCGGGCCGCCGACACCTCACGGGCGAAGCGCGACCGGAACTCCTGGTCCTCGGCCAGATCCGGCCGGATCACCTTGAGCGCCACGCGCTGCCCCCGCCGGTCGGACCCGAGGTACACGACCCCCATCCCGCCGGCCCCCAGCCTGCGGTGGAGCCGGAACGACCCGACGATCCGCGGATCCTCGCGCCGGAGCCGCATCATCGCCATGTCCGTCCCCTCGTCCGTTCGACGTGGCACAGCTTACGTAGTGGCGCCCGCACGTGCTCATAGGCCGCGCCCTCGCACCGGGATCGATTGTCAGTGCTGAGGGGGACGAGGGGGGACCGTACGGCCTCAGGTCACGGCCCAACATCCCTTCGCCACCGATCACTTGACGGACGGTCGCGAAACGGCCGACGAGCCGCGGAGGGCGGTTCGGCGGGCTCCGGGGCCCTGAGGTGCGCGCGGGCTCCGGCGAAGTGAGCGATGTCACGCCCCGTGGCCTGCCCGGTACGCGCTGCCGCCCCGACGACCCCTCCGGGAAGACCCCCACTTCCGGACGGCCGTCTCCACCCAGGGGAGTACGCCGTGCGGTGGGGCGTCATCCTCCGGGAGGCCCGTAAGTCGGTACGCGGGCATGACGTCCGGGCGCCCCCGGCTCCCTAGTGTTGTCATCAGCGGCGGGTGCAGCACTCGTCCCCCGAGGTCACGCACCCGCCGCGCCAGAACACGACAGGAGAGGAACCATGGCGTACACGGCACCGCGGTCGATCAGCAGCCCTTCGGGCCGACGTCACCCCCTGGTGGCCACGGCCATGGTCCTCCCTCTCGCGGCCCTGCTCGTGGTCGTCTTCGGCGGCTGGGACGCGGTGGTCACACAGGCGTCGTCCGTGGGCGTGATGTTGGGGCGCTGAACAGCGTCCCGGACCCGGGAGAGCGGCCCGGGTCGGGAACATCCGGCCATCAACCCCGTGGGGACGGGGGTGTGGCGGACGGCAGCGTGAGGCCGGTCAGCTGGGGAGCTGACCGGCCTTCGCGCTTCCCGGAACCCTTCCCCTCCCGACCGGGGTCCCGCCCCGACGCGTACGCTCCCCGCGTGGACTCCGCAGCCCCGACCTCCCCCACGCAGCCCTCCCAGACCCCGACCGTGCCACCCCAGGCCTCGCCCGCTCCCCCCACCGCCCCCACCGCGCTCGACCGGCTCGCCGCCGTCGCGCGGGCCGCCGCTCACCCGCTGCCCGGCACCCCCTGCCACTGCGCGAGCGGACTCGTCGGTGTGCTCGCGGACCGGGACGACGGGACCGTCGTACGCCACGGAGTGCTCGTCGCGAAGGCGCACGCCCCCGGCACCCACCCCGAGGAGCACCGCGCCCGCCTGGCGCTGGCCGCCCACCCCGACGTCGCCGGTGTGTTCCTGCCTCCGCTCCCGCTGCCGGACGCGCCGTCCGGCACCGCCGGGCTCGACGGCCGGCCCGTCACCGTCTGGCCGTACGGTCCGCCCGTCGACCCGGAGGACCCCGACGCCGCCCCCTGGGAGGACGCGGCGCGGCTCCTCGCCCTGCTCCACCGCACCGCGCCTCCGCCGGCGCCCGCCCCGCGGCTCCCGGCCATGCGGGCGCCGCTCAAGGTGTCCCTCGCGGTGGACCGGATGCGTCGCACGGCGCCGGACCACCCGGCCACCGCCACCGTGCTCCGCGCCTGGCGGACCGTCCCCGACACCAGGGCGTCCGGCCCCCGGCTCCTCTGCCACGGCGACTTCCACCTCGGCCAACTGGTCCGCGACGTCCGCACGGCGGATGACCGCCCCTGGCGGTTCATCGACATCGACGACCTCGGCCTCGGCGACCCCGCGTGGGATCTGGCCCGCCCCGCCGCCTGGTTCGCGGCCGGGATCCTGCCACCGGAGGTGTGGTCCCGGTTCCTCGGCGCGTACCAGGAGGCGGGGGGTCCTGCCGTCGGGGCCGATCCGTGGATCCAACTCGACGTCCCGGCCCGGGCCCTGACGGTCCAGACGGCCGCCCTCGCGCTCGCGAAGTCCACGGCCGAGGGCCGGCCGCTCGACGAGGTGGAGGACGTGATGATCGACACCTGCGCGCGTATCGCCGGACATCGAACCGACCGGGCCCCTTCGGCGTCCACATAGGGTGAAGCCACCATTCGAACGGCAATGTCAGGGAGTTGAGCCGAGCATGCAGTGTCCCAAGTGCCATGCGGCCATGCACACGTACAACCGCAACGGCGTCCAGATCGAGCAGTGCAGCGGCTGTCGCGGGATATTCCTGGACTTCGGCGAGCTGGAGGCCCTGACCCGCCTGGAGTCCCAGTGGTCCCAGCAGGCCCCGCCCGCCCCGCCGGCCTACCCGGCGCAGCCCGCTCCCGCCGCCCCCGCCTGGGGCGCCCCGCACCAGGGCGGCCACCACGGCGGTCACTACCGCCAGCGCGGCTTCGGCCGGATGCTCTTCTCCTCCTGAGCACGAAGAAGCCCCCGGCCGCAGGGCCGGGGGCTTCTTCAGGTGGTGCGCGATACTGGGATTGAACCAGTGACCTCTTCCGTGTCAGGGAAGCGCTCTCCCGCTGAGCTAATCGCGCGGGGTGCACACGACGTACCCGAAGGTACTGCGTACTGCGTGCGCGATACTGGGATTGAACCAGTGACCTCTTCCGTGTCAGGGAAGCGCTCTCCCGCTGAGCTAATCGCGCGGGGTCCACACGTCGTACTCGAACGTGCTCCGAACTGTGTGCGCGATACTGGGATTGAACCAGTGACCTCTTCCGTGTCAGGGAAGCGCTCTCCCGCTGAGCTAATCGCGCGGGTGATCCGAAGATCCAGGATCCGAGGATCCAGTGGACGATACTGGGATTGAACCAGTGACCTCTTCCGTGTCAGGGAAGCGCTCTCCCGCTGAGCTAATCGTCCTTGGAGGTGGAGACGGGATTTGAACCCGTGTAGACGGCTTTGCAGGCCGTTGCCTCGCCTCTCGGCCACTCCACCAGGAGTGATAACAGGGGTTCGGGAAGATCCCCCACATCGAGCGGACGACGAGATTCGAACTCGCGACCCTCACCTTGGCAAGGTGATGCTCTACCAACTGAGCCACGTCCGCTTGTCGTTTCCGATCCGCTTGCGCGTCCCGGCGACGTGTTGAACTCTAGCGGATTCCTGGGCCAGCACAAAAACGCGTTTCCGCAGCGTGCTGACCTGCGCACCGACCGAGGCACCCGGTCGGGCACCCCGGAGGGTTCGTACGGCGTTCACTCGCCGTGTTCCCCGAGTGGCGCGGAGCCGCCCTCCGGCGACGGCCCGGGGTCACGCCGTCGGCCGACCTAGACTCGATGCGTGCACGACTTTGCTCCTCTGGCCCGCTTCGGCGGCCTCGTCGCGACCGACCTCCGGGACGTCACCCATGATCCCGAGGCCCTGGACTCCGCCGGCTTCTGGGCCGTCTGTGCGGACTTCGAAGGCCGCCTGACCTGCGCCCGCTTCGGGGACGTGCGGCCCGACCCGGTGCCCACGCCCCTGCCGGGTGCCTGGCGCGGACCCGGGACCGGTGACTGGACGTCCTCGCTCGACCGCGCCGCGTACATCGCGGGCGTCCGACGCGTGCGCGAACACATCGCGCGCGGCGAGGTCTACCAGGCGAACCTCTGCAGGGTGCTGACCGCGCCGCTGCCGGACCCGGCCGCCGCCGACGTCGACGCCCTCACCGCGCTGCTGGCCCGGGGCAACCCCGCTCCGTACGCGGGAACGATTCGGCTGCCCGCCCATGGCGTGGAGATCGCCACCGCGTCCCCCGAGCTGTACCTCCGCCGCGAGGGGGCCCTCGTCACCTCGGGCCCCATCAAGGGAACGGGCCGCACCGTCGCGGACCTCCTCCCCAAGGACCACGCCGAGAACGTGATGATCGTCGACCTGGTCCGCAACGACCTGGGACGCGTCAGCGAGCCCGGCAGCGTCGCCGTCCCCGCCCTCTGCGCGGTCGAGGAACACCCCGGCCTCGTCCACCTCGTCTCCACGGTCACCGGAATCCTGCGCGAGGAGGCCGGGTGGCCGGAGCTCCTCGCCGCCACCTTCCCGCCCGGCTCCGTCACCGGCGCGCCCAAGTCCAGCGCCCTGCGGATCATCGAGGCCCTGGAGACCGCACCCCGTGGCCCGTACTGCGGAGGCATCGGCTGGGTCGACGCCGACGCGGGCACCGCGGAGCTGGCCGTCGGCATACGTACCTTCTGGATCGACCGCCCCGAGGGCGTGCTCCGCTTCGGTACCGGCGCCGGGATCACCTGGGGCTCGGACCCCGAGCGCGAGTGGGAGGAGACCGAGCTGAAGGCGGCCCGGCTCGTCGCGATAGCGTCGGGCGCCTACGAGTCAGGCGCCTACGAGGCGAGCGGAAAGGCCATTTCTCGATGAAACTCTGGGTCAACGGCGGGCTGCACGACGCGGAGGCCGCCCGGGTCTCCGTACTGGACCACGGGCTGACCGTCGGCGACGGCGTCTTCGAGACGGTCAAGGCCGAGCGCGGAGAAACGTTTGCTCTCACCCTCCATCTGGAGCGCCTCGCCCGCTCCGCCCGCGGCCTGGGCCTGCCCGAGCCGGACCTGGACGAGGTCCGCCGCGCCTGCGCCGCCGTCCTCGCCGCCAACCCGATGGAGCTCGGGCGGCTGAGGATCACGTACACCGGCGGTCTCTCCCCGCTCGGGTCGGAGCGCGGCGACTCCGGCGCGGGCCTCGTCGTCGGCCTGGGCGAGACCGGCCGTCGCGCCGACTCCACCGCCGTGATCACCGTGCCCTGGACCCGCAACGAGCGTGGCGCCCTCACGGGCCTGAAGACCACCTCGTACGCGGAGAACGTCGTCGCCCTCGCCAGGGCGTGCGAGCAGGGGGCCTCCGAGGCGCTCTTCGGCAACACCGTGGGCCGGCTCTGCGAGGGCACCGGCTCCAACGTCTTCGTCGTGATCGACGGCACGATCCACACCCCGCCCGTCTCCTCCGGCTGCCTCGCGGGCATCACCCGTGCCCTCGCGGTGGAGTGGACCGGCGCCGTGGAGACCGACCTGCCGCTGGACGTCCTGGAGAGCGCCGAGGAGATCTTCCTGACCTCGACCCTCCGCGACGTCCAGGCCGTGCACCGGGTCGACGGGCGCCTGCTCGCCGACGCTCCGGGGCCGGTCACCGCCAAGGCCATGCGGGTCTTCGACGAGCGCGCGGCCCAGGACAGGGACCCGCGCCTCGCCTGAACCGGACCGTGGGAACCGCCGTGCGTAAATCCGGATGACGGACGGCCCCGGGGTGGGTAGAACACCCATGATGACCACCACCCTGCGGCCGGCCGAGCCGCTTCAGCAGTCGCCCGACGGCGGCCGTTCCCGTACCTACGACGTGTGCGTGAACAGCCGCCGCGTCGGCTCCGTCCACCTCTCGACCGATCCCGCCTTCGGTGGGGCCTCGGGCGTGATCCAGGGGCTCCGGGTCGACGAGCCGGACCGGCGGCGGGGCCGGGGCATGGTCGCCGCGCTCGCCTCCGAGGAGGTGCTGCGCGGCTGGGGCTGTGTCGAGGTCCAGATATCGGTGCCCGCCGACGCCGAGGCGGCGCTGCGGATGGCCCGCTCGCTCGGCTACACCGAGCGCAGCCGGAACATGGTCAAGGAACTGGCCGCCGCCCCGCCGGTCCTGCCGGAGGGCGTCGAGGTGCGGCCCATGACCGGGGCCGAGTTCACGGAGTGGGAGGCGCGCGCCAAGAAGTCCTTCGCGCAGAGCTGGATCGACCGGGGCGTCCCCGAGGCGCAGGCCCGTGCCAAGGCCGACGACAGCTACCGCCGGTACCTGCCGCAGGGCCTGGCGACTCCCGGCATCGCGATCCACGTGGTCGTCCGGGACGAGCGGCCCGCCGGCTACCTGTGGACCGGCCGCCACGAGCTCGAACCGGGGCGGTGGGCCGCTTTCGTGTTCGACATCGAGGTCGCCGAGGGGCAGCGCGGGCGCGGCTACGGCCGGGCGCTCATGCTGCTCGCCGAGCGGGTCGCCAGGGAGTCGGGGGAGGACGTGCTCGGACTCCACGTCTTCGCGGGCAACACCCCGGCGATCCGGCTCTACGAGTCGCTCGGCTACCGCACGACCCATGTGAACAGCGCCAAGGAGCTCCGGTAGCCGAGGAGCTCCCCGAGGGGGTGCTCAAACCCGAGGGTGCTCGGCCGGAGGGTGCCCGGTGAGAGGGGGCTCAGCCCTTGAGGAGGCGGTCGACGGTCTCCGCGATCCGCTGCCGCAGGCCCTCCTGGCTCTGGCCGCCGTCGAGGCGCTCGCCGTCGATCACATAGGTCGGGGTGCCGGTGACCTTGATCGCCTTGCCCTCGGCCTCGTCCGCGTCGACGGTCAGCAGGTGCCGGCCGTCGATCAGAGCGGTGTCGAACTCCTCGGCGTCCAGGCCCAGCTCGGTCGCCACCTCCAGGAGGACCGGCTCGCCCCGGTCGCCGAGCTCGGCGGTCCTGGCGAGCAGCGCCTCCACGTACGGCCAGCCCTTGCCCTGCTCGACGGCCTCCTCGGCGGCCTGGGCCGCGGCGTACGCGTGCTTGTGCTTCGCCAGCGGGAAGTGGCGTAGCTGTACGTCGAGCCGGTCGCCGTACGTCTCACGGAGAGCGCGGACGTCGTCGAGGGCCACGAAGCAGTCGGGGCACTGGAGGTCGAACCAGGCCTCCAGGACGACGGGGGAGGTGGGTGCGGTGGTGGAGTCACTCATGCCAGCAGTCTCCCTCACTGCGCCCTGGGGAGGAGATCCGGCCGGGACGACCCGGAGATCTCCCTGAGAACCGTCCCGGAACGTGGCCCCGGGCGGCCTCGGCGGTGCAGGATGGAAGGGACGTATCACCCGGGACCAGGAGGATCGCATGCTCGCCGAGACCATTTGCTCCGCGGCGGCCGTGGCGGGCCTGGGCATCGCCGGGATCACGGCGTACCGGAAGCGCTTCCTCGCCGCCGCCAGGATCGCGGCCTACGCCCTGGTGCCGCTCGGCCTGGTGATGACGGGTGCCGTGGAGTGGATCGCGGACACCGCGTTCAGTCCGGTGGCCTGGGCCGGGTTCGGTGTGCTGGGTGGCGCCTGGCTGCTCCTCTCGTCCACGCGGGCGGTCGAGCGACGCCGGGGTGGCCGCAAGGAGGTCGCCGGGGGAGCGGAGCCGGGAGCCGTGGCCCCGACCGCCTCGACGCCCTCGCGCGCCGTGGCGCCGAAGCCGCAGACGGGGAAGGCCGGTCAGTCCGGGGCGGAGGACTTCAGTGACATCGAGGCGATTCTGAAGAAGCACGGAATCTGATCACTTCTGGCGCTTCCCGTTCCGGTGATCCACGGGAAGGGGTGAACAGCCTCTGCTGTGGGGTGTGTTGCGAGAAATCCGGGGCATGGCGTGCGCCATCATCCCCCCGAGATGCTGGATACCTCGCGGGAACCCGTCCCCGCTGCCGATGCCCCCGCCCACACCCCTGCCGAAGAGGCGCGAGGCTGTCTCTTCGCGCTCTCGCAGCCACCGTTGATGATCTTCCTGGCGGTGATCGGCTGTCTGCTGCTGGTGGCGGCCGTCAACGATCTCTTCGTGCTGTGACGGCCGGGGCGGGCCGTCAGCCCGCCGCTTCCTTGCGGCGCGCGCGGTACGCGGCCACGTGCAGCCGGTTGCCGCAGGTGCGGCTGTCGCAGTAGCGGCGGGAGCGGTTGCGGGAGAGGTCGACGAAGGCCCGGCCGCAGTCCGGTGCCTCGCAGCGGCGCAGACGCTCCTGCTCGCCCGCCACGACGATGAACGCCAGGGCCATGCCGCAGTCGGCGGCGAGATGGTCCGCCACCGAGGCGCCGGGTGCGAAGTAGTGCACGTGCAGGTCGTAGCCGTCGTGGTCGGTGAGCTGCGGGGTGGTGCCTGCCGCCGCCACGAGCTGGTTGATCAGCGGGGCCGCGATCCGGGGGTCGGGGGCAGAGAAGACCGCGGCGAACTTCTCGCGCACCTCGCGCACGGCCTTCAGGTCGGCGGGGCCGAGCTCGCCCACGTCGCTGATCGTGTGGGCCTGCACGAAGGTCCGCAGACCGTCGAGGTCCGCGAGCTCGTCGGGGCGGTCGCCCTGGGGCGCGGTGTTCATCAGATCGACGACGTGGTCGAGGGCGATCCGGGTGTCGTGGGGGATCAGCACGATTCGCTCCCTGGCCGGCCACGGGCGGGCGCCCGCGGAATGGCGCTGACTCTAGCGCGGCCGGGAACGGGACAACGGCGCCCTCCACCGCGCCGGCTGCGCGGTGGGGAGCGCCGTTGTCCTGCCTATGTGACTGCACGCGCGGCGCCGTCGCCCCGAGTCGGACGGCGTCGTGCGGCTCTCGGCCTGGCTCAGCTGTCCGCCAGGATGTGGGAGAGCTCCGTATCGAGATCGAAGTGCCTGTGCTCGGTGCCCGGTGGCACGGCAGCGTCGGTCCTCTTCAGGAACGACTCCAGGGCCCGCGCCGGGGCCTCGAGCAGGGCTTCTCCCTCGGGTGAGCTCAACGCGATGCAGACGACTCCCTGGCCGTGACTACGGGATGGCCAGACGCGGACGTCGCCCGTGCCGGTGGGCCGGTGGAGCCCCTCGGCGAGGAGGTCGCGGGCGAATACCCATTCGACCGTTTCTTCGGCTCCGGTGTGGAAGGTGGCGTGCACGGCATACGGATCGGCCGTGTCATACCGCAGGCCCGCGGGTACAGGCAGTGAGGACTCGCTCGACACAACGAGGCGCAGGTGCAGCTCGCAGCTGACCGTGGTGTTCATAAGCGCCAGGGCCTTTCGCTCAGTGTGCGCTCGGGGATTCGCACGTCGGCGAAATCGACATGCCACCTCCAGTGCCGTTGTAAACCCCTCTGTCGGTTTTGTGATCGTTCAGGTAGCTCGTATGGCGGTATGTAACTTGGGGTAATACCGCCATACCGGTGGGGCCTCCGCGTCCGGTAAGTTGGGGAGTATGCATGCGGAGAGTGACGAGCGCACAGGGGATTCCGCAGCCGGCCAGGAAGCCGAACTGGGATCCCGCGCACCGGAGTTCATCAAGTCCCGACGAGGCCTGCACCTGAGCTGGCAGGTCGGCGTCTTCATCGTGGGACTCGCCGTGGTCGGCGCGGGCGTCGTGATGCTGCCGCTGCCCGGTCCCGGCTGGCTGGTCATCTTCGGCGGCATGGCGATCTGGGCGACCGAGTTCGTCTGGGCGCAGCTCGTGCTCCGCTGGACCAAGCGGAAGGTCACCGAGGCCGCCCAGCGCGCTCTCGATCCCAAGGTCCGCCGCAGGAACATCATCCTCACCACCGTCGGGCTGGTGATCATCGCCGCCCTGCTCGGGGTCTACCTCTGGAAGTTCGGCGTCGTCATGCCGTGGAAGATCGAAGAGTGACCTTCCGATGGTTCGGGAGCCCCGCTGACATGGGGTAATGTTTGCGGTGCGCCGGGCGATTAGCTCAGTGGGAGAGCACTTCGTTCACACCGAAGGGGTCACTGGTTCGAACCCAGTATCGCCCACCACCCGGCCCGAAGGCCCGGAGACGGAACACCGTCTCCGGGCCTTCGGCGTTCTCGGTCACCGCATCCGCGCCAGCCGCTCCCGCAGCCTCCGGGCGTCCCGCAGCCGCTGCTCGTACGTGGCGCCCACCGCGAGCAGCAGGAGCCCGGCGAGGGCCGGCGGCAGCCAGCGGGGAAGCGCGCCGACCGCCTGCACGACGTACGGGGCCAGCTCGTGCAGCCCGTCCAGGGCCAGCACCGCGCCGCCGAGCACGAGCAGCGCCTGGAGCCGGAACCGCGCGCCGAGCAGCGTCACGGCGAGCGCCGCGAGGCCCAGGAGCAGCGGGCGCACCCAGTCCGGGTCCGCCCAGGCCGCGACGAGGCTCGGCAGCAGCGTCGCCGCGAGCCCGGGGCCGTACGCCGTCCAGGACGAGGCCTCCGGGTCCCGGCGCCGCCGCAGGAACCCGACGGCCAGCGCGGGCAGCGTCACCGGGAGCGTGTACGCCTCCGGGACCGTCACCTCGGAGACCGCGAGCCGCACCCAGGTGGCCAGCAGGAACAGCGCGGCGGCCGTCCACGAGGCGAACCGTCGCCGCTCCGGCCGGACCGCCGTCGCCGCCGCGATCACTCCGCCGAGGGCCAGGGTGAGCGCGAGGAACGCGGGCCGGGAGGCGGCGATCCCCAGGGCGACAAGGCCCACGGACGCGCCGGTGACCTCGACCGCCAGGGCCACCGGGCCCGTGCGCGTCCTGGCGCCGAGCGCCGCCGTGGCCGCCGGGACCAGGAGGAGGGCCAGCGCCGTCCAGTGGTCCTCGAACCCGGCGGTGGCCGCCACCGCGAACACCAGGCCCGTCGCCGCGAGCACGGCGGCACAGGCGGAGACCACCCGGCGCCCGCCCCCGCCGAGCACCGCGACGCCCGCGAAGAGCCCGAGCAGCACCCCGAGCGAGACGAAGGTGGCCCCTCGGACGTCCAGGGCGAGCGCGAGCGCGCTCACGGCGGACGCGAGCCCGCCGACGTACGCGCTCCGGCCGAGCACGGTACGGGGCTCCGTGACGGGCGCCGGCCGCTGGGGCTTCCGGGGGTCCCAGGTGCCCCAGGGAGTCCCGGGGCCGAAGCTCGGCACGGAGGGACCGGCCGACGTGCCGGGCGCCTCGGTCCGGCGCAGGCCGCGCGCCACGGGCCCCGGGCGGACCGCGAGCCCGAGGGCCGCCGCCGTGGTGAGGAGCTGGAGGGCGAGCGTCGCCGCGTACGGCAGGTCGAGCGAGACCGGCAAGGCCGTGAGCAGCGCCCAGACGAGCGCGAGCGCGCCGCAGCGGGCCCAGAGCCGGGGGACGACCGCGAGCGCGGCAGCGGTCACCAGGAGCACCAGGGCGGCGCTCGCCGGGTACCAGGTCATGGCGGGCCCGGCGTGCTCGCCGGACCACACGGCCGTCGTCCGGCCCACCGGGCCCAGCAGCCCCGTCGCCACGGGCGGAAGCGCCCACACGGCACCGAGCGCCGCGACCCCGGCACCGGCGCCGGCAAGACCGAGCCGGACCCCGGCCGGCAGCGCCACACCGCCGCCCGAGGCGGGCGCGGCCGCGCCCGCACCGGCCGGGTCCGTGCCGGTCGCGCCAGGCGTGGTCGCGCGCCACACCACCGTCAGGGCGAGGCCGCACAGCACGTACCCCGGGACCGACCAGTCCGCCGGGAGAGCGGCGCGGAGGAGGCCGCCGAGGGCCGCCACCGTCGCGAGGCCCGCGAGTGCCGAGGCCGCCGTCGCGAGCGGGGGCCTGCGCCAGGCCGCGTACAGGGCCAGGGCCGCGCCCGCCAGGAGGAGCGGCGCGCCGCTCCAGGGGGAGGCCAGGGAGAGCCACGCGCCTGTCAGGAGCGACCAGCCGCCCAGTGCCGTCACGCCGACCGCCGCGGTGATCCGGACCGCCGCCGGACGGGTCCACAGCGCCACCGCCCCGTCCGCGGCGGCCGTGACCAGCGCCGCCCAGGCGAAGGCCGTCGGCCCGCCGCCGCCCGCGAGGACGCCCAGCGGCAGCGGCAGCTGGGCGGCGACCACGGCCACCGGCAGCGGGATCCGCAGCCGGGGCAGCGCCGAGCCGTACGCCGTCCACGCGCCCGCCAGAACCGCGGAGGCCACCGCCGTGTACCCCAGGCCGCCCGTCTCCGCCGGCGCCACCCGGTGCAGCGCGTACGCGTCGAGCACCATCAGGACGAGACCCAGCGCCGCCACCGACTCGGCCGTCGAGACCAGACCCCTGCGCAGCAGGGCCACCGGCGCCGCGAGGGCCGCCGCGGTCACCACGAGCAGCACCGCCGCGCGGCCGCCGATCCCCATCGAACCCCAGCTCACCAGGGTGAAGGCGACCGCCGCGATCGTCAGCAGCGTCCCGCCCAGCGTCAGCAGCACGTTCTGCGCGCTCCGCGGGGTCGAGTCGGCCACCGCCGGGCCGGGACGCGACTGCGGGACCGCCGGCAGCGGCGGGTACAGCACCTGGATCAGCCAGGCCCGCCGAACCAGCAACTGGGTCCGGCGTGCGTCGAGTTGAGCCAACTCGCGGTCGACGAGCACCAGCTCGTCCGCGGGCGGCAGGGAAGTGTCCATATCCGGAGTGTGGCCCCGGCCACACGTGGCGGGAATACGTCCCCGTACTCAGATCCCGGTCTGAGTACCCCCACACTGGGGCCATGGACTGGTGCAGGTACCGCTTCCGCAGCGTCTGGCGGCTCGCCGCCCCGCCCGACGCCGTCTACGCCGTACTCGAACGCGCCGAGGAGTACCCCCGCTGGTGGCCCCAGGTCCGCGAGGTCGTCCCCCTCGACGACGTCACCGGCACGGCCCGGTTCCGCTCCCTCCTCCCGTACGAACTCGTCGTCACCGCCCGCGCCCTGCGCCGCGACCCCGCCGCCCGGATCCTGGAGGTCGGCCTCGCCGGGGACCTGGAGGGCCGGGTCCGCTGGACCCTCACGCCGGAAGGGACCGGCACCCGCGCCCTGTACGAGCAGGAGGTCGAGGTCCGCGCCCGGCTCCTGCGCGCCCTCGCCGTCCCCGGACGGCCCGTCTTCCGGGCCAACCACGCCCTGATGATGCGGGGTGGGCGGCGCGGACTCGCCGCCCATCTGAAGCGGCAGCTCGGAGAGCGTCGATGAGGTGAGGTGGCCGACGGGCGGGCCGGTTTGAAGGAACCCTGCGCGGGCCTGTATGGTTCAACCCGTTCCCGGGCGATTAGCTCAGCGGGAGAGCACTTCGTTCACACCGAAGGGGTCACTGGTTCGATCCCAGTATCGCCCACCGGGAAAGGCCGGTCCGTCGAAAGACGGACCGGCCTTTGTCATGCGGCAGGCCCATCCGTCAGGCCGCCGTGCGGAGTTCAGGACGCAGCGGCCATGCCGGGTCCACCGTCTCCGGCGTCCCCTGCCGCGTGAACCACGCCTGCAGCCCCCGGGCCTGGGCCGCGTGCCAGACCGCCTGGAGCGTGTGCAGCTCCGCAGGCGTCAGCCGCTCCAGCCGGGACGAGAAGCGCCGCGCGACCGCCCGTACGACCTCCAGCGAGGCCGTCGCGTCGGCCGCCGCGTCGTGCGCCCCGGTCAGCTCCACCTCGTAGTGCGCGCAGAGGTCGGTGAGCGTGCGGCGGCCCTTGCGGTACCGGTCCAGGTGCTTGTCCAGGACCCGCGGGTCGAGCACGCACAGCGGCGAACTCGCCAGATAGGTCCCCAGCGACGACGCCCGGTGCCGGCGCAGCTCCCGGTCCAGCATCGTCAGGTCGAACGGTGCGTTCATCACCACGAGCGGCCGCCCCGCGGCGGTCTGCTCGGCCAGCGCCCGGGCCAGCTCCTCCATCACCGGAGCCGGCCACCGGCCGTTCCGCTGGAGGTGAGCGTCCGTCAGGCCGTGGATCGCGGTGGCCTGCTCGGGCACGGCTATGCCCGGATTGACCAGCCAGCGCGTCACCCGCGGCCGCGCCCCTGCCGCGTCCTGCACGACGAGGGCGGCCGAGACGATCCGGTCCTCCTCGACGTCGACTCCCGTGGTCTCCGTGTCGAAAGCGGCCAGGGGCCCTTCGTACCAGTGCGTTGTCATCCCCGAACTCCTCGCACCCCAGCGGCAGATGGCCAACCCCCTGCCCGAAACGGTGATACCCGGACTGTTTGCGCCGTACGCGGACCGGTGACAACACCAGTGACGGGGAAGGAAATCGACATGGCGCTCGCCCAGCCCGAGTCGGGAGGGCTGCCGCCCCAGCGGGCAGCATCGACGCGCGGCTCACTCGCCACCACCGCCTGCATGGAGACCCTCCAGGTGGGCTACCTCCACGCGGTCGCCGCGGCGGCCGGCTGCTCGCTGTCCCAGCCGTTCCCGGACAACGGCATCGACTGGCACGTCAGCCACGGTTCTCCCGGACACACCGTCGACGACGAAGTGACCATCAAGGTGCAGCTCAAGTGCACCTACCAGATACCGCCGCGCCCGCCGGGGAACGCGTTCTCGTTCACCCTCGACAACGACCACCTGGTGAAGCTCGCCCGGACCCCCGTGTCCGTGCACAAGATCCTGGTCGTGATGCTCGTCCCGAGGGCGCAGGAGGACTGGCTGAGGGCGAGTCACGACCGGCTCGACCTGCGGCACTGCTGCTACTGGATCAACCTGGCCGGACACCCGGTCACGGGACGCCGTCGGACCACGGTGCGCGTCCCGACGGCGCGGATCTTCGACGACCGGGCGCTCTGCGAGATCATGACCCGGGTCGGCGTGGGAGGGAGACCTTGATGCACCGACCGATCGACGACCCCGACGGCGGGTACGGAGACGGCGGGTACGGAGGCGGGACCGGGAGCGGGAGTGGCTCCGGCTCCGTACCGCCTCCCTACCGGCCCCACCCGGCGCCCGGCGACACCCCCGGCCCCTGGACCGGGATTCCCGCGCCGCCCACGGGACCCTGGGCCGACACACAGGGCCCGCCCGACCCGGGGCGGGTCGACCCGCGGGTCCTCGGCGCCCTCCTCGCCCGCCACGGCTGGCGCCGGCGCGGCGGGGCGGCCGGCCGCTACAGCCGCTGGACCCCGCCCGGCAGCCCCGGCGTCGCCGGAAACGGCGGCACGAGCCTGCTCGTCCCGGAGAGCCGGGCCTTCCCGGACTGCGAGGACCTGCTCGGCGAGGCGCTCGCCGCCCTCGCCCACAGCGGTACGCCCTCCGCGCGCGAGGTCCTCACCGGCCTCTCCGTCCCCAGCGACGAGATCCGCTGGTGGCGCGACGTACCGCCGGGCCCGGCCGGCACGGTCCCGTGGACCGTGCAGGAACAGCTCAGGTCGTCGGCCCGTCAGCTCCTCCTCGCCGGCGCCCTCGCCGTCCGCGGAAGGGCCGGCTACCACGGCGCCCGCCACCGCCGCCCCGCCCAGGCCTCCCTGGAGACCGTCGTCGTGGGCGCGGCGCCCGGCGGGCGCGGTCTGACCGCCTTCCTGCCCGTCGCACCGGGCCGGCCGATCGCCGTCCGGCTCTACCACGCGCTCTACGCGGCCCGGGAGGCCACCGACTACCAGCGGGCCACCGGCGGCATGGAGGCCTTCGACGCCGCCGTCGAGGCGGGCGTCAGCCGCGAGCTCACCGAGGCCCTCATCGCCCTGGTCCGGGGCACCGAGGGAGCCAGGATCGCCCTCGAATGGGCCCCGGCCGCCGGAGCTCCCGAGGGGTGCGCGGCCCGCCCCGAACCCGTCGAGTTCTCGCCCGGTGACCTGCCCGCCCTGCGCGAGGCGAGCGCCCGCTATCTGACGGACGAGCCCTCCGTACCGGTACGCCTCACGGGGGCCGTCGTCCGCATGCGGCGCTCCGGGCCGCGCGGCGAGGGCACCGTCCGGCTGCGGGTCCTCGGCGGGGCGGAGGTCCCGCACGTCCGCGTCACCCTCGGCGAGGAGGCGTACCGCACCGCCGTCCACGCCCATCTGGTCGGGCTGCCCATCAGGGTCGTCGGCCGCCTGGAGAGCCGGGGCGGCTTTCGGCGGCTGACCGACGCCTCCGACGTCGTACCCGTCCAGGTGGACGAGGCCGAGCGGGACCGGCTGATGAAGTCGCTCCACGAGAACCTCGACTTCTTCGAGGAGGCGTGCGGCCCGGACGAGGGGTGACGGGTGGGGCGACGGGTGGGGGAAACCGTTTCGCGGACGGATCGGTCGGCTCGGTAAGATCGGCGTGATGCGGCACCTCGTCTCTGTCGCACACCGTCGGCGCCGGCACCTCGTGCCTGCCTGCGCCCCAATGGAAGAAGAACACCAGTGTCTGAAGTCCGTGTGACCGTCCAGTCCGCCTCGGAGGCAGAGGAGAGGGCGGTGAGCGCGGGCACCACCGCCGGTGCCCTCTTCGCCGACGACCGCACCGTCATCGCCGCCCGCGTAGGCGGCGAGCTGAAGGACCTCTCGTACGAGCTCGCCGAAGGCGATGTCGTCGAGGGCGTCGAGATCTCCTCCCCGGACGGTCTCGACATCCTGCGCCACTCCACCGCCCACGTCATGGCCCAGGCCGTGCAGGAGCTCTTCCCCGAGGCCAAGCTGGGCATCGGCCCGCCGGTCCGGGACGGCTTCTACTACGACTTCGACGTCGAGAAGCCCTTCACTCCCGAGGACCTCAAGGTCATCGAGAAGAAGATGCAGGAGATCCAGAAGCGCGGTCAGCGCTTCTCCCGCCGCGTGGTGACCGACGAGGCCGCCCGCGAGGAGCTCGCGGACGAGCCGTACAAGCTGGAGCTCATCGGCATCAAGGGCTCCGCCTCCACCGACGACGGGGCCAACGTCGAGGTGGGCGGCGGCGAGCTGAGCATCTACGACAACCTCGACGCCAAGACCGGCGAGCTGTGCTGGAAGGACCTCTGCCGCGGTCCGCACCTGCCGACCACCCGGAACATCCCGGCGTTCAAGCTCATGCGCAACGCGGCGGCCTACTGGCGCGGCAGCGAGAAGAACCCGATGCTGCAGCGCATCTATGGCACCGCCTGGCCGTCGAAGGACGAGCTGAAGGCGCACCTCGACTTCCTCGCCGAGGCCGAGAAGCGCGACCACCGCAAGCTCGGCAACGAGCTCGACCTCTTCTCCGTCCCGGACGAGATCGGCTCCGGCCTCGCGGTCTTCCACCCCAAGGGCGGCATCATCCGCCGGGTCATGGAGGACTACTCGCGCAAGCGCCACGAGGAGGAGGGCTACGAGTTCGTCTACTCGCCGCACGCCACCAAGGGCAAGCTGTTCGAGAAGTCGGGCCACCTGGACTGGTACGCCGAGGGCATGTACCCCCCCATGCAGCTCGACGAGGGCGTGGACTACTACCTCAAGCCCATGAACTGCCCGATGCACAACCTGATCTTCGACGCGCGCGGGCGCTCCTACCGTGAGCTGCCGCTGCGCCTGTTCGAGTTCGGCACCGTGTACCGGTACGAGAAGTCCGGCGTCGTCCACGGTCTGACCCGGGCCCGTGGCTTCACCCAGGACGACGCGCACATCTACTGCACCCGCGAGCAGATGGCGGAGGAGCTGGACAAGACCCTCACCTTCGTCCTCAACCTGCTGCGCGACTACGGTCTGAACGACTTCTACCTGGAGCTCTCCACCAAGGACCCGGAGAAGTTCGTCGGCTCGGACGAGGTGTGGGAGGAGGCCACCGCGGTCCTCCAGCAGGTCGCCGAGAAGCAGGGCCTCCCGCTGACCCCCGACCCGGGCGGCGCCGCGTTCTACGGCCCGAAGATCTCGGTGCAGGCGCGGGACGCCATCGGCCGTACCTGGCAGATGTCGACCGTGCAGCTCGACTTCAACCTGCCCGAGCGGTTCGACCTGGAGTACACCTCCCCGGACGGCACCAAGCAGCGTCCGGTCATGATCCACCGCGCGCTGTTCGGCTCCATCGAGCGCTTCTTCGCGGTGCTCCTGGAGCACTACGCGGGTGCGATGCCGCCGTGGCTCGCGCCGGTGCAGGCGACCGGTATCCCGATCGGTGACGCCCACGTCGACTACCTGCACGAGTTCGCCGCCAAGGCGAAGAAGCAGGGCCTGCGAGTGGACGTCGACTCCTCCTCGGACCGGATGCAGAAGAAGATCCGGAACGCGCAGAAGCAGAAGGTCCCGTTCATGATCATCGCGGGTGACGAGGACATGGCCGCCGGCGCCGTCTCCTTCCGCTACCGCGACGGTTCGCAGGAGAACGGCATCCCCGTCGACGAGGCCATCGCCAAGATCGCCAAGATCGTCGAGGACCGCGTCCAGGTCTGACGACCGCAGGCGTGATCAGGCCCCCGGGGAATCCCCCGGGGGCCTCTTCTCGTCCTCCCGCGTGAACGCCTGGATCAGCCAGGACGAGAACGAACCCGTCACCGCGCCCAGCAGCGCCAGGCCACAGGCCATCATGCCGACCGCCGTCAGCCGCCCGACCGGGGTCACCGGGACCACGTCCCCGTACCCCACCGTGGCGAGCGTGGAGCAGGCCCACCACACCGCGTCGCCGAAGGTGACGATCGTGGCACCGGGGGCGTCCGCCTCGAACTGGAAGACCACGAGCGCGCCGGCGAAGCCCAGCAGGCTGACCGTGAGGCCGGAGTAGACCATCACGCGCGCGTACAGGCTGAGCCTCGGCTTTTCCCGGCGGCGCTGGAGCCGCTCGTAGATGCTGACCATCCGCACCGGCCGCAGCAGCGGAATCAGCAGCACCACCGTGTCGAGGAGATGGGTACGGACGAAGCGGAGCGGGCCGAGGCCGCTGAGGCGGAGCCGTACCGCGTAGTCGACGATGAACGCGGCCCAGGACGTGAGGGTGACGGCGAGGCAGAGGTCGAGCCAGCCCTGGGAAAGACTGTTGCGGCCGAGGACGCGGATCGCGTAACTGGCCAGAAAGGCGAGGGAGGCCACGGCGAGCGGGGTCTCCATACGGCGGTCCCAGCATTCCTGCCGGGGCGGGTTCCTTGGCCTGTCGCTCATCTGATCAGCATGGCGGCTGCATGGATCTTCCGCCCCGACGACACGTTCCGAACGGGCGACGCAATATGCTGCACAGCATGACGACTGAGCCGGAGCAGCAGATCGGAGTCGGGACGCAGGACGCGTTCCAGCGCCTGTGGACGCCTCATCGGATGGCGTACATCCAGGGCGAGAACAAGCCGACCGGGCCGGGGGCCGACGACGGCTGTCCGTTCTGCTCGATCCCGTCGATGTCGGACGAGGACGGTCTGGTGATCGCCCGCGGCGCGAGCGTCTACACGGTCCTCAACCTGTACCCGTACAACGGCGGCCACCTGATGGTCGTCCCGTACCGTCACGTCGCCGACTACACGGACCTGGACGTGGCGGAGACGGCGGAGCTCGCCGACTTCACCAAGCGCGCGATGGTGGCGCTGCGGAGCGCGTCCGGTGCGCACGGCTTCAACATCGGCATGAACCAGGGCGCCGTCGCGGGCGCGGGGATCGCCGCCCACCTGCACCAGCACGTGGTGCCGCGCTGGGGCGGCGACACCAACTTCATGCCGGTCGTCGGGCACACCAAGGTGCTGCCGCAACTGCTCGCCGACACCCGGAAGATGCTGGCCGACGCCTGGCCGGCCACCATCTGATCCGTACGCGGAGGGTGACCCGGGCCGATCGGCCCGGGCTGCCCGAACCCCCGTCAGGCGTCGTAGACGTCGGCCTTCTTCGGTCCCGGGTCCTGGATCATGCCGCCGAGGATCAGCGAGCGGTTGGTGAAGCGCTCCGTGTCCACCCCGTGGTCGTCGAGCATCTTCACGGCCGCGGTGTGGACGGCCCGCAGCACCGGCGTGGCCATGCGGATGGCGTCGTCGGCCATGAAGCGGTTCTTCCAGATCGGACCCGCCCAGGCGTGCCGCAGACCGAACGGCTCGGGGAGCACGATCTTGCCGCCGAGGAACTCCAGGATCGGCGGGTACCAGGTGAACGGGGCGCGGACCGCCAGCCGGACCACCTCGTCGGTCTCCATCAGCGCCTGCGGGATCTCCTTCGTCTCCCAGAAGCGGACGGCCTTCGAGACCTCCTTGGTCTTCGCCTTGGGCTTCGTGGTGAAGAGGGAGTGCACGGGGCCGAGGGCGTGGCCGGTGACGTCGATCCGCAGGGTGTGGTGGAGCGAGGTGACGGTGACCAGCATGGTGAGGACCACGTTCCCGCCCCAGAGCGTGAACTGCACGCCGAGGTAGTGGCGGTTGCCGGCGTCGAACTGCTGCTCGTTGCAGATGCGCTGTATCTCGTGCGGCTTCACCTGGTAGTGGACGATGCTGTCGCCCTCGGGGCGGGTGACCTCGTCGGCGCCCTCGCCGACCGGGGAGACGATCCAGTGCTTGACGGTCGGCTTGGGGAAGCCGGTCTTGAGGGAGCCGCGCTCCAGGAGCGTGAGCTGGTCGTGGATCTTCCGTATGACGTCCCAGGCGCGGAAGTCGTGGATCTCCCGGCCGGGCTGGGGGACCAGGTCCTCGGCGAGGGACCAGCTGCCCCAGCGCGTCCCCATGCCGAGGATGCCCTTGGTGCCCGCGTAGAAGACGATGTTGGACTGCTGCTCGGCGGAGAGCTTCTCCAGGTTGAGCCGCAGGGCCTCGGCCGACTTCTCGCTCGGGTCCTGGGGCACGGCCTCGGGGATCTTGGGACCGGCGCCGCCGCCGTCGATCAGGGAGGTCCACTGCCGGCGCAGGTCGACGGCGGTCTTCTCGCAGATCCGGCGCGCGAGGAACCAGCCGATCACCGGAGCCGCGATCATGGCGCGCAGGTAGTTCGGCAGGACCCCGTCGAACGGCAGCTTGAGCAGGACGAGCAGCGCGAAGACGCCGGCCGCGAGCAGGAGGGCCGTGCCCACGGCGCCGGCGCGCTTGTTCTCGGTTCCGGCGACGCTCCGGCGGAGCTGGATGACACCGAGCCAGAGGAGCAGGCCGGGCAGGAAGAGGACACCGCAGAAGAAGGTGACCATGGTCAGCTTGACGTCACGCTGCCTGCGGATCCGCGACGCGGCGAGGCAGTGCTCGACCACCGGCTGGGGTTCGGCGCCGAAGGACTGGATGAGGGCCTTGCGGCCGCCGCCGAGCATCCTGACCTGGACCGCACGGGAGAAGGCCTCACCGAGGTCGGGATGGAACAGCTTGTTCCATTTCCCTTCCTTGACCGTCGACTTGTGCAGCTCGTTGTCGGCCTCCAGGATCGTGGCGACCGGGCTGTCGCGGTACGCGACCGAGGCGAGGGCATGGGTCGCCGCCGTCTGTCCGTCCGACCCCTGGAGGGGGATCTGTGCCCCGGGTCCGAATCCGTCGAAAGCCACTGCCGCCCCCATCGCCGCGAGTACCTGTGCGGGCTGTGCCCAACTGCCGCGCCCCGCACACCTTCTGAGCTGGGCACCACAGCGTAACCGGGTACCGGCTGATGCGTCACCGTAGTGAGCGGTCACGGCCGAATGCCGCCAGCCGGTGCGCGACCGGCTGGGCGGCAGTAGGCGACACCTCTCAACTATGCTCGCTTTTCGGCCTGTTCGCGGATCTTTTCCGCGAGGTGCGGGGGCATCGGTTCGTGCCGGGCGTACGCACGGTCGAACCGGCCGGTGCCGTGCGACACGGAGCGCAGGTCGATCGCGTACCGGCTGATCTCGATCTCGGGCACCTCGGCCCGGACGAGGGTCCGCCCCGGGCCGGCCTGCTCGGTGCCGACGACCCGGCCGCGCCGCCCCGACAGATCGCTCATGACCGGGCCGACGTACTCGTCGGGGACGAGGACCTGGACCTCGGCGACCGGCTCCAGGAGGTGGACGGGGACCTCGGCGGCCGCCTCGCGCAGCGCGAGCGCCCCGGCCGTCTGGAAGGCGGCGTCGGAGGAGTCGACCGAGTGCGCCTTGCCGTCCCGCAGGGTGATCCGGACGTCGACGAGGGGATGGCCGGCGGAGACGCCCCGGGCGGCCTGGGCCCGCACGCCCTTCTCGACGGAGGGGACGAACTGGCGCGGGACCGCCCCGCCGACCACCTTGTCGACGAACTCGATGCCGCTGCCCACCGGCAGCGGCTCCACGTCGATCTCGCAGATGGCGTACTGGCCGTGGCCGCCGGACTGCTTGACGTGCCGGCCCCGGCCGGAGGAGGCGCTGCCGAAGGTCTCGCGCAGCGGCACCTCGTACGGGACGGCGTCGACCTGCACGCCGTACCGGCCCCTGAGGCGCTCGAGGACGACGTCCTGGTGGGCCTCGCCCAGGCACCACAGCACCACCTGGCGGGTGTCCTGGTTCTGTTCGAGGCGCATCGTCGGGTCCTCGGCGACCAGCCGGGCGAGGCCCTGCGAGAGCCGGTCCTCGTCGGCCTTGCCGTGGGCCTCGACGGCGAGCGGAAGCAGGGGTTCGGGCATGCTCCACGGCTCCATCAGGAGCGGGTCGTCCTTTGCCGAGACGGTGTCGCCGGTCTCCGCGCGGCCGAGCCGGGCGACACAGGCGAGGTCCCCGGCGATGCAGTGCGGCAGGGGCCGCTGCTGCTTGCCGAAGGGGGAGGTGAGGCCGCCGATCCGTTCGTCGACGTCGTGGTCCTCGTGGCCCCGGTCGGTGAGGCCGTGGCCGGAGACGTGCACGGTCTCGTCCGGGCGCAGGGTGCCGGAGAAGACCCTGACCAGGGAGATCCGGCCCACGTACGGGTCGGAGGCGGTCTTCACGACCTCGGCGACCAGGGGGCCGTCGGGGTCGCAGGTGATCGCCGGCCGGGGCTGCCCGTCGGGCGTGGTCACGGCCGGGGGCTCGTGCTCCAGGGGTGAGGGGAAGCCGCCGGTGATCAGCTCCAGGAGTTCGAGGGTGCCGAGGCCCTGTGTCCCGCCGTCGGCGGCGGGGGCGGCCGCGAGGACCGGGTGGAAGCTACCCCGGGCGACGGCCTTCTCCAGGTCGTCGACGAGCGTCTTCACGTCGATCTCCTCGCCGCCGAGGTAGCGGTCCATGAGGGTCTCGTCCTCGCTCTCGGCGATGATCCCCTCGATGAGCCGGGCGCGGGCCTCCGCGATGAGCTCCCGCTGGTTCTCGTCGGGCGCCTCCTCCCGTCGTACGCCCGTCGAGTAGTCGAGGATCCGCTCCGAGAGCAGACCGACGAGCCCGGTGGCGGGCGCGTGGCCGTCGGCCCCCTCCGCGCCCCGGACGGGCAGGTAGAGAGGGAGGACGGCGTCCGGGTCGTCGCGCCCGAAGAGGTCGGCGCAGACGGCGGTGAGCTCGGTGAAGTCGGTGCGGGCCGTGTCGAGGTGGGTCACGACGATGGCGCGGGGCATGCCGACGGCCGCACACTCCTCCCAGATCATGCGGGTGGAGGCGGCGACGGCGTCGGCCTCCTGCGCGGCCGAGACGACGAAGAGGGCCGCGTCCGCCGCCCGCAGACCGGCCCTCAGCTCCCCGACGAAGTCGGCGTACCCGGGGGTGTCGAGGAGGTTGATCTTGAACCCGTCCCAGCCGACCGGGACGAGGGAGAGCTGCACGGAGCGCTGCTGGCGGTGCTCGATCTCGTCGTAGTCGGAGACCGTCCCGCCGTCCTCGACGCGCCCGGCCCGGTTGACCGCTCCGGCGGTCTGGGCGAGCGCCTCGACGAGGGTCGTCTTGCCGGATCCGCTGTGGCCGACCAGCACCACGTTCCGTACGGACGTGGGCCGGTCGGCCGTCAAAGCCCTGCCGGCGGCTCCGGCGGCCGTGTTCGCCTTGTCACCCATGATGTGTTCCTCCCGACTGCTCGCACGGTGCGGCGGGACGCGGGCGCGGGGGAGTGGCGTGTCGCGGTGCGGCTCCGGCGGGTGCCCGCGGTGGTTCTTCGAGCTTTGCACCGGCGCAGGGACGCGTCCATACGTCGTACCCGGACCGATCCTCGGGGGGACCGCGACGCGGCGGGGCGGGTGCCCGCCACGTCGGCGCCACGCGCGTGGCTACGATGGGTGAGCCGGTGGTCATAGGGGCCGCGCGGCCCACCGAACCTCGGGAAGGCCATGCTGAACAAGTACGCGCGTGCCTTTTTCACGCGTGTCCTCACACCGTTCGCCGCGTTTCTGCTCCGCCGGGGCGTCAGCCCCGACGCGGTCACGCTCATCGGCACGGCGGGAGTGATGGCCGGTGCGCTGGTCTTCTTCCCCCGGGGAGAATTCTTCTGGGGCACGATCGTCATCACCCTCTTCGTCTTCTCCGACCTCGTCGACGGCAACATGGCCCGGCAGGCGGGGATCTCCAGCCGTTGGGGGGCCTTCCTCGACTCGACGCTCGACCGGGTCGCGGACGGCGCCATCTTCGGCGGCTTCGCGCTCTGGTACGCGGGCACAGGCGACGACAACATGCTGTGCGCCGTCGCCATCTTCTGCCTCGCGAGCGGCCAGGTCGTGTCGTACACCAAGGCCCGTGGCGAATCGATTGGCCTGCCGGTCGCCGTCAACGGCCTCATCGAGCGCGCCGAGCGCCTCGTCATCTCGCTGGTCGCCGCCGGTCTCGCCGGACTGCACGCCTTCGGCGTGCCCGGCGTCCAGGTGCTGCTTCCGATCGCCCTGTGGATCGTGGCGGTCGGCAGCGCGGTGACCCTGGGGCAGCGCGTGGTGACGGTACGACGGGAATCGGCCGAGGCGGACGCCGCGGCCCGGGGGAGCGAGGCGGCATCGTGAGCGCGCTGAAGGACAGACTGACCGACGGGGTGTACGGCCTCGGCTGGTCGACCGTGAAGAGGCTGCCGGAGCCGGTGGCGGCGGGCCTCGGCCGGCGGATCGCCGACTTCACCTGGAAGCGGCGCGGCAAGAGCGTGCTGCGGCTCGAGTCCAACCTCGCGCGCGTGGTGCCGGACGCCACGCCCGAGCGGCTCGCCGAGCTGTCGAAGGCCGGCATGCGCTCGTACATGCGGTACTGGATGGAGTCCTTCCGGCTGCCGACCTGGAGCGAGGAGCGGGTCGGGAGGGACGTCGACATCAAGGGCGCCGAGCATCTGCTCGACGGGATCGCCTCCGGGCGGGGCGTCATCATCGCGCTGCCGCACCTGGCCAACTGGGACCTGGCGGGCGTGTGGGTGACCCGCACGCTCGGCGTGCCGTTCACGACGGTCGCCGAGCGGCTCAAGCCGGAGACGCTGTACGACCGCTTCGTCGCCTACCGCGAGTCCCTCGGCATGGAGGTCCTCCCGCACACCGGGGGCTCCGCCTTCGGGACGCTCGCGCGACGGCTGCGGGCCGGCGGGCTGGTCTGTCTCGTCGCCGACCGGGACCTGTCGGCCTCCGGGGTCGAGGTCTCGTTCTTCGGTGACACGGCGCGGATGCCGGCGGGACCGGCGATCCTCGCCCAGCAGACGGGCGCGCTGCTGATGCCGGTGACGCTCTGGTACGACGACACGTCGGTCATGCGGGGGCAGATCCACCCGCCTCTCGACGTACCCGAGTCGGGTACCCGGGCCGAGCGGACGGCCGCGGCGACACAGGCGCTGGCGGACGTCTTCGCCGGCGGCATCGCGGACCACCCGGAGGACTGGCACATGCTGCAGCGACTGTGGCTCGCGGACCTGGAGGAACGCCCGGCCTCGGGCGCGGACCGGGAGGCGAGCCCGGCGTCGGACCGGGACGAGCTGTCGGTCCGGGACGAGCCGTCGACCCCGGCTCCGGCTCCGGCCCCGGCCCAGGCCGCGGACCGGAACCCGGGCCGAGACCGTGACGGGGAGCGGACCGCGTGAAGATCGGGATCGTCTGCCCGTACTCCTGGGACGTGCCGGGCGGCGTCCAGTTCCACATCCGCGACCTCGCCGAGCACCTCATCCGGCTCGGGCACGAGGTCTCCGTCCTCGCCCCCGCCGACGAGGAGACCCCGCTCCCGCCGTACGTCGTCTCGGCCGGCCGGGCCGTGCCCGTCCCGTACAACGGCTCGGTGGCCCGGCTCAACTTCGGCTTCCTCTCCGCCGCCCGCGTACGGCGCTGGCTGCACGACGGCACCTTCGACGTCGTGCACATCCACGAGCCGACCTCACCGTCGCTCGGACTGCTCACCTGCTGGGCGGCGCAGGGGCCGATCGTGGCCACCTTCCACACCTCGAACCCGCGCTCGCGGGCGATGATCGCCGCGTACCCGATCCTCCAGCCGGCGCTGGAGAAGATCAGCGCCCGCATCGCCGTGAGCGAGTACGCGCGGCGGACGCTCGTCGAGCACCTCGGCGGTGACGCGGTCCTCATCCCCAACGGCGTCGACGTGGACTTCTTCGCCCGCGCCGAGCCGAAGAAGGAGTGGCAGGGCGGGACGCTCGGCTTCATCGGCCGGATCGACGAACCGCGCAAGGGCCTGCCGGTCCTGATGCGGGCCCTGCCCAGGATCCTCACGGAGCGGCCGGGGACCCGGCTGCTCGTCGCCGGGCGCGGGGACGAGGAGGAGGCGGTGGCCTCGCTGCCGCCCGAGATGCGCTCCCGGGTGGAGTTCCTCGGCATGGTCAGCGACGAGGACAAGGCGCGGCTGCTGCGCAGCGTCGACGTGTACGTGGCGCCCAACACCGGCGGGGAGAGCTTCGGCATCATCCTCGTCGAGGCGATGTCGGCCGGCGCGCCGGTGCTCGCCGCCGACCTCGACGCCTTCGCCCAGGTCCTCGACCAGGGCGGCGCGGGCGAGCTCTTCGCCAACGAGGACGCGGAGGCGCTCGCGGACGCGGCGATCCGACTCCTGGGTGACGAGGCGCGACGCGCGGAGCTCAGCGCCCGCGGCTCGGCGCATGTCCGCCGCTTCGACTGGAGCACGGTCGGCGCGGACATCCTCGCCGTCTACGAGACGGTCACGGACGGCGCGGCGGCGGTGGACACGGACGAACGCGTGGGGCTGCGGGCGAGGCTGGGGCTGTAGGGGGCCCACCCTTCGGCTGATCCGGGTCCCGGCCTCGGCCCCGGGTGGGCACCCGCCTCGGCCCCGGATGGGCACCTGCCTCCGCCCCGCGTGGGCACCCTGCCCCGGCCCCGCGTGGGCACCCGCCTCGCCCCGTGCGGGCAATCCTCCCGCCCCGCGGTGGGCAATCGTCCCGCTCCGGCGGAACGAATGCCCACCGCGGGGCGGGGACGGTCCGGCATCCGCCGCCCGTCGCCCCGGTAGCCTGTGCGCCCGTGACCGAAACCCTGATCTGGACCGTTGTCGCGCTGATCCTCATCGGCGTCTATCTCAGCTGGACCGCCGGACGGCTCGACCGGCTGCACTCCCGTATCGACGCCGCCCGCGCCGCCCTGGACGCACAGCTTCTCCGCCGGGCCTCGGTCACCCAGGAGCTGGCCACCTCCGGAGTCCTCGACCCGGCCGCCTCGATCGTGCTGTACGAGGCCGCGCACGCCGCCCGGCAGGCCGAGGAGGACCAGCGGGAGGTCGCCGAGAGCGAGCTGAGCCAGGCCCTGCGGGTCGTCTTCGGCGAGCCCGAGCAGGTGGAGGTCGTACGGGAGGCGCCCGGCGGCGAGGAGGCCGCCGGGGAGCTCGCCGCAGCCGTGCGCCGGGTGCCGATGGCGCGCCGCTTCCACAACGACGCCGTACGGGCCGCCCGCGCCCTGCGCCGCCACCGCACGGTCCGCTGGTTCCGGCTCGCGGGCCACGCGCCCTTCCCGCTGGCCTTCGAAATGGACGACGAGCCGCCAGTGGCCCTTGCCGATCGCCCGGCCTGACCCCCCTAACCTGGGAAAACGATCCACCGAGTCCACATTGGCCCTTGATGTGGACCCCAGGTGGCCTGTTTCCTCTTCTTGTCGTCAACCCCCGTTGTCACGAGTGAGGTACCTGTGTCCACCACGCCTTCCACCACCTTCCAGTCCCCCGAGACCGGCACCGCGCGCGTCAAGCGCGGCATGGCCGAGCAGCTCAAGGGCGGCGTGATCATGGACGTGGTCAACGCCGAGCAGGCGAAGATCGCCGAGGACGCCGGCGCCGTGGCCGTCATGGCCCTGGAGCGGGTCCCCGCGGACATCCGCAAGGACGGCGGCGTGGCCCGTATGTCCGACCCGAACATGATCGAAGAGATCATCGGCGCGGTCTCCATCCCGGTCATGGCCAAGTCCCGCATCGGTCACTTCGTCGAGGCGCAGGTCCTGCAGTCCCTCGGCGTCGACTACATCGACGAGTCCGAGGTCCTGACCCCGGCCGACGAGGTCAACCACTCCGACAAGTGGGCCTTCACGACCCCCTTCGTCTGTGGCGCCACCAACCTGGGCGAGGCCCTCCGCCGCATCGCCGAGGGTGCGGCCATGATCCGCTCCAAGGGCGAGGCCGGCACCGGCAACGTCGTCGAGGCCGTCCGTCACCTGCGCCAGATCAAGAACGAGATCGCCAAGCTGCGCGGCTTCGACAACAACGAGCTGTTCGCCGCCGCCAAGGAGCTCCGCGCCCCGTACGAGCTCGTCAAGGAGGTCGCCGAGCTCGGCAAGCTGCCGGTCGTGCTGTTCTCCGCCGGTGGCGTCGCCACCCCCGCCGACGCCGCGCTCATGCGCCAGCTCGGCGCCGAGGGCGTCTTCGTCGGCTCCGGCATCTTCAAGTCGGGCGACCCGGCCAAGCGCGCCGCCGCCATCGTGAAGGCCACCACCTTCTACGACGACCCGAAGATCATCGCGGACGCCTCCCGCAACCTGGGCGAGGCCATGGTCGGCATCAACTGCGACACCCTCCCCGAGTCCGAGCGCTACGCCAACCGGGGCTGGTAAGCACCGATGAGCAGCACTCCCGTGATTGGTGTCCTGGCTCTCCAGGGCGACGTACGGGAGCACCTGATCGCCCTGGCCGCGGCTGACGCCGTGGCCAGGCCGGTGAGGCGCCCCGAGGAGCTCGCCGAGGTCGACGGTCTCGTCATCCCCGGTGGCGAGTCCACCACCATCTCCAAGCTGGCCGTGCTCTTCGGCCTGATGGAGCCGCTCCGCGAGCGCATCGCCGCCGGCATGCCGGTCTACGGCACCTGCGCCGGGCTGATCATGCTCGCCGACAAGATCCTCGACCCGCGCTCGGGCCAGGAGACCTTCGGCGGCATCGACATGATCGTCCGCCGTAACGCCTTCGGGCGTCAGAACGAGTCCTTCGAGGCCGGCGTCACGGTCACGGGCATCGAGGACGGCCCCGTCGAGGGCGTCTTCATCCGGGCCCCGTGGGTCGAGTCCATCGGCGCCCAGGTCGAGGTCCTCGCCGAGCACGGCGGTCACATCGTCGCCGTACGGCAGGGGAACGCCCTGGCGACCTCGTTCCACCCCGAGCTCACGGGGGACCACCGACTGCACGGCCTGTTCGTCGACATGGCGCGCGCGGCACGGTGACTCGATCCCGGTAGGATCTCTCGGGTTCGTTCAGAAATGGGTTACGCGAAGGAGACAGGCAGATGTCCGGCCACTCTAAATGGGCTACGACGAAGCACAAGAAGGCCGTGATCGATGCCAAGCGCGGCAAGCTCTTCGCGAAGCTGATCAAGAACATCGAGGTCGCCGCCCGTACCGGTGGTGCCGACCTGGACGGTAACCCGACGCTGTTCGACGCCGTTCAGAAGGCGAAGAAGCAGTCGGTCCCGAACAAGAACATCGACTCCGCGCTCAAGCGCGGAGCGGGCCTCGAGGCCGGCGGCGCCGACTACGCCACGATCATGTACGAGGGTTACGGCCCGAACGGTGTCGCGGTGCTCATCGAGTGCCTCACCGACAACCGCAACCGCGCCGCCTCCGACGTGCGCGTCGCCATGACCCGCAACGGCGGCTCCATGGCCGACCCGGGCTCGGTCTCGTACCTGTTCAACCGCAAGGGCGTCGTCGTGCTCCCCAAGGGCGAGCTGTCCGAGGACGATGTCCTGGAGACGGTGCTCGAAGCCGGCGCCGAGGAGGTCAACGACCTCGGTGAGTCCTTCGAGATCATCAGCGAGGCCACCGACCTGGTCGCGGTCCGTACCGCCCTCCAGGCGGCCGGCATCGACTACGACTCGGCCGAGTCCAGCTTCGTCCCGACCATGCAGGTCGAGCTCGACGAAGAGGGCGCGCGCAAGATGTTCAAGCTGATCGACGCGCTGGAGGACAGCGACGACGTGCAGAACGTCTTCGCCAACTTCGACGTCAGCGACGAGGTCATGGAGAAGGTCGACGCCTGAGCGCGGCCGTTCCACAGCGGGCCGACGGGGACACACCCCCGTCGGCCCGCTGCGTTGTCAGTGGCAGCCGATAGCCTGCACAAACAGGTGAGCGACAGCGGTCCAGGGAGGGACACAGTGCGCGTTCTCGGGGTGGACCCCGGACTGACCCGGTGCGGCGTCGGTGTCGTCGAAGGCGTCGCCGGGCGGCCCCTGACCATGCTCGGCGTCGGTGTGGTCCGGACTGCGGCCGACGCGGACATCGGTGTGCGGCTGGTCGGCATCGAGCGTGGAATCGAGGAGTGGCTCGACCGCTTCTCGCCCGAACTGGTAGCCGTGGAGCGGGTGTTCAGCCAGCACAACGTCCGTACGGTGATGGGCACGGCCCAGGCGAGCGCGGTCGCCATGCTCTGCGCCTCGCGGCGCGGGATCCCCGTCGCCCTGCACACGCCCAGCGAGGTCAAGGCCGCCGTCACCGGTAGCGGGCGCGCGGACAAGGCGCAGGTCGGAGCCATGGTGACCCGGCTCCTGCGGCTCTCCGCGCCACCCAAGCCGGCCGACGCCGCCGACGCCCTCGCGCTCGCCATCTGCCACATCTGGCGGGCTCCCGCCCAGAACCGCCTCCAGCAGGCCGTCGCCCAGAACCGGCTCCAGCAGGCGGCCGCCCAGCACCAGGCGGCCGCTCGGGCTTCCGCCCACCCTCAGGCCCCCGCCCAGCACCCGTCATCCGCCGTGAAAGGCCGAACCCGATGATCGCCTTCGTCAGCGGCCCGGTCGCCGCCCTCGCCCCCTCCGTCGCCGTGATCGAGGTCGGCGGCGTGGGCATGGCCGTGCAGTGCACGCCGAACACCCTCTCCGCCCTGAGGGTCGGTCAGGACGCCCGGCTCGCCACCTCGTTGGTGGTCCGTGAGGACTCGCTCACCCTGTACGGCTTCGCCGACGACGACGAGCGGCAGGTCTTCGAGCTGCTCCAGACCGCCAGCGGCGTAGGCCCCCGCCTCGCGCAGGCCATGCTCGGCGTGCACAGCCCCGACGCGCTGCGGATCGCCGTCTCCACCGGTGACGAGAAGGCCCTCATGGCCGTCCCCGGCATCGGCAAGAAGGGCGCGCAGAAGCTCCTCCTCGAACTGAAGGACAAGCTCGGCGCCCCCCTGGGCAGCAGCGGCCTGGTCGGCGCCCAGCGTGCCGCGGCCTCCGGGCCCGCGCCATGGACCGAGCAGCTGTCCGCCGCGCTGATCGGACTCGGCTACGCGAGCCGCGAGGCGGAGGAGGCCGTCGGCGCCGTCACCCCGATTGCCGAGGCCGCCCTCGCCGAGACCGGCGCCGCACCCGTACCGCAGCTGCTCCGCGCCGCCCTCCAGGCCCTCAACCGCACCCGCTGACCCGCCCGGCCCCCGGCCCCCTCGCGGTCCGGGCGGACCTGCCGCCGAGCCGCTGACCCCGCCGTACGAACGAGAAGGCATCCACCGTGAACTGGGACGACGACACCACCGCCGAGTCGGCCGAGGCCGAGGCGCGCATCGTCGACGCCGCCGCCGAGGGGGACGACCAGGCCGTCGAGGCCGCCCTGCGCCCCAAGGACCTCAGCGAGTTCGTCGGCCAGGAGAAGGTCCGCCAGCAGCTCGACCTGGTCCTCAAGGCCGCCCGTCAGCGTGGCGCCACCGCCGACCACGTGCTGCTCTCCGGCGCCCCCGGCCTCGGCAAGACCACCCTCTCGATGATCATCGCGGCCGAGATGAACGCGCCGATCCGCATCACCTCCGGCCCCGCCATCCAGCACGCCGGCGACCTCGCCGCGATCCTCTCCTCCCTCCAGGAGGGCGAGATCCTCTTCCTCGACGAGATCCACCGGATGTCCCGGCCCGCCGAGGAGATGCTCTACATGGCGATGGAGGACTTCCGCGTCGACGTCATCGTCGGCAAGGGCCCCGGCGCCACCGCCATCCCTCTGGAACTCCCGCCCTTCACCCTGGTCGGCGCCACCACCCGGGCCGGCCTCCTGCCGCCCCCGCTGCGCGACCGCTTCGGCTTCACCGGCCACATGGAGTTCTACGACCCCGCCGAGCTCCAGCGCGTGATCCACCGCTCCGCCGGCCTCCTCGACGTCGAGATCGACGCGGCAGGCGCCGCCGAGATCGCCGGCCGCTCCCGCGGCACGCCCCGTATCGCCAACCGCCTGCTGCGCCGCGTCCGGGACTACGCGCAGGTCAGGGCCGACGGAGCGATCACCCGGGAGATCGCCGAGGCCGCCCTCCGGGTGTACGAGGTGGACAGCCGCGGCCTCGACCGGCTCGACCGCGCCGTCCTGGAGGCCCTGCTCAAGCTCTTCGGCGGCGGACCGGTCGGACTTTCCACCCTCGCGGTCGCCGTGGGGGAGGAGCGCGAGACCGTCGAGGAGGTCGCCGAGCCCTTCCTCGTACGCGAAGGACTACTGGCCCGCACGCCCCGTGGTCGGGTCGCCACTCCCGCCGCATGGACCCACCTCGGGCTCGTTCCGCCGCAGGCAGCGGGGCCGGGAGCGCACGGAAGCGGACAACAGGGGCTCTTCGGGGCGTGACGGTAGTGACACTCGCCCGGACCGGAACCAGGGTGCGATGCTGGACGTTGTTCCATCGATGCGGACTCGCCTAGACTCCGCCGATGCCGCCCTTTCTGGTCGGCGCGCCCACCCCCGAAGATCAGGCCGCGGGTTCTCCGCGACCGTGCGAAGGAAACCCGTCCCGTGAGCATCGTGACCCTCCTCCCCTTCATCGTCCTCATCGGGGCCATGTTCCTGATGACCCGCTCTGCGAAGAAGAAGCAGCAGGCGGCCGCGCAGATGCGCGATGAGATGCAGCCCGGTACCGGCGTGCGGACGATCGGGGGGATGTACGCCACCGTCAAGGAGATCGGCGACGAGACCGTCCTCCTCGAGGTCGCGCCCGGCGTGCACGCCGTCTACGCGAAGAACGCGATCGGCGCGGTCCTTCCGGACGCCGAGTACAACCGCATCGTCCACGGTGACGAGGAGGACTCGGAGACCGAGGCCGTCGTTCCCGACGACGCCTCCTCGCTCACCGAGACCGCCGAGGTCACGAAGGACGCGGAGGCCGTCGAGGCCGAGGACGCGCAGCCGAAGGCCGATCTGACGAAGAAGGCGGACGCGGCCGAGGCCGGCACCGAGGGTCAGAAGGACGGCAAGACCGACGGCGAGACCGACGCGAAGTAGTCGCGGCCGGGCACCCCGCGCACGCCCACCCGGCGTGCGCGGTCCCCGGAACGGTTCCACGTCTGCGGGGGAAGGTCCCCACACACACTTCGTGGCCGTCTCACGCATACCCGGCGCGGGGCGGTTGGACAGGGAGATACGACAGGTGGCAGCACCGAACAAGGGCCGAAGGCCGGCGGGGGGACAGAGCCGTCCGGGCCGCGCCCTGGCACTCATCCTGATCGCCATGGTCGCGCTCACCGGCGGCATGTTCTGGTCGGGGCACACCACCCCGCGCCTCGGCATCGACCTCGCCGGCGGAACGTCGATCACGCTCAAGGCGAAGGCCGAGCCCGGCCAGGAGTCGGCGGTCAACGAGACCAACATGAACACCGCGGTCGGCATCATCGAGCGCCGTGTCAACGGTCTGGGCGTCTCCGAGGCCGAGGTTCAGACCCAGGGCCGCGAGAACATCATCGTCAACATCCCCCGCGGCACGAACGAGAAGCAGGCCCGCGAGCAGGTCGGCACCACGGCCCAGCTCTACTTCCGGCCCGTTCTCACCGTCGCGGACGGCGGACCCCAGGTGGCGCCGAGCGCCACCACCTCCGGCTCTCCCACGGGCACCCCCTCGGCCAAGCCGTCCTCCTCCGGTGCGACCGTGGGTGAGAAGTCGGCCACGCCGACGGCCACGGCCACCACGCAGGGACGCGCGGTCAGCGAGGCCCTCAAGGCCCCGAGCCCGACGCCCACCGCGAGCTCCTCGGCCTCCACGAAGCCGAAGGCCACGGACACCCCCACGACGCCGCCCGCGGCCGACGCGGCCACCCTGGCGCTCCAGAAGAAGTTCACGGACCTGAACTGCCTCGACCCCAAGCAGCGCGCCGCTGCCGGCCAGGGCGTCAAGCCGACCGAGCCCACCGTGGCCTGCGGCGAGGACAACCCGGGCGTGTGGGCGAAGTACCTCCTCGGCCCGGCCGAGGTCGAGGGCCGTGACGTCGACGACGCCAGCGCCGGCATCGACCAGCAGAGCGGCCAGTGGATCGTCGACATGGCCTTCACCGGTGAGGGCTCCAAGAAGTTCCAGGCGATCACCGGCAAGCTGTCGCAGCAGGCCGACCCGCAGAACCGCTTCGCGATCGTCCTCGACGGCGAGGTCGTCTCGGCCCCGTCGGTGCGCACGACGCTGAGCGCCAACGCCCAGATCTCCGGCAACTTCACCCAGCAGACCGCCCAGGACCTCGGCAACATCCTGTCCTACGGCGCCCTGCCGCTCTCCTTCGAGACCCAGAGCGTCGACACCGTCACCGCCGCCCTCGGCGGCGACCAGCTGGAGGCGGGCCTGATCGCGGGCGCCATCGGCCTCGCGCTGGTCATCATCTACCTGGTGGCGTACTACCGCGGTCTTTCGCTGGTCGCGATCCTCAGCCTCGGCGTCTCCGCGCTGCTGACCTACGTGATCATGGCCCTGCTCGGCCCGGCCATCGGCTTCGCGCTGAACCTGCCGGCCGTCTGCGGCGCCATCGTCGCCATCGGTATCACCGCGGACTCGTTCATCGTCTACTTCGAGCGCATCCGTGACGAGCTCCGCGAGGGCCGCACGCTCCGCCCGGCCGTCGAGCGCGCCTGGCCGCGCGCCCGCCGCACGATCATGGTCTCCGACTTCGTGTCGTTCCTGGCCGCGGCCGTGCTCTTCATCGTCACCGTCGGCAAGGTCCAGGGCTTCGCGTTCACGCTCGGCCTCACCACCCTGCTCGACATCGTCGTGGTGTTCCTCTTCACCAAGCCGGTCATGACGATGCTGGCGAAGACCAAGTTCTTCGGCAACGGTCACCCGTGGTCGGGTCTCGACCCGAAGCGGCTCGGCGCCAAGCCGCCGCTGCGCCGCTCCCGCCGTGCCACCGCCCCCGTCGACGCGAAGGAGGCGTGAGATGTCGAAGCTCGGCGATCTCGGCGCCCGGCTCCACCGCGGTGAGGTCGGTTACGACTTCATCGGCAACCGCAAGATCTGGTATGGCCTGTCCATCCTGATCACCATCACCGCCATCGTCGCCCTGGCCGTCCGCGGCCTCAACATGGGCATCGAGTTCCAGGGCGGCGCCGTCTTCACCACCCCGAAGACCGACGTCTCCGTCAGCCAGGCCCAGGAGTACGCGGAAGAGGCCTCGGGCCACGACGCGATCGTCCAGCAGCTCGGCAACGGCTCGCTCCGCATCCAGGTCGGCGGCCTCGACACGGCCCAGTCCGACCAGGTCCGCGAAGAGCTCGCCAAGGACCTGAACGTCCCCGAGGAAAAGATCGCGGCGGAGCTCGTCGGCCCCAGTTGGGGTGAGCAGATCGCCACCAAGGCCTGGACCGGCCTAGGGGTCTTCATGATCCTGGTGGTGATCTATCTGGCGATCGCCTTCGAGTGGAGAATGGCGATCGCGGCACTCATCGCCCTGATCCACGACCTCACGATCACCGTGGGTATCTACTCACTGGTCGGCTTCGAGGTCACCGTCGGTACGGTCATCGGTCTGCTGACGATCCTCGGCTATTCGCTGTACGACACAGTCGTCGTCTTCGACTCCCTCAAGGAGCAGACGAAGGACATCACGAAGCAGACCCGCTTCACCTACAGCGAGCTGGCCAACCGCTCGATCAACGGCACCCTGGTCCGTTCGATCAACACCACCGTCGTCGCGCTGCTGCCGGTCGCCGGCCTGCTCTTCATCGGTGGCGGCGTCCTCGGCGCCGGCATGCTCAACGACATCTCGCTGTCGCTGTTCGTGGGTCTCGCCGCCGGCGCGTACTCCTCGATCTTCATCGCCACCCCGCTCGTCGCCGACCTCAAGGAGCGCGAGCCGGCGATCAAGGCGCTCAAGAAGCGCATCCTGGCCAAGCGGGCCTCCGCCGCGGCCAAGGGTGAGCCGCTGGACGCCGCCGACGACCTGCCTGCCGAGGCCGCCGTCGTCGGTCCGCGGGTGAGCCGCCGGGACAGCCAGGAGTACCGAGGATGACCGCCGAGGCCCAGGACGTCACCGACCTCCTGCTCAGCCGCATCCGCGACGTCCCCGACTACCCGAAGCCGGGCGTGCTGTTCAAGGACATCACGCCGCTGCTCGCGGACCCGGTGGCGTTCACGGCCCTCACCGACGTCCTCGCCGCCCTGTGCTCCGCGCACGGTGCGACGAAGATCGTCGGCCTGGAGGCCCGCGGCTTCATCCTGGCCGCCCCGGTGGCCGTCCGCGCGGGCCTGGGCTTCATCCCGGTCCGCAAGGCCGGCAAGCTCCCCGGGGCCACGCTGAGCCAGGCGTACGAGCTGGAGTACGGCACCGCCGAGATCGAGGTGCACGCCGAGGACCTGGCCGCGGGCGACCGCGTCATGGTCATCGACGACGTCCTCGCCACCGGCGGTACGGCCGAGGCCTCGATCGAGCTCATCCGCCGCGCGGGCGCCGAGGTCGCGGGAGTCGCGGTCCTCATGGAGCTCGGCTTCCTGCCGGGCCGCTCCCGCCTGGAGCCGGTCCTGAACGGCGCCCCGCTCAAGGCGCTGATCACGGTCTGACACGACGCGGTCCGACAGCAGGGCCCGCAGGGGCGCTCCGGGGAATCCCCGGGGCGCCCCTGCTGTTTTCCCCTTATGTCCCTGTACGGGGCCCAAGGGGCGGGCTTCCTCCGTGCCCACGCCGTCCGCGCGCCGGGCGCGTGAGCACGGCGGGTCGGGGCTCGATACGATGGCCTTTCCGGGCCTGACCGGGGGACCCGGCACCGCACGAGGAGCGCTCTTGCCAGACGAGGCCCAGTCACTCTCCGCCGCGCAGCCCGACCCGAAGGCCGAGAAGGCCGCGCCGGGAACCGGCACGCCCGAGAACAAGCCCGCGGAGACCGGGCCCGTGCCCGAGACGGCGGCCCCGGCGCCCACCCCGACCCCGGCGCCCACCCCGGCCCCCGCCGCCCGGCCCGCACCGGCCGCGCCGGCCCGCTCGGGCGGCTCGTCCAACCGGGTCCGCGCCCGCCTCGCCCGCCTCGGCGTCCAGCGTTCGTCCCCGTACAACCCGGTCCTCGAACCGCTGCTGCGGATCGTCCGCTCCAACGACCCGAAGATCGAGACGGCCACCCTCCGCCAGATCGAGCGCGCCTACCAGGTCGCCGAGCGCTGGCACCGCGGCCAGAAGCGCAAGAGCGGCGACCCGTACATCACGCACCCGCTCGCCGTCACGACGATCCTCGCCGAGCTCGGCATGGACCCGGCGACGCTGATGGCCGGCCTCCTGCACGACACCGTCGAGGACACCGAGTACGGCCTCGACACCCTGCGCCGGGACTTCGGCGACCAGGTCGCCCTGCTCGTCGACGGCGTCACCAAGCTCGACAAGGTCAAGTTCGGCGAGGCCGCGCAGGCCGAGACCGTCCGCAAGATGGTCGTCGCCATGGCCAAGGACCCGCGCGTCCTGGTCATCAAGCTCGCCGACCGCCTGCACAACATGCGTACCATGCGGTACCTCAAGCGGGAGAAGCAGGAGAAGAAGGCCCGCGAGACCCTCGAGATCTACGCGCCCCTGGCCCACCGCCTGGGCATGAACACCATCAAGTGGGAGCTGGAGGACCTCGCCTTCGCGATCCTCTACCCCAAGATGTACGACGAGATCGTCCGGCTCGTCGCCGAGCGCGCCCCCAAGCGGGACGAGTACCTCGCCATAGTGACCGACGAGGTCCAGACGGACCTGCGCGCCGCCCGCATCAAGGCCACCGTCACCGGCCGCCCCAAGCACTACTACAGCGTCTACCAGAAGATGATCGTCCGCGGCCGGGACTTCGCGGAGATCTACGACCTGGTCGGCATCCGCGTCCTCGTGGACACCGTCCGCGACTGCTACGCGGCCCTCGGCACCGTCCACGCGCGATGGAATCCGGTCCCCGGCCGGTTCAAGGACTACATCGCGATGCCGAAGTTCAACATGTACCAGTCGCTGCACACGACGGTCATCGGACCCAACGGCAAGCCCGTCGAGCTCCAGATCCGCACCTTCGACATGCACCGGCGTGCCGAGTACGGCATCGCCGCGCACTGGAAATACAAGCAGGAGGCCGTCGCCGGTGCCTCCAAGGTGCGCGCCGACGTGCCGAAGAGGACGGGCAAGGACGACCACCTCAACGACATGGCGTGGTTGCGCCAGCTCCTCGACTGGCAGAAGGAGACCGAGGACCCCAGCGAGTTCCTGGAGTCCCTGCGCTTCGACCTCTCGCGCAACGAGGTCTTCGTCTTCACGCCCAAGGGCGACGTCATCGCGCTGCCCGCCGGCGCCACCCCCGTCGACTTCTCCTACGCCGTCCATACCGAGGTCGGCCACCGCACGATAGGAGCGCGGGTCAACGGGCGGCTCGTGCCGCTGGAGTCGACCCTCGACAACGGCGACCTGGTCGAGGTCTTCACCTCCAAGGCCGCCGGTGCCGGCCCCTCCCGCGACTGGCTGGGATTCGTCAAGTCACCGCGCGCCCGCAACAAGATCCGCGCCTGGTTCTCCAAGGAGCGCCGCGACGAGGCGATCGAGCAGGGCAAGGACGCCATCGCGCGGGCCATGCGCAAGCAGAACCTGCCGATCCAGCGGATCCTGACCGGCGACTCGCTCGTCACGCTCGCCCACGAGATGCGCTACAGCGACATCTCCTCGCTGTACGCGGCGATCGGCGAGGGCCATGTCACCGCCCAGTCCATCGTCCAGAAGCTGGTGCAGGCGCTCGGCGGCGAGGAGGCTGCCACCGAGGACATCGACGAGGCCGCCCCGCCGACCCGCGGCCGCTCCAAGCGCCGCTCCAACGCCGACCCGGGCGTCGTCGTCAAGGGCGTCGAGGACGTCTGGGTGAAGCTGGCGCGCTGCTGTACGCCCGTCCCCGGCGACCCGATCATCGGCTTCGTCACCCGGGGCAGTGGCGTATCGGTTCACCGCAGCGACTGCGTCAACGTGGAGTCGCTCTCCCGTGAGCCGGAGCGCATCCTCGAGGTCGAGTGGGCGCCCACCCAGTCCTCGGTCTTCCTGGTCGCGATCCAGGTCGAGGCGCTGGACCGGTCCCGGCTCCTCTCGGACGTCACCCGGGTCCTCTCGGACCAGCACGTCAACATCCTCTCCGCGGCCGTCCAGACCTCCCGCGACCGGGTGGCCACCTCGCGCTTCACCTTCGAGATGGGCGACCCGAAGCACCTGGGCCACGTCCTGAAGGCGGTCAGGGGCGTGGAGGGCGTCTACGACGTCTACCGTGTGACCTCGGCGCGCAGGCCGTAACGGCCCACACGACGAAAGAGGCGGCTCCGGTACCCGCGTACCGGAGCCGCCTCTTCGTGGCGGAGTCTCAGCCGCCGAACTCCTCCAGGCCCTTCATGGCCTGGTCGAGCAGGGCCTGGCGGCCCTCCAGCTCGCGGGAGAGCTTGTCGGCCTTGCTGTCGTTGCCGGCGGCGCGGGCCGCATCGATCTGCTTGCGCAGCTTCTCGACCGCGTCCTGGAGCTGACCGGTCAGACCCGCGGCACGCGCGCGTGCCTCCGGGTTCGTCCGGCGCCACTCGGCCTCCTCGGCCTCCTGGATCGCCCGCTCCACCGTGTGCATCCGGCCCTCGACCTTCGGGCGGGCGTCACGCGGCACGTGGCCGATGGCCTCCCAGCGCTCGTTGAGGGAGCGGAAGGCCGCACGCGCCGCCTTCAGGTCCGACACCGGCACCAGCTTCTCGGCCTCGGTGGCGAGCTCCTCCTTCAGCTTGAGGTTGTCGGTCTGCTCCGCGTCCCGCTCGGCGAAGACCTCGCCCCGCGCAGCGAAGAAGACGTCCTGGGCGCCGCGGAAGCGGTTCCACAGGTCGTCCTCGTGCTCGCGCTGCGCCCGGCCGGCCGCCTTCCAGTCCGTCATCAGCTCGCGGTAACGGGCCGCCGTCGTGCCCCAGTCGGTGGAGTTCGACAGCGCCTCCGCCTCGGCGACCAGACGCTCCTTCGTCTTGCGGGCGTCCTCTCGCTGGGCGTCCAGCGAGGCGAAGTGGGCCTTGCGGCGCTTCGAGAACGCCGAGCGGGCGTGCGAGAAGCGGTGCCACAGCTCGTCGTCGGACTTGCGGTCCAGCCGGGGGAGACCCTTCCAGGTGTCCACGAGGGCCCGCAGCCGCTCGCCCGCCGAGCGCCACTGCTCGCTCTGGGCCAGCTCCTCGGCCTCGGTGACGAGCGCCTCCTTGGCGGCCCGCGCCTCGTCGGTCTGCTTGGCCTTCTGGGCCTTGCGCTCCTCGCGGCGCGAGTCGACCGACGCGACGAGCTTGTCCAGCCGGGCGCCGAGCGCGGCCAGGTCGCCGACGGCGTGGTGCTCGTCGATCTGCTGGCGGATGTGCTCGATCGCGGCGGTGGCGTCCTTCGTCGAGAGGTCGGTGGTCCTCACGCGCTTCTCGAGGAGGCCGATCTCGACCACCAAGCCCTCGTACTTGCGCTCGAAGTAGGCCAGGGCCTCCTCAGGGGTGCCGGCCTGCCACGATCCGACGACCTGCTCACCCTCGGCCGTCCGCACGTACACGGTGCCCGTCTCGTCGACGCGGCCCCACGGGTCGCTGCTCACAGCGCCTCCTCACCATGATGCCGTCGTGGGGTGGTACCCCCCGGGCATCGTCCACAGTTTCCCGGCGGGCCTCGCCCGCCTTCCGCAGCGCGGCCGACGGCCCACGCTGCACAACGCCAATCTAGGCGAACGGCGGCCCGGCTGTCCGCACTCCGCGCGACCGAAATTCAACGGTCACGCGCGTGTGCGGACACCCGGCCGTACCCCGCTCACTTCTTCGCGACGGTGGCCTTCTCGATGGTGACGGCCTTCTTCGGAGCGCCGTCCTTGGCACCGCCCACGGCACCGGCCGCGGCCACGTCCTTGACCGCCTGGAGACCGGCCGCGTCGATCTTCCCGAACGGGGTGTAGGTCGGCGGCAGCTTGGTGTCCTTGTACACGAGGAAGAACTGCGAACCGCCGGTGCCGGGCTGGCCCGTGTTCGCCATGGCGACGGTGCCGGCCGGGTAGGTCACCGAGCCGTCCGCGCCCGCCTTGCCCAGGGCGGTCAGGTTCTCGTCCGGGATGGTGTAGCCCGGGCCGCCGGTCCCGTCGCCCTTGGGGTCGCCGCACTGGAGCACGAAGATGCCCTCGGTCGTGAGGCGGTGGCACTTGGTCCCGTCGAAGTACTTCTTCGCGGCGAGGTGGTGGAACGAGTTCACCGTGCGCGGGGTCTTCGCCGCGTCCATGGTGATCGCGATGTCGCCCTCGTTGGTCTTGAGGGTCATCTCGTACGCGCCCTTGGCGTCCACGGCCATCTTCGGCTCGGGGTTCGCCGACTCGCTCTGCGTGGGCGTGGGCGCCGCGGTGGTGGGTGACTCGCCCGCCGCGTTGTCCGTGCCCTTCGTGTCCTCCGTCAGCGCCACGGAGGCGTACACGGCGGCGCCGGAGGCCAGCACCACCGCCAGGGCGGCCGCGATGACGGTGTTGCGGCGCTTCGCCTTGCGCCGGTTCTCCTCCCGCCGCTGCTGCTGCCGCGCGTACTTCTCCCTGGCAAGCTGCCGCCGCCGCTGATCGCTGGTGACCACCGGGTCCGCTCCTGTCGCTCGTCTGTTCCTGTCCTGGCCGGATGTGCCCGTACCGTATACGGGTTGGCTGTGGAAGCGGCACCGCCGGTAGGCTCTGATCTGCTGAATTCCGTGTTTCCCGTGATTTCCGCGCCCTGTGCCGGACGACAACTAAGGACGAACGTGCTGATTGCCGGGTTCCCCGCCGGGGCCTGGGGGACCAACTGTTACCTGGTCGCCCCCGCCGCAGGCGAGGAGTGCGTGATCATCGACCCGGGCCACCAGGCCGCCCAGGGAGTCGAGGAGACGCTCAAGAAGCATCGGCTCAAGCCCGTCGCCGTCGTCCTCACCCATGGACACATCGACCACGTCGCCTCCGTCGTTCCGGTGTGCGGCGCCCATGACGTCCCCGCGTGGATCCACCCGTCCGACCGGTACATGATGAGCGACCCGGAGAAGGCCCTCGGCCGCTCCATCGGGATGCCCCTCATGGGCGAGCTGACCGTGGGGGAGCCCGACGACGTGCGGGAGCTCACCGACGGCGCCGAGCTGAAGCTCGCCGGTCTGGACTTCTCCGTCGCCCACGCGCCCGGTCATACCAAGGGGTCGGTGACCTTCCGGATGCCCCAGAGCGCGGACGTCCCGTCCGTGTTCTTCTCGGGGGATCTGCTCTTCGCCGGCTCCATCGGACGCACCGACCTGCCCGGCGGTGACATGGACGAGATGCTCGCATCGCTGGCCCGCGTGTGCCTGCCCCTCGACAACTCGACCGTGGTGCTTTCGGGGCACGGTCCCCAGACGACCATCGGCCAGGAGCGCGCCACGAACCCCTATCTGCGGGACGTGGCCTCCGGCCTCGGGAGCACGAAGGCTCCCCGACGAGGAATGTGACGATTCACGTGAGCACCTTCAAGGCCCCCAAGGGCACGTACGACCTCCTGCCGCCCCGCTCCGCGACCTTCCTCGCGGTGCGCGAGGCGATCTCCACGCCGCTGCGCAACTCCGGCTACGGCTACGTCGAGACCCCCGGCTTCGAGGACGTGAAGCTGTTCTCCCGCGGTGTCGGCGAGTCCACCGACATCGTGTCCAAGGAGATGTACACCCTCACGACCAAGGGCGGCGACGAGCTGGCGCTGCGGCCGGAGGGCACCGCGTCCGTCCTGCGCGCGGCGCTCCAGGGCAACCTGCACAAGCTCGGCAACCTGCCGGTCAAGCTCTGGTACTCCGGTTCGTACTACCGCTACGAGCGGGCCCAGGCGGGCCGCTACCGCCACTTCTCGCAGGTGGGCGCCGAGGCGATCGGCGCCGAGGACCCGGCGCTCGACGCCGAGCTCATCATCCTCGCCGACCAGGCGTACCGCTCGCTCGGCCTGCGGAACTTCCGCATCCTGCTGAACTCGCTCGGCGACAAGGAGTGCCGCCCCGTCTACCGCGAGGCGCTCCAGACCTTCCTGCGCGGCCTCGACCTCGACGAGGAGACCCTGCGCCGCGCGGAGATCAACCCGCTGCGCGTCCTCGACGACAAGCGCGAGTCCGTGCAGAAGCAGCTGGTCGGCGCGCCGCTGCTGCGCGACTACCTGTGCGACGCGTGCAAGGCGTACCACGAGGAGGTGCGCGAGCTGATCGGCGCGGCCGGTGTGGTCTTCGAGGACGACGCCAAGCTGGTGCGCGGCCTCGACTACTACACCCGCACGACCTTCGAGTTCGTCCACGACGGTCTCGGCTCGCAGTCGGCGGTCGGCGGCGGTGGCCGCTACGACGGCCTCTCCGAGATGATCGGCGGCCCCGCACTGCCGTCCGTGGGCTGGGCGCTCGGCGTCGACCGCACGGTCCTCGCCCTGGAGGCGGAGGGCGTCACGCTCGACATCCCCGCCGCCACCAGCGTCTTCGCGGTGGCCCTCGGCGACGAGGCGCGCCGCGTCCTCTTCGGCAAGGTCACCGAGCTGCGCAGGGAGGGCATCGCCGCGGACTTCTCCTTCGGAGGCAAGGGCCTCAAGGGCGCGATGAAGGACGCCAACCGCTCGGGTGCCCGTCTCGCCGTCGTCGCCGGTGAGCGTGACCTCGCCGAGGGCGTCGTCCAGCTCAAGGACATGGAGTCCGGCGAGCAGCAGTCCGTCGCCGTGGACGCTCTGCTGGACGCCGTGCGCGCCAAGCTGGCCTGACGGACCGTACGCACGGAGGGGCCCGGACCGCGTCGAGCGGTCCGGGCCCCTCCGCGTGTGTCCGACGGCCGGGTCCCCTTGTCCTTATGTCCACCGAACGGTGGACATGGGGCCCGGTGCGGCAGAATGACCGTGCCCACAAGGCCCGCGAGCGAGGGAACAGGTGACATGGCGAAGGCAGCGGTGGACGAGGTCGCGTCCGACCGGGACGGCGGCGGCACGATCGGGGCGGGCCGGGCCTTCTCGTGGCTCCTCGTGATCACCGGAGCGGCCGGACTGCTCGCCTCCTGGGTCATCACGATCGACAAGATCAAGCTCCTGGAGGACCCGAACTTCACGCCGGGCTGCAGCCTCAACCCGATCGTCTCCTGCGGCAACATCATGAAGAGCGAGCAGGCGTCGGTCTTCGGCTTCCCCAACCCGATGCTCGGGCTCGTCACGTACGCCATGGTGATCGCGATCGGCGTGGGCCTGCTCGCGGGCGCCCGCTACCGCCGCTGGTACTGGCTCGGCCTCAACGCCGGCACGCTGTTCGGCGTCGGCTTCTGCACCTGGCTCATGTACCAGTCGCTGTACGAGATCAACTCGCTCTGCCTGTGGTGCTGCCTTGCCTGGGTCGCGACCATCGTCATGTTCTGGTACGTCACCTCGCACAACGTCCGGCGCGGTGTCATCCCCGCCCCCGGCGGCCTCAGGACCTTCTTCGACGAGTTCACCTGGCTCCTGCCCGTCCTGCACATCGGGATCATCGGGATGCTGATCCTGACCCGCTGGTGGGACTTCTGGACCAGCTGACGGTGGCAGCGCTGTCAGCGGCGTGACCTAGGCTTCATGACTGTGGAGCCCGACCTCTTTACCGCAGCCGCCGAAGACCGCCAGGAGAAGGACCCGTCCAGCAGCCCGCTGGCCGTCCGGATGCGCCCCCGCACCCTCGACGAGGTGGTGGGCCAGCAGCACCTGCTCAAGCCCGGCTCACCGCTGCGCCGGCTCGTGGACGGCGACGGAGGCCCGGCCGGCGCCTCCTCGGTGATCCTCTGGGGCCCGCCCGGAATCGGGAAGACGACCCTCGCGTACGTCGTCTCGAAGGCGACCGACAAGCGGTTCGTGGAGCTCTCCGCGATCACCGCGGGCGTCAAGGAGGTCCGGGCCGTCATCGACGGCGCCCGGCGCGCGGTCGGCGGCTACGGCAAGGAGACGGTCCTCTTCCTCGACGAGATCCACCGCTTCTCCAAGGCCCAGCAGGACTCGCTCCTGCCCGCCGTGGAGAACCGCTGGGTGACGCTGATCGCCGCCACCACGGAGAATCCCTACTTCTCGGTGATCTCCCCGCTCCTCTCCCGCTCGCTGCTCCTCACCCTGGAGCCGCTCACCGACGACGACCTGCGCGGCCTCCTCGCCCGCGCGCTCACGGACGAGCGGGGGCTCGGCGGCGCCGTGACCCTGCCGGAGGACGCCGAGGCCCACCTCCTCCGGGTCGCCGGCGGCGATGCCCGGCGCGCCCTGACCGCCCTGGAGGCGGCGGCCGGCGCCGCCCTCGCCAAGCGCGAGCCGGGGATCACGCTCCAGACGGTCGAGGAGACCGTCGACCGCGCGGCCGTGAAGTACGACAAGGACGGCGACCAGCACTACGACGTGGCCAGCGCGCTCATCAAGTCGATCCGCGGCTCGGACGTGGACGCCGCCCTGCACTATCTGGCCCGGATGATCGAGGCGGGGGAGGACCCGCGCTTCATCGCCCGACGCCTGATGATCTCCGCGAGCGAGGACATCGGCCTCGCCGATCCGAACGCACTGCCGATCGCCGTCGCCGCCGCGCAGGCCGTCGCCATGATCGGATTCCCGGAGGCAGCGCTCACCCTGAGCCACGCCACCATCGCCCTGGCCCTGGCCCCGAAGTCGAACACGGCGACGACCGCGATCGGCGCCGCCCTGGCGGATGTGCGCAACGGCCTCGCGGGTTCGGTCCCGCCGCATCTGCGCGACGGCCACTACAAGGGCGCGGCCAAGCTGGGCCACGCCCAGGGGTACGTGTACCCACACGACGTGCCGGGCGGGATCGCGGCCCAGCAGTACGCCCCGGACGCGATCCACGGCCGCCGGTACTACGAGCCCACCCGGTACGGCGCGGAGGCCCGCTACGCGGACGTGGTGGAGCGGGTCAGAACGCGGCTGAGGGGCGACGAGTAGCGGAGTCCCCGGCCGCCCGCCGCCGAGTCCGCCGGCCCCTGTGCGAGGGCGCCCCGCGGACCCGGTACACTGGTGCGGATTGCTGCGTCCCGTGACCGACTCCGGTCGGCGCCACCAGAACGGGACAGTCAGCCGGAGACCCTGCCCTCGGGCGGGGTTTCCAGGAGCGTCGCGCACCTTCGAAGGTGTCGCGTGCCACCCATCACCACCCGGATCCCGGGAACGGCGGTGGGTCGTTCGCGTGCTGCACGTATGTGCCCAGACCTGGGAGCGGCTGCCCAACAGGTCCGTCTCGTACGGACCCGGCGGGTTTCCCGGCTGCGGATGCGACCTCCCCTAACCCTGGTGAAGCCGTTTCGTACACAGTAGAGAGGTTGGTTCATGCCGAACCAGTCCCGTCCCAAGGTCAAGAAGTCGCGTGCCCTCGGCATCGCGCTGACCCCGAAGGCTGTCAAGTACTTCGAGGCCCGCCCCTACCCGCCGGGCGAGCACGGCCGTGGCCGCAAGCAGAACTCGGACTACAAGGTCCGTCTGCTCGAGAAGCAGCGTCTGCGCGCCCAGTACGACATCAGCGAGCGCCAGATGGCGCGCGCCTACGACCGCGCCAAGAAGGCCGAAGGCAAGACGGGCGAGGCGCTGGTCGTCGAGCTCGAGCGTCGCCTCGACGCCCTGGTCCTGCGTTCGGGCATCGCCCGCACCATCTACCAGGCCCGCCAGATGGTCGTCCACGGCCACATCCAGGTCAACGGTGGCAAGGTCGACAAGCCGTCGTTCCGTGTCCGTCCCGACGACGTCGTGATGGTCCGCGAGCGCAGCCGCACCAAGCCGCTGTTCGAGGTCGCCCGTGAGGGTGGCTTCGCCGCCGACGGTGAGACCCCGCGCTACCTGCAGGTCAACCTGAAGGCCCTGGCCTTCCGCCTCGACCGCGACCCGAACCGCAAGGAAATCCCGGTCATCTGCGACGAGCAGCTGGTCGTCGAGTACTACGCCCGCTGATCCGGGCCCCCGGCGACAGCCGGGGGACGTAGTACCACCCCCGCGGTGTTCAGCCCGCCGCTTCCCCACCCTTTCCGGTGGGGGAGCCGGCGGGCTTCCGCGTTCCCGGGACCGCCGCCGAACGGGCCGTACGGAAGGGCCGAGGGGCCGCGTGGGCCACGGCCCCCGCCGGGCCGCCGTCGGCCGGAACCAGACGGCGCGCGAGCACGCGCTCCACCATCGCGTCCAAGGACAGGCCGCGCCCCGCGCGGAACGCCGCCGCGTACGACTCCGCACCCAGCGCCTCACCCGCCAGCTGCTCGCACAGCGTCCTCGGCCCGTTGAACGAACCCGAGCCGAAGAGCCGGATGCCCACCGTGTCCCACACCGGCACCGTCGCGCCCTGGAGCACCGCCGCCTCCGCCGGATCGCCCTCGCTCATCGTCACCAGCGCGAGCAACTCGATCGCGAGGACGAGCCCGACCAGGTCACGGAAGGTGTGGTTGATCGTGACGCACTCCGCGAGCAGCTTCCGCGCCTCCCCGTACGCGCCCCTGGTCCACGCCGAGAACGCCAGCACGTAGAGCGCGTACGCCCGGGTCCAGCGCTCGCCGCGCTCCTCGCAGACCTCGCGCACCTCACGGCAGATCGCGACCGCGCCCTCCAGATCGCCGCCGAAGGCCCGCGCCATCGCCAGCTCGACCTGCCCCATCAGCACGTTGCTGTTGAGCTCGCCGAGCTCCCGGTACGCATCCAGGGCCCGCCCGATCAGCTCCTCCGCCCGCGGCATGTCGTCCGAGAGCAGCGCGAGGCAGCCCATCCGATGCGTCGCGTACGCCTCCGCCAGCGCGTTCCGCGACGCCCGGGCCCGCTCCCCGCACTCGTGGAGCGCCGCCACCGCCGCCGTACCGTCGCCCTGCAGGATCGACACGTAGCCGAGCACCCACAGCGCCTTCAGCCGGGCCTCCTCGTGCCCGGACTCCAGCGCGACCGCCCGCTCCAGCCAGTGCCGGCCCTCCGACAGCCGCCCGCAGCCCACCCAGGCGAACCAGAGCGTGCCCGCCAGGTGCTGGGCGAGGTGCGCGTCCTCCGGGAGTTCCAGGCACAGGTCGAGCGCCGCCCGAAGATTCGGCAGCGCCGCGTCAGTCCTGGCCGCCACCTCCGCCTGGCGCGGGCTGAACCACTCCAGCTCGCACCAGGTCGCGAGCCCCATGTACCAGTCGCGGTGACGCCTGCGCAGCCGCTCCGTGTCGCCGAGCGCGGCCAGCCACTCCGCCCCGTACGCGGCGACCGTGTCCAGGATCCGGTAGCCGGGACCGGCGGGAGTGTCCTCCCGCGCCACCAGCGACTGCGCGAGCAGGTCCCCGAGCAGATCCAGGATCCGGTCCGACGGCAGCTCGGGGCCGCCGCACACGTACTCCACCGCCTCCAGGTCGAAGGGCCCGGCGAAGACCGAGAGCCGCGCCCACAGCAGGCGCTCCTCCGGCGTGCACAGCTCGTGGCTCCAGCCGATCGCCGTGCGCAGGGTCTGATGGCGGGGGAGCGCTCCGCGCGCGCCGAGCGTGAGGAGCCGGAAGCGGTCGTCGAGACGGCACAGCATCTGCTCGACGGAGAGGAGCGGCAGCCGCCCGGCCGCCAGTTCGAGGGCGAGCGGAATGCCGTCGAGCCGACGGCAGAGCTCGCGTACGGAGTCGTGTGCGTGGACGACCGGCGCGCCCGCCTCCGCCGCCCGCTCGGCGAGCAGCGTCACCGCGTCCTCCTCGGCCATCGGCGCCAGCGTGAACACGGCCTCGCCCGCCACCCGCAGCGGGCGCCGGCCGACCGCGAGCACGGTCAGCCCGGGGGCGTGCGCGAGGAGCTCCCGTACCAGCGGCGCGCAGCTCTCCACCAGGTGCTCGAACCCGTCGAGCACCAGCAGGAGCCGCCGCTCGGCGAGGTGCTCGAGCAGCACCTCACGCGGGGCCCTCAGCGTGTGGTCGGTCAGCCCGAGCGCCTCGACCAGGGCGTGTTCCACCAGGTCGGGGTCGCGCAGCGGCGCGAGCTCGGCGAGCCGCACGTCGTCGCCGTAGCGTTTCTGCGCCTCCGCGGCCGCCCGCAGCGCGAGCCTCGTCTTGCCGACCCCACCCACCCCGACGACCGTGACGAGGCGTGACTCCCCCAGGAGTCGTGCCAGTTCGGCCTGCTCGGCGGCCCGTCCGACGAACCGGTTCAGCTCGGCCGGGAGATTGCTCCGTCGCATGGGACACGGAGCGTACTCACCCGCGCGCGCTCCGTACAATCGACTTCCGTAACTCCCTTCCCACGGGCGGTAATGCGGTACGGCAGGACAGCCCGGGCGCGATAGGGTCGGGGGACTACTTTTGGCAAGGCCCAACGACAGCAGAGAGCGGTGCAGAGTGACCGGTGGAGAGGTTGCCGGGATCCTGGTGGCCGTCTTCTGGGCGATCCTGGTCTCCTTCCTCGCCGTGGTGCTGGTGAGGCTGGCCCAGACGCTCAGGGCGACCACCAAGCTGGTGGCGGACGTGACCGAACAGGCCGTCCCCCTCCTCGCCGACGCCTCCGCGACCGTGCGCTCCGCGCAGACCCAGCTCGACCGGGTCGACGCCATCGCCTCGGACGTCCAGGAGGTCACCTCCAACGCGTCCGCGCTCTCCTCCACCGTCGCCTCCACCTTCGGCGGCCCGCTCGTCAAGGTGGCCGCGTTCGGCTACGGCGTGCGGAAGGCGCTCGGCCGGAGCCGGGACGGTGAGGACGTGCCGCGGGCCACCGCGCGCCGTACTGTGATCGTCGGCCGTACGGTGCCGTCCGCTCGGCGCCGGAAGCAGAAGGGCTGACCGCCATGTTCCGCCGCACGTTCTGGTTCACGGCCGGCGCAGCCGCCGGCGTGTGGGCCACCGCCAAGGTCAACCGGAAGCTGAAACAGCTGACCCCCGAGAGCCTCGCCGCGCAGGCGGCGAACAAGGCCGTCGAGACGGGGCACCGGCTCAAGGACTTCGCCCTCGACGTGAGGGCGGGCATGGTCCAGCGGGAGGTCGAACTGGGCGAGGCACTCGGCCTGGACGCCGCGCCGGCCGACGACGACCGGGACCGCGAGCTTCCGTCGCCGCGCCGCAGGGCCGCGCTCGATCCCACCAAGCGCCCGCACACCACGTATTCAATCCCCACGATCTCGTACAACCGGAATGAGGACCACTGATGGAGTCGGCTGAAATCCGCCGCCGCTGGCTGAGCTTCTTCGAGGAGCGCGGGCACACCGTCGTCCCTTCGGCGTCGCTCATCGCGGACGACCCGACTCTGCTGCTCGTCCCCGCCGGCATGGTGCCCTTCAAGCCCTACTTCCTGGGTGAGGTCAAGCCGCCCTTCACGCGCGCCTCCAGCGTGCAGAAGTGCGTGCGGACGCCCGACATCGAGGAAGTCGGCAAGACCACCCGCCACGGCACGTTCTTCCAGATGTGCGGCAACTTCTCCTTCGGCGACTACTTCAAGGAAGGCGCCATCAAGCTCGCCTGGGAGCTGCTGACCTCCTCGGTGGAGCACGGCGGCTACGGGCTTGAGCCGGAGAAGCTCTGGATCACCGTCTACCAGGAGGACGACGAGGCCGAGCAGATCTGGCGCGACGTCGTCGGCGTCCCCGCCGAGCGCATCCAGCGCCTCGGCAAGAAGGACAACTACTGGTCGATGGGCGTCCCCGGTCCCTGTGGCCCGTGCTCCGAGATCAACTACGACCGCGGCCCCGAGTTCGGCGTCGAGGGCGGCCCGGCCGTCAACGACGAGCGGTACGTGGAGATCTGGAACCTGGTCTTCATGCAGTACGAGCGCGGTGAGGGCTCCGGCAAGGACGACTTCCCGATCCTCGGCGAGCTGCCGTCGAAGAACATCGACACGGGCCTCGGCCTGGAGCGCCTGGCGATGATCCTCCAGGGCGTCCAGAACATGTACGAGACGGACACCCTCCAGGTCGTCATCGACAAGGCCACCGAGCTCACCGGCGTCGCCTACGGCAAGGCCCACGAGAGCGACGTCTCGCTCCGCGTGGTCGCCGACCACATGCGCACGTCCGTGATGCTCATCGGCGACGGCGTCACCCCCGGCAACGAGGGCCGCGGCTACGTGCTGCGCCGCATCATGCGCCGCGCCGTCCGCAACATGCGCCTGCTCGGCGCCACCGACCCGGTCGTCCAGGAGCTCGTGGACACCGTGATCGACACGATGGGCGAGCAGTACCCGGAGCTGGTCACCGACCGCAAGCGCATCGAGACGGTCGCCCTCGCCGAAGAGGCCGCCTTCCTGAAGGCCCTCAAGGGCGGCACCAACATCCTCGACACCGCCGTCACCGAGACCAAGGCCGCCGGCGGCACGATCCTCTCCGGCGACAAGGCGTTCCTGCTCCACGACACCTGGGGCTTCCCGATCGACCTCACCCTGGAGATGGCCTCCGAGCAGGGCCTCTCCGTGGACGAGGACGGCTTCCGCCGCCTGATGAAGGAGCAGCGGGAGCGCGCCAAGGCGGACGCCAAGGCCAAGAAGACCGGTCACGCCGACATGACCGCGTACCGGGAGATCGCCGACGGCAACGGCGCCACCCAGTTCACCGGCTACACCAACACCGAGGGCGAGACCACGGTCGTGGGTCTCCTCGTCAACGGTGTCTCCTCGCCGGCGGCCTCCGAGGGCGACGACGTCGAGGTCGTCCTCGACCGCACCCCGTTCTACGCCGAGGGCGGCGGTCAGATCGCCGACCAGGGCCGTATCAAGCTGCACAGCGGCGCCGTGATCGAGATCCGTGACGTCCAGCAGCCGGTCCCGGGCGTCTCCGTGCACAAGGGCACCGTCCAGGTCGGCGAGGTGACCGTCGGCTCCACCGCCTACGCCACCATCGACGTCCGGCGCCGGACGGCCATCGCCCGCGCCCACTCGGCCACCCACCTCACCCACCAGGCGCTGCGCGACGCCCTCGGCCCGACGGCCGCCCAGGCCGGTTCCGAGAACCAGCCCGGCCGTTTCCGCTTCGACTTCGGTTCGCCGAACGCCGTCCCCGGCACGGTCCTCGTCGATGTCGAGCAGAAGATCAACGAGATCCTCTCGCGCGAGCTGGAGGTCCACGCCGAGGTCATGGCGATCGACGAGGCCAAGCGCCAGGGCGCCATCGCCGAGTTCGGCGAGAAGTACGGCGAGCAGGTCCGCGTCGTCACCATCGGCGACTTCTCCAAGGAGCTGTGCGGCGGTACGCACGTCCGCAACACCTCACAGCTGGGTCTGGTGAAGCTGCTCGGCGAGTCGTCCATCGGCTCCGGCGTGCGCCGCATCGAGGCCCTCGTCGGCGTCGACGCGTACAACTTCCTCGCCAAGGAGCACACGGTCGTCGCCCAGCTCCAGGAGCTCGTCAAGGGCCGCCCCGAGGAGCTGCCGGAGAAGATCTCCGCCATGCTCGGCAAGCTGAAGGACGCCGAGAAGGAGATCGAGAAGTTCCGCGCGGAGAAGGTCCTCCAGGCCGCCGCCGGTCTCGTCGACTCCGCCCAGGACGTCCGTGGCGTCGCCCTGGTGACCGGTCAGGTCCCGGACGGCACCACCGCGGACGACCTGCGCAAGCTGGTCCTGGACGTCCGTGGCCGCATCTCCGGCGGCCGTCCGGCCGTCGTGGCCCTGTTCACCACGGCCAACGGCAAGCCGCTCACGGTCATCGCCACCAACGAGGCCGCCCGCGAGCGTGGCCTCAAGGCCGGCGAGCTGGTCCGCACCGCCGCCAAGACCCTCGGTGGCGGAGGCGGCGGCAAGCCGGACGTCGCCCAGGGCGGCGGCACGAACCCGCAGGCCGTCGGCGACGCCATCGCCGCCGTCGAGCGCCTCGTGACGGAGACGGCGTGACGATGCGTCGCGGCCGCCGTATCGCGGTCGACGTCGGGGACGCCCGGATCGGGGTCGCCTCCTGCGACCCCGACGGGGTCCTCGCCACGCCGGTGGAGACCGTGCCGGGACGCGACGTCCCGGCCGCCCACCGGCGGCTCCGCCAGATCGTCGAGGAGTACGAGCCCATCGAGGTCATCGTGGGCCTGCCCCGCTCGCTCAGCGGGCGGGAAGGCCCGGCCGCGACCAAGGTCCGTGCCTTCGCCCGCGAGATGGCCAAGGGCATCGCCCCGGTGCCGGTCCGGCTCGTGGACGAACGGATGACGACGGTCACCGCGACGCAGGGGCTGCGGGCCTCCGGCGTGAAGGCGAAGAAGGGGCGGTCCGTCATCGACCAGGCCGCCGCTGTGATCATCCTGCAGAACGCTCTTGAGTCCGAACGGGTATCAGGTAATCCGCCCGGCGAGGGCGTCGAAGTGGTCATCTGATCGCGATACGGTAACGTTCCGCGCGATGCGGCGGTGTTCGAACAGCTGCCGCACTACGTAGAGGCGGATCGTCCGGAAGCCTCGCGGCTGTTTGGGGATCGATGACTGAGTATGGCCGGAGCCCCGGCTCCGAACCGTGGCACCCCACGGACCCGTTGTTCGGGGACCAGGGGTGGGAAGGTCAGCAGCAGTACCAGCACCCGCAGCAGGCGAGCCCGTACGGTCAGGGCGGCGGTCAGGGGTACGAGGGCGACCCGTACCAGCAGCAACAGCATCAGCAGCAGCAGTACCAGCAGCCGCAGCAGCCTCAGGGCTATGTGGATCCGCAGTACCAGCAGCCGATGCATCAGCAGCACTACCCGCAGCAGGAGCAGCAGCAGTACCAGCAGCAGGAGCATCAGCACCTGCATCAGTACCAGGATCAGCAGCAGTACGGGACGGGGTACCCGGGCGGTTACGACACGCCCGGGCACCTCGGACAGCAGTACGACAGCACCTGGGAGACCGGCCAGGCGGCGATGCCGTACGGCGCGCCCCCGGCCGATCCGTACGGCGGTCAGAACCCGGACCTCTACGGCACCCCCGAGGCGTACCCCCCGCCCCAGCCTCCCGGCCGTCGGCGGAACCCGCCGGAGCCGGTGATCGACTGGGCGCCGGAGGAGGAGGCGCGTCCGGAGCCGGAGGAGGAGCAGCACCCCTTCTTCACCGGTGAGGACGACCCCGAGGACGAGTACGACGAGGAGCCGGCGCGCGGCCGCGGTTCCCGCGGTGGCGATCGCGAACGCCGGAGCAAGGCGAAGAAACGCAAGGGCAAGAACGGCGTGGCCTGCCTGGTCGTCGCGCTCGTCCTGGTCGGCGGCGTCGGCGGCATCGGCTACTTCGGCTACCAGTTCTGGCAGGGCGAGTTCGGCGCGGCACCCGACTACGTGGGTGGCGGCAGCGGTGACGTCCAGATCGAGATCCCGAAGTCCGCGGGCGGCTACGAGATCGGCAACATCCTCAAGAAGGCCGGCGTCGTCAAGAGCGTCGACGCCTTCGTCTCCGCGCAGCAGCGGAACCCCAAGGGTCTCTCCATCCAGGCCGGCGTCTACACGCTGAAGAAGGAGATGTCGGCCGAGAGCGCGGTCGCCCTCATGCTCAACCCGGCGAGCCAGGCCAACTTCGTCATCCCCGAGGGCAAGCGCAACACCTGGGTGTACAACGAGCTCGACAAGCGCCTCGACCTCAAGGAAGGCACGACCAAGGGCATCGCCCGCGCGAAGGCGGACTCCCTCGGCCTGCCCGACTGGGCCAAGAACCACAAGGACGTCAAGGACCCCCTGGAGGGCTTCCTCTTCCCGGCCAGCTACCCGGTCTCCAAGACGGCGAAACCCGAGGAAGTCCTGCGCAAGATGGTGTCCCGCGCGAACGCGGAGTACACCAAGCTCGACCTGGACGCGAAGGCGAAGGAGCACGGCCTGGAAGGGCCCTGGGAGCTGCTCACCGTCGCGAGCCTCGTGCAGGTCGAAGGCAAGTACAAGCACGACTTCGACAAGGTCGCGCGGGTCGTCTACAACCGGCTCAAGCCGAACAACGTGGAGACCGTGGGCCGTCTGGAGTTCGACTCGACCGTGAACTACTTCAGGGGCACGAGCACCCTGGACGTCGGCACGGTCGAGGAGATGCGCAAGATCAAGGACCCGTACAACACGTACGCGTACGACGTGAAGGGCCTCATTCCCGGCCCCATCAGCAACCCCGGCATCGAGGCGCTGAACTCGGCGATGAGCCCGGCCGACGGTCCGTGGTACTACTTCGTGTCGATCAACGAGAACAAGACCGTCTTCTCCGTGACCCTCAAGGAACACAACCAGAACGTCGCGGAGTACGAGAAGGAACGGGAACAGGGTCAGTGAGCAAGCAACACCGCGCGGCCGTCCTCGGTTCGCCGATCGCCCACTCCCTCTCCCCGGTCCTGCACCGGGCCGCGTACGCGGAGCTGGGTCTCGACGACTGGTCCTACGACCGCTTCGAGGTCGACGAGGCCGGGCTGCCCGGCTTCGTCGACGGGCTGGACGGCAGCTGGGCGGGGTTCTCGCTGACCATGCCGCTCAAGCGGGCGGTCATCCCGCTGCTCGACGAGATCAGCGACACGGCCGCGGCCGTCGAGGCCGTCAACACCCTCGTCCTCCACGAGGACGGCCGCCGCGTCGGCGACAACACCGACATCCCCGGCATGATCGCCGCCCTGAGCGAGCGGGGCGTCGAGAAGGTGGAGTCCGCGGCGATCCTCGGCGCGGGCGCCACCGCCTCCTCCGCGCTGGCCGCGCTCGCCCGGATCTGCGAGGGCCCGGTCACCGCGTACGTACGGAGCGAGGCCCGCGCCGAGGAGATGCGCGGCTGGGGCGAGCGGCTCGGTGTGGACGTCCGTACCGCCGCCTGGGAGGACGCGGCCGAGGCCTTCGCCGCGCCGCTGGTCATCGCGACCACCCCCGCCGGCGCCACGAACGCCCTGGCGACCGCCGTGCCCGACACGGTGGGCACCCTCTTCGACGTGCTGTACGACCCCTGGCCGACCGCGCTCGCCGCGGCCTGGTCCGACCGCGGTGGAAAGGTGGTCGGCGGCCTCGACCTCCTCGTCCACCAGGCCGTCCTCCAGTTCGAGCAGATGACGGGTATCCGGCCCGGGCCGCTCGCGGCGATGCGGGCGGCGGGCGAACGGGCGCTGGTGACGCACTAAAGGGCCCGGAGAGCGAGACCGGCGTCCGACAGCTGGACCGGGGGACGGGTTCGGCCTTCGGACGTGGGAGGATCGGGGGCGGCGGGCCAGGGCCGCGCACCCGGCCGCGCCGTCGCAGTGCCCAGGCGCGAGCATGAGGAGCATCGTTGAGCAGGTTGCGTTGGCTGACCGCTGGGGAGTCCCACGGACCCGCGCTGGTCGCGACGCTGGAGGGTCTTCCCGCCGGCGTCCCCGTCACCACCGAGCTGGTGGCGGACCACCTCGCGCGGCGTCGCCTCGGCTATGGGCGCGGCGCCCGGATGAAGTTCGAACAGGACGAGATCACCTTCCTCGGCGGCGTCCGCCACGGGCTCTCCCTCGGCTCCCCGATCGCCGTCATGGTCGGCAACACCGAGTGGCCCAAGTGGGAGAAGGTCATGTCGGCCGACCCCGTCGACCCGGCCGAGCTGAAGGAGACGGGCCGCAACGCGCCCCTGACCCGCCCCCGGCCCGGCCACGCCGACCTCGCCGGGATGCAGAAGTACGGCTTCGACGAGGCCCGCCCGATCCTGGAGCGCGCCAGCGCCCGGGAGACCGCCGCCCGCGTCGCGCTCGGCGCCATCGCCCGCTCCTTCATCAAGGAGACCGCGGGCATCGAGATCGTGTCGCACGTCGTCGAACTGGCGGCCGCCAAGGCCCCGTACGGCGTCTACCCGACCCCCGCCGACGTCGAGAAGCTCGACGCCGACCCGGTCCGCTGCCTCGACGCCGACGCGTCGAAGGCGATGGTCGCCGAGATCGACCAGGCCCACAAGGACGGCGACACCCTCGGTGGAGTGGTGGAGGTCCTCGCCTACGGCGTGCCCGTCGGCCTCGGCTCGCACGTCCACTGGGACCGTCGTCTCGACGCCCGGCTCGCCGCCGCGCTCATGGGAATCCAGGCCATCAAGGGCGTCGAGGTCGGCGACGGCTTCGACCTCGCCCGCGTGCCCGGCTCCCAGGCCCACGACGAGATCGTCCGTACCGAGGACGGCATCAAGCGCACCTCCGGTCGCTCCGGCGGCACCGAGGGCGGTCTGACCACCGGCGAGCTGCTGCGCGTCCGCGCCGCGATGAAGCCGATCGCGACCGTCCCGCGCGCGCTCGCCACGATCGACGTCGTCACCGGTGAGGCCACGGCCGCCCACCACCAGCGTTCCGACGTGTGCGCCGTCCCCGCCGCCGGCATCGTCGCCGAGGCCATGGTCGCGCTCGTCCTCGCGGACGCGGTCGTCGAGAAGTTCGGCGGCGACAGCGTCCCGGAGACCCGCCGCAACGTGCAGTCGTACCTCGACAACCTGCACATCCGGTGACCGCCGGACCGCTGGTCGTCCTCGTCGGGCCCATGGGTTCCGGCAAGTCCACGGTGGGCGCGCTCCTGGCCGAACGGCTCGGCGCGCCCTACCGGGACACGGACGCCGACATCGTCGCCGCCGAAGGCCGCGAGATCTCCGACATCTTCGTCGAGGACGGCGAGGAGCACTTCCGTGCCCTGGAGCGGGCCGCCGTCCGCGAGGCGGTCGCCACGCACGAGGGCATCCTCGCCCTCGGGGGCGGCGCGGTCCTCGACGCCGACACGCGCGCCCTGCTCTCCGGACTGCCCGTCGCGTACCTCTCGATGGACGTCGACGAGGCGGTCCGCCGTGTCGGCCTCAACACCGCGCGGCCGCTGCTCGCCGTCAACCCGCGCCGCCAGTGGCGCGAGCTGATGGAGGCGCGCCGACCGCTCTACACCGAAGTCGCACGGGTCGTCGTCGCCACCGACGACCGCACTCCCGAAGAGGTCGCGGACGCGATCCTCTCGGCACTGGATCTGAAGAAGGACGCATGACGACGGACCAGGAAGTGACCCGTATCCAGGTCGCGGGCAGCGCGGGCACGGATCCGTACGAGGTGCTGGTCGGGCGGCAGCTGCTCGGCGAGCTCCCGGCCCTGATCGGCTCCCAGGCCAAGCGCGTCGCCGTGATCCACCCGGAGGCGCTCGCCGACACCGGCGAGGCGCTCCGCGCCGACCTCGCCGACCAGGGCTACGAGGTCGTCGCCATCCAGGTGCCCAACGCGGAGGAGGCGAAGACCGTCGAGGTCGCCGCCTACTGCTGGAAGGCGCTGGGCCAGACCGGTTTCACCCGGACCGACGTCATCATCGGCGTCGGCGGCGGCGCGACCACCGACCTGGCCGGCTTCGTGGCCGCGACCTGGCTGCGGGGCGTCCGCTGGATCGCCGTGCCGACCACGGTCCTGGCCATGGTCGACGCGGGTGTCGGCGGCAAGACGGGCATCAACACCGCCGAGGGCAAGAACCTCGTCGGCGCCTTCCACCCGCCGGCCGGGGTCATCTGCGACCTCGCCGCGCTCGACTCGCTGCCGGTGCACGACTACGTCAGCGGTCTGGCCGAGGTCATCAAGACCGGCTTCATCGCCGACCCGGTGATCCTGGACCTCGTCGAGGAGGACCCGCAGGCGGCCCGTACGCCCGCGGGCCCGCACACCGCCGAGCTCATCGAGCGGTCGATCCGGGTCAAGGCGGAGGTCGTCTCCGGCGACCTCAAGGAGTCCGGCCGCCGCGAGATCCTCAACTACGGCCACACGCTGGCCCACGCGATCGAGAAGAACGAGCGGTACAAGTGGCGGCACGGCGCCGCCGTCTCCGTCGGCATGGTGTTCGCGGCCGAGCTGGGCCGGCTCGCCGGCCGGCTCGACGACGCCACCGCCGACCGGCACCGCGCGGTCCTGGAGTCCGTCGGCCTGCCGCTCACCTACCGCGGCGACCAGTGGCCCAAGCTCCTGGAGACGATGAAGGTGGACAAGAAGTCCCGCGGCGACCTGCTGCGCTTCATCGTGCTCGACGGGCTCGGCAAGCCGTCCGTCCTGGAGGGTCCCGACCCGGCCGTCCTGTTCGCGGCGTACGGCGAGGTGGCGGTGTGACCGACCGCCGACCCGTACTGGTGCTGAACGGCCCGAACCTCGGGCGGCTCGGCTCCCGCGAGCCCGACATCTACGGCGCCACCTCCTACAAGGGGCTCGTCGAGTCCTGCCGGACCCTCGGCGAGGAGCTCGGCTTCGACGTCGAGGTCCGGGAGACCAACGACGAGGGCGAGATGATCCGCTGGCTCCACGAGGCGGCGGACGGTTCGGTTCCCGTGGTGCTCAACCCCGGGGCGTTCACGCACTACTCGTACGGGATACGGGACGCGGCCGCGCAGCGGACGGCCCCGCTGATCGAGGTGCACATCTCGAACCCGTACACCCGGGAGGAGTTCCGGCACACCTCGGTCGTCGCGGCCGTGGCGACCGGCACGGTCGCCGGCTTCGGGATCGGCTCCTACCGGCTGGCCCTGCGGGCGCTGGCCGAGGAACTGGCCGGCTGACGGAGGAGTAGGCACGGCGGGGGCGGGCAGGGCACTACGCGCCGCCCCCGGCCGTTCCCCCTGTGGGGGGTGGGGGCGGTAACGTTCCGGCGTCCCGGATACATCAGTCAGTCGTACGAGACGGAGTGCCACCGGATGCAGCAAGCAGTGGGGGGCCCGCTGCCACCGCCCGAGCAGTCACCGGGTCAGGCACCCGGCCCTGCGCCCATCCCCGTGGCAGGTCCCGCGGGCGGTCCTGGGCCGGGACCTGCTCCCGGAGTGGCTCCCGGTTCCGCAGCGGGGTCCGCGGCCGGTCCGGGCGCGCACCCGCAGGTTCCGCCGGCGCCTCCGCAGCCCGCCCCGTACCCGGCGCCGACCGCCGGGTCCAGGCTCGGAGTGCACCCCATGCTCCAGGCAGGCGCTCCCCGGCCCCCGCACCCCGCGCCGCCCGCGCCGGGGTGGGGCGCCCCCGGAGCCGTACCGCAGCACTCGTCCCCGCAGCCGCACCGCGCGGACCTCACCGGACACGTCCCGCTGCCGCCCGTGAGCATGCCTCTCGCACCACCCGTGGAGTACGGCGGCGGAACGGGCGCCGCGACCCTCGCCGTCCTGCTCATCGGCCCCGCCGGCGCCGGCAAGACGACCGTCGCCCGCCACTGGGCGCAGCGCCGCCGCGTGCCCACCGCGCACATCAGCCTCGACGACGTCCGCGAGTGGGTCTGCTCCGGCTTCGCCGACCCGCAGTCCGGGTGGAACGAGCACTCCGAGGCCCAGTACCGGCTCGCCCGCCGCACCTGCGGCTTCGCCGCGCGCAACTTCCTCGCCAACGGCATCTCCTGCATCGTCGACGACGCGGTCTTCCCGGACCGGCCCGTCGTCGGCCTGGGCGGCTGGAAGCGCCACGTGGGCCCCGGTCTGCTGCCGGTGGTGCTCCTGCCCGGCCTGGAGATCGTCCTGGAGCGCAATGCGGAGCGCAGCGGCAACCGGCGCCTCTCGGACGAGGAGGTCGCCGCCATCCACGGCCGGATGGCCGGCTGGTACGGCTCGGGCCTGCCGATCATCGACAACTCCACGTACGACGTCGAGACCACCGCGCGGGTCCTCGACGACGTCCTCGCCCGCGCGATAGCCAGCCCGCCCGCCTGGTGACCCGCCGGGCCCCGGGGGCGTCCCGCTCGGTCGGCCGCGCAGAACAGGCCACCGCGCCCGGCTCCTCGTAGGCTCGGAGCATGTCAGAGGTGTATGCGGACCGCCGTGTACGGCTGCGCGATCGCTGCGCGGCCGCGGGCAGCCCGGCGGCCTTGGTCTCCCGCCCCGCCAACGTCCGCTATCTCGCGGGCGGTTCACCCCCCGGAGCCGTCCTGCTCATCGGCACGGAGCCGGCCGCGGACGTCCTGCTCTGCCCCGTCGCGCCGGGCGGCGAGCCGGCCGACGGACGGCTCGACGAGCTGCTCCGGCAGCAGGTCCTCCCCGCGGGCGGTGGCGACCCGGCGGTCGCGGCCGCCGATCTCGCCCGCCGGGCGGGCGCGGACGCGCTCGCCGTCGAGGAACACGACCTGACCGTGGCGCGGCACCGTGCGATGGGCTCCGTCGCGCCCGGCCTCCACCTGGCCGACCTGGCCTGCGCCGTCGAACAGCTCAGGATCGTCAAGGACGAGGACGAGATCGCCTGTCTGCGGATCGCCGCCGAGATCGCCGACCAGGCACTCGGTGAGCTCCTGGAGTCGATCCTCGTGGGGCGTACCGAACGCCACCTCGCCCTGGAGCTGGAGCGGCGACTCGTCGACCACGGAGCCGACGGGGCCGCCTTCCCCACCTCCGTGGCGACCGGCCCGCACTCCGGGCGCCGCCGGCACCGGCCCACCGACCGCCGGGTGGAGGAGGGTGATTTCCTCTCCGTCTGCCTGGGCGCCGACTACCGCGGCTACCGGTGCGAGATCGGTCGCACCTTCGTGATCGGTACGACTCCGGCCGACTGGCAGATCGAGTTGTACGACCTCGTCTTCGCCGCTCAGCGGGCCGGTCGCGAGTCCCTCGCACCGGGCGCCGAGTACCGGGACGTGGACCGGGCGGCCCGCCAGATCCTGGACGCCGGAGGCCACGCGGAGGCCGCCGTGCCGCTCACCGGGCACGGGGTGGGACTCGAAATCGACGAGGACCCGCAGTTGTCACCCTCGGCCATGGGTAAACTGGACGCTTGTGTGCCGGTCACCGTCGAACCGGGGGTCCACCTCCCGGGCCGGGGCGGGGTCCGGATCGATGACACGCTCGTCGTACGCCAGGAGGCGGACGGCGGACCCGAGCTACTCACCATCACGACCAAGGAGCTGCTCGCGCTGTAAGGCGCGCAGGCCTCCACGGTCCCACGTCAGTCCAGGAGATTCCGCAACCGTGGCTTCCACGAACGACCTCAAGAACGGCATGGTGCTCAAGCTCGAAGGCGGCCAGCTCTGGTCCGTCGTCGAGTTCCAGCACGTCAAGCCCGGCAAGGGCCCGGCCTTCGTGCGCACCAAGCTCAAGAACGTGCTGTCCGGCAAGGTCGTCGACAAGACCTTCAACGCCGGTGTGAAGGTCGAGACGGCCACCATCGACCGCCGCGACATGCAGTTCTCCTACATGGACGGCGACTACTTCGTCTTCATGGACGAGGAGACGTACGACCAGCTGCACGTCGACCGCAAGTCGGTCGGCGACGCCGCCAACTTCCTGATCGAGGGCTTCACCGCCTCGGTCGCGCAGCACGAGGGCTCGGTGCTCTACGTCGAGCTCCCCGCCGCCGTCGTCCTGACGATCAAGCACACCGACCCGGGCGTCCAGGGCGACCGCTCCACCGGCGGCACCAAGCCCGCCGAGCTGGAGACCGGTCACGAGATCCAGGTCCCGCTCTTCATCACCACCGGTGAGAAGGTCAAGGTCGACACCCGCACCAGCGACTACCTCGGCCGGGTGAACAGCTAACCGTGGCCGCTCGGAGCAAGGCCCGCAAGCGCGCCTTCCAGATCCTCTTCGAGGCCGACCAGCGCGACGCCTCCGTGCAGGAGGTCCTCGCGGACCAGGTCCGGCTCGCACGGTCGGACGACCGTCAGCCGCCGGTCAGCGACTTCACCATGCAGCTGGTCGAGGGGTACGCGTCGCACGTCCACCGCATCGACGAGCTCATCGCCACCTACGCGGTGGACTGGGACCTCGACCGGATGCCGGTCGCCGACCGGAACATCGTGCGCCTCGGTGCGTACGAGCTGATCTGGGAGGACGGTACGCCGGACGCGGTCGCGATCGACGAGGCGGTGCAGCTCGCCAAGGAGTTCTCCACCGACGAGTCCCCGAACTTCGTCAACGGCCTGCTGGCGCGCTTCAAGGACTTGAAGCCGCGTCTGCGCCGGGACGCGGACGCCTGAGTCCGTAGGACGTCACCGGCACACCGAAGGGGCCCGCAGCATTCGTGCTGCGGGCCCCTTCGGCGTGTCCGGGCCCTAGGGGGTGTCTTGTCGATCAGACCCCGCTCCCTGATCCGGCCTGATCGACAAGACGCCCCCTAGGAGGGCGACGTGGCGGCTCCGGAGGGGGCGGACGTCCCGCAGGAGCCTGCCGGGTTCCGGAGGGTCCGGGAAGGTGCCTGCCGGGCTTCCGGGAGGACCTGAGCGGCCCGTGCAGGCCCCGGACACCGATGACCGGGCCCCGTGCGGGCCGGACACCGATACCGGCCTCGTCGGAGGCCGCGGACACCGACACCAGGCCCGCGCAGGCCGCACGACGACGCCGGGCCCGTGGACGTCGGATGACGTCCACGGGCCCGGCGGTACGTTTCTGCTGTTGCCTCGGAAGGGCAGCGGAAGAGTCAGTTCTCCTCGTGGGCGACGGCGCGGCGCGCGTCCGCGTCGAGGACGCCCCAGCTGATCAGCTGCTCGGTGAGGACCGAGGGGGACTGGTCGTAGATGACGGCGAGCGTGCGCAGGTCGTCCTGACGGATCGACAGCACCTTGCCGTTGTAGTCGCCGCGCTGCGACTGGATCGTCGCCGCGTAGCGCTGCAGCGGGCCGGCCTTCTCCTGGGGGACGTGCGCGAGGCGCTCCAGGTCCAGGACGAGCTTCGGCGGCGGCTCGGCGGCCCCGCCCGGAGTCGTGCCCGGCAGGAGCTCCTGCACCGGCACCCCGTAGAAGTCGGCCAGCTCGGCGAGACGCTGCACGGTCACCGCGCGGTCACCACGCTCGTAGGAGCCGACCACCACGGCCTTCCAGCGGCCCTGGGACTTCTCCTCCACCCCGTGGAGGGAGAGACCCTGCTGGGTGCGGATGGCGCGGAGTTTGGCCCCGAGCTGCTTTGCGTATTCGCTGGACATAACGCTCCCGGACGCTGTGACGACATGCGGCTGCGCCGCGCGGCTGGTAACTCACTGTGAGGTTACGCAGCGTTACGCTCGCCCGTCAAGCTGAACGGTCCGTGCCGCCTCCTCCCGGGGGACGGAGCCGGGGTGGCGCCCGGGGTGGCGCCCGGGGCTCCGGAAGCGCGAGCGCCCGCCCCTGGTAGTGTGGAGCCGCACATCCGACGTCCTTTAAGAACCGTCCCGTGAGGCGGAGAAGGAGGTCCGTTTAATCATGGACGCTCAGCAGCACAGCGATGAAGCCCGGCCCGTCCTCGAGGCCCAGGACATCGCGCGGGTCCTGACCCGCATCGCCCACGAGATCGTCGAGCGCGCCAAGGGCGCCGACGACGTGGTCCTCCTCGGTATTCCCACCCGCGGTGTCTTCCTCGCCCGCCGGCTCGCCGAGAAGCTCGAATCGATCACCGGCACCAAGATCCCGGTCGGTTCCCTCGACATCACCATGTACCGGGACGACCTGCGGCTGAAGCCCGCACGTGCCCTCGGTCGCACCGAGATCCCCGGCGACGGCATCGACGGCCGCCTCGTCGTCCTCGTCGACGACGTGCTCTTCTCCGGCCGCACCATCCGCGCCGCCCTCGACGCCCTCGGCGACATCGGCCGCCCGCGCGCCGTCCAGCTCGCGGTCCTCGTCGACCGCGGCCACCGTGAACTTCCGATCCGCGCCGACTACGTCGGCAAGAACCTCCCCACGTCGCTGCGGGAGACGGTCAAGGTCCAGCTCGCCGAGGAAGACGGTCGCGACACCGTCCTGCTCGGTACCCAGACCGCCTCCTAGCCGGACCGGCTTCCCCGCGGGGCCGGGGCACCCCCCTGCGCCCCCGCATGCCCTCACACCTCCCCACCACGGAGTGAAACCCCGATGATGCGCCACCTCATCTCGGCCGCCGACCTCAGCCGCGACGACGCCGTCCTGATCCTCGACACCGCGGAGGAGATGGCCCGGGTCGCCGACCGGCCCATCAAGAAGCTGCCCGCCCTGCGCGGCCGGACCATCTGCAACCTCTTCTTCGAGGACTCCACCCGGACCCGGATCTCCTTCGAGGCCGCCGAGAAGCGCCTCTCCGCCGATGTGATCAACTTCGCGGCCAAGGGCTCCAGCGTCTCCAAGGGCGAGTCCCTCAAGGACACCGCGCAGACCCTGGAGGCCATGGGCGTCGACGCGGTCGTCATCCGGCACGGCGCCTCCGGGGCCCCGTACCGCCTCGCCACCTCCGGCTGGATCGACGCCCCCGTCGTCAACGCCGGCGACGGCACCCACCAGCACCCCACCCAGGCCCTCCTGGACGCCTTCACCATGCGCCGCCGGCTGGTCGGCCGTGACGCGGGCCTCGGCAAGGACCTGAACGGCCGGCGCATCACGATCGTCGGCGACGTCCTGCACAGCCGCGTCGCCCGCTCCAACGTCGACCTGCTGCACACCCTCGGCGCCGAGGTCACCCTGGTGGCCCCGCCGACCCTGGTCCCCGTCGGCGTCGAGACCTGGCCCTGCGAGATCTCGTACGACCTCGACAGCGTGCTGCCGAAGTCCGACGCGGTGATGATGCTGCGTGTGCAGCGCGAGCGGATGAACGCGGCCTTCTTCCCCACCGAGCGCGAGTACTCGCGCCGCTACGGGCTCGACGGCGACCGGATGGCGAAGATGCCCGAGCACGCCATCGTCATGCACCCCGGGCCGATGGTCCGCGGCATGGAGATCACCGCGGAGGTCGCCGACTCCGACCGCTGCACGGTGATCGAGCAGGTCGCCAACGGCGTCTCGATCCGGATGGCCGTCCTCTATCTGCTGCTCGGCGGCAACGACTCCGCCGCCCCCGCCCCCAGCACCACCCGCACCGAGGAGAGCAAGTAACCATGAGCAAGATTCTTATCCGTGGTGCGCAGGTGCTCGGCGGCGAGGTCCAGGACGTCCTGATCGACGGCGAGACCATCGCGGCGGTCGGTACGGGCCTGTCGGCCGAGGGCGCGACGGTCATCGAGGCCGAGGGCCGGATCCTGCTGCCCGGCCTGGTCGACCTCCACACCCACCTGCGCGAGCCCGGCCGCGAGGACTCCGAGACCGTCCTCACCGGCACCCGCGCCGCCGCCTCCGGCGGCTACACCGCCGTCTTCGCCATGGCCAACACCCACCCGGTCGCCGACACCGCCGGCGTCGTCGAGCAGGTCTACCGGCTCGGCAAGGAGTCCGGCTACTGCGACGTCCAGCCCATCGGCGCCGTCACCGTCGGCCTGGAGGGCAAGAAGCTCGCCGAGCTCGGCGCCATGCACGACTCCGCCGCCGGTGTCACCGTCTTCTCCGACGACGGCAAGTGCGTCGACGACGCCGTGATCATGCGCCGCGCCCTGGAGTACGTGAAGGCCTTCGACGGCGTCGTCGCCCAGCACGCCCAGGAGCCCCGCCTCACCGAGGGCGCCCAGATGAACGAGGGCATCGTCTCCGCCGAGCTCGGCCTCGGCGGCTGGCCGGCCGTGGCCGAGGAGTCGATCATCGCGCGCGACGTCCTCCTCGCCGAGCACGTCGGCTCCCGCGTCCACATCTGCCACCTCTCCACCGCCGGCTCCGTCGAGATCGTCCGCTGGGCCAAGTCCCGCGGCATCGACGTCACCGCCGAGGTCACCCCGCACCACCTCCTCCTCACGGACGAGCTGGTCCGCTCGTACAACCCCGTCTACAAGGTCAACCCGCCGCTGCGCACCGAGAAGGACGTCCTCGCGCTGCGCGAGGCGCTGGCCGACGGCACGATCGACATCGTCGCCACCGACCACGCCCCGCACCCGCACGAGGACAAGGACTGCGAGTGGGCCGCGGCCGCCATGGGCATGGTCGGCCTGGAGACCGCGCTCTCCGTCGTCCAGCAGACGATGGTCGAGACCGGCCTCCTCGACTGGGCCGGCGTCGCCGACCGCATGTCCTTCGCGCCCGCCCGCATCGGACGGGCCAAGGGCCACGGACGACCCGTCTCGGCTGGTGAGCCCGCGAACCTGACGCTGGTCGATCCGGCTTACCGTGGTGTCGTGGACCCCGCGGACTTCGCCTCCCGCAGCCGCAACACCCCCTACGAGGGTCGTGAGCTGCCGGGACGCGTCACCCACACCATCCTGCGGGGCCGGGCAACGGTCGTGGACGGGAAGCTGGCGTGACACCACTCATCGCAATCGCCGCAGAGGCGGAACAGAAGTCGGCGGAGGTGACCGACTGGGCCGACCGCCTCGGCTGGGTCGCCGGACTGCTGCTCTTCATCGCCTTCGTCTACTGGCTGATGCGCCAGGGATGGAAGTGGCGCGGCAGCCTCCAGTCGGACCTGCCCGAGCTGCCCACCGCGCCGGAGACCGCCGGTCCGGCGAAACTGACCCTCAGCGGGCGCTACCACGGGTCCACGACCGCCGGGCAGTGGCTCGACCGGATCGTCGCCCACGGCCTCGGCACCCGCAGCCGCGTCGAGCTCACGCTCACCGACGCGGGGATCGCGGTCGTACGCCCCGGGGCGAACGACTTCTTCATCCCGGCGGCGGCCCTGCGCGAGGCCCGTCTCGACAAGGGCATCGCCGGCAAGGTCCTCGCCGAGGGCGGTCTCCTGATCGTCACCTGGGCCCACGGCGAGAAGCTGCTCGACTCCGGCTTCCGCTCCGACCGGGCGGCCGAGCACACCGCCTGGGTCGAGGCCCTCAACTCCATGAACCACGCAACCACGACGGAAGGCATCGCACGATGACGACCTCCATCCAGGGAGACGCCTCTCAGAGGCAGAAGGCGACTCCCGCCGTACTCGTCCTGGAGGACGGCCGCATCTTCCGCGGCCGCGCCTACGGGGCCGTGGGGGAGACCTTCGGCGAGGCCGTGTTCTCCACCGGCATGACCGGCTACCAGGAGACCCTCACCGACCCGTCGTACCACCGCCAGGTCGTCGTCATGACCGCCCCGCACGTCGGCAACACCGGCGTCAACGACGAGGACCCCGAGTCCGGCCGCATCTGGGTCTCCGGCTACGTCGTCCGCGACCCCGCCCGCGTCTCCTCCAACTGGCGCGCCCAGCGCTCGCTGGACGAGGAGCTGGAGCGCCAGGGCGTCGTCGGCATCTCCGGCATCGACACCCGCGCCCTCACCCGCCACCTGCGCGAGCGCGGCGCCATGCGCGTCGGCATCTTCTCCGGCGCGGCCTGGGACGGCGTCCGTGACGAGGCCCTGCTGGCCAAGGTCCAGGAGCAGCCCCAGATGAAGGGCGCGAACCTCTCCGCCGAGGTCGCCACCAAGGAGACGTACGTCGTCCCCGCGATCGGCACCAAGAAGTTCACCGTCGCCGCCGTCGACCTCGGCATCAAGGGCATGACCCCGCACCGGATGGCCGAGCGCGGCATCGAGGTCCACGTGCTGCCCGCCACCGCCGCCGTCGAGGACATCTACGCCGTCAACCCCGACGGTGTCTTCTTCTCCAACGGCCCGGGCGACCCGGCCACGGCCGACGGCCCCGTCGCCGTCATGAGCGCCGTCCTGGAGCGCAAGACCCCGCTCTTCGGCATCTGCTTCGGCAACCAGATCCTCGGCCGCGCCCTCGGCTTCGGCACCTACAAGCTGAAGTACGGCCACCGCGGCATCAACCAGCCGGTCCAGGACCGCACCACCGGCAAGGTCGAGGTCACCGCGCACAACCACGGCTTCGCCGTCGACGCGCCCCTCGACAAGGTCTCCGACACCCCCTTCGGGCGTGCCGAGGTCTCCCACGTCTGCCTGAACGACGACGTCGTCGAAGGCCTCAGGCTGCTCGACCAGCCGGCCTTCTCCGTCCAGTACCACCCCGAGGCGGCCGCGGGCCCGCACGACGCCGCGTACCTCTTCGACCGCTTCGTATCCCTGATGGAGGCCGAGCGTGCCTAAGCGCACCGATATCCAGTCCGTCCTGGTCATCGGCTCCGGCCCGATCGTCATCGGACAGGCCGCAGAGTTCGACTACTCCGGCACCCAGGCCTGCCGCATCCTCAAGGCCGAGGGCCTGCGGGTCATCCTGGTCAACTCCAACCCGGCCACGATCATGACCGACCCGGAGATCGCCGACGCCACGTACGTCGAGCCGATCACCCCCGAGTTCGTCGAGAAGATCATCGCCAAGGAGCGCCCCGACGCCCTCCTGCCGACCCTCGGCGGCCAGACCGCGCTCAACACCGCGATCTCCATGCACGAGCAGGGCGTCCTGGAGAAGTACGGCGTCGAGCTCATCGGCGCCAACGTCGAGGCGATCAACAAGGGCGAGGACCGCGACCTCTTCAAGGGTGTCGTCGAGGCCGTCAAGGCCAAGATCGGCTACGGCGAGTCCGCCCGCTCGGTCATCTGCCACACCATGGACGACGTGATCCAGGGCGTCGAGACGCTCGGCGGCTACCCCGTCGTCGTCCGCCCCTCCTTCACGATGGGCGGCGCCGGTTCCGGCTTCGCCCACGACGAGGAAGAGCTGCGCCGCATCGCCGGCCAGGGCCTCACGCTCTCCCCGACCACCGAGGTGCTCCTCGAGGAGTCCATCCTCGGCTGGAAGGAGTACGAGCTGGAGCTGATGCGCGACAAGAACGACAACGTCGTGGTCGTCTGCTCCATCGAGAACTTCGACCCGATGGGCGTCCACACCGGTGACTCGATCACCGTCGCCCCGGCGATGACGCTCACCGACCGCGAGTACCAGCGGCTGCGCGACATCGGCATCGCGATCATCCGCGAGGTCGGCGTCGACACCGGCGGCTGCAACATCCAGTTCGCGATCGACCCGGTCGACGGCCGGATCATCGTCATCGAGATGAACCCGCGCGTCTCCCGCTCCTCGGCGCTCGCCTCCAAGGCGACCGGCTTCCCGATCGCGAAGATCGCGGCCCGTCTCGCCGTCGGCTACACGCTGGACGAGATCCCGAACGACATCACGGAGAAGACCCCGGCGTCCTTCGAGCCCACGCTCGACTACGTCGTCGTCAAGGCCCCGCGCTTCGCCTTCGAGAAGTTCCCCTCCGCCGACTCCACGCTGACCACGACCATGAAGTCGGTCGGCGAGGCCATGGCGATCGGCCGCAACTTCACCGAGGCGCTCCAGAAGGCCCTGCGCTCCCTGGAGAAGAAGGGCTCGCAGTTCACCTTCGTCGGCGAGCCCGGTGACAAGGACGAGCTCCTGCGCGAGTCGGTCCGCCCGACCGACGGCCGCATCAACACCGTCATGCAGGCCATCCGCGCCGGCGCCACCCCGCAGGAGGTCTTCGACGCCACGAAGATCGACCCGTGGTTCGTCGACCAGCTCTTCCTGATCAAGGAGATCGCCGACGAGCTGGCCGGCGCCGAGAAGCTCGACCCCGAGATCCTGGCCGAGGCCAAGCGCCACGGCTTCTCCGACGCCCAGATCGCCGAGATCCGCGGCCTGCGCGAGGACGTCGTCCGCGAGGTCCGGCACGCCCTCGGCGTCCGCCCGGTCTACAAGACGGTCGACACCTGCGCCGCCGAGTTCGCCGCCAAGACCCCGTACTTCTACTCCTCGTACGACGAGGAGAGCGAGGTCGCGCCGCGCACCAAGCCCGCGGTGATCATCCTGGGCTCCGGCCCGAACCGCATCGGCCAGGGCATCGAGTTCGACTACTCCTGCGTCCACGCCTCCTTCGCGCTCAGCGACGCCGGCTACGAGACCGTGATGGTCAACTGCAACCCCGAGACCGTCTCGACGGACTACGACACCTCCGACCGCCTGTACTTCGAGCCGCTGACGCTCGAGGACGTGCTGGAGATCGTCCACGCCGAGACCCTCGCCGGCCCCGTCGCCGGTGTCGTCGTCCAGCTCGGCGGCCAGACCCCGCTGGGCCTGGCGCAGGCGCTCAAGGACAACGGCGTGCCGGTCGTCGGCACCCCGCCGGAGGCCATCCACGCCGCCGAGGACCGCGGCGCCTTCGGCCAGGTCCTCGCCGAGGCCGGCCTCCCCGCCCCGAAGCACGGCACCGCGACCACCTTCGCCGGCGCCAAGGCCATCGCCGACGAGATCGGCTACCCCGTCCTCGTACGCCCCTCGTACGTGCTCGGCGGCCGCGGCATGGAGATCGTCTACGACGAGACCCGGCTGGAGTCGTACATCGCCGAGTCCACCGAGATCAGCCCCACCCGGCCGGTCCTGGTCGACCGCTTCCTCGACGACGCCATCGAGATCGACGTCGACGCGCTCTACGACGGCGAGGAGCTCTACCTCGGCGGCGTCATGGAGCACATCGAGGAGGCCGGCATCCACTCCGGCGACTCGGCCTGCGCCCTGCCCCCGATCACCCTCGGCGGCTTCGACATCAAGCGCCTGCGCATCTCCACCGAGGCGATCGCCAAGGGCGTCGGCGTCCGCGGCCTGATCAACATCCAGTTCGCCATGGCCGGCGACATCCTGTACGTGCTCGAGGCGAACCCCCGCGCCTCCCGGACCGTCCCCTTCACCTCGAAGGCGACCGCCGTGCCGCTCGCGAAGGCCGCCGCCCGCATCTCGCTGGGCGCCACCATCGCCGAACTGCGCGCCGAGGGCCTGCTGCCGAAGAACGGCGACGGCGGCACCCTGCCGATCGACGCGCCGATCTCCGTCAAGGAGGCCGTCATGCCGTGGTCGCGCTTCCGCGACATCCACGGCCGCGGCGTCGACACCGTCCTCGGCCCGGAGATGCGCTCCACCGGCGAGGTCATGGGCATCGACGCGGTCTTCGGCACGGCCTACGCCAAGTCGCAGGCCGGCGCCTACGGCCCGCTGCCCACCAAGGGCCGCGCGTTCATCTCCGTCGCCAACCGCGACAAGCGCTCGATGATCTTCCCGGCCCGCGAACTCGTCGCCCACGGCTTCGAGCTGCTGGCCACCTCCGGCACCGCCGAGGTCCTCAAGCGCAACGGCATCAACGCCACCGTCGTCCGCAAGCTCAGCGAGGGCGAGGGCCCGAACGGCGAGAAGACGATCGTCCAGCTGATCCACGACGGCCAGGTCGACCTGATCGTCAACACGCCGTACGGCACCGGTGGCCGCCTCGACGGCTACGAGATCCGTACGGCAGCGGTGGCGCGCAGCGTCCCGTGCCTCACCACGGTCCAGGCGCTCGCCGCGGCCGTCCAGGGCATCGACGCGCTCAACCACGGCGACGTCGGCGTCCGCTCGCTCCAGGAACACGCGGAGCATCTGACCGCGGCCCGCGACTAGCAGCGGGTGAGAATCAGGGGGACACCGGATGGCACGACGGTGTCCCCCTCTTCTTGACCTCTTCCGCCCAGTGCGGGCGGATCCCGACGGTCACCCGCGGGTCTTTCTGCTTCGACGCCGACCGCCGTCCCGGTTAAGGCGAGGGACAGGGAACTGTCCAACGGTCTTACACCGGCTCCACAGACATCACTTCCCGCCAGCCCGGCGGTAGCCCCGACATTTGGGTGCCGGGTGTGGGCAGCGTAGAGCCGTGGCGGCGCTCTACACCATCACTCACACGAGGGATTCGGCTCCATGTACAAGTTCTTCTTCGACCTCGTCTTCAAGCGCATGGACCCCGAGAAGGCCCACTACCTGGCCTTCCGGTGGATCCGCTTCGCCGCCCGCGTCCCCGTCCTGCGGACCTTCGTCGCCGCCGTCCTCGCCCCCCGGTACAAGGAGCTGCGCACCGAGGCCCTCGGCCTGCGGATGCACGGCCCCTTCGGCCTCGCGGCCGGCTTCGACAAGAACGCCGTCGCCATCGACGGCATGGCCATGCTCGGCTTCGACCACGTCGAGATCGGCACGGTCACCGGCGAGGCCCAGCCCGGCAACCCCAAGAAGCGCCTCTTCCGACTGGTCCCGGACCGCGCCCTGATCAACCGCATGGGCTTCAACAACGAGGGATCCGCCGCCGTCGCCGACCGCCTCCACGCGCGCGTGCCGGTCTTCAGGACCGTCGTGGGCGTCAACATCGGCAAGACCAAGGTCGTCCCGGAGGCCGAGGCCGCCGCCGACTACGTGAAGTCCACCGAGCGCCTCGCCGCGCACGCGGACTACCTCGTCGTGAACGTCTCCTCGCCGAACACCCCCGGGCTGCGCAACCTCCAGGCCACCGAGTCCCTCCGCCCGCTGCTCACGGCGGTACGGGAGGCGGCCGACCGCGCGGTCACCGACCGCCGCGTCCCCCTCCTCGTCAAGATCGCCCCCGACCTGGCCGACGAGGACGTCGACGCGGTCGCCGACCTCGCCCTGGAGCTCGGCCTCGACGGCATCATCGCCACCAACACCACCATCGCCCGCGAGGGCCTCGGCCTGACCTCGGACCCGGCTCTGGTCAAGGAGACCGGCGGCCTGTCCGGCGCGCCCGTCAAGGAGCGCTCCCTGGCCGTCCTGCGCCGCCTCCACGCGCGCGTGGGGGACCGGCTGGTCCTGGTGGGCGTCGGCGGCATCGAGAACGCCGAGGACGCCTGGCAGCGCATCCTCGCCGGCGCCACCCTGATCCAGGGCTACAGCGCCTTCATCTACGAGGGCCCGTTCTACGCCCGCGCGATCCACAAGGGCCTCGCCGCGCGCCTCGCGGCCTCCCCGTACGCCACCCTCGCCGAGGCCGTCGGCGCCGACTCCCGAAAGGCCGCCAAGTGACCGCCCTCCCGTCGCCCGACCACCGCCCCTCACCGACGCCCTCCGGGCGGCCCCTGACATTCGGTACCCGCCTGCGCTCCGCCATGGACGAGCGCGGCCCCCTCTGCGTCGGCATCGACCCGCACGCCGCCCTGCTCGACTCCTGGGGCCTGTCCGACGACATCGCGGGCCTGGAGCGCTTCACCTTCACCGTCGTCGAGGCGCTCGCCGGTTCCGTGGCCGTCTTCAAGCCGCAGGCCGCCTTCTTCGAGCGCTTCGGCTCGCGCGGCATCGCCGTCCTGGAGCGTGCCGTCTCCGACCTGCGCGCGGCCGGCGGCCTGGTCGTCATGGACGCCAAGCGCGGCGACATCGGCTCCACGATGGCCGCGTACGCGGAGGCCTTCCTCAGCAAGGACTCCCCGCTCTTCTCCGACGCGCTGACGGTCTCCCCGTACCTCGGCTACGGCTCCCTGAAGCCGGCCGTCGACCTGGCACGGGAGTCCGGCGCCGGTCTCTTCGTCCTGGCGCTCACCTCGAACCCGGAGGGCGCGGAGGTCCAGCGGGCCGTCCGCGAGGACGGCCGGACCATCGGCGCGACCATGCTGGCCCACCTCGCCGAGGAGAACGCGGGGGAGACCCCCATGGGCTCCTTCGGCGCGGTCGTCGGCGCCACCCTCGGCGACCTGTCCTCCTTCGACCTGGACATCAACGGCCCGCTCCTCGCGCCGGGCATCGGCGCCCAGGGCGCGACGCCGGCGGACCTCCCCGCCGTCTTCGGCGCGGCGGTCCGCAACGTCGTACCGAACGTCAGTCGGGGTGTTCTGCGTCACGGTCCGGACGTGTCCGCCCTGCGGGCCTCGGCGGACCGGTACGCGGACGAGATCCGCGCGGCCGTCGGCGCGTAACCGGCTCCGCGCCGGCCTCGCGGTCAATCCGCAGGTCGGAGCGGATCGGCCCGGTGGGACGACTCGTTCCGCCGGGCCGTCTCACTACTTGACGAAATCTTGTCTCAAAACCGGGTCGTTTTGCCGGAAAAGTCCCGGTCGGTCGATGCTGACCAGGACTTTTCCGCTGTTCTCGCTGACTGGAGCGGCCTCGGCCGCTAGTCTCCGGGGCAGAGCAGGCGTTCAACGGCCACTCCGTTGCACGTTGCTCCACTGGTGTGGGGCGCTAGGTTCCTCACCGGTCCGTATCCGACAGATCGACATCCGAGGTGACGTAGGCGTGGCTCTTCCGCCCCTTACCCCTGAACAGCGCGCAGCCGCGCTCGAGAAGGCCGCCGCGGCTCGCCGGGAGCGGGCCGAGATCAAGAATCGACTCAAGCACTCCGGCGCCTCGCTTCACGAGGTCATCAAGACCGGCCAGGAGAACGACGTCATCGGCAAGATGAAGGTCTCCGCGTTGCTCGAGTCCCTGCCCGGCGTGGGCAAGGTCCGCGCCAAGCAGATCATGGAGCGCCTCGGCATCTCCGAGAGCCGCCGCGTCCGTGGGCTCGGCTCCAACCAGATCGCCTCCCTGGAGCGCGAGTTCGGCAGCACCGGCGCCTGATCCGGGACTCGCGTCCCGGGCACACCGGTAAAGCTGGAATAATCGCTGCATGGCAGCAGAGGTACGTCCGCGGCTGACCGTGCTCTCCGGCCCCTCAGGGGTCGGTAAGAGCACGGTCGTCGCTCATATGCGCAAGGTCCACCCCGAGGTCTGGCTCTCGGTGTCGGCCACGACACGGAAGCCCCGCCCCGGCGAGAAGCACGGCGTCCACTATTTCTTCGTCACGGACGACGAGTTCGACAAGCTGATCGCCAACGGTGAACTCCTCGAATGGGCCGAGTTCGCGGGCAACCGCTACGGCACCCCGCGAGGCGCGGTCCTCGACCGCCTCGACTCCGGCGAGCCCGTGCTCCTGGAGATCGACCTCCAGGGAGCGCGTCAGGTCAAGGACTCGATGCCCGACTCGCAGCTGGTCTTCCTGGCCCCGCCGAGCTGGGAGGAGCTGGTCCGCCGGCTCACCGGCCGCGGCACCGAGTCGCCCGAGGTGATCGAGCGCCGGCTGGCGGCCGCGAAGATCGAGCTGGCCGCCGAGGCGGAGTTCGACACCACGCTCGTCAACACCTCCGTCGAGGACGTCGCGCGCGAGCTGCTAACGTTGATGGTGCTGTCTTCCGGGGACCCGGACATCAGCGGCTGACGCCGCGGGACCCCAAACCCCACAGCATTGTCTGAAAATCTTTTCTCCATCTTCGGAAGGTAGAGCGTGTCCTCTTCGATGACTGCGCCCGAGGGCATCATCAACCCGCCGATCGACGAGCTGCTCGAGGCAACCGACTCGAAGTACAGCCTCGTGATCTACGCCGCCAAGCGCGCGCGCCAGATCAACGCGTACTACTCCCAGCTCGGCGAGGGCCTGCTGGAGTACGTGGGTCCGCTCGTCGACACCCACGTCCACGAGAAGCCGCTCTCGATCGCCCTGCGGGAGATCAACGCGGGTCTGCTGACGTCCGAGGCCATCGAGGGCCCGGCGCAGTAAGCACGTACAGCAGGTACAGCACGTAACGCTTGTCACCACAGGCCCGGCGGAACATCCGCCGGGCCTGTGGTGTCTCATGGAGACGTACGCATCCGAGTGCGGGGAGTGAGTGGCAGTGGTGACGAAGCCGAAGGTCGTTCTGGGGGTCAGCGGCGGCATCGCCGCGTACAAGGCGTGCGAGCTGCTGCGCAGGCTGACCGAGTCGGGCCACGACGTCCGCGTCGTGCCCACCGACTCCGCCCTCCACTTCGTCGGCGCGGCGACCTGGTCCGCCCTCTCCGGTCACCCCGTCTCGACCGAGGTGTGGGAGTCCGTCCACGAGGTCCCGCACGTACGGATCGGCCAGGGCGCCGACCTCGTCGTCGTCGCCCCCGCCACCGCCGACATGCTCGCCAAGGCCGCCCACGGCCTCGCCGACGACCTCCTCACCAACACGCTGCTCACCGCGCGCTGTCCCGTCGTCTTCGCCCCCGCCATGCACACCGAGATGTGGGAGCACCCGGCGACCCAGGAGAACGTGGCCACCCTGCGCCGCCGTGGCGCCGTCGTCATCGAGCCGGCCGTCGGGCGGCTCACCGGCGTCGACACCGGCAAGGGCCGGCTGCCCGACCCCGGCGAGATCTTCGAGGTCTGCCGGAGGATCCTGGCGCGCGGCACCGCAACCCCCGACCTCGCGGGGCGTCATGTCGTGGTCAGCGCCGGCGGCACGCGCGAGCCCCTCGACCCCGTCCGCTACCTGGGCAACCGCTCCTCCGGCAAGCAGGGGTACGCCCTCGCCAAGGCCGCGGCCGCGCGCGGCGCCCGCGTCACGCTCGTCGAGGCCAACACCGGCATCGCCGACCCCGCCGGCGTCGACGTGGTCCACGTCGGCACCGCCGTCCAGCTCCGCGAGGCCGTCCTCAAGGCGGCGGCGGACGCCGACGCCGTGGTGATGGCCGCCGCCGTCGCCGACTTCCGCCCGGCCGTCTACGCCACGGGGAAGATCAAGAAGAAGGACGACGGGGGAGCGCCGACGGTCGAACTCGTCCGCAACCCCGACGTCCTCGCCGAGCTCTCCGCCGACCGCGCCCTGCCGGGCCAGGTGGTCGTCGGTTTCGCCGCCGAGACCGACGACGTCCTCGCCAACGGGCGCGAGAAGCTCCGCCGCAAGGGATGCGACCTGCTCGTCGTCAACGAGGTGGGGGAGCGCAAGACCTTCGGCTCCGAGGAGAACGAGGCCGTGGTGCTCGCGGCGGACGGCGCCGAGACTCCCGTACCGTACGGGCCGAAGGAGGCGCTGGCGGAGACGGTCTGGGACCTGGTCCTGCCGCGGCTGCGCTCCGGAACCTGACGGATCGCGTGCTTCGTGACCGGAGTGCGATCTTGGCGTGATCTCACCCGGAAGAGACGAGAAACGCCGACTCCCGAGTGATTTACGCCCCACTCGAAGAGGCGTCTCCGCCGCGCCGGAGGCCGATTCCGTGCGCCTTCGACCATTCGCCAGTCGAGACACCTGGTCCATTGCCCGACCGTGACCGATAGACTGTTCGTGGAACGTCGCGGGGCGCAGCCCCCTGCCGGTCCGTATCGAGTAGCCAGCAGCCGCTGCAACCCCAGGGAGCGTTGTGTCCCGTCGTCTGTTCACCTCGGAGTCCGTCACCGAGGGTCACCCCGACAAGATCGCTGACCAGATCAGCGACACCATCCTCGACGCACTGCTGCGAGAGGACCCCACCTCGCGCGTCGCCGTCGAGACGCTGATCACCACGGGCCTGGTGCACGTCGCCGGCGAGGTGACCACCAAGGCGTGGGCGGACATCCCCACCCTGGTCCGGAACAAGATCCTCGAGATCGGCTACGACTCCTCGAAGAAGGGCTTCGACGGCGCCTCCTGCGGCGTGTCGGTGTCCATCGGATCGCAGTCCCCGGACATCGCGCAGGGTGTCGACACCGCGTACGAGAAGCGGGTCGAGGGCGATGAGGACGAGCTGGACAAGCAGGGCGCCGGCGACCAGGGCCTGATGTTCGGCTACGCGTCGAACGAGACCCCCGAGCTGATGCCGCTGCCGATCCACATCGCGCACCGGCTGTCGCGCCGCCTGACCGAGGTCCGCAAGAACGGCACCATCCCGTACCTGCGTCCCGACGGCAAGACCCAGGTCACCATCGAGTACGACGGCGACAGGGCCGTCCGTCTCGACACGGTCGTCGTCTCCTCGCAGCACGCCTCCGACATCGACCTTGAGTCGCTGCTCGCGCCCGACATCCGCGAGTTCGTCGTCGAGTACGTGCTCAAGCAGCTCATCGACGACGGCATCAAGCTCGACACCGAGGGCTACCGCCTCCTCGTGAACCCGACCGGCCGCTTCGAGATCGGCGGCCCGATGGGCGACGCCGGCCTCACCGGTCGCAAGATCATCATCGACACCTACGGCGGCATGGCCCGCCACGGCGGCGGTGCCTTCTCCGGCAAGGACCCGTCGAAGGTCGACCGCTCGGCCGCCTACGCCATGCGCTGGGTCGCCAAGAACGTCGTCGCCGCGGGCCTCGCCTCGCGCTGCGAGGTCCAGGTCGCCTACGCGATCGGCAAGGCCGAGCCCGTCGGTCTCTTCGTCGAGACCTTCGGTACCAACACCGTCGACAACGAGAAGATCGAGAACGCCATCGCCGAGGTCTTCGACCTCCGCCCGGCCGCGATCATCCGCGACCTCGACCTGCTCCGCCCGATCTACTCCCAGACCGCCGCCTACGGCCACTTCGGCCGTGAGCTGCCGGACTTCACCTGGGAGCGCACCGACCGCGTGGACGCCCTGAAGAAGGCCGCCGGTCTGTAGTCCCGGGATTTCCCGGTCGTACGTGACGGAAGCCCGGCACCCCTCGGGGGTGCCGGGCTTCCGTATGCCCGGCTGTCGGTGGCGTCTGGTAGGTATGGGGCTGTGAGCAGCGAGAAGGAGAATTCCGACGGGCCCGAGCAGCTCGCGCTCATTCGGGAGACCGTACGGAAGGCGAACGTGCCGCGGGCCAAGCCGCGGACCTGGCGGGGCGCCGCCCTGGCCAAGGAACTGCCCGTCGCCCGGGTCGTCGTGAACAAGGGGTCGCTCCATCTCGACCAGTTCTTCGACTACGCGGTCCCCGAGGAGCTGGACGAGACCGCCCGGCCCGGGGTGCGGGTGCGGGTGCGGTTCGGGGCGGGCGCGCACCAGGTGAGGGGCGGGCGCCGCGAGGGCGGGCGGCTGATCGACGGCTTCCTCGTCGAGCGGCGGGCCACCTCCGATTACTCCGGTCCGCTCGCCGCCCTCGCCGACGTCGTCTCGCCCGAGCCGGTGCTCGGCCCCGAGCTGCTGGGCCTCGCCCGGGCCGTCGCCGACCGGTACGCGGGCAGCCTCGCCGACGTGCTCCAGCTCGCCGTGCCGCCGCGCAGCGCCCGCGCCGAGGGCCGGCCCTCTCCCGAGCCCCTGCCGCCGCCGCGCCCCCCGGAGCCGGGGACCTGGACGCGGTACGAGCGGGGGCCGGCCTTCCTCGACTCCCTCGCGCGCGGCGGCGCGCCCCGGGCCGTGTGGAACGCGCTCCCGGGTCCGCACTGGGCCGAGGAGATCGCCCGAGCCGTCGCCGCGACCCTGGCCTCCGGTCGTGGCGCCCTCGTCGTCGTACCGGACGGCCGGGCGGCCGGGCGGGTCGACGCGGCGCTGACCGAGGTCCTGGGGCAGGGGCGGCACGCGCTGCTCACCGCCGAGGCGGGCCCCGAGAAGCGGTACGGGCAGTGGCTCGCCGTCCGGCGCGGCGCCGTGCGGGCCGTCGTCGGCACCCGGGCCGCGATGTTCGCGCCCGTACGGGACCTCGGGCTCGCCGTCATCTGGGACGACGGCGACGGCAGCCACAGCGAGCCCCACGCCCCGCAGCCCCACGCGCGCGAGGTGCTGCTGCTGCGCGCCGCCCACGACCGCTGCGCCTTCCTCCTCGGCAGCACGAGCTGCACCGTCGAGGCCGCCCAGCTCGTCGAGTCCGGCTGGGCCCAGGCGCTCGGCGCGGGCCGCGAGGAGGTCCGCAGGGCCGCCCCCCTGATCCGGACCGTCGGCGACGGCGAGCTGGCCCGCGACGAGGCCGCGCGAGCCGCCCGGCTGCCCTCGCTGGCCTGGCAGGCCGTACGGGAGGGGCTGAAGACCGGGCCGGTGCTCGTCCAGGTGCCCCGGCGCGGATACGTACCGAGGCTGGCCTGCGAGCGCTGCCGGACACCCGCCCGCTGCCGGCACTGCGCCGGGCCCCTGGAGGCTCCCGAGCAGCAGGAGCTGCGCTGCGGCTGGTGCGGGCGCGGCGCTCCCGACTGGCACTGCGTGGAGTGCGGCTCGAACCGGCTGCGGGCCCAGGTCGTCGGCGCGCGGCGCACGGCGGAGGAGCTGGGCAGGGCGTTCCCGGCGGTGCCGGTCAGGACCTCGGGGCGCGACCACGTCCTGGACAGCGTGCCCGGGCGCCCCGCGCTGGTCGTCTCCACCCCCGGCGCCGAACCCGTCGCCGAGGGCGGCTACGCGGCCGCGCTGCTCCTCGACGGCTGGGCCATGCTCGGCCGGCCCGACCTGCGCGCGGGCGAGGAGGCGCTGCGCCGCTGGATCGACGCGGCCTCGCTGGTGCGGGGCCAGGCGGAGGGCGGCACGGTCGTCGTCGTCGCCGAGCCGACGCTCCGCCCGGTCCAGGCGCTCGTCCGCTGGGACCCGGTGGGGCACGCCCAGCGGGAGCTGGCCGAGCGGGCCGAGCTGGGTTTCCCGCCGGTCTCCCGGATGGCGGCGGTGAGCGGCCTGCCGGAGGCGGTCTCGGGGTTCCTGGCGGGGGCGGGGCTGCCCGGCGACGCCGAGATCCTCGGTCCTGTGCCCCTGCCGGTGGTCCGCCCCGGCGGGCCGCGCCGTCCCGGGGACCCGCCGCCGGGCGAGCAGTGGGACCGGGCCCTCGTGCGGGTGCCGCCGGGGAGCGGGGCGGCCCTCGCGGCGGCCCTCAAGCAGGCGCGGGCCGCCGGCCTGGCGCGCGGCGGCGGGGAACCGGTGCGGATCCGCGTGGACCCGCCGGACATCGGCTGACATCGGCCGGCGTCGGCGCGCAGGGGCAGACACGCGCGACGGCCGCCGGTCCCCAGAGGGGCGGGCGGCCGTCGAGGTCTCGCGGGTCAGTTGTTGCGCGGGCCCGGGAAGGCCGACGGGCGCGGGTCCTCGCGGAGGGTCGCGCTGCCGGAGGTGGGCTGCGGCGGCATCGAGCGGGCGGCGGGCACCGACGGAATCGTGCGGGTCACGCTCGGCTCGGGTGTCGGGTCCTGGTCCACGGCGATGCCCTGCTGGGGCGCGCGCCGGGCGCCGTAACGGCGGTGGACGGCCTGCTTGGTGACACCGAGCGCGGAGCCGACCGCGTCCCAGGAGAAACCGAGCGAGCGGTCGAAGTCGACCGCGGCGGTCACCAGGGTCTCGACGCTGTCCCGCAGTTCCTGGGCGAGGCGTACGGTCGGGGCGGGCGCGCGCCCGTAGACGACGAAGCCCGTGGACGGGCCGGAGCGGCGGGGGCGGTAGACATTGCCCAGCTGGGCCGTGAGCGTGCGCAGTGCGTCCACCTGCCGCCGGACCCGCTCGATGTCCCGCACCAACAGGTGCAGACTCGCCCGGGCTTGGGCGTCGTGGGTTGCGTGGTCGGCCATGTGAAAGCCTCTCGAACCGGCGTGTAAGGGAGCGGGTCGCAGGAGGGAACGGCGACCCGATTCGGTCAATCTCTCTTGACCAACGCGCCACCGGGAGTTGGGTCACGCTGCGGGGGCGTACACGCATATGCGCGGGGCGCTCGCCCCCACGTACGCCCCTGGGGGTGGCGTGGTGACCAGGCCGGGCCCGGGTCCCCGCGCCACCCCCTGGCGTCCCGCCGCCTAGACTGGTGTGTCGCCCGCCACGCCCCCGGACAGACAGGCAGCCGCCACCCATGAAGCTCGTCTTCGCAGGCACCCCCGAGGTCGCCGTACCCGCCCTGGACGCCCTGCTCGCCTCCGGTCGGCACGAGGTGGCCGCCGTGGTCACCCGGCCGGACGCCCCGGCGGGCCGCGGCCGGCGGCTCGTCGCCAGCCCGGTGGCCCAGCGGGCCGAGGAGGCCGGGATCGAGGTCCTCAAGCCGGTCCGGCCGCGTGACGAGGACTTCCTCGCCCGGCTCCGGGAGATCGCCCCGGACTGCTGCCCCGTCGTCGCCTACGGAGCGCTGCTCCCCAAGGTCGCCCTCGACATCCCCGCCCGTGGCTGGGTCAACCTGCACTTCTCGCTGCTGCCCGCCTGGCGCGGCGCGGCGCCCGTGCAGCACTCCCTGATGGCCGGCGACCAGGTGACGGGCGCCTCCACCTTCCTCATCGAGGAGGGCCTCGACTCCGGCCCGGTCTACGGCGTCGTCACCGAGGACGTCCGCCCGACCGACACCAGCGGCGACCTGCTGACCCGGCTCGCCTTCGCGGGCGCCGGGCTGCTCGCCGCGACCATGGACGGCATCGAGGAGGGCGCCCTCCACGCGGTCCCGCAGCCCGTCGAGGGCATCACCCTCGCCCCGAAGATCCAGGTCGAGGACGCGCACGTCGACTTCGCCGCCCCCGCCCTCCGGGTGGACCGGGTGGTCCGCGGCTGCACCCCGGCCCCCGGCGCCTGGACCGTCTTCCGCGGCGAGCGCCTCAAGCTGATCCAGGTCACCCCGCTCCCGGACCACACCGACCTGGCCCCGGGTGAGCTCGCGGTGGGCAAGAACAACGTGTACGCGGGCACCGGTTCGTACGGCGTCGAGCTCCTCTGGGTCCAGCCGCAGGGCAAGAAGCCCATGAAGGCCGCCGACTGGGCCCGTGGCGTCCGCATCGCGCCGGGCGAGCGGCTGGGCGCGTAGCGACGACCCCCGGGGCAGCGGGAGAGGGTCCGGGGCCGTGACGCGAGGCCGGGGCCGGTCCGGGCCGTGACGCGCGGCCGGGACCGACGGCCCCGGGGCCACGGCCCCGGGCGCGGGTAGGGGTGCGGCGGACGTAGTCTTGCAGGGTTCGACCTCTTCATTTCGTCACGCGGAGCACCTTTGAGCGAGCAGGCACGTCGCCGTCCCCACAAGCCCTACCGGAGGCCCCAGAAGGACCCCGTCCGGATGCTCGCCTTCGAGGCGCTGAGGGCGGTGGACGAGCGCGACGCCTACGCGAACCTGGTGCTGCCGCCGCTCCTGAAGAAGGCCCGGGAGAAGGGCGACTTCGACGGGCGGGACGCGGCCCTCGCGACCGAGCTCGTCTACGGGACGCTGCGCCGCCAGGGCACGTACGACGCGATCATCTCCGCCTGCATCGACCGGCCGCTGCGCGAGGTCGACCCGCCCGTGCTGGACGTGCTCGCGCTCGGCGCCCACCAGCTCCTCGGGACCCGGATCCCCACCCACGCCGCCGTCTCCGCCAGCGTCGAGCTGGCCCGGGTGGTGCTCGGCGACGGGCGGGCCAAGTTCGTGAACGCCGTCCTGCGGAAGATCTCGCAGCAGGACCTCGACGCCTGGGTGGCGCAGGTCGCCCCGCCGTACGACCAGGACGCCGAGGACCACCTCGCCGTCGTCCACTCGCACCCCCGCTGGGTCGTGTCGGCGCTCTGGGACGCCCTCGGCGGCGGCCGCGCCGGCATCGAGGACCTCCTGGAGGCCGACAACGAGCGCCCCGAGGTCACCCTCGTCGCGCGCCCCGGCCGCTCCACCACCGAGGAGCTCGCCGCGGTCACCGAGACGCTGCCGGGCCGCTGGTCCCCGTACGCCCTCCGGATGGTCGAGGGCGGCGAGCCCGGCGCCATCGAGGCGGTCAAGGAAGGCAGGGCCGGCGTCCAGGACGAGGGCAGCCAGCTCGTCGCCCTCGCCCTCGCCAACGCGCCCCTCGAAGGGTCCGACGCCCGCTGGCTCGACGGCTGCGCGGGCCCCGGCGGCAAGGCCGCCCTCCTCGCCGCCCTGGCCTCCGAGCGCGGCGCCGCCCTGCTGGCCTCCGAGAAGCAGCCGCACCGCGCCCGGCTCGTCGAGTGCGCCCTCGCCGGCAACCCCGGCCCCTACCAGGTCATCGCCGCCGACGGCACCCGCCCGCCGTGGCGCCCCGGCTCCTTCGACCGGGTCCTGATGGACGTGCCCTGCTCGGGTCTCGGCGCCCTGCGCCGCCGCCCCGAGGCCCGCTGGCGCCGCCGTCCCGAGGACCTGGACGGCTTCGCCCCGCTCCAGCGCGGCCTGCTGACGGAGGCGCTGCGCGCCGTGCGCGTCGGCGGGATCGTCGGGTACGCGACCTGCTCCCCGCACCTCGCCGAGACGCGCGTGGTCGTGGACGACGTCCTGAAGAAGGTCGGCGGCGCCGAGCTGATCGACGCCCGCCCCCTGCTGCCGGGCGTGCCCGCCCTCGGCGACGGCCCGGACATCCAGCTGTGGCCGCATCTGCACGGTACGGACGCGATGTACCTGGCGCTGCTGCGCCGTACGGTCTGACCGGTCGGCCACCGGACCGGTGGCCGACCCCTCGCTCACCTGACCGCTTTCGGTGGGTCCGTCCCTGTCGCGAACTCGTCGCTTCGTACCGAAATTGGTCTGGACCGAATCCGAAACCGCTCAGCGGCAAAGAAGTACCCAAGAACGTGGGAGGCTTGGCACATGGCGCAGATCAACCCCAGCATCCTGTCCGCGGACTTCGCGCGGCTCGCCGAGGAGGCGAAGGCCGTCGGCGGCGCCGACTGGCTGCACGTCGACGTGATGGACAACCACTTCGTGCCCAACCTGACGCTGGGTGTGCCGGTGGTCGAGTCGCTCGCCAGGGCCACCGACACGCCGCTCGACTGCCACCTCATGATCGAGGACCCCGACCGCTGGGCCCCCCAGTACGTGGAGGCGGGCGCCGGTTCGGTGACCTTCCACGTGGAGGCCGCCGCCGCTCCCGTGCGGCTCGCCCGGGAGATCCGGGCGAAGGGCGCGCGGGCGTCGATGGCGCTCAAGCCGGCCACGCCCATCGAGCCGTACGAGGACCTGCTCCCCGAGCTCGACATGCTGCTGATCATGACGGTCGAGCCGGGCTTCGGCGGGCAGTCCTTCCTCGACATCATGCTGCCCAAGATCCGCCGTACCCGTGAGCTGATCTCCAAGCACGGTCTGGAGCTGTGGCTCCAGGTCGACGGCGGGGTCGCGGAGTCCACGATCGAGCGGTGTGCCGAGGCCGGTGCCGACGTCTTCGTCGCGGGCTCGGCGGTCTACGGCGCGGCGGACCCGGCCGCGGCCGTGGCCTCGCTGCGGGCCCGCGCCGAGGCCACGACGGCCACCGCCGCGTGGGCGTGTGGCCACTGAGCCTCCGCGGGATGAACGCGGTCCGTCGGGCCGCCGACAGGACTGATCAAGGCCCGCCGTATCTGACAGGATGAACGGCGAGTCCAGAGTGTGAACGACAGCCGTATGCGAACAGCCGTATGCGAACAGCCGTATGTGAACAGCGGTACGTGAACAGCAGTGAGGAGATCGCGGTGGCGGGTATGTCGGCGGGACGGTCAGCCCTGCGGATGGGCCCCGCGGAGCTGGTGCAGGCGGCGGCCATGGCCCGCCGCTTCTACCTCGAGGGCAAGTCCAAGATCCAGATCGCCGAGGAGTTCGGCGTGAGCCGCTTCAAGGTGGCACGGGTCCTGGAGACCGCCCTGGAGCGCGATCTCGTACGCATCGAGATCCGCGTGCCGGCCGAGCTGGACGCCGAGCGCTCCGACGCGCTCCGCGCCCGCTACGGGCTCCGTCACGCCGTCGTCGTCGAATCCCCGGCGGAGGGCGAGGACGAGTCGCCCGACCCGGAGAACCTCGGTGAGGTCGCGGCCGACCTGCTCGGCGAGCTGGTCACCGAGGGCGACGTCCTGGGCCTCGCCTGGGGCCGCTCCACCATCCACATGGCGGCGGCGCTCGACCGGCTGCCGCCCTGCACGGTCGTGCAGCTCACCGGCGTGTACGACGCCGGGACCGCCGAGCGCGGCTCGGTCGAGGCGGTACGGCGTGCCGCCCAGGTCTCCGGTGGCGAGGCCCACCCGATCTACGCGCCCATGCTGCTGCCCGACCCGGCGACCGCGGCGGCGCTGCGCAGCCAGACCGGCATCGCGCGGGCCTTCGAGTACTTCGACAAGGTGACGGTCGCCTGCGTCTCCATCGGCTCCTGGGAGCCGGGCATCTCGACCGTGCACGACATGCTCTCCGACGCGGAGCGCGCCCACTACGCCTCGCTGGGCGTCGCCGCCGAGATGTCCGCGCACCTCTTCGACGCCGAGGGCCGTCGCGTCGGCCGTGACCTGGGCGAGCGCTGCATCACCGTCGAGGCGGACCGGCTGCGCCGCATCCCCGAGGTCGTCGCGATCGCCGGTGGGCAGCGCAAGGCGGCGGCGATCGGCGCGGTGCTCCGCTCCGGCCTCGTCACCAGCCTGGTGACGGACCGCGCCGCGGCGGACTTCCTGCTGACCGAGTCCAGTCCGGGCACGCACCCGGCGCTCGACCGGACGGACCCCGACGGCAGCTGAGCGGCGGTCCGGCCGTAGCCGAGCGGCGGTCCGACGGCCGCGTCCCGGGGCCTGTCCCGGCGGGCGCGGCCGGGTGAACCAAGGGGCTGGAGCCATCCCGTAACGGTATGTTCGGGACATGTTGCTCCGGCCCCTTCGCGTACTCCTCGCTCTCGTCCTGTGCGTCTTCCTGGCCGGGTGCTCCGCCGCGAGCGAGACGGTCTCCACGGGGTCGACCGGTGCCACACCCGCGCGCTCCGCCGTGGCGGAGGCGGCGACCGGGACCTCGGGCCTGCCCACCGTGCGCGTCGCCGACCTGCCGGCCGAGGCGCGGCGGACGCTCGATCTCATCGCGCGGGGCGGCCCCTACCCGTACACCAAGGACGGCAGCGTCTTCTCGAACTTCGAGCGGGTCCTGCCGCGGAAGGAACGCGGCTACTACCACGAGTACACCGTGAAGACCCCCGGTGAACGCGACCGAGGGGCGCGCCGGATCGTCACCGGACGGAGCGGCGAGATCTACTGGACCGACGACCACTACGAGACCTTCCGTGAGGTGCTCGCATGAGACTCGACGACACCGTCGTCCTCGATCTGGCCGGCGTCACGGACAAGACCGTCCTCATGGACCGGTGCGCCGTCGCCCTCGCGCTGCCCGCGTGGTTCGGCCGCAACTGGGACGCCCTGGCGGACTGCCTCACCGATCTCCCCGAACCGGTCACCCTCGTCGTCACCGGCTGGCAGGAGTACGCCAGGACACGTCCCCACGAGTGGGAGACCGCCCAGGACGTCTTCGCCACGGCCGTCGACGAGCGCCCCACCCGCCTCTCCGTCCTCCTCGCCCTGGGGGAGACCTTCGGAGGATCCCACGAACCACCTCCCGCAAGCCTCGGATGAATCGCCCGGGGCTGGTATTCGTACTGCCGTGGGACAATGAACTACGTGCTTTTTCCCCTGGCTGAAATGCCTAGGGGCCGATCCGAACGACTGGGATGTCAGCACGTGCGTTTCCTCAATGACGTCAAGCCGCCCTACGACCTGACGTACGACGATGTGTTCATGGTGCCGAGCCGCTCGGCCGTCGGTTCCCGCCAGGCGGTGGACCTCTCCTCGCCGGACGGGACCGGGACGACGATCCCGCTGGTCGTCGCCAACATGACCGCCATCGCCGGCCGTCGCATGGCCGAGACCGTCGCCCGGCGCGGCGGCCTGGTCGTCATCCCCCAGGACATCCCGATCGAGGTCGTCACCGACGTCATCTCGTGGGTCAAGAGCCGCCACCACGTGCTCGACACCCCGATCGTCCTGGAGCCCCACCAGACCGTCGCCGACGCGCTCTCCCTGCTGCCCAAGCGGGCCCACGGCGCCGGCGTCGTCGTCGACGAGAACCGCCGCCCGGTCGGTGTCGTCACCGACGCCGACCTCTCCGGCGTGGACCGCTTCACCCAGCTGTCCGAGGTCATGTCGAAGGACCTGCTCCTCATCGACGCCGACATCGAGCCGCGCGAGGCGTTCAACACGCTGGACCACGCCAACCGCCGCTACGCCCCGGCCGTCGACAAGGACGGCCGCCTGGTCGGCATCCTGACCCGCAAGGGCGCGCTCCGCGCGACCCTGTACACCCCGGCCACCGACGCCGAGGGCAAGCTGCGCATCGCCGCCGCCGTCGGCATCAACGGCGACTTCGTGGGCAAGGCCAAGCAGCTGCTCGACGCGGGCGTGGACACGCTCGTCATCGACACGGCGCACGGCCACCAGGAGTCGATGATCGCCGCGATCAAGGCCGTGCGGGCGCTCGACCCGCAGGTCCCGATCGTCGCGGGCAACATCGTCGCCGCCGAGGGCGTCAAGGACCTCATCGAGGCGGGCGCGGACATCATCAAGGTCGGCGTCGGCCCCGGTGCCATGTGCACCACCCGCATGATGACCGGTGTCGGCCGCCCGCAGTTCTCGGCCGTCCTGGAGTGCGCCGCCGAGGCGAAGAAGTACGGCAAGCACGTCTGGGCAGACGGTGGCGTCCGGCACCCGCGCGACGTCGCCATGGCGCTCGCCGCCGGCGCGTCGAACGTGATGATCGGTTCCTGGTTCGCCGGCACGTACGAGTCCCCGGGCGACCTCCAGCAGGACGCCAACGGCCGGCTCTACAAGGAGTCCTTCGGCATGGCCTCCGCGCGCGCCGTCAAGAACCGCACCAGCGACGAGTCCGCCTACGACCGCGCCCGCAAGGCGCTGTTCGAGGAGGGCATCTCCACCTCGCGCATGTTCCTCGACCCGACCCGTCCGGGCGTCGAGGACCTGATCGACTCGATCATCGCGGGCGTCCGCTCCTCCTGCACCTACGCCGGTGCGGGCTCGCTCGCCGAGTTCGAGGAGAAGTCCGTGGTCGGCATCCAGTCCGCCGCCGGCTACGCCGAGGGCAAGCCGCTGCACGCCAGCTGGAGCTAGTACCTCTCGTCCGTCACGCCGTGGGCCCCCGGGAAAATCCTCCTGGGGGTCCACGGCGTTCCCGTACGGTCGGACGCATGGAGATCAGGCCCTGCCGCGCCGCCGACGTGCCCCTGCTCGACCGCCACATCCCCAACCCCGGGGCGCCGGCCCGGCACGCCGACCGGTTCGCGCGCCAGGAGGCCGGACTCGGGACGTACCTCCTCGCCTGGCGTGACGGCGTGCCCGTCGGCTACGGGCAGGTGCGCTGGGACGGCTGTGCCGCGCCCGAGGTACGGGCCGTGCTCGGCGACTGCCCGGAGCTCAACGGCCTGGACGTGTGGCCCGAGGGATTCCGCGGGCAGGGCATCGGGACGGCCCTGGTCCACGCGGCGGAAGCACTGGTGCGGGAGCGCGGCGGGACTGCCCTCGGGCTCGGCGTGGCGCACGACAACCCCCGGGCCGCGGCGCTGTACGCCCGGCTCGGCTACGAGGCCGCCGTCACCTACACCGACCGCTACGGCTGGACGGACGCGGAGGGTCGCACGCACGCGTGCGCGGACGCGTGCATCTTCCTGGTCAGGTCCCTGGCGGTACGGGGCGGCTGACCGGCACGTGGGGGCGCAAGGGGTGTCTTGCCGATCGGGCCGGGCTCGCGCCCTCTGGTGCCTGATCCGGCCTGATCGACAAGACACCCCCCAGGGCCTCCGCCACCGCCGCCGCGATCCGCGCGTGGCCCGCGTCGTTCGGGTGCAGTCCGTCCGCGAGGTGCTCCGGGCGGAGCAGGGACCGCCCCGGCAGGACCAGGAGCCCCTCGTCGCCCTCGGCGGCCAGGTCCCGGCCCGCGCGCTCCATGGCCCTGCGCAGCTCCGTGAGGGTGGCTCCGAGGGCGTTGCGGGTGTGCTCGGCCTCCGGGCGCAGGACGGGCGAGACGATCAGCAGCGGGGTGTCCGGATGGCCCCGGCGTATCAGGCCGACGAAGGCCCGGACCGTCGCGTACAGCCAGTCCGCCGTCGCGGGCACCCGGGACCAGCAGTTGGTGCCGAAGGCGAGCGTCACCAGCTCGCCCGGGAGCCGCGCGAGATGCTCGGCGAGGGGCAGCTCGCCCCGGGCCCCGCCCGCGTACCCCAGATTGACCGGGTCGAGACCGAGCAGCCGCCCCGTCGTGGCGGGCCAGGAGTGCGCGGGGCGGGTCGCCCACCAGCCCTCGGTGATCGAGTCGCCGTGGACGAGCCAGCGGGGCCGCACCGGGGCGGGGGAGAGATGGCCGCCTACGGCCCGTAGGGCGAGCGGGACCGGTGACTGGCCCTCCGGGAGGTGGACGGCGAAGACACCGCCGGACGGGGGCAGCGGGAGGCTGACCGTGCCCTCGGGCGCCGGGACGGCGCAGGTCTCTCCGACGAGCCGCCGGCCCTGCCAGAGCGCGAAGCAGTGGCGCAGCGCGGCGAGCGGGTCGTCGGGCTCCGGGACGGCCGCCCGGTAGCGCAGCTCCACCGCGCGCGTCCCCGGCGCGGCCGTGAACTCGATCCGTACCCCGATGGGCAGCGCGGCCCGCTCGGCGATGTCCCACGGCAGCCGTTCCAGGTCGTCCGGGTCCGCCCGTACCGCCCGCTCTCCGTCGAGCCAGGCCGTGCCGCGCAGGAAGGGCGCCGGGGCGAGCCAGCCCACCGAGGCCTCCGATCGTGGGGTTGCCGGGGGCTCGCAGCGTGGGGCACCGGGTACGAGGAGTCAAGGCACGTGCACGCGCGCGTGACGGTTCGGTGGGGCTCACGCACGCGTGCGTGCGTGAGCCCCACCGAAGCCCCCAATGTGCCGATTCATGCAGGGGAGCGCAATGTTTCCCCGTCTGCGTCGCAAGCGCGCAATGATCATCCGGCACTGCGCAACAACCCTGCATTACGAGTGCGAACCCACTCCGCTTAGGCTCGTGCCCCGTACCAGGAGTGGCGGCGACCGCCTGCTCGGCGGTTCCCCTTCCCCCGTGGGCTTGTCTCGGCATGCCCGCGTGCCGCCGTGGTCGTCTCCTCGCCTACAGGCAGCGATAAGGAGCCTCCGCAGTGCTGGACCACGGCGCAGCCCCACCGGTCGTCGACACGGCCACCCCCAAGACCTCGGCGCTCGGCGCGCTCACCCGACGCAAGCCGGTGGAACAGCTGGTCAGTGAGGGTGGGCAGGGTGAGGGCGGCAGCCTCCGCCGCTCGCTCTCCATGTGGCAGCTGACCATGATCAGCATCGGCGCCACGCTCGGCACCGGCATCTTCGTCGTCCTCGGCGAGGCAGTGCCCAAGGCGGGCCCGGCCGTCACCGTCGCCTTCGTTCTCGCCGGTCTCACGGCGCTGTTCTCGGCCCTCTCGTACGCCGAGCTGGCCGGAACGATCCCCGTCGCCGGCTCCTCGTACTCGTATGCGTACGCAACCATGGGTGAACTCGTCGCCTGGGTCTGCGGCTGGTGTCTGCTTCTGGAGTACGGCGTCTCCGTCGCCGCCGTGGCCGTCGGCTGGGGTGACTACCTCAACGAGCTCCTCGACGGGACGATCGGTGTCACCCTCCCGGCGTCGCTGACCGCGCCTCCCGGCGACGGCGGCGTGTTCAACCTGCCGGCCCTGATCGTCGTCGTGCTCGCGATGATGTTCCTGCTCGGTGGCGCGAAGGAATCCGCCCGCGCCAACACGATCATGGTGTTCGTCAAGATCGCCTCGCTGGTGCTGTTCTGCGCGATCGGCTTCATGGGCTTCACGTCCGGCAACTACTCCGACTTCCTGCCGCTCGGCCGCGACAGCATCGGTGCGGCGGCGGCCATCCTCTTCTTCTCGTACATAGGCTTCGACGCCGCCTCCACCGCCGGCGAGGAGGCCAAGAACCCCAAGCGCGACCTGCCCCGGGCGATCATGCTCTCCCTGGTGATCGTCACGGCGCTGTACGTCCTCGTGGCCGCAGTCGCCGTCGGCGCGTGGAACTGGAAGAAGTTCGAGGGCACCGACGCGACGCTCGCCGCGATCATGAACGACGTCACCGGACAGAGCTTCTGGGGCACGCTCCTCGCCGCCGGCGCCGTCATCTCCATCGCCAGCGTCGTCCTGACCGTCCTCTACGGCCAGACCCGCATCCTCTTCGCGATGTCCCGCGACGGCCTCGTCCCCAAGGTCTTCGGCAAGGTCAGCCCCAGGACCGGCACCCCGCGTGCCAACACGGTGATCGTCTCGCTCTTCTGCGGCGTCCTCGCCGCCGCCGTCCCGCTCGGCGAGCTGGTCAACGCCACGAGCATCGGCACGCTCTTCGCCTTCGCCCTGGTCAACATCGCCGTCGTGGTGCTGCGCTACACCCGGCGCGACATGGACCGCTCGTTCAAGGTGCCGCTCGGGCCGCTCTTCCCCGTGCTCGGCTTCCTCTTCTGCGTGTACAGCATGTTCAGCCTCGACCTGATCACGTGGAAGTATTTCGGTGGCTGGATGGCCGTGGGCCTCGTGGTCTACTTCCTGTACGGCATGCGCCGCTCCCGACTGGCCACCGCAGCGTCAGCAGCATCAGCAGAGAAGTGATCCACCCGTAGTGCGACTCAACGACCTCGACGAACGCATCGTCCACGCCCTCGCGGAGGACGCCCGCCGCAGCTACGCCGACATCGGCTCGCTCGTCGGACTCTCCGCGCCCGCCGTGAAGCGGCGCGTGGACCGGCTCCGGGCCGAGGGCGCCATCACCGGATTCACCGTACGGGTGGACCCGGCGGCGCTCGGCTGGGAGACCGAGGGCTTCGTCGAGATCTACTGCCGCCACAACACCTCGCCGGACGACATCCGGCGGGGTCTGGAGCGGTATCCCGAGGTGGTGTCCGCGTCGACCGTCACCGGTGACGCGGACGCCGTCGTCCAGGTCTTCGCCTCGGACATGCGCCACTTCGAGCGCGTCCTGGAGCGGATCGCGGGCGAGCCCTTCGTGGAGCGCACCAAGTCCGTCCTGGTGCTCTCGCCGCTGCTGCGGCGCTTCTCCTCGGGCTCGCCTGCGTAGGGGGTCGGGCGGTCTGGGCGGTGCGGGCCGTGGTTCCCGCACCGCCCCTTCGCCCACCCACCCCCGTGGGGCGGCCTATTCGGTCGGGTAGACGAACTCCCAGGGCGTGACCTCGAAGTCGCCCGTCCCCTCCTTGACCTTCTCGAAGGGCGCGCCGCTGACGCACGGCGGCACCTTGTCCTTCTGCGGGTCGGCGGTCATCCAGGTGTAGCCGAGCCGGTCGCCGGCGGGGTCGTCGTGCACCGTGACCCCGACGCGCGCCTTCCGGAACTCCTTCACATCGGTCTCGACGACGACACCGGACACGACGGCCACCTTGCCGCCCGTCGTGAGGCAGTCGACCTTCACCTCGGCGTAGCCGCCCCAGTCGCCCTTGTAGTGGCTGAAGCGGAACGTGCCGGTGGCCTTCATCGGATCCTGCCGGTCCTTCTCCGCGAGATGCGCGTCGAAGGTGAAGGTGATGTCGTCCCCGGCCGGCCGGTACAGCTTGGCCGTACCGGTCAGCGCGGCGGCCTCCGAGACGGCGGCAGGGGCCGCGGCCGGCGCGGGAGCGTCGTCCGCCGCGGCGACGGCGATGCCCCCGGCTCCCAGGGCGAGCAGGACGGCGGCGGCGACGGCGACGATCTTGGTGGGGCGGTTCATGGCTACACGGTCCTTTCGGCAGGTCGTCCGGGGTTCCTCCGGACGACCACCACTCTTCCGCGCGGACCGCGCCGGGGCGTCGCGCCGAGGGACGGTCCTCGTCTCCGCCGCGTGGCGGGGGAGCCGTACGCCCCCGGGTGGAGCCGTACGCAACGAATCGCCGCCGACTTCTCCGATCGCGCAACGGTTCGACGGTCGGTCCGCAACGCTGCCGCCTTGTCCCGGGAGAGTCCGGAACCGTACCGTTTTTAACGTCTCCCTCCCCACATCAGACCCTTGAGGACCGCCGATGCCCGCGCTGCGCACCGCCCTGCTCCAGAGTTCCGGACAGCCCGGTGACGTGGCCGCCAATCTCGCGGTCCTCGACGAGGCCGCCGGCCGCGCCGCGGCCACCGGCGCCGGTCTCCTGATCGCCCCGGAGCTCTTCCTCACCGGGTACGCGATCGGTGACGACGTGCCGAGGCTCGCCGAGCCCGCCGACGGTCCCTCCGCGCGGGCGATCGCCGCGATCGCCGTCCGGCACGGTCTCGCGATCGTCTACGGCTACCCGGAGCGGGACACCGAGCAGCACGGGGTCCTCTACAACTCCTCGCAGCTCATCGGTGCCGACGGCACCCTCCTGGCGAACTACCGCAAGACCCACCTCTTCGGCTGCTTCGAGCAGAAGTGGTTCACCCCGGGGGAGCGGGCCGTCGTCCAGGCCGAGGTCGACGGCGTCCGTCTCGGCATGCTGATCTGCTACGACGTCGAGTTCCCGGAGAACGTCCGGGCGCACGCGCTCGCCGGCACCGACTTCCTCGTGGTCCCGACCGCGCAGATGCACCCGTTCCAGTTCGTCGCCGAGTCGGTCGTCCCGGTCCGCGCCTTCGAGAGCCAGATGTACGTGGCGTACGTGAACCGGACCGGTCCCGAGGGCGAGTTCGAGTTCGTGGGCCTCTCCACGCTCGCCGGCCCCGACGGCACCGCCCGTGCCCGCGCCGGCCGGGGCGAGGACCTCGTGTTCGGCGAGGTCGACCCCGACTTCCTGGCGGCCTCCCGCGAGAACAACCCGTACCTCGCCGACCGCCGCCCCGGGCTCTACGGCTCCCTCGTCTGAGCAGCCCCGCCCCCCGACCTTCCTCTTCTTTCCTTCTTTTCCGTGCAAGGAGTCCGTACCCCATGACGTCCACGGTGCCCACGACCGCCGTCCCCCACAGCGACGGCCAGCCGCCGATCACCATGTTCGGTCCGGACTTCCCGTACGCCTATGACGACTTCCTGGCCCACCCGGCCGGTCTCGGCCAGATACCGGCCACCGAGCACGGCACCGAGGTCGCCGTCATCGGCGGCGGTCTCTCGGGGATCATCGCCGCGTACGAGCTGATGAAGATGGGCCTCAAGCCCGTCGTCTACGAGGCCGACCAGATCGGCGGGCGGCTCCGCACGGTGGGCTTCGAGGGCACCGCCACCGAGGGTCTGACCGCCGAGATGGGCGCGATGCGCTTCCCGCCCTCCTCGACCGCGCTCCAGTACTACATCGACCTCGTCGGCCTGGAGACCACGCCCTTCCCGAACCCGCTGGCCGAGTCGACCCCCTCGACCGTCGTCGACCTCAAGGGCGAGTCGCACTACGCCACCACCGTCGACGACCTGCCGCAGGTCTACCGCGACGTGATGAACGCGTGGAACGCCTGTCTGGACGAGGGCGCCGACTTCTCGGACATGAACCAGGCCATGCGCGAGCGCGACGTCCCGCGTATCCGCGAGATCTGGTCGAAGCTCGTCGAGAAGCTCGACAACCAGACCTTCTACGGCTTCCTCTGCGAGTCGGAGTCCTTCAAGTCCTTCCGGCACCGCGAGATCTTCGGTCAGGTCGGCTTCGGCACCGGCGGCTGGGACACCGACTTCCCCAACTCCATCCTGGAGATCCTCCGCGTCGTCTACACCGAGGCGGACGACCACCACCGCGGCATCGTGGGCGGTTCGCAGCAGCTGCCGCTCCGCCTGTGGGAGCGCGAGCCGGAGAAGCTCGTCCACTGGGCGCCGGGCACGTCCCTGAAGTCCCTGCACGAGGGCGACCCGAAGCCGGCCGTGACCCGGCTGAACCGGACCGCCGGCAACCGGATCACGGTCACCGACGCGTCCGGCGACATCCGGACGTACCAGGCGGCGATCTTCACCGCCCAGTCCTGGATGCTGCTCTCCAAGATCGCCTGCGACGACTCGCTCTTCCCGATCGACCACTGGACGGCGATCGAGCGCACCCACTACATGGAGAGCTCGAAGCTGTTCGTCCCCGTCGACCGGCCGTTCTGGCTGGACAAGGACGAGGAGACCGGCCGGGACGTCATGTCGATGACGCTGACCGACCGGATGACCCGCGGCACGTACCTCCTGGACGACGGCCCGGACAAGCCGGCCACGATCTGCCTCTCGTACACCTGGTGCGACGACAGCCTGAAGTGGCTGCCGCTCTCCGCCAACGAGCGGATGGAGGTCATGCTCAAGTCGCTCGGCGAGATCTACCCGAAGGTCGACATCCGGAAGCACATCATCGGCAACCCGGTGACGGTCTCCTGGGAGAACGAGCCCTACTTCATGGGCGCCTTCAAGGCCAACCTGCCGGGCCACTACCGCTACCAGCGCCGTCTGTTCACGCACTTCATGCAGGACGGCCTGCCCGAGGACAAGCGGGGCATCTTCCTCGCGGGCGACGACATCTCGTGGACGGCCGGCTGGGCCGAGGGCGCGGTGCAGACGGCGCTCAACGCGGTGTGGGGCGTGATGCACCACTTCGGCGGCGGCACCGACGCCGGCAACCCGGGTCCGGGCGACGTCTACGAGGAGATCGCCCCGGTCGAGCTGCCGGAGGACTGATCCGCCGGCGGGCTGATCCCGTACGGGTCACGGCCTGGTGAGCGGCGTGAGCAGCATCCGCCCCACCAGGCCCACCGACCGGTCGAGGCGCTCCGTGCACTCCCCGGCGAGCTCGGGCAGCCCGCGCAGCTGCCAGAGCGACCGTGCGGCCAGCCAGGCCCCGTCGCGGGCCCGGTCCAGGCTCCAGCAGCCGAGCAGATGCGTCAGCGGGTCCGTGATCTCCAGGAGGTCCGGGCCCGGCATCAGTTCCTCCCTGATGCGCTCCTCCAGGAGGACGAGGATGTCGCCGACCCGGTCGAACTCGTCCTCCAGGTCGGCGGGCGCGCACTCCAGGATCCGGCACGCGTCGACCACCGCGAGCGCCAGGTCGTGGCCGATGTGGGCGTTGATCCCGGCGAGCGCGAACTGCAGCGGACGTACGCCGGGATGGCGCCGGTAGTGGAAGAGAGGCCGCCAGCAGGCGGGCGCCGGGCCGCCGCCGGCGACGGTGTCGACCACCGTGAGATACCGCTCGGCGAAGCGCACGTCGAGGGTGGAGGCCGCCCGGCGGTCGGCGAACGTGCCCGCCTCGATGGCGTGGCCGATCTCCTCGGTGACGGTCAGATAGACCCGGTTGAAGACGGCGACCCCGTCGGCCGGATGCCAGGCGGAACGGATGGCCCGCATCCGGTCCACCACGGGGCCGACGGCCAGGAACTGCCCGACGTCCGACCCGACGTCCGACCTGATGTCCGGCCCGATGCCCCGCCTGCCGACCTGCCTGCCGTCCTGCCTGCCGACCTGCTCGCTGTCCTGCCCGATCTGCTGGGTCTGCGCCATGGGGGCAGGTTTCCAGTCGCCGGGCCGGGAGGGAACTCCCTGGGCCCGGCTTACCCAGAACGGGCGAATCACTCAGTTCTTCGACAGCGGATCCTCGCCGGAGGTGCTCTCGTACGAGCTGGTGCCGGAGTCCAGGAGGGGTTCCTGCGTCTTGAGGTGGGCCGGGGCGAAGGCCCGCAGCACGTGGTAGCCGGTGATGACGACGATCGTGCCGAGCGCGATGCCGCCCAGCTCGAAGGTGTCGGTGAAGGTGAGCTTCACACCGCCGACGCCGATGATGATGCCGGCGGCGGCCGGGACCAGGTTGAGCGGGTTGCGCAGGTCGACCTTGGCGTTGATCCAGATCTGGGCGCCGAGCAGGCCGATCATGCCGTACAGGATCACGGTGATGCCGCCGAGCACGCCGCCGGGGATGGCGGCGACGATCGCGCCGAACTTCGGGCAGAGTCCGAAGAGGAGCGCGAAGCCGGCCGCGGCCCAGTAGGCGGCGGTCGAGTAGACCCGGGTGGCGGCCATGACGCCGATGTTCTCGGAGTACGTGGTGTTCGGCGGGCCGCCCACGGCCGTCGACAGCATCGAGGCGGCGCCGTCGGCGGCGATCGCGGTGCCGAGCTTGTCGTCCAGGTCGTCGCCGGTCATCTCGCCGACGGCCTTGACGTGTCCGGCGTTCTCGGCGATCAGGGCGATGACCACGGGCAGCGCCACCAGGATCGCGGACCACTCGAAGCTCGGTCCGTGGAAGGAGGGCAGACCGATCCAGTCGGCCTGCGAGACGGCGGAGAGGTCGAGCCGCCAGTGGTCGGTGACCTGGCCGCTCGGGGACATCGAGTGGATCTTGCCGAAGACGAGGTCGAAGACCCAGGAGATGCCGTAGCCGAAGATCAGCCCGAGGAAGATCGCGATCCGGGACCAGAAGCCGCGCAGACAGACCACGGCGAGACCGGTGAACAGCATCACGAGCAGCGCCGTCCACTGGTCCTGCGGCCAGTACGTCGAGGCGGTGACCGGGGCCAGGTTGAAGCCGATCAGCATGACGACGGCGCCGGTCACGATCGGGGGCATCGCCGCGTGGATGATCCGCGCGCCGAACTTCCGTACCGCGAGACCCGCGAGGAAGAGCACCGCGCCGACGACGAGGATCGCGCCGGTCACGGTGGCGCTGGTGCCGCCCGAGGCCCGGATGGCGGCGGCGACACCGACGAAGGAGAGCGAGCAGCCCAGGTAGGACGGGACGGTGCCGCGGGTCGCGAGGAGGAAGATCGCGGTCGCGACACCGGACATCATGATCGCGAGGTTCGGATCCAGACCCATGAGGACCGGGGCCACGAAGGACGCCCCGAACATCGCCACGACGTGCTGGGCGCCGAGTCCCGCGGTACGGGGCCAGGAGAGCCGCTCGTCAGGCCGGACGACCGCCCCGGGAGCGGGTGTCTTCCCGTCGCCGTGCAGGGTCCAGCGCACGCCGAGGTTCATGAGGTCGCTCCCGTTCCGAGGTTCCGGCGGCCGTGGCGTGGCCGCAAAAGATCAGCCACATGGTATGCGCCACGGCGGGCCGGCCGGGATCGCGCCGGCCCGCGCCCTCACGCGACCGGGCCGGAGCTCTTCGCGGGGGCGCCGTCCTTCCTGGCCGACGCCGCGGCCCCGCGCGCACCGGGCCGCAGGACGCCCGCGCCGACCACGAGGCCCAGGGTCAGCAACGTGACCAGGCCGAAGGAGAAGACCAGGGAGGTCGCGTCGGCGATGCCGCCGATCGCCGAGGGGGCGATGAGACCCGAGGTGTACGTGATGGTGGCGACGCCCGCGATGGCCTGGCTGGGGTTCGGGCCGCTGCGGGCCGCCGCGGCGAAGGCGAGCGGGACGACGACCGCGATGCCGAGCCCGATGAGACCGAAACCGGCCATCGCGACGGCGGCGTGCGGGGCGAGGACGACCATGAGTCCGCCGAGGGTCGCGACGGCGCCCCCGACCCGTACCGTACGGACCGCGCCGAAGCGGTCCACGACCCGGTCGCCGACCAGCCGCGCCACGGCCATCGTCAGGGCGAAGGCGGTCGTCGAGGCGGCCGCGAGCCCGGCCGAGCTGCCCAGTTCGTCCCGCAGGTAGACGGCCGACCAGTCGAGGCTGGCGCCCTCCGCGAACACCCCGCAGAAGCCGATGGCGCCGATGATCAGCGCGGACTTCGGCGGCAGCGAGAACCGCGGCGGCGCCTCCTCGTCCGGGGTGTCGTGCACGTCCAGGACGCCCTGGCAGAAGGCCAGGCCGAGCGCCGTGAGGGTCAGGGCGGCGATCAGGTGGTGGATCCGGGCGTCACCGCCGAGGTGGGCGGCGACCGTGCCGGCGGCGGAGCCGAGCAGCGCGCCGACGCTCCACATGCCGTGCAGGCTCGACATGATGGACTTGCCGAGCCGGTTCTCGGTCTCGACGCCGAGCGCGTTCATCGCCACGTCGGACATGCCCGCGGTCGCGCCGTACACGAAGAGCGCGCCGCACAGCCCCCAGATGTTCGGGGCCAGCGAGGGCAGTGTCAGGGAGAGCGTCCACAGCGCGAGCAGGCCGCGCAGCGCCGTACGGGCGCCGAAGCGGTGGCTGATGGCTCCGGCGAGCGGCATCGCGAGGGAGGCGCCGAGCGCGGGGAAGGCGAGGGCGAGCCCGAGCTGTCCGGCGCTGACGCCCGCGTGCTCCTGGATCCACGGGATACGGGTCGCGAAGCTGCCGGTCACCGCGCCGTGGACGCAGAAGACGGCGGCGACGGCGAAGCGCGCCCGCCGCAGGCGCTCGGTGCTGAAGACGGTCTCCGCCGCCATGGGCCCTCCCTGGTTCGTGGTGTGGGCGGTAAACTATCAGGGACCCTGCCTGATAAATAGTCCGCGGGGGGATTCCGGGCAGGATCGAGTCTGAGAGGATCGCCGCATGGCCGCATCCCCGAGCACCGCACGGGCCATCAACGACCGGCTCGCCCTGCGACTGCTCCAGGACGAGGGTCCGTTGACGGCCACTCAGCTCAAGACGCTCACCGGGCTCTCCCGCCCGACCGTCGCCGACCTCGTCGACCGGCTCAGCGACTCCGGGCTCGTCCACGTCGTCGGGGAGTCCGGGGCGGAACGCCGCGGCCCCAACGCCAAGCTGTACGGGATCGTGGCCCACCGCGCGTACCTCGCCGCGCTCGACGTGCGCACCCGCTCGGTCTCCGTCACCGTCGCCGACCTCCTCGGCACCACCCTCGCCGAGGCCTCCGCGCCCGTCGGCGACGACGGCGGCACGGGCCCGGCCGTGGAGAAGGCGGTCACGCTCCTGGAGCGGACCGCCGAGGAAGCCGGCGTCGACCGGCTGCACACGGTGGCCGTCGGCGCGCCCGGACTGATCGACCCCGCCACCGGCGAGCTGCGCGACTCCGCCAAACTGCCCGCCTGGCACCGCCGCCTGGTCGCCGACCTCCAGGAACGGCTGCCCGCCCGCGTCCTCGTCGAGAACGAGACGAACCTCGCCGCCGTCGCCGAACTCCGCGAGGGCGCGGCCCGCGACCGCGAGGACTTCGTGCTGCTCTGGCTCGGCCAGGGCGTCGGTGCCGCCGTCGTCCTCGACGGACGGCTGCGCCGCGGGGCCTCCGGCGGCGCCGGCGAGATCGGCTTCCTGCCCGTGCCGGGCACCGCCGTCCTCCCCTCGGCCACCGGCTGCGACGGCGGCTTCCACGAGCTGGCCTGCGCGGCCGCCGTCGGCTCGCTCGCCGTCGCCCACGGCCTCGACCCGGCCACCGCGCTCACCTCGGGCGACGGCCCGTTCCTCGACGCCCTCGCCGGCCGTCTCGCCGTCGGCACGGCCGCCGTCGCCTCCGTCCTGGACCCCGGCTGTGTGGTCCTCGCCGGCGAGACCGGCCACCAGGGCGGCGCCGAGCTCGCCGCCCGCGTGCAGTCGGCGCTCTCGGGGCTCTCGCCCCTCCGTACCGAGGTCCGCCCGACCGCGCTCGGGGACGCGGCGGTCCTCCGCGGCGCCCTGCTCAGGGCCCGCGACGCGGCCCAGGACGAACTGTTCCCGTAGGGGAAACCTGCCGCGATCCGCGGAAGCGTCAGGCGCCGCGACCCGTCAACGTCAGGCGCCGCGACCCGTCAGCGTCAGGTGCCGCGCCCCGGAAACGCCAGGCGCCGCGCCCCGGACAGGGGGGCGCGGCGCGGTGGGAGCCCGGCGGCGGCCAAGGGCCGTGAGAGTCCGCCGCCGGGGGTCTTTCGGAGGAGTGCGTCAGTCGGTCGTCAGCAGGCGCCGAGGTTCTTCCAGACGCCCCAGTCGCCGGTCGTGCCCGGCTCCTCGTTCTGCGTCCACCACTGGGCCTTCCACTTGCTGCCCTTGTGCGACACCTCGTTGCCCGCGTTGTAGACCGTGCCGGCCACGTACGCCGGGACGGTGCAGCCCGTGGTGGGCGGCGTCGTCGGCGGGGTCGTCGGCGGCGTGGTCGGGGGAGTCGTCGGCGGGGTGGTGGGCGGCGTGGTCGGAGGCGTGGTGGGCGGCGTGGTGGAGCCGGGCTCCACGACCGTCGTCCCGCGCGCCAGGTCACCGGCGAGGGCGTACGTCGTGCCGTTGATGTTCACCGTCCAGTTGGAGGGGGTGGACACCGGCAGGTAGTAGTTGAACGCGAGGTCGACCGAGGCGCCCGGGGCCAGCGACTGCCAGGCCGGGAGCTTCAGGGAGACGCGGTGGAAGTCGCCCTTCAGGCCGCCCACGTTGCTGCCCGTGTGGTCGCTGCTGATGACCTTCGTACCGAAGCCCGACTGGTCCGACGCGTTGCCCGGCGCCGAGGTGCCGTAGTCGAACTGGAACTCCGTGCCGCCCGGAAGCGCCGTCGCCGTGTTGTTGGTGATCTTGATCTTCGGGGTGATCGGGTAGTTCGAGTCGCCCAGCTTGAACTCGGTGAACTGGGTGTCGATCTTCACGGCCTGGGTCGGCAGGGTCGCGTTGGACTTCTTCGCGCCGTACGGGGCGGCCGCCTTGAACTTGTCGTACATCAGCGAGGTGAGCGTGGAGCCCATCTCGTACTGGCCCTTGGTCGCGTTCCAGCCGTAGTCGCCGGCCATCTCCCAGACCATCGTGCCGCCGATGCCCTTGTCGACCACGTAGTCGGCCTTGGCGGCCACCGACTGCTCGTCCTCGGTGGAGAGGAAGACCTTCTTCTGCGCGTTCCACAGCCACGGCGCGACCAGGGTCGAGTCGTACTTGCGGGCGTAGGTGCCGGTCAGGGTGGTGTTCGCCGGGAAGCCGTACTGGGTGACGTAGTCGCCGACGATCCCCTTCTCGAGGTTCTTGGCGTGCCACATCGGGTTGGAGCCGGCGGGCGACTCGACACCGTTGGTGTCCTTGTCGTGCCACAGGTTGTCGATGCCGACGGCACCGTCACCGCACTTGGTCAGACCGGCGCCGGCCGGGCAGGTGGTCGCGGAGGCCTTGCCCCACAGACCGTCGGTGCCGCCCTGGACGTTCTTGTGGCCGCGGGTGTAGTAGGGCAGGCCGATGTTGATGCGGCCGGCCGGCATCGAGCCGCGGAAGTAGTGGTACGCCCAGTCGGTGTTGAGGTAGCCGAGGCTGCCGTACTGCGCCGAGCCGTAGACGTTGGCGGCGGCGAGCTCGCCGTCCTTGCCGTCGTCGAAGAGCGAGGCGTTGGGGCCGACGTACTCGTTCCAGGCGCCGTGCAGGTCGTAGGACATGATGTTGACGTAGTCCAGGTACTTCTGCATCTGGAACGTCTCCATGCCACGCAGCAGGTAGCCGGAGGAGGGGGCGGCGACGGTCAGCATGTAGTGCTTGCCGTCGGAGGCACCGGCCGCGTCCAGCTTCTCGCGCAGGGACTTCATGAGGGCCGCGTAGCCCTGCACGAGCCCGGCGCGGCGCGCGTTCGCGAGCTGCCAGTCGAGCGGGTTGCCCGCGTCCTTCATCGTGGTCGGGTACTCGTAGTCGATGTCGACGCCGTTGAACCCGTACTTCCGGATGAAGTCGACGGACGAGGCCGCGAAGGTGTCGATCCCGGCCTGGTTGACCGAACCGTCGGCGTTGGTGGCCATCGAGTAGAAGCCGCCGGAGTTCACCCGGTCGCCGTTGTCCGCGAAGTAGCCGCCGGTCTCCGCCCAGCCGCCGACCGAGATCAGCGTCTTGACGTTCGGGTGCTGCTTCTTGAACTTGTTGAGCAGGTTGAAGTGCCCCTTGTACGCGTAAGCGGGGTCCATCTCGGCGCCCGCGACACCGGGCCAGGTCATCCCGGTGGCCGCGTTGTTCGGGCCGTCCGTACCCACGGAGAGCTTGTTGTCGCTGCCGATGTGCCCGAAGGCGTAGTTGATGTGGGTGATCTTCTCCCACGGGATGTCCTTGGCCAGGTACGCGGGCTGGCCGTTCTTGCCGTCGCGCCAGCCGGTGAAGTAGCCGATGACCCGGCGCTGGTGGTCCGCGCCCATCTTCTCGCGGCCCTCGGCGTCGTAGACCGAGCAGTACGGCACGTCGACGCCCGGGGTCTTGTAGAGCCCGTCGGGCCGACAGGACTCGTTGTCGGCCGCGTACGAGACGCCGCCGGAGAGCGAGCTGAGCAGCAGACCGGCGACGGCCGCGCCGGAAGCGAGCAGCGATGCTCTCTTCGTGGTGGGGGACAACACGATCGTTTCCTCCTGGGGAGGTGGAAAAAACACAACGAACAAGGGGGTGGGTCGTGTTGGGCCCGGGGAGTGCGCACGCCGTCGGACCGAGTACCTCGGAGGTGACTCGGAGATTAAGAGGACTAGACCAGTGCGTCAATAGGTCTGGACCAAAGAAGGTGTTTATGGGTCCATGTGAGCCAGCCCACAGAACCTCGCCCGCATGACCGGTCACGGTTCGTGGCACACTGGCCCTGTATCAGCAGCAGCGCACTCCGGGGTCGGTGTAATTCCGAACCGGCGGTTATAGTCCGCGACCCGTCCGCAGCCAGCGGCCGGTTGACCAGGTGAGATTCCTGGACCGACGGTGAAAGTCCGGATGGGAGGCAGTGCGCGGCGGGCGAACCCTGTCAGGGGTGTGTCAGCCGTACGTCCGCTGGTCGCCGTGTCGCATGCGATCGGCGTACCCGCAGGACGCGGCCTCGGCGCACCCTGCGCGAGGCGTCTTTCCCGCTCTCTGTCGTCATCGACAGGCCCCGGAGTCCGTGCCCGAAGAGGCAGGAGGACCCGGTGGCCCAGCAGGCCGACATCACCGCCATGCACCGAGCCGTCGAGCTCGCCGCACGCGGACTCGGCGCCACCAGCCCCAACCCCGTCGTCGGCTGCGTCGTCACCGACGTGTCCGGACACCCGGTCGGCGAGGGCTGGCACCAGCGTGCCGGCGGCCCGCACGCCGAGATCCACGCCCTGCGCGAGGCCGGCGTCCTGGCCCGCGGCGGCACCGCGTACGTCACCCTCGAACCCTGCAACCACACCGGCCGCACCGGCCCCTGCGCCCAGGCCCTGATCGAGGCCGGGGTCAGCCGGGTCGTGTACGCGGTCGGCGACCCGAACCCGCAGGCCACGGGCGGCGCCGACACCCTGCGCGCGGCCGGCGTCGAGGTCGCAGGGGGCCTTCTGGAGGAGGAGGCCGAGGCGGTCAACATCGCCTGGCTCACCTCCGTACGCCACGGCCGGCCCTTCGTCCGGTGGAAGTACGCCGCCACCCTCGACGGCCGGACCGCCGCCGCCGACGGCACCTCCCGTTGGATCACCTCCGCCGAGTCCCGCGCCGACGTCCACCGGCTGCGCGCCGAGTCCGACGCCGTCGTCGTCGGCTCCGGCACCGCCCGCGCCGACGACCCCCACCTGGCGGTACGTGGCATCGAAGGTGCCGTGCAGCCGCTCCGGGTCGTGGTCGACACCGAGGCGACCGCCGTGAAGCCCGACGCCCGGGTGCTCGACGACGCGGCCCCCACCCTGATCGCGATCGCCGAGGACGCCGAATCCGGCCTGCCCGACGTCGTACGCCTCCCCAGGGCCGAGCGCGGCCTGTCCGTACCCGCCCTCCTGGACGCCCTGCACGAGCGCGGCGTCCGCTCCGTCCTTCTCGAAGGCGGCCCCACCCTCGCGGGCGCCTTCGTCGCCGCGGGCGCCGTCGACCAGGTCGTCGGCTACCTCGCTCCGGTCCTCCTCGGCGCCGGCCCGCAGGCCCTCGCCGACGCGGGAATCGGCACCATCACCGACGCGTTGCGGCTCGACATCACCGAGACCGTGCGCATCGGCCCCGACCTCCGTATCACCGCCACCCCCAAGGAGCGCTGACCGTGTTCACCGGAATCGTCGAAGAACTGGGCGAGGTCGTCGCCGTCGAGCAGCTGGAGGACGCCTCCCGCTTCCGGCTGCGAGGTCCCCTGGTCACGGAAGACGCCCGGCACGGCGACTCCATCGCCGTCAACGGTGTCTGTCTCACGGTCGTCGAGTTCGGCGACGGCGAGTTCACCGCCGACGTCATGGCCGAGACCCTCAAGCGGTCCAGCCTCGGCGCCCTCGAAGCCGGCTCCCGGGTCAACCTGGAGCGGCCCATGGCCGTGGGCGACCGCCTCGGCGGACACATCGTCCAGGGACACGTCGACGGCACGGGCACGATCCTCGACCGGACCCCGTCCGAGCACTGGGAACTCGTCAAGGTCGGCCTGCCCGCCCACCTCTCCCGCTACGTCGTCGAGAAGGGCTCGATCACGGTCGACGGCGTCAGCCTCACCGTCGTCGAGGTCGCCGACGACTGGTTCACCATCAGCCTCATCCCCACCACCCTCGCCCTGACCACGCTCGGCATCAAGCAGAGCGGCGCCCCGGTCAACCTCGAGGTCGACGTCATCGCCAAGTACGTCGAGCGGCTGCTCGGCCCGAACGCCCTGGAGAACGGCAAGTGAACTGGCTCAACTCCGAGGCGTTCACCGTCCTCGACCAGCACATCAAGTGGGCCGACATGATCGGCAACATCTTCGGACTCGTCGCCCTCGCCCTCGGCTGGCGCCGCAACGTCTGGACCTGGCCCGTACAGTTCCTCGCCGGCCTCATACTCTTCGGCGCCTTCTACGGTCACCTCGCAGGCAGCGCCGGCAAGCAGGCCGTCGTCATGGTCGTGGCGCTCTACGGCTGGTGGCAGTGGCAGCGCGGCAAGGGACAGGGCAAGGACGGCCACCTCACCGTGCGCTTCGCCACCTGGGGCGAGCGCGCCGGCATGATCGCCGCGGCCGCCGCCGGCACCGTCGCGGTGGCCCTGCTCTTCAAGGCCTTCCCGGACCTGTCCTGGGACCCGTGGCCCGACGCGTACATCTTCGTGGGCACCGTCGTGGCCATGTACGCCCAGGCCCGGGGCATGGTCGAGTTCTGGTTCGCCTGGCTGCTCGTCGACCTGGTCGGCGTCCCGCTGAACTTCGCCAACGGCTACGCCTTCTCCGGCTTCGTCTACGTCATCTACGGCGCGCTCGTCCTGTGGGGCATGCGCGACTGGTGGCTGCGCTCCCGCACCACCACCACCGTCCTGGAAGGAGCCCACGCATGAGCGCACATCCCCTCTGGGACGCCACCGACCTCGCCCTCGACCCCGTCGAGCAGGCCATCCGCGACATCGCCGCCGGACGCCCCGTCGTCGTCGTCGACGACGAGGACCGCGAGAACGAGGGAGACCTCGTCATCGCCGCCGAGAAGGCGACCCCCGAGATCGTCGCCTTCATGATGAGCGAGTGCCGCGGCCTGATCTGCGCCCCCATGGAGGACGAGGAACTGGAGCGCCTCCAGCTCCCGCAGATGGTCGAGCACAACACCGAGTCGATGCGCACGGCCTTCACCGTCTCCGTCGACGCGTCGCCCGCGCACGGCGTCACCACCGGCATCTCCGCCGCCGACCGCGCCACCACCCTGCGGATGCTGGCGAGCGGCAGCCACGAGCCGTCCGACTTCGTCCGCCCCGGCCACATCTTCCCGCTCCGGGCCAAGGCCGGCGGCGTCCTCGTCCGCAACGGCCACACCGAGGCCGCCGTCGACCTGGCCCGCCTCGCGGGCCTGCGTCCGGCCGGCGCGATCGTCGAGATCGCCGGCGAGGACGGCGTCATGCTGCGCCTGCCCGAGCTGGTGCCCTTCGCCCGCAAGCACGGCCTCACGATCATCTCCATCGAGGACCTGATCGCCTACCGGCGGTCCGCCGAACCGACCGTCCGCCGCGAGGCCGAGGTCCAGCTGCCCACCGCGCACGGCGACTTCACCGCGTACGGCTACCGCTCCACCGTCGACGGCGTCGAGCACGTCGCCCTCGTCCACGGCGAGATCGGCGCCGGCGAGGACCTGCTGGTCCGGGTCCACTCCGAGTGCCTGACCGGCGACATCTTCCACTCGCTGCGCTGCGACTGCGGACCCCAGCTCCAGGCCTCCATGGACCGCATCCAGGAAGCCGGCCGCGGTGTCGTCGTCTACCTGCGGGGCCACGAGGGCCGCGGGATCGGTCTGCTCTCCAAGCTCCGCGCGTACGAGCTCCAGGAGCAGGGCCGCGACACCCTCGACGCCAACCTGGAGCTCGGACTGCCCGCCGACGCCCGCGACTACGCGGCCGGCGCGCAGATCCTCACCGACCTCGGCGTCCGCAGCGTGCGGCTCATGACCAACAACCCCGACAAGATCGATGCCCTCACACGGCACGGGATCAGGGTCGAGGGCCGGGAGCCCATGCCCGTCCAGGCCGGCGAGCACAACCTCCGCTACCTCCGCACCAAGCGGGACCGGATGGGCCACGACCTCCCCTGGCTGGACGGCTCCCCGACCTCCACCTGCGGCAACCAGTAACCACGTACGTACGACCGGAATCCGGCAAGGAGAAACATGAGCGGCAAGGGCGCACCCGTCCTCAGCGTGAAGAACTGCGGCGACCTGCGGGTCGCGGTCATCGCGGCCCAGTGGCACGAGAAGATCATGGACGGCCTCGTCGACGGCGCCCTGCGCGCCCTGAGCGAGCTCGGCATCGACGAACCGACCCTCCTGCGCGTCCCCGGCAGCTTCGAGCTCCCGGTCGTGGCGAAGGTCCTCGCCGGACGCGGCTACGATGCCATCGTCGCGCTCGGTGTCGTCATCCGTGGCGGAACCCCGCACTTCGAGTACGTGTGCCAGGGCGTGACCAACGGCCTCACCCAGGTCTCGATCGACACCGGCGTACCCGTCGGATTCGGCGTCCTCACCGTCGACAACGAAGAGCAGGCCCTCGACCGGGCCGGCCTCGAAGGCTCCTCCGAGGACAAGGGCCACGAAGCGGTCACCGCCGCCGTCGCCACCGCCACCACGCTGCGCACGGTCAGCGAACCCTGGCGCTAGGCACGCCCGTCGCCCCACCACCACCCCTCGTACGAGGCGCTGCGCGCCCCTCTTATTGCACCCCGTACTCTTAGGACCATCATGGCGAACAAAACCTTCGAAGAGCTCTTCACCGAGCTCAAGCTCAAGGCCGAGACCGGCGACCCGGCCACCTCCCGCACCGCGGAACTGGTGGACAAGGGCGTCCATGCCATCGGCAAGAAGGTCGTCGAGGAGGCCGCCGAGGTCTGGATGGCCGCCGAGTACGAGGGCAAGGAAGCGGCCGCCGAGGAGATCTCGCAGCTGCTGTACCACGTCCAGGTGATGATGGTCGCCCGCGGGATCTCGCTCGACGACGTCTACGCCCACCTCTGAGCACGACTTTTTCGGTCTCCCCACCACTCTCAGGCAAAGGAAGCTCACCCCATGCTGCGCATCGCCGTTCCCAACAAGGGTTCCCTCTCCGGACCTGCGTCGGCAATGCTCCATGAGGCCGGCTACCGGCAGCGCAAAGAGTCCAAGGAGCTCGTGGTCATCGACCCCGACAACGAGGTCGAGTTCTTCTACCTGCGGCCGAAGGACATCGCGATCTACGTCGCCTCCGGGAAGCTGGACATCGGCATCACCGGCCGTGACCTGCTCCTGGACTCCGGAGCCAGCGCCGAGGAGATCCTCCCGCTGAACTTCGGCCGCTCCACCTTCCGTTACGCCACGCGGCCCGGCACCGCCAACGGCCCGGAGGACTTCGGTGGCATGACCATCGCGACCTCCTACGAGGGCATCGTCGCCAAGCACCTCGCCGACCAGGGGATCGACGCCTCCGTCGTCCACCTGGACGGCGCGGTCGAGACCGCGATCCAGCTCGGCGTCGCCCAGGTCATCGCGGACGTCGTGGAGACCGGCACCAGCCTGCGCAACGCGGGCCTGGAGGTCATCGGCGAGCCGATCCTGACCTCCGAGGCCGTCGTCGTCCGCCGCCACGGCGCCACGGACGACCACCCGCAGGTCCAGCAGTTCCTGCGCCGCCTCCAGGGCGTCCTCGTCGCCCGCTCGTACGTGATGATGGACTACGACTGCCGCGCCGAGCACCTGGAGCAGGCCGTCGCCCTCACCCCGGGCCTGGAGTCGCCGACCGTCTCCCCGCTGCACAACGAGGGCTGGGTCGCCGTCCGCGCGATGGTCCCCGCCAAGGAGGCGCAGCGGATCATGGACGACCTGTACGAGATCGGCGCCCGCGCCATCCTCACCACCGCCATCCACGCCTGCCGCCTCTGACGGCGCGGTCCGTCACTCGCCCCGAGGCACCGAGGAACAGCCGATGTCCCAGCCACTGCCGACCACCCTTCCGGTCACTTTCCGTCCCGGTCGTACCCGGGCCGTCCTGCTGACCATCGGGGCGGCGATGTTCGCCGTCATCACCGCCGTCGCGCTGATGCTGGAGCGGCTGGGAACGGGGGAGCGCGTGAGCTTCGTCTTCACGGCGGCGCTGCTCTCCGGGGTCCTCGTCCTGCTGAGCCGCCCCAAGGTCGTCGCCGACGACGAGGGCGTCACGGTCGTCAACATCACCCGGACCAGGCGGCTCGCCTGGGCGGAGATCGTCAAGGTGAACCTCCGCCCCGGCGACCCCTGGGTCTTCCTGGACCTGAGCGACGGCACGAGCATGCCCGTACTCGGCATCCAGCCCGGTATCGCCAAGGAGTCGGCGATCCGCGACGCCCGCGCCCTGCGGGCCCTGGCCGACAGCCGGGGGACGGGCGCGGAGCGGGTCTGAGACCCGGCGGGAGAACCCGGAGGGATCCCCCATCCGGAGCCGACCCCCTGCCACGCGGGGCGTTCGCGTGACTACTCTGGAGGCGGTGGTGCCGAGCGGCACCGCCGCCTCGCGTGTGCAGGGCCGCTGCGGCGGCCCGCGGGGCCACCCTTCGACCCGAGGAGTGACTCCCTCCAGCAATGGACGGATCATCCGGTAGTACCCGCGCCGCCCCCTCCCCGGAGGCGGCGGCATGATCATCTCTCTTCTGCTGCTCGTCGCGGCCTTTCTCCTCATCCTCGCCAACGGCTTCTTCGTGGCCGCCGAGTTCGGTCTCGTGACCGTCGAGCGGGCCGAGGCCGAGCGCGCCGCGGCCGCCGGCGACCGGCGCGCCCGCACCGTCGTCACCGCCCTCCGCGAGCTGTCCTTCCAGCTCTCCGGCACCCAGCTCGGCATCACGCTCACCTCGCTCGTCGTCGGCATGCTCGCCGAGCCCGCGCTCGCCGGACTGCTGCACGGGCCGCTCACCGCGACCGGACTGCCCGCGGGGGCCGTCTCCGGCGTCTCGGTGGTGGTCGGGATGCTGCTCGCCTCCGCCGTCCAGATGGTGGTCGGCGAGCTCGTACCGAAGAACTGGGCGGTCTCCCGGCCGCTGCAGGTGGCCCGCTTCGTGGCCACCCCGCAGCGCCGCTTCTCCGCGCTCTTCCGTCCGGTGATCGCCCTGCTCAACCGGGTCGCCAACCGGCTCGTCCGGCTCCTGGGCGTCGAACCCACCGAGGAGCTGGACTCCGTCAGGACCCCCGGCGAGCTCGTCTCGCTCGCCCGGCACTCCGCCCTGGCCGGCGCGCTCGAACAGGACACCGCCGACCTCTTCGTACGGACCCTCTCCCTCGGCGGCCTCACCGCCGAGCAGGTCATGACCCCGCGCGTGAAGGTGAGCGCCCTCCAGTGGGACGCCACCGCGGCCGACGTCCTCAACCTCACCCGGGCCACCGGCCTCTCGCGCTTCCCGGTCTACCGCGACCGCATCGACGAGATCGTCGGCATGGTCCACCTCAAGGACGCCCTCGCCGTCGCCCCGCACGCCCGGCTGCGCACCCGCGTCGGCCGGATCGCGGTCCCGCCGCTCCTCGTCCCCGAGACGCTGCCCGCCCAGACCCTCCTGGAGCGCCTGCGCAGGGAACAGCCCATCGCGGTCGTCGTCGACGAGTACGGCGGTACGGCCGGTGTCGTGACCCTGGAGGACATCGTCGAGGAGCTCGTCGGCGAGGTGCGCGACGAGCACGACACCCCCGCCGACGGGCGCCCCGAGCTGGCGGCCGCCCCCGCCGAGGACGGCAGGCCCGTCTGGGAGGCCGACGGCTCCTGCCGGGTCCACACCCTGCGCCGGATAGGCCTCGACGTGCCCGACGGGCCGTACGAGACCGTCGCCGGGCTCGTCGCCGACCTCCTGGGGCGCATCCCGGCCCCGGGCGACCGGGCCGAACTGCCCGGCTGGCGGTTCTCGGTGCGCCAGGTCGACCGCTACCGGGCCGAGCGCGTCCGGATCGTCCGTACGGAACCGGCGACGGAGACCGTAGGGGCGTCCCTGGTGGCGGAGGCGGTCCGATGAGCACCCTCCCGCTGCTCTTCGCCCTCGTCCTGGTGCTGGCCAACGGGTTCTTCGTCGGGGCCGAGTTCGCGCTCGTCTCCGTCCGCCGCAGCCAGATCGAACCGCTCGACGGCGCCCGCGCCCAGAAGGTCCTGTACGGGCTCGAGAACCTGCCGCAGATGATGGCGGCCGCGCAGTTCGGCATCACCGTCTGCTCGCTGACGCTCGGCGCCGTCGCCGAACCGACCGTCGCCCATCTCCTCGAACCGGTCTTCCACGCGGTCGGCGTCCCCGAGGGGCTGATCCATCCGCTCGGCTATGTCATCGCGCTCGCCGCGGTCGTCTTCCTCCACCTCGTCATCGGCGAGATGGTGCCGAAGAACCTGGCGATGGCCGCGCCCGAGCGCACCGCGCTCTGGCTCGCCCCCGGACTGGTCGGCTTCGCCCGGCTCTGCCGGCCCGTGACGGTCGCGCTGGGCGCCTGCGCCCGGCTCGTCCTGCGGGCGTTCAAGGTCGAGCCGAAGGACGAGGTGGAGGCGGTCTTCACCCGTACGCAGCTCGGCCGGCTCGTCGAGGACGCCGGGCAGGCCGGGCTGCTCGACCCGGCCGAACAGGAGCGCCTGGAGGACGCCCTCGAACTGGGCAGCCGCCCGGTGACGGACGTCCTCATCGCCCCGGCCTCCCTGGTGACGGTCCCGCCGTCCGTCACGCCCCGGGAGATCGAGGAGCTGACCGTACGGACCGGCTACTCCCGCTTCCCGGTCCGCGCCGCGGCGAGCGGCACCTTCATGGGCTTCGTCCACGTGAAGGACGTCCTCGACCTGGAGGAGCGGGAGCGGGCCGTGCCGCACCAGCTGTGGCGCCCGATGGCGACGCTCCGCGCCGAGCTGCCGCTCGACGACGCCCTGACCGTGATGCGCCGCGCCGCAACCCACCTGGCGCAGGTCGCGGACGGCTCGGGCCGGGTCCTGGGCCTGGTCGCCCTGGAGGACGCCCTGGAGATGCTGGTGGGCGAGGTCCGCGACCCCGCCCACCGGCTGACGCCGACCCGGGCCTAGCGGTGCCCGGCGGAACAGGGGCGGACACCCCCTAGGGCCTGTCTGACAATTGGCGTCAGACAGGCCCTAGTAGCCGGGCGGCTGCTCCTGCTGCGGGCCGCGGTCGATCGGACCGCGGCCCGACAGGACCTCGCCGTACGCCTGCATCAGGTCGGCGAGCCGGAGGGTGGCCAGGTCGTCCCGGGTCGGGGTGGACGGGTATCCGGAGAGCCGCAGGTCCCGGTAGGCGCAGGACTTCTCGTACAGGGTGCGCAGGAAGCGGCCGTTGCCCAGCTCGTCGATCCAGCCCTGCTCCACGACGTGCCCGCTGATCGAGCGGAGCTCGTCCAGGGCCTCCTCGTCCCAGCCGTCCCCGTTGGCCGCCGCGAGCACCTTGCCGATCGCGGTGAGTTCGAGGGGCCGGTACGAGGGGAAGTCGACCCGCGTGGTGAACCGGGAGGACAGCCCGGGGTTGGTCGTGAGCAGCCGGTCCATGCCCTCGGGGTAGCCGGCCAGGATGACCACCAGATGGTCCCGGTTGTCCTCGGCCCGCTTGAGGAGGACCTGGAGGGCCTCGTCCCCGTAGGCGTCGCCCTTGCTGTAGCCCGTGTTGGAGAGCGCGTACGCCTCGTCGACGAAGAGCACTCCGCCGAGCGCCGAGTCGATGAGTTCGTTGGCCTTGACCGCCGTCTGTCCGAGGAACTCGCCGACGAGATCGGCCCGCTGCGCCTCCACGAGGTGGTCGCCGCCGAGCAGCCCGAGGGCGTAGAAGACCCGCCCCAGGATCCGGGCGACCGTCGTCTTCCCGGTGCCGGAGGGGCCGGAGAAGACGAAGTGCCGCTTCGGCGGCTGGACCGGAAGCCCCTGGCCGGCGCGCAGCCGCGCCATCTCCAGCTGCGCCGAGAGCGCCTTGACCTGGCGCTTCACCGGGTCGAGCCCGACCATGCCCTCCAGCTCGGCGAGCGCCTCCGCGAGCAGGACCGGATCGGTGGGCCCGGCGGGGAAGCGCGGCGGCCCGGGCTGCGAGGGCAGCGGCGTCTTCTGCCGTACGGTCTCGGGCGGCGTGACGGGAACGATCGGCGGTACGGGTTCGGGTGCGAGCCGCAGTCCGTCGCCCAGCGGCCCGGCGTCGGGTTCGGCGCCCTGGACGGTCTCCACCGTCTCCTGGCCGAGGCCGCCGCCGAGGGTGCCGAGGGCGACCGTCGCGAGCCCCGACGGGTCGTCCACGCCGTCGTACCCCTCGAAGCCGTCGTACTCGGCGATGGCGGCGAGCCGGGCTGCCGTGTCCATGAACGCCGGGTCGATCCGGTGCACGGCCCGGTAGAGGGGCAGGGCGGCGGCGCTGCGCCCGGTGCCCTCGTGGGCGCGGGCGAGCCAGTAGCGGAGCTCCTTGCGCTGCGGCTGTTCGCTGCGGCAGCGCATCAGCGAGGCCGAGAGGAGCGGCTCGGCCTGGCCGTACATCTCCAGGCGGACCCGGGCCATGCCGCCGAAGAGCCCCGCCTCGATGCCGAGCAGAGGGTCGTCGACGAGGGTCTCGGTGTGCCGGACGAGCTGCTCCCAGTCCTTGACGAGATAGGCGCGGCAGGCGTGCAGGAAGCGGACCTGCGGGTCGGTGTCGACCGGGGGGAGCCCGGCGAGGGCCCGGTCCAGCTCCGGTACGTGGCGTCCGTCGAGCCAGTGGGAGGCGTGCGCGAGCAGCAGGTCGCGGGGGCTCTCCAGGACGGGCTGGACCCACCAGCCCAGCCAGTACCAGGAGTTCAGTGTGCGGCGGTGCCGGGCGCGCTGCTCGCCGAACCGTTCTCGATTGCGGTACATGCGCAACAGCGCGGTCGTGGTGTCGACCCTGAGCGCGTGCAGCCCGAGCCAGGCGTCCGCCATCCCGGGATCGATCCGTACCGCCGTCCGGAACTCGTCCTCGGCCTGCGGATAGGCGCCCATCGTGTAGGCGTCGACTCCGCGGAGCCAGGCGAGCTCGGCCGGGGCCTGCGAGCCCTGCGTGCCGATGTCCATCGGGTCCCCCACAACCGTCTTCGCATGGACGGGATTTGACCGCACCTGCGGGCATCGTACCTGCGCAGGCGGTGGGTGATTAAGAAGAAGCGCATGATCCGGAAGCGGTGACCCTGGGTGAGCGTCAGGGGTCGCGAAGGGCCTTCGAGGGGGCCTGTAGGGGCAGAACGAAGCCCCCGATCACGGGGGAACAACCGGGGGCTTCGTGTCTGCGGCAGCTCCGAAAAGCCGCACATTGAGAACGTAAGACCTGTACGCCCCTGGGGTCAAGCGTCGTTGAGGCACTTGCGGAAGCGGACTTCCGGGCTCTCAGTTCACGGACATCGAGCCGTCACTGTGCGTGATGATCTGGTCTGCGCCCGCTGTCACAGAGGGCCCGGGGAGCCAGTCGTACCCCTCGGGACGCTCTCGTACCAGGGTGTCGGCGAAGGCTCGGGAGGGGTCCTCGGAGAAGTGGCGAGTCTCCGCCAGGGTCCAGCCGTCCCAGAACGCGGCCTGCTCCGGACCGTCCCGGTGCCGCCCCCGGACCCAGGAATCCTCGGCTGTCCGCTCCATCCACAGCAGCCACGCCAGGAACGGGCGCACCGCCTGCCGGCCCGCTCCGACGCCCTCGACGAGGACGACCGGGGCCGGCGGCAGCGCGCGGGCCTCGCCGAAGCTCCGGAGGTGCCAGTCGTACGGTCGGTAGAACGCGGTCCCGCCGCGCGAGAGCGGCTCCAGGACCTGCTGCCGCAGCCGTTCGGTCCAGGCGAAGAGCTCCTCGTGGGTGGCGAGGTCGTCGAGGTGGAGGACGGGCGCGTCGCCGAGGGCGGCGGAGAGGCGGGCCGCGAGGGTGGACTTGCCGGAGCCCGCGTGGCCGTCGACCGCGACCAGCCGGACCGGTCCGCAGGAGGGCGGGAGCCGGAGCAGGGCGTGTGCCGCGCGGTCGAGGTCGTTCATGGGCCCAGGGTAGGGGAGTGGGGGACCGCCGCAGGTCAGGGAGGTTCCACCGCCACCGGTCGAGACCAATATTGGTGGGGCGACGCGGGGCGAAGTGCTGGCGGAGGCCCCTCGCGAGCGGCGATAGTGGGGCCCGCGCAGCCCCGCCCGTCCACAGTTCCTTACGCCGTTCTCGACTGGGGGTCACCGCCCATGACCAGCTCCACCCCGCGCAGAACCGTCCTCGCCGCGGCCCTCGCGGCCGCCGCGGGCACGGCCGCGGCCACCACCACCGCCTCCGCCGCCACGGCCTCGGCCTCGGCCTCTGTGGTCCCCGCCTCCGCCGCTTGCGCGGACCCCGGCTGCGCTCCCGCGGAGAGCGCCGCCGGCCGGGGCCACGCACCGGCGCCCGGGCTCGTCGACAACCGCTTCTGGTCCTCGTACACCGACTGGCGGTGCGGAAGCGCGGCCGGGACGAAGGCGGTGGCCGGCCGCCGGCCCGGCCTCGTCCTCGCCACCCCCGCGGGCCGCACCGAGTACGTCGATCCGCACACCGGCAGGACCTCGGCCTGGGAGTACGCGAGCTGGACCTCGCCCGTGCACACGTCGACCGTGCCGGCCACCGAGGTCATCGCCTCCTGGAACGCCCACACACCCCCCGGTACCTGGCTCCAGGTCGAGCTCTCCGGCACCTACTCCGACACCGCCGCCACCCCCTGGTACGTGCTGGGCCGCTGGGCATCCGGCGACGGCGACGTCCGGCGCACCTCGGTCGACGACCAGACCGACGGCAAGAGCTCCGTCTGGACCGACACCTTCGCGATCGACGACGCGGCGAGCGGGCTCCGGCTGGTCTCGTACCGGCTGCGACTGACCCTGTACCGCACGCCCGGAAGCGACCTCACCCCGACGGTGTGGCGGCTCGGCGCGATGGCCTCGGACGTCCCGGACCGGTTCACCGTCCCGGCCTCCGTGCCCGGCGCCGCCCATGAGTTGGCCGTGCCGCGCTACTCGCAGAACACCCATGTCGGGCAGTACCCCGAGTACGACAACGGCGGCGAGGCCTGGTGCAGCCCGACCTCCTCCCAGATGATCGTCGAGTACTGGGGACGCCGGCCCTCGGCCGAGGATCTGGCCTGGGTGAACCCGGCCTTCGCCGACCCGCAGGTCTGCCACGCGGCCCGCTTCACCTACGACCACCAGTACCAGGGCTGCGGCAACTGGCCCTTCAACGCCGCCTACGCGGCCACCTACCCCGACATGAACGCGGTGGTCACCCGGCTGCGCACGCTCACGGAACTCGAAACGCTGGTCCGGGCGGGCATCCCGGCCATAACGTCCCAGTCCTTCCGCAAGGAGGAACTGACCGGGGCCGGCTACGGCACCTCGGGCCACCTGATGACGGTCATCGGCTTCACCGAGGACGGCGACGTCATCGCCAACGACCCCGCCTCACCGGGTAACGAGGCCGTCCGCCGGGTCTACCTCCGGCGCGAGTGGGAGAACATCTGGCTGCGTACGAAGCGCTACGACGCGAACGGCAAGGTCAGAGGCGGTACGGGCGGTGTCTGCTACATCTACTGGCCCGCTCGGCCGACACCGAGCCAGCACCGCGCACTGCAGGCGCTCGGCCTGGCGTGAGCATGTACGGCCCCACGGCCGCCTGGACGACCTGACTCAAGGAGCGAGAACGGCCTGGGCGATTGCCTCCTCACGCCGGTCGGGACTCCCGTGGCCGGATCATGACCACACCGGTGGGTCTTGTCCGGAAAGCCTGTACGAACGACCCGGCCAACAAACTACCGTTCGGTAGAACAGGGGGCGGAGGTCGTCGGTCGACTCGTGCTCCGGGGACGTCCGGCGGTACGGGGGCTCTTTGATGACTGTCCAGCGCGTGGTCCGCAGCCGGACGGGCGTGACCATCATCCTGGCCATGGTGCTCACCATGTCCGGGCTGACCTCGCCCGAGCTGCTGCGCAGCGCCGCCGCGACGGTGCCGGACGCCGGCTCGGCGGTCACCGGGCCGGAGGGGCCGGAGGGCACGTCGTTCAACCCGAACCAGATCAAGGACATCAAGGCGGCCGACCCCGGCTCCGGAGTGAACCTGGTCGAGGCGCCCTCGGCGAACAACAGCGGTGACGCGCGGTTGTCGTACCCGCTGGAGGTGCCGAAGGGCCGCGCGGGCCTGGAGCCGAATCTGGCCGTCACCTACAACTCGTCGGGGACGAACGGATGGCTCGGCGTCGGGTGGGACCTCGCCATCCCGATGGTCACGGTCGACACACGGTGGGGTGTGCCGCGCTACGACGCCGGACTGGAGACCGAGACCTACCTGCTCAACGGTGAGCAGCTGACGCCGGTGGCGCACCGGAGCGCGTTACAGGCGCGCACGGCGGAGAAGGTGTTCCACTCCCGGGTGGAGGGCCAGTTCGACCGCATCGTGCGCCACGGCGACAGCCCCACGAACTACTGGTGGGAGGTCACCGACAAGCAGGGTGTCCGCACGCTCTTCGGCGGCACGGCCGACAGCACGCTGGCCGACGGCACGGGTCGCGTCGCCACCTGGGCGGCGCGGGAGATCCGCGACGGCAACGACAACGTCATGCGCTACCGGTACGCCAAGGTGGCCGACGGCGGCACCACGGGCTCCGCGGTTCCGGGCAGCGACCTGTACCCGCAGAAGATCACCTACACCGGCCGCGGCGACACCGACGGCAGGTACTCGGTGACGTTCATCCGGGACCGTGAGCGCGGCGAGCCCCGCCGGGCGGACGTGCGGATCGACGCCAAGTACGGGTTCAAGAAGGTCACCGCCGACCTGCTGCGGCGCGTCGAGGTCAAGCTGGACGACCAGCTGATCCGCGCCTACGAGCTGAACTACCGGACCGGCGCGTTCGCCAAGACGTTGCTCACCTCGGTGTCGCAGTTCAGCGAGAGCAACCAGCTGTTCCACACCCACACCTTCGACTACTTCGACGACGTGCGCGACCAGTCGGGCAACTACAACGCCTTCGCCGACGCGGCGGGTTGGTCGGTGCCGGACGACGACCTCGGGGTGAACATCCGCGAAGGCGAGGCCAGCGCGATCTCGGCCAACACGTCGGTCGGCTTCGGTGCGCACCTGTTCGCGGGCTACAACGTGCAGGGGCTGACCACCAAGGAGGGTGCCGTCGGCTTGAAGGTCGGGTTCAGCGCGGGCCAGTCCGATGGCCTGTCGACGCTGGCCGATGTGAACGGCGACAATCTGCCGGACAAGGTGTTCCGCAAGAACAAGGACGTGTTCTACCGGCCCAATCTGGCCACACCGGGGGGTGAGCCGAAGTTCGGCGACACCCCGATCAAGCTGACCAACCTCCCGGGAATCTCGACCGAGCGCACGCTGTCCGGCACCATCGGCGTCGAGTCGTACGTCCTCACCACCTCGGCCCAGCTGGACTTCGTGGGCACCACGACCACCTCGGACCGGTTCTTCAGCGACGTCAACGGCGACGGCATAGCCGACCTGGTGAACAACGGCGGCGTGCTGTTCGGCTACCTGGACGCGCAGGGGCAACCCGCCTACAGCGCGGACTCCACCCGCACCCCGGTGCCGATCGGGGGCGGCGCGGTGACCGGCGAGATCGTCGGCGATCAGACCGCGCAGTTCGACCAGCAGGTGGACAACTCGCCGCTCCTTGACACGGTGCGCCGCTGGGTCGCGCCGTTCGACGGCAACGTCCGCGTGGACGGCCGCGTGCAGCTGACCCAGGACCCTTCACCGGCGCGGGCGGCCTACACCAAGGCCGACGGCGTGCGGGTCACCATCCAGCACAAGGACGCCGAACTCTGGGCGCAGCGGATCGGCCCCGACGACCACAGCGAGTTCACCCCGGGCAATGTGGCGTCGATTCCGGTGAAGAAGGGCGACGCGCTCTACTTCCGCACCCAGTCCATTCTGGACGGCACGTACGACACCGTGGCCTGGGACCCGGAGATCACCTACACCAACCTGCCGGCCGGCACGGACGCGAACGGGTTGGCGAACACCGTGTTCCGCGCGTCGGCCGACTTCACCTTCGGTGGCAGGCCGTCCTTGGTGACCGTGCCGGTGAACGGCACGTTGCGGCTGACCGGTGACGTGGTCAAGTCCAAGGCGACCTCGGACGACGTGACCGTCGTGATCGAGAAGGGCAACGGCGTCCACCCCGGCACGGAGGTGTTCCGCAAGGTCCTGCCCGCCGCGTCGACCGGCACCACCGCGATCGACGTGAGCATTCCGGTCAGCACGTTCGAGAAGATGTCGTGGAAGCTGAAGACCGACTCCCCGATCGACGCCTCGGCGGTGAACTGGGCGCCGAAGGCGCACTACACGGCCGCCCAGGGCGTCGAGTCGGTCGTCGACGCCAAGGGCGATCCCACGCTGGTGATCACCCCGCCGTACGACATGACCATGTACCCGGCGGACACCCTCACCGCGCCGCAGCAGACCTACAAGGCGACCAAGAGCGGCCAGTTGAAGGTGCGGCCGAAGATCTCCCTGAACTTCAACCTCCTCGGTGATGCCAAGATCGCGTTCACCGTGAAGAAGCGCGGCGGGCAGCTGCTCGGCAAACGGATCTTCCAAGCCAGGGACACGTCTCCCTTCGGTGGCCCGAACCTGGACCTGACCGTGCCGGTCACCGCCGGCGACGAGCTCTACATCGACTACTCCACGGCGGAGACCGGACTGCTCGGCCTGCTCGTCTCGCAGTCCGCGTCGGTCACCTATGACGTGACCTCCAGCTGGCCGACCTTCACCCCGGCGCCCAGCGCCATGCACGGTTCCGTCGGGCAGGGCGCCTTCGCCCAGCCCTACCGCGGCTGGGGTGTGATCGGCTACCAGGGCAACCGCGACCGCGCCACCCAACCGCTCAAGCAGGCCGAACTCACGCTGGACCAGAGCTTCAAGGACGCGCTTCCCAAGGAGCCCAAGGAAGCGGACGTCGCGCCTTTCACCGCGAATCCCCGGCTCACCATGCCGCGGCTCGCGGTGTTCGCCCCCGTTCCCGCCAAGGGCGGATGGGCCGCTCAGGACGAGTCCTCCTGGATCACCGCCGCGATGGCGACGAGTTCCCGTCTCGGCGCGGACACCATCGACATCGTCACCGACGCCGACGTGGCGGGCGACCGGGCGGTGATGCGCCGCGGTGTCACCGGCCAGGTGTCGGCCACCCTCGCGGCGGGCCCGTTCGGCGGCACCGTGGTCGGCGGGATCACCGCGGGTTCGGTCGACTACCTCGACCTCAACGGCGACGGCTACCCCGACGTCGTGGGCGCCAAGGGGATCCAGTTCTCCGACATGACCGGCGCGCTCGGCACCACGCGCGGCACCCTCGGCGGCAACGTCCGCGAGGCGGACAACGTCTCCGGCAACGTGTCGTACTCCGCGGGCAGCGAGTCCGCCACCATCGCCAGCGCCCTGGGCATGGCCGCGCCCGACGCGGGCACCAGCGCCAACACCGCCTCCACCGGCGCGGTCCAGCCGTCGCTCGGCATCGGCGGCAGCCTCGGCGGCGGCGAGTCCGACGTCCGCGTCGACCTGATCGACATCAACGGGGACGGGCTGCCGGACAAGGTGTTCGGCGACGGCGACGCCCAGTTGAACCTCGGCTACTCCTTCGCCGCCCGCGAACCCTGGTCGGCGGGACCGATCAACGACGCGTCCACCCGCAACGTCGGCGTCAACCTCGGGTTCAACGTCGACCGCTACGGCTTCGCGGGCGGTGTCTCCGCCGAGCTGGGAACCTCGTTCACCCACGCGAGCATGACGGACGTCAACGGCGACGGCCTCACCGACCGGGTGTTCACCGACGGGGCCAACCCGATCAAGGTCGCGGTCAACACCGGCACCGGCTTCACCGCGCCCGCCCCCTTCCGCGGCAGCTTCCCCGAGATCGCCGTCGACAAGAACGCCAGTCTCGGCGGGGGCGTCTACTTCACCGTCGGCCTGCCCACACCCGTCGGCGTCTTCGTCTTCAACCCCGGCGTCAACGCGTCCACCGGCATCAGCCGGGCCGAGACCAGCCTGCGGGACGTCAACGGCGACGGCCTGGCCGACCACGTCAAGTCCACCCGGGACGACGAACTCCTTGTCGCGGTCAACAAGACCGGTCGCACCAACCTGCTGCGCTCGGTCAGCCGGCCGATGGGCGCCCGTATCGACCTGGACTACACCCGTTCGGGCAACACCGCGGACATGCAGGAGAGCCGCTGGGTGCTGTCCCGCACCTCGGTGTTCGACGGGCTCGCGGGTGATGGTGCCGACACACGTCTGACCACCTTCCGCTACGAGCAGGGCCGCCACGACCGGCTGGAGCGCGAGTTCCTCGGCTTCGGCCGCGTGGTGACCGAGGACCGCGACACCGGTACGGACGACGCCGTTCGCCGCACGGTGACCGACGAGTACCGCACCGACGGATACGTGAGCCGCGGCCTGCTCACCCGCACGCTGACCGAGGACGGCGCCGGCCACCCGTACCGCGAGACGCTCAACACCTACCGGCTGCTCGACACCTCCACGGAGCAGGAAGCCGACCCGAAGAGCCGGACCGCCACCGTCTTCCCGCAGCTCACCCGCGTCGAGGAAAAGCACTACGAAGGCGCGGCCGCCGCGGAGAAGTCCACCTTCACCGACCTTTCCTACGACGAGTACGGCAACGTCACCCGCACCTTCGACACGGGTGACGAGGGCACCGCGGACGACGTGGAGACCGTCTTCGCGTACAGCGGCTCCGACACGCAGTGCCGCGACCGGTACCTCGTCGGCACCGCCAACGCGATACGGCAGAAGGCCGCGGCCACCGGCGCACTCCTGCGGCACCGCGAATCCACCGTCGACTGCGCGACCGGCGCCGTGCGCCAGACACGCGAGTACCTCGACGACGACACCGCGGCCGTCTCCGACCTGACGTACCACCCGGACGGGAACCTGGAATCGGTGACCGGTCCGGCCAACGCGAAGGGGCAGCGCTACAAGCTGGAGTACGGCTACGACACCACCGTCGGCGTGCACGTCGAGTCCGTCGAGGACAGCTTCGGCTACCGCTCGTCCACGGCGCACAACCTCAAGTACGGCCGGCCCGAGCGGAACACCGACCACAACGGCCAGCCGCTCCGGATGTCCTACGACAGTGTCGGCCGACTCGACAAGGTGATCGGGCCCTACGAGAAGGACGGCGACCAGGCCACGATCACCTTCGGCTACCACCCCGAGGCGACCGTCCCGTACGCCACGACCGAGCACCTCGACCGTGCCGCCTCGGAGGTACGCGACGACACCATCGACACCGTCACCTTCAGCGACGGCCTCAAGCGTGTCCTGCAGACCAAGAAGGACGCCTCGGTGTCCGCCTCGCCCGGGGCCACGCCCACCCAGGTGATGACGGTCTCCGGCCGGCTGAAGTTCGACCACCTCGGCCGCGCCGTGGAGAAGTACTACCCGGTGACCGAGGACAAGGGAGCCGCGAACACCACGTTCAACGCCTCCTTCGACTCCGTGGCACCCACGAAGGACACCTTCGACGTCCTGGACCGCTCGGTCAGGACCGTGCAACCGGACGGCGTCACCACCAGCACCGGATACGGCTTCGGCGAGGACCGGGCGGGCACGACCCGCTTCGAGCGGACGGTGACCGACGGCAACGGCAAGGAGCGCCGCACCTACACCGACGTCCGGGGTGCCACCACCTCGGTGAAGGAGTTCGACGGCTCCTCGGAGATCTGGACCAGCTACGCGTACGACCCCACGGGTCAGGTCACGACGATCACCGACGACAAGAACAACGTCACGCGCGCCGGCTACGACGCACTGGGACGCCGCACGTCGTTCGACAGCCCGGACGCCGGGCGCTCCGAGACCCGCTACGACCTCGCGGGGAACGTCACCTCGAAGATCACCGCGAACCTGCGGGCAGCGGACAAGGCCGTCGAGTACGACTACGAGTACTCGCGGCTGAAGGCCATCCGCTACCCGACGTTCCCGGAGAACAATGTCTCCTACGAGTACGGAGCCCCCGGCGCACCGGACAACGCGGCCTCGCGCGTCACCGAGGTCCACGACGCGGCGGGAACGGTGCAGCGCGCCTACGGGGCGCTGGGCGAGGTGATCAAGGAGACCCGCACGATCACCGCGGTCCGCGACGCCCCGCGCACCTACACCACCGCCTGGCGGTACGACGCCTTCAACCGTGTGCTGCAGATGACCTATCCCGACGGCGAGGTCCTCACCTACGCCTACGACTCGGGCGGCCAGGTCGGCCGGGCCACCGGATCCAAGAACGGCACCGGCTACACGTACCTGGACCGGGTCGACTACGACAAGTTCGGGCAGAAGGTCCTCCAGCAGACCGGCAACGGGGTCCGCACCACCTACACCTACGACACCGAGGACCGCCGACTCGGAGCGCTGAAGTCCGTGGCGCCGGGCGGAACCGCGTTCCAGAACCTGGGCTACACGTACGACAAGATCGGCAACATCACCTCGCTGGCGAACAACGCGCCGCAGGGCGGGGACATCGGCGGTCCGAGCAGCCAGACCTACGGATACGACGACCAGTACCGGCTCACCTCCGCGTCCGGCCGGTACACGGACAAGAACAACGCGGTCAACACGTACACACTGAGCCTGGGCTACGACTCGATCCACAACACCACGAGCAAGTCGCAGACCCACGAGGTCACCGGCGGCACCCCGGCCTTCCCGGTCGGAGGCGGCGGAGCCGGGCCGATCGAACCGGTCGAGGACCCGTCCAACCCGAGCGACGTCCAGGACCGGACGACCTACGCCTACACGTACGCCTACGACGGCGCCACACCGCATGCCCCGACCAAGGTCGGTCCGATCAGCCATGCCTACGACGCCAACGGCAACCTGACAGGCACGGTCAACACAGCTGCCACCGACAAGCGCCGGCAGTACGTGTGGGACGAGGAGAACCGCCTCGTCTGCAACCAGGACACGGCGACCGGCACCCTCACGCAGGACCCGAGCGGCTGCGCCGGCGCCACCGTCTCCTACGTCTACGACGACAAGGGCGACCGCCTCGTCAAGCGGAGCGAGGACGGGCTCTCGCTGTACCCGAACCGATACTACAGCGAACGCGACACCACCGGCTACAAGCACGTCTTCGTCGGCGACAGCCGCGTGACGACCAAGACCGTCGCGACCACCGGTCCCGAGGCCGCCCAGCAGTTCTTCCACGCCGACCACATCGGCTCCTCCGGCTACGTCACCGACGAGCAGGGCAAGGTCACCGAGCACCTGGAGTACTTCCCGTACGGGGAGACCTGGGTGGAGGAACGGACCGGACAGGCGGACACGCCCTACCAGTTCACCGGCAAGGAACTCGACGCGGAGACCGGGCTCTACTACTACGGAGCCCGCTACTACAACCCACGGACCCAGCTCTGGGCGAGCACCGACCCGGCGCTGCCCGACTACCTCGACGGGAGCATGGCGGGCGGCATCGCCGAGCCGCGCAACCTCGCCGCCTACACCTACACCCACAACAACCCGGTCAAGCTCACCGACCCGACCGGCAAGTGGCCGAAGATGCCGTCGTGGAAGACGATCGGCCACACCACCCTGGACGTCGTCGGCATGGTCCCGGTCGTCGGTGAGGTCGGCGACCTGGCCAACGCGGGCTGGTACGCCGCGGAAGGCGACTACGTCAACGCCGGCCTCTCCGCCGCCTCGGCCATCCCGGGCGCGGGCTACGCGGCGAACGCCGCCAAGTACGGCAACAAGGCCCTCGACGCGGCTCAGGCCGCCAAGACCGCCAACAACGCCGCCGATGCGGCAACGACGGCCAAAGCCGCCGACACCGCACCCGTACCGAAGGCGGCGGACAGCCCTCCCGCACCGAAACCGGCCGACAGCGGGGCAGGGAGCTGCAACAGCTTCACCCCGGACACCGGGGTCATGATGGCCGACGGCAACCACAAGGCCATAGAACAGGTGCGCGTCGGCGACAAGGTCACCGCCACCGACCCGGTGACCGGAGAAACCGGCCCGCGCACGGTCACCGCGCTCATCACCGGTGAGGGCGAGAAGAACCTGGTCGAGATCACCGTCACCAACCCCGGCGGACACCCGGGCAAGGTCGTTGCGACGGACAACCACCCGTTCTGGGCGCCCGAACCAGGCAAGTGGGTCTACGCCAAGGAAATCGTCCCCGGAATGCTGCTGCGGACCGGCAACGGCTCTTACACCCAGGTGAGCGCCGTGCGCGCGTGGACCCAGCACAAGCGGGTCCACAACCTCACGGTCGATGACCTGCACACGTATTATGTGCTGGCTGGGGCAACGCCAGTACTCGTTCACAACAGCAGCTGTGATCTTCCTCAGGGATACACCTCTTCCCCTGCGCTCAAGGGTGATCCGTATCATCCGGACTCGGTGGCTGCGCGGAGTCAGCAGAACCGAGAGCTGTACGCGGGAACCGTAGGGGATCGGGCCGGGGCTCTGGGATACGGAACGAGAATTCCCGCACAAAAGGCCCCGTTCGATTCGCACGGCCAGGTGGTCTTCTCCAATGGAAAGAACTACATCACGCCTGATGTTGACGGGCATAACGTGTCCGATGGCTGGAAGATGTTCAATCACAAGGGAAAGCGGATCGGAACTTATGACCCGGACCTCAACTACCTCAAGGGATGACGACTTCGTGATCGAGGTTATCGATTACCCGACCTCAGAGGGTGCGAGTTCGCTGCCCTCCAAGGCGGTCGGCCGGATCAGGGTCGGCGAGTTCACGGAGACGTTCCTGATGGACCTGAGTTTCTGGACGTTGGATGACTACCGTCGAAGCTGGGATGGTGCGCTGAGGAGACTTGAAGAGGCCGAGAATTCGACCTCCTGCCTCATCGCCTCAATCACCGATCCGGCGGCCAGTAATTTCATCTCGTGTTGGCCGATGTATCGAGACGGGGAAGAGGTCTACGTGCAGAACTCGATCATCTTCCTGGCCGAACTCCACGAACAGTTCAACCTGCAGGAGCCGTGGCGGTACGTAGAGGCTCGATCGTCGGTCGACGAGGATGGAAACCGCATCTCTGAGTGGTCGACGAGCGCCTCTCAGGTACGGCGGTTCCGTGAGTCCGCCTGGGGGCGATAGACCCCGCGGGCTGGTGCACATATGGAGCCCCGTCAGGTACGTCCTGGCGGGGCTTCAGTGCGTCTGACGGCAGTAACCCCCCCGGCTGTCTCGGAGACCTGGCGGGCAGCGCTCCTGGCCGTCCTGAGGGAGGCGGCCATGGTGGTCCAGCAAAGGGCCCGCCCCGGACTCCTCGCCCAGGACCGGCTCTGCCCGGGCCGTCCGCCGGCACCTCGGCAACTGCCGCCCCGCTGCGTGTGCCTGAACGGTCGCCCCTGCAGTCCGTGCCTGAGTGTGCGTCAGCCCCCTTCCCCTTGTGGCGCGCAGCGTGTCCGTCGGTGGGATCCGTGGGTGCGCGCGGTGTCGTTCGGGCGGGGCCGGGAGGGGCCCGACGGGGGCGCGATATGCACTCTGTCCGTACATGACAGGACGCGCATACAATCAAAAAATAGGCTTTGCTCGTTGAGCTGATCCTGCAGAGCGGATGTCCGAGCGGTCCAGGGGAGGGACGCCGGGTCGCTCGAAGGCAGCAGACGCGGAGCGGTGGCGCCGTTCCGGTGGGAGGGGTCCCTGATGCTCACCGATCGGTCGCACAGACGCCTGTGGCGGAGGGTTCGCGCCCTCTCGGAGGGGCTCGAACTGCCGGACCCCTTCGACGCCGAGGCCTTCCTGGCCCTCCTGGCGGAACGGCGTGGCCGCCCGATCGAGGTCCTGCCGGTCGCGGTGGACGCGGCGATCCCGTGCGGTCTGCTGGTGACGACCGACCACGCCGACTACATCCTGTGCACCCCAGGGACCAGCGCACTGCACCGGCAGCACATCCTCGTGCACGAGGCGGCCCATCTGCTCTGCGGGCACGATCGGTTGCCCACCCCCGACACACCCGGCGTACGCGCGCTGTTGCCCGGACTCTCTCCCGACCTGGTGCGCCGGGTCCTGGGCCGCACCGTGTACGCCGAGCCCGCCGAGCAGGAGGCGGAACTGCTCGCCTCTCTCATCCTGCACCGCGTGCTGAGGGAAGGTCCCGTGCCGGGACGGGACCACGGACAGGCCGGAACCCTCGTCGGGGCCCCCTCCCGCCGCCCCGAGCGGCCACGTGTCTGACCTGCTCGCGTACCTCCCGGCCGTCGCCGCGCTGTGGCTGGGCTGCTACGAACTGCGTCTGCTGCGCACCGGAAGCGACTCGCCCTTCGCGGTGCGCTGCCTGTGCCGCTTCGGATTCTGCATGGCCGCGGCGATGGCCCTGCTGGCCGCCCCGACGACGTACCTGGAGGGGCTGTGGCCGTGGTTCCCGCGGGTGACCCACTTCCTGGGCCGTGAGATGGAGATGGCCGCCCTCGCCTTCCTCCCGCTGACCGTCATCGAGATCGGCCTGCCCCGGCCCCGCCTGCTGACCGGACGGTTGCACATCGGCGTCACCCTCGCGGCCACCGCGCTGTGCGCGGTGCTGTTCCTCTCCTCCGGCGTACGCACCCGGCACGGCTCGCTTCTCGCGGAGGGGGACGGAGTGGTGCTCCTCGCCTCCTTCGACACGGTCTTCACCGGCTACAGCCTGTGGTGCCTGGCCGGGTTCCTGTTCCCGGTGCACCGGTTCGCCCGCGGGCTGGGTCCGGGCGCGCTGCGCACGGGCCTGCGCCTGATCACGGCCAGTGCCGCGGTGGGCCTCGTCTGGGCCCTGTGGGGTGTGTCGTCCATCGTCACCATGGTCGTGGACCACCGGCAGAGCGCCGGGCTGGACCCGGTGGGCCGGGTGCTCGGTCTGTGCTGTCTGGTCCTGGGCGTCCTCGGCGGCACCGCCGCGAGGTGGGTCCCCGTCACCACCGCGGTCGGGCGGTGGCTACGGGCCTACCGGACCTACCGTGCCCTGGAGCCACTGTGGTCGGCCTTACGAGCCGTCTCTCCCGGGGCGACCCTGGACCTGGGTTGGCCGTCGGTGCGTCTGTTCTCCCTGCACCGGTCCGAGTTCGCCCTCTATCGCCGGGTGATCGAGATCCGGGACGGCTACCTGGTACTCCGTTCCTTCGTTCCCCCCGACGCCCGCGCGCTGTCGGACGCGGCGCTGGCCCGGTTCCCCGTGCCGCCCGCGGGCCGCGCGGCGATGGCCGAGGCCGCGGTCATCGCCGCCGCGCTGGAGTCCGCCAGGATCGGCGCCGGCGCCTCGGGGGACCAGGACGTCGCGCTCGCCTACCCGGTCGACTGCTCGGTCGAGGAGGAGGCGGCGTGGCTGGTCCAGGTGGCCGAGGCGTTCACCGTGGCCGGACTGGTGGAGCACATGCGCCACCGGGTGGAGCGCGCCAGGTAGGGCACGCCTGCCCCTTCGTGACGGCCGCCTAGGACGGGATGAGCGTCGGTCTGGACAGGGCGGGGGCGGACGGAGGCGCGGACGGAGGAAGGGCCGTGCGGAGGAACAGGGGCGGTTCCGGTGACGGGCCCAGGCCGGAGTGGTGCATCCAGCTCGCTATCTCCACTCGGGAGGAACAGCCCAGCTTCTTCATCGTGTCCCGGATGTGGTTGACCACGGTCCACTCCGAGATGGCCAGCCGGTGGGCGATCTGCCGGTTGCTCAGACCGGCCGTCACCAGGCGCGAGACCTCGGTCTGACGCGGCGTCAGTGGCTCGATCCTGGTTCGGGTGTCGGGGGGTAACGGGCCCGCGGGCGTGGCGGCCGGAGGGGCGGGGGCCGGGACGAGGGAGGCCAGAAGGTCCGGGAGTGACACCTTGGAACCCTCGACCAGGGCACGGGAGAACGCGGCCTCGCCCAGCAGCTCCCGCACCGGCTCCTCCAGCCGGGCCATGGCGAAGTCGGGCGTGCCCGCCTCCTCCGGGAACGCGCCGCGCCAGGTGTGGAAGGCGCCCAGGCCGCGGGCGGTGCCGACGGCGCGTTCGACGACGTCGGGCAGGGCGGGACTGCCCAGCGTGGTGGCGATGGCGCCCAGGACGGCCGGCGGCCCCAGGGCGCGCAGGGCCGACAGGGCCCGCTCGCAGTAGTGCGCCGTGGCCTGCGCGCGTCCCTCCGCGGCCGCGAAGACGGCCAGGTGCAGCAGGGCGGCACCGGCGGCGAGCGTGTCGCGCCCCTGCTGGGCCGCGGCCAGCACCTCCAGTGCGGTGGCCGCCGCGGACGCCGTGTCGCCGAGACGGAATCCCGCGAGTGCGGCCTCCAGCGACACGTAGCGGGCCTCGTGGAGGTCGCCTTCGGTCCGGTGCCGGTCGGCCGCCTCGAGGAGCAGGCCGGTGCCGCGGTAGGGGTCGGTGGCCAGGACGCACAGCGCCCGCAGTCGCGTCACCCGCGCGGACAGCCCCGCGGCCTGGGCGGCATCCGGCGTGATCCGGTCCAGCAGGTCCGTGGCGGCCTCGGGCTGGCCCGCCAGGATGCCCGCCTCGCCGAGCAGGAGGTCGACGCGGATCCGGTCGCGGTGGCCGGTCGCGGTCCACGACGGGTCGGGGCGGGGGCGTCCTTCGGTCCAGGTGCTCCAGCCGCCCGTGGCCCACCAGTAGACGCGGGTGTCGTCGATGAGGTCGAGCGCCTCGCCGGTCCGCCCGTGGCGGAGCAGCGTCTCCAGTGCCGTACGGAGGTTGCGTTCCTCGCTCCAGAAGGCGATCAGGCCCGAGCGCTGGTGGCCCGAGATGATCCGGTCGGCGGCGGTGCGGGCCAGGGCCGCGTAGTAGCGGGCGTGCGCCAGCCGGGCCGCGGTGTCCTCGGGCGGCGGGAGCCGGCGCGCGGGCCCGTCCGGCGGCAGCCGCAGCCGGAACCGGGCCGTGCCGTCCAGGCGGCCGGACGGCAGGGTGGAGGCGGTGAGCAGATGGCTGCGCAGCAGGGTCTCCAGCGCCGAGGAGAACTCCTCCGGCGCGACGGCCGTGATCTGGCGCAGCGCCTCGGGGCCGAAGCCGCCGCTGAACACCTGGCAGTGGGCCAGCAGTCGGCTCGGCGTTCCGTCGGCGGTCTGGGGAGGGGCGCCGCACGGATCGCCACCGGACGCCGCGGAGGGGTCGTCGTCCTCGGCATGGACCGGGTACGGGACGGTCCGGCCGCCCAGCGAGGCCCACGCCACCTCGGGGCTCTCCAGTGCGGCGACCCGCGCGGTGCGGCAGAGCGCGCCGGGGTTGCCTCCCACCTCGACGCAGGTCCGGGCGATGACCTGCTGATTGTGCAGTTGGAGGGAGAACGCGGGGTTGATCGTGCGCAGGCAGGCGAGGTACATCTGCACCGAGGGAACGCGCGCCAGTGCGCCGAGGTCCAGCGCCGAGCAGTCGAGCGGCACGGGCAGCGGGTCCACCGGGAAGGGGATGAGGCCGTGGGCCGCGGGGGGCTGGCGGGCCGTGCCGAGAACCACGACGGACGCGACCGCGCAGGCCCGCAGCAGCCGGTGGTGGTCCGAGCGGTCGAGGTCGTCGACGAGCAGGAGCGGCCGGGCCCCTCCCGCGTCCCGGCCGGCGGTGAGGTCCGCGAGAAGGTCGAGCGCGCTCTCCGCGTACGGCTCGGCCGCGGTCTCCACGTGCACGGTGGTCGCGCCGGTCGACGCGCGGTACGCGGCCGCCGCCTCGGCCGCGAGCCGCGTCTTGCCCGCACCCGGGACACCGGTCAGCAGCACTCCGGGGATCGACGGATCCGCCAGCAGCGCCGACAGCGCGGCGATCTCGGCGTCCCGTCCGACCATGTCGGCGGGGAACGCGGTGGGTGGGCCTGCGGCGGACGGATGGGCGTTCTTCACAGATGAGGGCACGGGGATCGTCAAGGACGGCTCCGGGAGGTGGACCCAGGCGGGTGGGGACAGCCAGGCGTTTCAGCTGAGATGAACAACCATTTCGCAGTTTTCATATCCGTTTGCCACTTCAGCATGGCTGCCGACTCTGGGGGTGTCAACTACAGTGAAAATCAACGGACTTGCCTTCGCCCGTGCGGGTAGGCGCACTGGAGGGCGGCGGCAGAAGGGAGTAGGCCGTGGCCGAAACGGAACCCACGCCGACGTCACTGAGCCGGAGGATCGACGGACTCTTCCGGCTCGCCCGCAGGCCCGACGGTCTGCCGTTCAGCAATGAGGAGGTCGCCACCGCGTGCCGGGAGGCCACGGGGGTGTCCTTCTCGACCACGTACCTCTGGCAGCTGCGCACCGGGCGCAGGAACAACCCGACGAAGCGCCATCTGGAGGCCCTGGCCGACCACTTCGAGGTCCCGGTCTCCTACTTCTTCGACGACGAGCACGGTGCGAAGATCGCCGCGGAGATCGAACTCCTCGGCGCCCTGCGGGACGCCGGGGTGCGCAGTGTGGCCCTGCGTGCGGTGGGGCTCTCCTCCGAGGCGCTCGGCACCGTCAGCGACCTCATCGACGTGATCGCCGTCCGTGAGGCGGCCGCCCGGCGGGCCCGGGGCGCGGGGGAGGACCGGCCCGCGGCGGAACCCTTCGACGACCGGGCCTGAGGGCCGACCGCACGGTGCGGGACGGCCCGTCCAGGCGGCGGGCGGGTCCCGGCGGCGGCCCCGGTCACTGCGGCCGATCGGCGGGGCGGCGCAGGAAGAAGCCCGCGACGGAGCCCCGGACCCGGTCCCCGGCGTGCGGCTCCACCTTCTTGATCATGTGCGGTACGCCCGACCGCAGGACGACCAGCCGGTTGGGGTGCGGGGCGACGTAGTGTCCGACCCGCGAGGTGAGGTGGGCGTTCTGGTCGGCGGACCGCGCCCCGGGTGTTCCGCTGGAGACGAGCAGTTCGGCGCCCCAGGACGCCTGCCACTCGGGGTGCACGTACAGCACGAACGAGGCGGCCCGGTCGCCGGAGTCGTCGTGCCAGGCCAGCCCGGAGCCCTGCGGGTAGAGGAAGGGGCGGCAGGTGAAGGCGTGCCAGTCCGTTCCGAACCGCCCGGTCCACGGCTCGATGCGGTCCGCCTCCTCGGTCAGTTGCTTCACCACGGCGTCGGTCGCCCCGCCGGACGGGTGCGGAGCGTGGTCGGCGAAGCGTCCCGTGAAGTGGCCTTCCGGGTCGTTCAGCGTGCCGGGCCCGCTGAGGGGACTGCCGTCCAGCAGTCCGTAGACCTTGTTCCACGCCCCGTCCCGGCGTCCGTGTACGAAGTGGTAGTCCTCGGTGCGCAGTCGCTCCCACAGCGTGGCTGCGGCCTCTGGGGCGAGGAAGTCGTCGAAGACGGCGAAGTCATCCGTGCTCCAGGTCAGTTCCATGGGTGTCCTCCGTGGACGGGGAAGGCGGTACGGCAGGGGAGGGGTGGGCCCGGTCAGGCGAGGGCGGTCCGGAGGCCCCCGGCGCCCACCGGGACGGGTGGCCGTGCGGCCGCCTCCTGGAGCAGTCGCTGCGCCATGCCCGCCGCCCGCGTGTCGCCCGAGCCCAGCACCAGCCGCAGCATCTCGGCCGCCGGCCCCGGACGCCCGTTCGCGAGGTGCACGGTGGCCACGTTGAGGGGGCGCAGCCAGTCCGGCTGCCGGGCCTCCTTCACCGGCCCCTCGTCGATGAAGGTCACTCCGGGGCAGTCGGACAGCCGGTCGGCCAGGTGGGCAGCCAGCTCCCGGGGCGGCATCGGCTCGCAGTACACCAGCGGTGTCAGCAGGTCGGCCGCGGAGACGGTGCGGGGTCCGGCGGCACCGGTCGGGGAGAGCGGCCCGTCCGCCCGGTACAGGTGCCGGGGGTCGAGAGGAGTCCGGGCCAGCGGGGTGTGCGGGTAGACCCGCAGCCCGCAGGAGTAGCCCACCGACACGCCCTGGTCGGCCAGCCGGCGGATGTGGCGGATCGCGTTCTCCAGGGTGGCGGCCGTCTCGCCGGGCTGGCCGAACAGCACCCCGATCTGGACGTCCATCCACTCCGGCCGACGCCGCAGCAACAGACCGAAGGTGTCCTCGACGTCGGACATCCGGTAGTTCTTGTGGTGCCCGCGCAGCATCCGGTCGTCGAAGGCGTCCACCGAGAAACTCGGACGCACGCAGCGGGACCGGATCAAGGCGTCCATCAGCCGCTCGGAGAACGGCCTGACGTTGAAGTAGCCGTGCCAGCTGATCACTTCGCCGTGGCGGCTTCCGGCCAGTGCCTCGCACACCTCGATCAGCGCCCCCTCGTAGGGGAGGTTGACCTCGGGGGCGGCCAGATGGAAGTGGGTCAGCCCGTACTGCTCGACGTAGTGTTCCGCCTCGGCGGCGACAGCCTGGGCGGGGCGCGCGTCCACCCTGCCGACGTTCAGCGGATCGACGCAGTACGAGCAGCGCAGCGGGCAGCCCGCGTGGCTGCGCAGCGCGGTGGGGATGCCCCGGGCCTTGGCGAACAGCACGTACTCCGGTGCGATCCGCGGCAGCGCGGTGGTGGGCCGGGACACCACGTCGGGCTGCGGCCGCAGGCCGGGCCCCAGGGCTCCGTCGGCGGTGCGCACCAGACCGCCGGGGAGCGTGGACAGCGTCTCGGCGACCACCCGCCGCACGCCCCGTGCGCCGCCGTCGGCGACCACGCGCGCCAGCAGGGTGGTGAACGCGGCCTCACCGGGACCGGCGAGGCCGAAGTCCAGTCCGAGCCGGTCCATCACCTCCACCGGGCAGGAGGTGAACGCCGCGCCGCCCGCCACCACCGGCAGTCCGGGGTCCCAGGCGCGCAGCGTCGCGGTCAGCTCGGCGATGGGCGTCAGGTAGTCCACCACGTCGATCCACCGCCCGTCCGCGCCGGCCGCCGTGTCGCAGGCGACCACGGCGTTGTCGATGTTGCGGATCGACAGTGCGACGAGGTCGGGCCGTACGCGGTCGAGCACCTCGGTCAACAGGCCGGTGTGGTCGAGCGATTCGAGGAACGGGTTGCACACGGACACCTCGACCGGCAGTCCGCTTTCGGTGACCGCGGCCCGCAGGATCTCCAGTCCGTACGGGCCGACCGGCAGGACCTGGTGGGGGTTGGCGTAGAGCAGGAGGACGCGCACGGGCGGCTGCTTTCTCGGAGTTCCCTCGCGGGGTACGGGTCGTGCGGTGGGGCGGTGCGTACCGCTACGCCTGCGGGGCGCGTACGCCCAGGTCCTGTTTGGCTTCGATCGCCCGCTGGAGCGCGGTCAACGCCCGCCCGGCCACCGGGAGGTCGGTACGGCGGGCGAGGACGGCGCTGAAGAGCAGCGGTGTGATCACCGCGCCGCTGCCGCGCACCGTGCCCAGATGGCGGACCACGGCGTCCAGGTGCGTCGCGGCCGGCTCCGGGTCACCGGCCCGCAACGCCCGTACGGCGCGGGCCTGCAGGGCGACGGTGTACTCCGCCCAGGCCTCGGGGGGTGGAAGGGGCATCTCGTCGAGCGCGGGCCCGCCCCCCGCGCCGCCGGACCGTCCTTCACCGGACGCCTCCCGGGCCAGCTCGGCCTGGAGGCAGGACAGCGACGCCTGGCGGACCATGCCGAGGGCGGCGCAGCGATCGCCCTGGGCGGTCCACCAGTCGGCCGCGGCACCCCAGTCGCCGGACCGGGCCGCCAGGACGGCACGCCAGCCCGCGATGGTCGCGGCCCCGGTGCCCTGGCCCAGATCGCGCAGCACCTCCTCGGCCCCGTCCATCGCGGAGTCGGCCGCCGCCCGGTCGCCGGACATGTGGCGCACCAGCGCCAGCGCGACGCCGGTTGCCGAGCTCAGCAGCCGGGAACCGGCGACCTCCTGATGCAGCCGCTCGCAGTCGGCGAGTGCGGCGGGGACCGGGGTGTCGCCGTTGACCAGGGCCATCGCCAGGTTGGCGTACACCTCGGTCAGGCCCAGGCAGGTCCCGGCGCCGTCGGCTGACTGCAGCGCGGAGCGCAGCGCCCGCTCGGCGGCGGGGTGGTCGCCCGCCCGCAGGGACTGGAGCCCGGCGTACAGGTGTGCCCCGACCCGGGCCTCGGGCTCCGGGGAGGCGACCGCGGCGAGGTAGTGCGGATCGTCCGGTACGGCGGGCGCGTCGCCGGTCAGATAGGTGCGGGAGTACAGCGAGTTGAGGCGGGCGTGGATCCGGGCGGCCGGGGCGGCCCGGCCCGGGTCCGACAGCACGCGCTCGACGCGTTCGAGGGCGGCCTGCGGCATTCCCTGAGTGCCGAGGGCATACGCCTCAAGGACGTCCAGGCCGTAGGCCTGCGCGCGGTCCGCCTCCGCCAGCGTGCGGGCGCGTCCGGTGAGCGTCAGCACCAGTTCGGGTCGCCCACGGGAGAGGGCGAAGCGGGCGGCGACGCCGAATGCGGTCACGGCGGACTCCGCGGCCCGGGCCGTCCGGTCGGAGCCGGGCTCCACCCCGCGCAACGCGGTGTGCGCCGCCTCCCAGTGCCCGGCCAGCAACTCGGCGACAGCGGGGCGCCGTTCGGCCAACGGTTCCAGGGAGCGCGCGAGCCTGGCGTGTACGTCGGCGGTCTCGGAGAGCGTCAGCCGCCGCAGTGCCACCTCGGCCACGACCGGAAAGGCCGGGGCCAGACGGCCCTTGTGGGCGTCGGCGGACTCCACAAGACCGGCTTCGAGGAGGCAGGCCGCGGCCGCGGCGACCCTGTCGGGGGCCATCAGGGCGCCCAGGTCCTCCAGGGACAGGTCCCGGCCGGCGGCGGCGAGCAGCACCAGGAGTTCCCGGGAGTCGGTGTCCAGCCGGTCCAGCCGGGCACCGAGCGCGGCATGGGCGCTGGGTGGCGCCCAGTCGTCGCCGGGCTGGGCGAAGCGGCTCAGGACGACCATCTGCTCGATGTACCGGGGGATGCCGCCGGCCCGTGAGGCGATCTCCTCGGCGGCGGAGTCGGGGGCGAGGAGGGCGGCAGGGGCCGGGTCATGTCCAGGGGCCCCGGTGCCGGTGGACCGGGAGCGGTCGGCGGCGGTCGGGTCGTGCTGCGCGGTGAGCAGCCGGTGGGCCAGCCGCCGCGCGTCGGGCCGTCCGAGTGGTGGCACGGTGAGCCGGTGGCCGCCCCGGTCGGCCAGCGCCTCGGGGGCCGAGACCCCGACCAGCAGCACCACGACCGGCCGCCCCGGTGCGGCGGTCAGCTCGTCGAGCAGGTCGGCCAGTGCGCCGGGGGTCCACTCGCTGTGCTCGACCACCAGAAGCAGGGGCCGCGCGCCGCGCAGACGGTCCAATGCCGCGGTGAGCGAACGGCCCAGCTCGCCGCGGTCCTGGGCCAGGGCCTGCTCGGCGCGAGTGGAGGCGCCGGTCAGCTGCACCGTCACGTCCACCCTGTCGTGGCCCTGCCGTGCGGCGTTCTCGATCTCCTCCAGGAACAGACAGCAGGCCAGCAGGTCGAGTCCGGTCCCGGCGGGCGGGCAGCGCAGGATGGCTGTGGCCAGGCCGGTGCAGTGGTCGAGCGCCTCGGTGACCAGGCGGGACTTGCCCACCCCGGAGGGGCCCCCGACCAGGATCAGGGTCGGGCCGGTGGCAGTGGCGGCCGCGCCGATACGGGCGGCCAGCTCGCCGACCAGGTCGGTCCTTCCGACGGTGCCCGTGCCGGGGGCCTGGGTGTCGGCCTTGCCGACGATCCAGGCCGGGACGGACCGGGCGAAGCCCTTGGCGGTGATCGGTTCGATCGCGCGCAGCGGGAAGTGGTCCTGCAGTTGGAGCCGGGTGGCCAGGTCCACGATCACCCCGTCGTCGGGGGCGTGCTCCTGGAGCCGGGCCGCCCGGTTGAGCACCGAGCCGATGACGAAGCTCGACGTCCGCCCGCTGACCGCGACATGACCGGAGGCGACCGCGCAGCGCACCGGGAAGTCGCCCCGCAGGAGCTCGCCCAAGCCGCGCGCGTACTCGCCGGTGCGGTGCGCGATGGCGGTGGCGGCGGAGACGGCGGTGGCGGCGGCCGACTCGCCGTGCCCCTCGACGCCGAACACGGCGACGACCGCGTCGCCGATGAACTTCTCCACCTTGCCGCCGTAACCCTCCACCAGCGAGCCGACCAGGGAGAAGTAGCCGTCCAGGACGGCCGCCCACCGGTCGGGTTCGAGTGAGGTGGCCAACCCGGTGGAGCCGACCACGTCGCAGAAGACGACGGAGACGAAGCGCAGGCCGCTGGCGGGAGTGACGGGTAGGCCGATCTCCACCCCGCAGGCCATGCAGAAGCGGGCCGCCGACGGGTTGTCCACACCACAACCGGTGCACCGGCTCGCGGTGGTTACGATGGGACCGGTGGGCTTGCTCATGCTGTCCTCCCCGTTCACTGAGCGGCAATCGGGTGGTTCACGACGCTTGCCTCGTCGTGAACCACCCGGTCTGTGCTACGGCCCAGACGTCACCGGTCCGGGGCCGATCCCCTGACGAGGGCCGGCACTACCAGAGGTAGCCACCGCTGGGGTCGGAGAGCGAGTGGCCCTCCACGTCCGAACCTGCGGCCTCGACCCGGGACTTGACGCTCAGCAGGACGTTGACCTCGTCCTCGGTGAGGGACTTGAGCACCGCCTGCTGGGCGTCGTTGGCGTCGTTCAGGGAGAAACCGGCTTCGGCCAGCTTGTCGATCTTGTCTGCCATGGTGATCTCCTCGGTTGACGAGCCTGTGCGTTTCACGCACGGGGCTCTGGTTTCCCGGTGCGGTGCACCGGAGTTCAGGGGGGCCGGGCCGGGCGTCGGCTCCTCGGCCAGGCCGGCACCGTCGTCCGCGTCGTCCGCGTCGTCCGCGTCGTCCGCGTCGGACGGAGCGGTGGGCGGCGGTGCGGTGGGCGGTACGCCGCCGAGTCGGACGGCGACCACGACAGCGGTGAGCAGGAGGGCGGCACCCGCCAGCAGCAGGAGGCTTCCGAGCCCGATCCACACGACCAGGGCCGCCGCCAGCACGGGGGCCAGTACGTTCAGTACGGCCGGCACGGAATTCATGAGCGCCCATACCCGGCCGGTCAGTTCGACCGGCGTCTCGGAATGTACGACGCTGGGAAAAGTGACGAGAATTCCGGCGCTTGCGATTCCCAGAAGGAAAATTACACACAGCCATACGGCGGAGTCAATACGCAATTCATGGACAATGGCGAATCCGATGGCGACGATGATGCAGCCGATTGCCAGGATCGACCCCGCCATGGTGAGGAAAGGCCGAAGGCGCGCGGCGAACTTGCCCATGAGCAGCGAACCTGTGACCCCGCCCAATCCGACGGCGGACACCATGTAGCCGATGTAGGACGTACCCATTCCCAGTGCCGGCACGATCAGTGCGGCCATGGAGTCGTAAAGGAAGACGACGAACATCAGGCTGCACATGACGAGCAGAAGGGAACGCAGAAGACGTGATCCGAAAACGTGCTGGAATCCTTCCCCCAGTTCTTTGAAGTAATGCAGATCTGCACTCCGGGAAGGTGACGACGTGGTGCGCAGGGCACGGGCGGCGATCACCCCGACGAGAAACGTGCACGCGTTGGCCGCGAACACCGCCCGGGGCGACATGAAGGCGACCAGCAGACCACCGAGCGCGGGCCCGAGGATCTTGACCGACTGCATCGCCGTCTGGAGCAGCACGGTGGCGGCCTGGACACCGTCGGGCGGCACCGAGACCCGCAACTGGATCTGGCCCGCGAGCCCGCCGACCGAGCCCAGCGCCGAACGGACCAGCACCAGCCCGGCCGCCCAGTACACCCCGGGGGCGACCACCAGGCCCAGGGTGAGCCCCGCCTGTACGAGGTCGGTGAGGATCAGCACCCGGCGCGACTGCCGACGGTCCACCAGCACCGCCAGGAACGGGGTCGCCAGCAGCGGCAGCATGCTCGCGGCCACCACCAGCGCCAGATCGCCCGCGCCGCCGTGCCAGACCGTGGTGACCAGCACCAGCAGTGCCACCTGGTCCAGCCAGTCGCCCAGACCGGAGACCACCGCGCTGGTGTACAGCAGCCGGAAGTCGCGGCCCGCCAGCGGGCCCGGAACCCGCACGCGGCTCATCCGGCCAGGGCCACCGGGGAGCGCCGGTGGACCCGGCCGAGTACGTCCTCCATCACCTCGATCAGCCCCCTCATGGAGTGCAGCGCGCTCACGCCGAGCAGTTCCTCCTGCGCCGGGTCGAGCGGCAGCCGGTCGATCAGCCGGTGCACGTCGTCGCGGTGCTGCACGTCCAGCTGGGCGTGTCGGGCGATGGTGCGGAACGACGCCTCCGGCAGCCCGGTCCGGACGGCCAGGTCATCGGCCAGCCCGGGACCGGGCGGGTTGCCCTCCAGTACCGCGATGTGCCCCACGAGTGCCACCGGATGCGCATGGCGCAGCCAGTAGTACTGCGAGCCGACCAGCGAGGCGACGGCCGCCCCGGGCAGCGTCGTGCGCAGCGTCTCGGGATCACCCCCGGCCACCACGTAGTCCTCGGCCACCCACTGGTCGTGCCCGTACTCCTCACGGATGTGCTTGGCCAGGTAGCGGCCCACCAGGTCGGCCACCGGGTCGTCCTGACGGGCGGTGCACTGCTCGACGGCCGCCAGCATCAGCGGCACCGTGGCCCGGATCGTCCCGTGCAGCGTCCTGAGCCACTCCAGGTACACCTGGTCGCTGCGCGGATGGGTCCACATCTGCCGGGACGCGGCGTCCACCGCCGGCATCAGCAGCCCGATCTTGCGGCGCAGCGCTTGCGACCTCGTCTGCTCCTCCACCGTCAACCGCCTTCCCTCAGGGCCACGCCCAGTGCTGTCACGGAGTCCGCGGCCCTCCCCGGGCGGCCGGCGATGTCGTACGCCTTCCAGCAACCGCCGCAGACGTTCTCGAAGCGTTCCTCGCGCAGGGCCTCGAAGCCGGGCAGGTCGGCCGCCGCCCCCGGGCCGAGGCGCCCCATCACCCGCAGCAGCGGATCCTCCCGGAAGCCGGTCAGCGCCTGCGCCACGCCCTCGGGCCGCCGGGTCGGGGCACGCAGCGCGGCCGGCCCGTGACCGGTGATCAGCCCCTCGTTGCAGCAGGGGATCACCACCCCGTCGTAGCGGACCGTGGGCGAGCCGAGCAGGGTGCACGCCGAGAACGCCCCCACCTCGTGCCGGCGCTGGAGGGCGAAGACCCCCGAGCCCCGCCCGTACCGCAGGGGGGTGATCAGCTTGGTCTCCGCCTCGTCGGCCCACCGCGGGCCGAGCGCCTCCAGCAGCAGTTCCTCGGCCACCCGCGCGCCGTCGCCCGTGTCCAGTTCCTGGACGACGATGCGGCAGCCCGCCTGGTGGGCCGCGCGCAGTGCGCCGACGAACCGGTTGTTGGACACACCGCCCTGGTGGAAGCCGTCCGTGCTCAGGAAGAGCGTGGAGATCCGCGGCAGCAGCCGCCGTACCCAGCCGGGCGCGGAGCCGCTCTCGCGCGCCCAGTACCCGCTGGTGAAGACGACGGTCTCCAGCCCGGCGTCGGCGAACACCCCGATCGCGTACGGCAGCGCCCGCTGCTCGGCGAAGGGCTCGCCGCCGGAGACCGCCACCGACCGTAGGCCGGGCAGCGCGACGATGCCGGCGACGACGTCGTGGAAGACCTCCCAGTCGGCGACCCTGCCGCCGTCCGCGCGGGCGTCCACCGAGCAGTGCGCGCAGCCGACCGGGCACTGGTCGGTGATGTACAGCAGGACCGACTCACCGCGACGGTGGCGCATCGCCTCGGTGTCCGCCAGCGTGGGGCGGCTGCGGACCGCCTCGGTGTCAGCGCGCGGAGGACGACTGTTCACGGTCCGCCTCCCATCCCAGGGACACCAGGCCGCCATAGCGGCCGGAGCGGCGCTCCGAGAAGGCGGTCCCGTCCACCTGCTCGACCATGCGGCGGGCGGCGGCCTCCACCTGTCGCCCGGATTCGCTGCGCAGGTACTCCGTCACCTGCCGTTCGGCCGCGGCGTCGCCGGACAGCGCGACGCAGTTGCCGCACATGCCCTTGTCGCACGGTCCGTCCGAGAACCGGGCGGCCACGAAGCTGGGTCCGAGCACGCGCAGCGCCCGGTACAGCTCACGCTGCAGGAACTTCTCGCGCAGCTCGGGCCATGACTGGCGGGACGCGTGGCCGACGATCAGGTGCTCCGGCATGCGCCGCTCCACCAGGTCCTGGTTACAGCAGGCGTAGACGGTGCCGTCGTAGGTGACCAGCGGCCAGGTGATCCGGTCGCACGGGTCGACGGGCGCGACCGGGACGCCGGAGGAGGGCGTGGGAGTCAGCCCGCCGAGCTGGCGGCCACGGCCGATCGGACTCAAGGTGCCTACCAGGATGGGTACTTGGTCGTCGAACTCGCGGCGCACATCGTCGATCAGGCCCTGGAGGTAGGGATCGTCGTCCCCCCGCCCGGTGAGCTGGAAGCTCACCTGCGGCACCAGCTCGCGTATGCGGTGCATCGCCCGGAAGACGTCGGCCCGGCTCACCTCGCGTTCGTGGAACTCGTCGAGGCTGGCCGCGAAGTGGTCCACCTCGCGGATCGCCGCGGACACCGGGGCGGGCAGCCGCCGGTCCTCCCGGGCGAACCACATGCCCGACAGCACGTACGAACGGGTGCCCACGGCCCGGGCGGTGCGGGCGAGGTCGGCGACGAGCGCGGCCCGCAGCAGCGCCTCGCCGCCGGACATCAGCAGCAGGTCCGGTCGGGTCTCGTGGTCGAAGGACTCCACGAGCCGACGGAACGGCGTCTCGGGATGCTGTTCGCTGGTACTGGAGGAGTCGGTGGAGCAGTGGGCGCACGACAGCGGGCAGCGGCGGGTCAAGGCCAGATAGAGGCCGGCGGCGGGCTTGTTGCGGATGGCGCCTATTTCCAGCAGATGCACGGGATCACCCCCTTCTCGATGACAGGGCGCTGGCGATCTCCTCGAGCGAGGCGAGCGTCCGCGCGGCATTCGGGTCGTCGGTGCTGGCCAGGTCGGCCACCAGGGTGGTCAGCCGTGCGGCGGCCGCCGCGTGCCGTCCGGCGGGGCCGGGCGGCGGGCCCGCCAGAACCAGGGCCGCCGCGCACTGGCGCGCCAGCTCCGAGACCAACTCCAGGCCGGAGGTCGTGCTGCGCGGGCCCAGCACCGGGTCGAGCACCTCCAGGACGCCGAAGACGGACCCGTCGGTGTCCAGCGGCGCGGCGATGATGGCCTTCGGTATCCGGCCGGTGGAGGCCGCGAAGTCCCGGTTGAACTGCGGGTGGTTGTCGAGGTTGTCGGCGATCACCGCCTCCCCGCTCTGGAAGACCCACCCGGCTATGCCGCTGTAGTCGGGGATGGTCCAGCCCACCAGGCTGTCCTCCTGGGGGTCGGAGATCGCCTCCAGGACGAGTGCCTCGCCCGCCGCGTCGTGCAGGAAGACCGACGAGGCGGGAGCGCCGAAGACAAGCCGGGCCAGCCGTACGGTCGAGCGCAACACCTCGTCGCGCCGGGACAGCGGAGGGCCGCTGAGAGGGGCGTCATACGCCGGATTCGTCATGGCCGGCTCCTTCGGCGGATGAGGTGGATGGGGTGGATGAGGCGGATGAGGCGGATGGGGTGGGCGAGACGGGTACGCCGGAAGCGGTGACAGGAGTGGGGGCGCGGGGTGGGTCGGACGCGTCGGTGAAGTTGTCCGAGAGGGAGGCGAGAACGTGCTTGACCTCGCTCACCGGAAGATGCGGGTGCTTCCCGAGGATGCGGGCCACGAATCCGGTGACATGCGGGGTCGCGAAGCTGTTCCCGGAGAGGAACGAACGGCCGCCGCCCATCCAGGGGACCTCGATTCCGACACCGGCCGCGAAGAATTCGACCGGGGGCTGCGGACTGACCTCGATGCGCTCCGCGTCGGCGACCTCGTGCGACCCGACGGAAATCACCGAGGGAAAGATCCAGGGATAGCTGCGGACCGGGCTGTTGTGCGCCGAGGCCACGATCGCCACCCGGTTGAAGTACGCCTCGTCCGCGATGTCGTGCAGCGAGGCCTTGAAGTCGCCCTTGCGTGACGAGAGGCTGAGGTTGACGACGTGGAAGCGCTCCGCCACCGCCCAGCGCAGGGCGGCCAGCAGCATGTTGCCGTCGCCCGCGAGCCGCGGCCCGAGGACGCGTACGCTGGTCAGGCTCACGTCCGGCGCGATCCGCCGGATGATCGCCGCGCACGCGGTGCCGTGGCCGGCGGCGTCGCCCTCGTCGTCCGGGACGATCCGGTAGCTGGGCCGGCCGTCGCCCGCGGCGTCCTGCTCGATGCGTTCCACCGCGTACGACCCCTCCAGGGGCCCGATCTCGGGATGGTCCGGCGTGACTCCGCTGTCGATGACGCAGATCCGGATTCCCGCCCCGCGCGACCCGCCCCAGGCCCATTCCCGGTCCACCGCCGTGGAGGCCGCCACGGATGACCGGTCGACGAGTTCCCCGGCATTCATGTGGGCGAATCGGATCGTCGCCCGACGAAACGCTGTAGTGGTCAATGGAGCCTTCCGGTCACTTGTGGCTCTCTCGTATGGCGCGGTAGCGAACCGTCGGACGTGCCGACGGTCCCGCCGTCGAACAGCTGAGCGGCGCCCGCGGACCGATTCTGTACGAGGTTCCGGGCCCTCGGACATCCCAGTTGTCTGGGGTGCTTTCCGGCTGGAACTGCCCCTCGTGGCGGGGAAACTGACAGTTCTCTGCGTTGTCGGTCGGCTTGCCCAGGGAGAGAGGGGGAGGGGTGCCGTGGGTTCGCGTGGTCGGCCTTGTCGAACTTCGGCGGCCGGCCTCCATGGGAGCCGCACGTCGTGCGGTGGGCGATCTGGTCGCGCGTCTCCGGGATCGTGTGGCGGATACCGCGCTTGCGTCGGCAGGAGAGGTTCGCGCGGAGCCGTAGGCCCTGTCGGCACGAACCGTGTCCGGCCGGGCGCGCGGGCGGCCCGGTCCGAGCCGGGGCACCCGGATACGGCCCGGACCAACGGGCTCGGTGTACGCGATCGGCTCGGTCCTGCCGGGCACGTCGTGCCCGCGATGACGCACGCGTTGCGCCCGAGATCCGCTGAGCCGGGTCCCCGAGCCGGCTCAGCTACGGGTGGCCACCCTGCTACCGACGCTCTTCGGACAGCCCGACACCGACGCGGTCCAGGCCTGCCTGACGCGTCACTGGTTCACCCGCCTCGCGGACGGTCTGCATCATCGCCTTCGGGCGTAGCGCCGGCCCCGCGTGCGCAGCTCCTCGACGACTCCGACGCCCGCGGCGGAGAGCGGGACGGCGAGGAGGGCTCCCAGTACGCCGGCGATGCCGGCGCCTGCCGCCACGGACAGCATCACGGTGGCCGGGTGCAGGGACACCGTGCGGCTCTGGATGGCCGGTTGCAGGAAGTTCCCCTCGATGGCCTGTACGACCAGGACGACAAGCAGCGCCCACAGCGCCGTGGACGTCCCGCCGTGGGCCAGAGCGACCAGTACGGACACGAGGCCGGACAGGAACGCGCCCACGAAGGGGATGTAGGCGCCCATGAAGACGAGGGCGGCCAGCCCGGCGGCCCCGGGAACGTCGAGGATCAGCAGCCCGACGAAGATGAGCAGGGAGTCGATCAGCGCGACGAGGGTGGTGCCGCGCATGTAGCCGGCCAGCGAGGCATAGGCGCGCCGTGCGATGGCCACCGCGGTGTCGGCCTGGCCGCCGGGGACCAGATGGCGTACGAAGGCCTCGCCGCGGTTGCCGTCGCGCAGGAAGAGGAAGAGGAAGAGGAAGACGAGGGCGAGGGCGAGGGCGAGGACCAGAGTCGCGAGGGCCTGCGTCGCCAGGCTCAGCCCTGCCACGAGCCCCGACGCCGCGGAGCTTGCGACTTCGGCGCCCGCGTCGGACATGCCGTTGACCGCGCTCTGCAGCTTGTCGCCCACCGGGCCGAGGTGCTCGGCGAGTTCGTCCCCTGCTTCGGCGAGACCGTCGGCGATCTCCCCGGCGCTCTCCGTGAGGGAATGGATGACGCCGACGAGCGCGCCGCACACCAGCACGACGAGGCCGGCACAGGTGAGCCCGGAGGCGAGTGCGCGAGAGGCCCCGCGCTTCATCAGCCATGGCATCAGCGGCTGGAGCAGCGCGGTGCCCAGCAGGGCCAGGACGAAGGGCACCGTCGCGGCACGCAGGACGACGACGATCCAGATGATGAACGCTGCCACGCCGAGCGCCAACAGGACGGACGCCGACCAGGCCGCGGCCTTGCGGTTGGTGGGCGACAGTCCCGTGAACAAGCGGTCGCTGCCACTGTCGCGGCCCTGAGGCATGGCGCCACCACCCCTTCATCCCGGACTCACCGGGCAGCGAGTCCGGGGTCAGTACAGCGGCGGCCCGCCTCTCGGTCGTGCCGCCCTCGCCCGGACCTCCCCCTCTCGCAGTAACGCGCCTTGCGCGGTTGCCGCAGGGGAGCGTCTGTCGCGACGAGGGTCGAGGTGGCGGGACAGCCCGACCGGAGCAACCCAGCGTGCCGTCGTCGTCACTTTCCGTGTCAATGGAGGTTCGTAGCATTCTCGAAGCGACCGCCCGTAGGAGCGCCATGAATGACGCGGAGCCCTCGTCCGTACCGCCCCCGGGCGGGACGGCACCCGGCCACCCCAAGGGGGGCTCGCGTGCCGGGCGGATCGCGATGAGCACCGTCTCGGCGATCCTGATCACGCTCACCTGCATCCTGGTGCCGGTCTCCCTGCTCACGGTCTGGGTGCACGACATCGTGCTGGACACCGACCGATACGTCTCGACCGTCGCGCCGCTCGCGTCGGATCCGGCGATCGAGGCGGCCGCGGCCAACCGCATCACCGAGGCTGTCGACGTTCGGGTCGACGGCGCGGAGATCACCTCGGACGTCGCTGCCTGGCTGCAGGCGCAGGGCCTGCCCCCGCGGGCGGCGGCCGCGGTCAAGTCCCTGGGCCCGCAGCTGGAGTCGGCGATCCAGGGGGCGGTCTCCAAGGTGGCGACGCGTTTCGTGGAGGGCGACCGGTTCGAGGCGCTCTGGACGGAGGCCAACCGCGCTGCCCACAACGCGGTCGTGCACGCGCTGACCGGCGAGGGCCGGGGCGCGGTCGAGGTGAGCGAGGGCACCGTGACGCTGGACGTCGGCGCCGCGGTGGAGCGGGTCAAGCAGGACCTCGTGGAGGCCGGCATCTCCCCGGCCGAGAAGATTCCTGACGTCGACAAGCAGATGGTGTTGTTCCAGTCCGACAAGCTGGCCAAGATCCGAGGCGCCGTCGATCTGCTCGACACGGTCGGCAACTGGCTGCCGGTGATCACCGTGGTGCTCGGCGCGATCGGCGTGTTCCTCGCCCGGCGCCGCCGCCGGGCCCTGGTGACCACGATGCTCTGCGCGGCCTTCGCCTGCCTGGTCGTGGCCATCGGCCTCGTGATCGCCCGCCAGTACTACCTCGACCATCTGCCGGCGCAGGTGCAGTCCGAGGACGCCGCCGCCGCGATCTTCGACACGCTGCTGCGCTTCCTGCGCGTCAGCCTGCGCACGGCGATCGTCCTCGGCGTGGTCGTGGCGATCGGCGCCTACCTGTCCGGCGCAGGCCGGATGCCGCGTGCCCTACGCGGGTGGGCCGACCGCACGGCCGACTCCGCCGCGCGGTGGGGCGACACGCACGGGGTGCACACCGGGCGGGTCGGCACGTGGACGGACGCCCATCGGCGCTGGCTCATCCTGGGCGTGCTGCTGGTGCTGGCCCTCGCCTTCGCGCTGTGGAATCACCCGACGGTGCTGACCGTCCTCCTGCTGGTGCTCATCCTCCTCGTGGTGCTGGCCGTCCTCGCACTGCTGGCCGCGACCGGACGGGTCGGCAAGGCGGCAGCCGGGCACCCCGACGAGCGGTAGCACGGCCGCCGCGACACCGCCCGCCCGCCGATCGGGCGGAGGGCCCCGGTCGGCTCGCAGCGCGGTTCGAGAGGAGGGCACCTACGGTGGAGAGGTAGGGCGCTCGGCACGTGCGGCCCCGTTGTGGTCTGCCCCTGTCCGGCGTCCGCCACCCCGCGACTTCGGAAAGGCACATCGCCATGGCCACCGCCTCTGAAACGCCCGTCCTGGACACCCTCGCCGCCATGACCGTCGATTCGATCGAACGGTGCGGGCTGCCCGCGGACATGCTCATCCTCACCCGCATCGCCGCGCTCGCCGCCTCCGACGCACCGCCCATCTCCTACGCCGCCCACCTCGAACCGGCCATGCAGGCGGACCTGACGGCCGAAAGGCTGCAGGACGTCCTGGTCGCCATCGCCCCGATCGTGGGCACGGCCCGTGTCATGACGGCGGCCGGCAACATCGCCGCAGCCCTCGGCATCGCCATCGCCGTCGCGGAGGCCGAGATCGAAGCCGAAGGCTCATAGGGCGGTACGCCCCTGAGGCCGCCGGCCGGACTCCCCGGGTGCCTCCAGACCAGTGACATCCATGGTGCGCCTGCCACCCCGCGACGCGGGTCCCGACGGAGAGTGGCTGTCACGGGTCCGCGCGGCCGAAGGGGACTCAGGTGGACGGAAAGCCGAGCGGGCGTCGCCGGGAGATCGTGCTTGCGACCGTGCGCTCGCTCCTCATGACAGGCGCCCTCATCGCCGCCTACTACCTGCTGCCCCTCACTTCGGAGTTCACCGCCGGCACCGTCATCGCCCTCGTCGGCGGCCTCGCGGCGGTATCGCTGCTGCTGGCCTGGCAGGCCGCGGTGATCACCAGGTCTCCGCGGCCCCAACTGCGCGCCGTCGAGGCGGTGGCGACGGCGCTCCCGTTCTTCCTCCTGCTGTTCGCCGTCGTCTACTACCTCCTGGATGACAGTGCACCGGAGAGCTTCAGCGAACCCCTGTCGCGGACCGACGCGCTGTACTTCACCGTCACCGTCTTCACCACGGTCGGCTTCGGTGACATCAGCCCGCGCAGCGAGCCCGCGCGCCTGCTCGTCACGGGGAACATGTTGATCGACCTCGTACTGATCGGCGTGGCGGCCAAACTGCTGGTCGAGGCGGTCCAGCGGGGCCTGAGACAGCAGAGCCGGACGGCGACCGAGGGCGAGAACGGCGGAGAGACCCCCGCGCGGTAGGTGCGCCGCACGCGATTCCACGGAAGCCGGCACCGAGTCGGCACAGTGGTCTCCGGCACAGGAGGGGTCTGCTGCCTCTCCTTCCCGGACCGCCCCTCGCCCGCCCGGCGCAAGGCCCTCGCGGCCCTCGGCTGCGGCTGACCCGGCCGGGCGGCGCCGGGGGACGTGACCGACGTCTCTACCCCGGGGCCGCCCCCGTGCCGCAAGGTGGTGGCCATGACCGCAACCACCTACGCCCGCTTCCTCTCCCGCGCCCGGACGGGCGGCCCCCGGGACGGCGACGGCCCCAAGATCCTGGAACACGTGCTCGGCTGGACCCTGGTCGTCGTGCTCGCCGTGTTCGTCACCCGAGCGGGCCTCATGTGACGTCGACCGTGTGATCCGCCCGTACGAAACGGGCATACTCCCCGCGACCCGGCACCGCGCGCCCGCGCGCCCCGGCAGGGAGGAGCACCCGGCCATGTCCGAGAGCCCCGCGGACGGCGTGGAACGCCGACTGCCCACCGACGAGGCCCGGGAGCTGCTGGCCCTGGTCCGTGACATCGCCCGGCGGGAGATCGCCCCGCGCGCCGCGGAGGAGGAGGCCGAGGGCCGCTTCCCCCGGGAGCTCTTCGCGCTGCTGTCCCGGTCGGGGCTGCTCGGGCTGCCCTACGACCCGGAGTACGGCGGGGGAGGCCAGCCGTACGAGGTCTACCTCCAGGTCCTCGAGGAGCTCGCCGCGGCCCGGCTCACCGTGGGCCTCGGGGTCAGCGTCCACACGCTCTCCTGCCACGCCCTCGCGGGCTTCGGCACCGCGGAGCAGCGGGCCGCGCACCTGCCCGCGATGCTGGGCGGCGGACTCCTCGGCGCGTACTGCCTCTCCGAACCCTCGGCGGGCTCCGACGCTGCGGCGCTGCGGACCCGGGCCGTCCGGGACGGCGAGGACTGGGTGATCGACGGCACCAAGGCCTGGATCACCCACGGCGGCGTCGCGGACTTCTGCACGGTCATGGCCCGCACCGGCGGCGCGGGCGCACGCGGCATCACGGCCTTCCTGGTGCCGGGGGACGCCCCGGGGCTGAGCGCGGCCGCGCCCGAGCGGAAGATGGGCATGAAGGGCTCGCCCACCGCCCAGCTCCACTTCGACGGCGTACGGGTCCCCGACGCGCGGCGGCTCGGCGCGGAGGGGCAGGGCTTCGCGATCGCGCTCGCCGCCCTGGACTCGGGGCGGCTGGGCATCGCGGCCTGCGCCGTCGGGCTCGGCCGGGCGGCGCTCGACGAGGCCGTCGCGTACGCGCGGCAACGCCGGCAGTTCGGGCGGCCGATCGCCGACTTCCAGGGGCTCCGCTTTCTGCTCGCCGACATGGCGACCCTGGTCGAGGCGGGCCGGGCGCTCTACCTGGAGGCGGCGCGGCTCCGGGACGAGGGGCGGGAGTTCGGGCGGGCGGCGGCGATGGCGAAGCTCTTCTGCTCGGACGCCGCCATGCGGGTCACGACCGACGCGGTGCAGGTGCTCGGCGGGTACGGCTACACCGCGGACTTCCCCGTGGAGCGGTATCTGCGGGAGGCGAAGATGCTGCAGATCGTCGAGGGGACCAATCAGATCCAGCGGGTCGTCATCGCGCGTCACCTGGTCGGACCAGAGTCCCGCTGACGCGTACGGTGCGGTCCGCCCAGACGGGACCGGCGGCGAGCCGGCTCCACTCCTGGTCGCGGTGGCCCGGGAGGGTACGGCCCTGACTGGCCCAGAGACTGAGGACGTCCTGGTAGATGGGCGGGTCGGGGAGGACCTGGACGGGCACCGGGACCGGGGCCGGGGCCGGGACCGGGACCGGCACCGCAGCCGGTACGGGAGTGGCGGGTGCGGGTGCGGGTGCGGGCGTGGGGGCAGCGGGGACGGGGGCGGCGGGCGCGGGTGTCTGCGGCGGCAGGGGCATCTTCCGAGGAACCGATTCTTCACCGTGCGGTTCGGCCTGCCGGTGCCGACCGTAACCGCTGGGAGTCGTGTACAGCGTGGTCATGTCGGGACCAACGCTCCCCGGCTGCAGGGGTCACCCCCGAGCGGAATCGAGCGGCAGTTCGTCCGGTACCCGGTGCGCGGCTCTGGCCCCTCACCGTTTACCTGACGTACCGTCAGCTTCCATCGCGGAAGCACCCGCCGACGCGGAACCAACCGCCGCTCAGGAGGCCAGCCATGTCGGTGAACCGGCACGTCGACGACCGGCCCGTCGCGCTCGACGAATACCCCGTGCACCAGGCCCCGCTCTCGATGAAGCACCACGTCAGCAGCGACCGCAACGCCTACGACCGCTGCATCTTCCATGTCTTCGACCACGAGGGCCGGGCCCTGCTCATCGCCGGCCTCGGCGTCTACCCGAACACCGGTGTCATCGACGCCTACGCGACCCTGCGCGTCGGTGACCGGCTCCACGCCGTCCGCGCCTCCGACGCGCTCGGCGACGACCGCACGAACCTCTCCGTCGGCCCCCTCACGATCACGGTCGACGAACCCCTCAAACGCCTCTCCCTGCGCTGCGAGGCCGCCCCCGACGGCGATGACGACCCCGACGGGCTCTCCTTCGACCTCACCTGGACCGGCGACTTCCCCACCGTCTGGGAGCCCCACCACACCCAGCGCCACGGCGGCCGCCTCACCCTCGAAGGCCGACGCTTCGTCCAGGCCGGGCACTGCACGGGCGAGATCAGGGCCGGCGGCGAGGTGTTCACGGTCACCGCGGGGGAGTGGACCGGCACCCGCGACCGCAGCTGGGGCGTGCGCCCCATACCCGGCGAAGAACCGGGCCGCGCCGTCGAGTTCCGACCCGAGGGCTTCCACTGGCTCTGGATACCCATGCGCTTCGAGGACCGCTTCCTCATGGTCATCGCCCAGGAGGACGCCGACGGCTACCGCACCCTCAACGAAGCCCTGCTCGTACGGAACGACCGCCGCGACACCCAACTCGGCTGGCCCCGCACCGACATCACGTACCGCCCGGGCACCCGCCACCCCGAACGGGCCGTCGTCCACCTCGCCGACCCGGCCGGGAAACCCCTGGAGATCGGCGTCGAGATCCTCGCCTCCTCGCCGCTGGCCGTCGGCGCGGGCTACCCGCCCGCCACCGACTGGCAGCACGGCACCTGGCAGGGCCGCGGCTGGACGGACCGACGCGTCTACGACCTCTCCGACCCGTCCGCGCACCCCATGGCCGCGTACGGCGTCACCGACCACGCCGCCCGCTTCACCCTCGACGGCCACACCGGCTACGGCATCTTCGAACACGGCTCCTTCGGCCGCCACGACCCCAGCGGCTTCGCCGACCACACCTCGACGGCCAACTGAGGAGGCTCCCGTGGCTACCGCGCCCCGACCCCGCACCACCACCCGTGACCCCGAGGAGCTCGGCCGACGGCTCACCGTCTGGCTGGACCGGCACCTGCCCGGCGCCCGTGTCACCGGGCTCGCCGTGCCCGGCTCCAACGGCATGTCCAGCGAGACCCTGCTCTTCGACCTGGACCACCCCGACGCCCCCGTACGCGGCTGCGCCCTGCGGCTGGCGGCCGACCCCGCCGCGTACACCGTCTTCCCCGTCTACGACATGGCCCGTCAGTACCGCGTGATGGGGTTGGTCGCGGAGCACAGCGACGTCCCCGTGCCGCGCGTGCTGTGGCTGGAGGAGGACCCGGGGCCGCTGGGCGCCCCCTTCTTCGTGATGGCCCGGGCCGAGGGCCGGGTGCCGCCGGACGTCATGCCCTACACGTACGAGGGGAACTGGCTGCACGCCGCCACCGACGCCGAGCGCGCCCACCTGGAGGCCGAGTCCGTCTCCGTGCTGGCCCGGCTGCACGACCAGGTCCCGGCGAAGGAGGCCGAGTTCCTGCTGCCGGACGGCCAGGGCACCCCACTGCGCCGTCATGTCGACGCCCAGCGCGCCTACTACGGCTGGGTGGTGGACGGACTCGCCCCCTCGCCGCTCATCGAGTCGGCCTTCGACTGGCTGGAGGCGCACTGGCCGGCCGACGAGGGCCCGGCCGTCCTCGGCTGGGGCGACGCCCGGATCGGGAACATCGTCTACGACGGCTTCACGCCCGCCGCCGTCCTCGACTGGGAGATGGCGTCCTGCGTCCCGCGCGAGGTCGACCTCGGCTGGACGGTCTACCTCCACCGCTTCTTCCAGGACCTGACGGTCGCCTTCGGCCAGCCCGGTCTGCCCGGCTTCCTGCGCCGTGACGCGATCGAGCGGCGCTACGCGGAGCTCACCGGGCACACCCCGCGCGACATGGAGTTCCACACCCTCTACGCGGCGCTGCGGCACGCGATCGTGATGCTGAGGATCGCGTACCGACAGGCCTACTTCGGCGAGGTCGAGGTGCCCGCCGATCCGGACGCCCTCATCCTGCACCACGCCACGCTCGCGGCGATGGTGCGGGGAAGCTACTGGTGAGACAGGGCTAGGCGGCGCGTCGCATCTGCGGCACCCGCAGCGGACGCGAGCCCGGACCGCCGACGTGCGAGAAGGGCTGCGTCCGCCAGTCGAGGCCCTGGGGGAGCGTCAGGAGCAGAGCGGTGTCCTGCTCCTGGACCTCCAGGGTGTCGTCCGCCGGCCGAGCCGCCGCGGCCGCGAGCCCCGTGCCCTGGCAGACCGTCAGGACGAAGGGGTTCCACGGCGTGGGGCAGAGCGCGTGCTCCGGCAGCACGTCCTCGTCGGCGAGCAGCGCGATCGGCTGCACGCACTCCGGGCAGATGACCCGGAACATCTCAAAGGTGTCGTACGCGTCGAGCTCGTCGAACGTGTCGACCGAATCAACAGGCTCCTGCATGGAGAATCTCCCCCTCGGGTGCGTCGGGCCGGGTCTGTACGGCCTCGACCACAGCAAGCACTTCCCATACGGAACTCCGCATAACCGTGAGCTCACACCTGAGAGCGGACACAAACCTGTGGTGTTCGTCACATGCCCGGCGCAGGTGCCCCGTGACCGCCCAAACCGCCCTATACGAGCCACCCCCGATTGCCCCCCTGGCTCCGGGGCGCACTAGGGTCACCGCATGGAGGAGCTGGATCGTCAGATCGTCGAATTGCTCGTCAAGGACGGGCGCATGAGCTACACCGACCTGGGCAAGGCCACCGGCCTGTCCACCTCGGCTGTGCATCAGCGCGTCCGCCGACTCGAGCAGCGCGGTGTCATCCGCGGCTATGCCGCCGTCGTCGACCCGGAGGCCGTGGGCCTGCCGCTCACCGCCTTCATCTCGGTCAAACCCTTCGACCCGAGCGCGCCCGACGACACCCCCGACCGGCTCGCCGACATCCCCGAGATCGAGGCCTGCCACAGCGTCGCGGGCGACGAGAACTACATCCTCAAGGTCCGGGTGGCCACCCCGCTGGAGCTGGAGCACCTGCTCAGCCGCATCCGCTCCCAGGCCGGGGTCTCCAGTCGCACGACCGTCGTCCTGTCCACCCCGTACGAGGCCCGGCCGCCGCGCATCTGACCGCGCCCGCCCGTGGTCGACCGCGGGCGGGATCGCGGCGGGATCGTGGCGCATCTCGGCGGGATCGTCGCGCATCGCGTCCGGCCGCGCGGAGCGGGCCCGCCTCGCGGGCGGGGCCGGCCGCACGGAGGAGGCCCGCCGCGCAGAGGGGGCCTGCCGGACGAAGCAGGTCCCCCCAGGTCCTAGCCTGGTCGCATGAGTGAGACCACGTCTGTCACCTCCGCCGCCGAACACCGCACCGTGCTGCTGCGCGGTGGAGAAGTCCACAGCCCAGCCGACCCCTTCGCCACCGCCATGGTGGTGGAGCGCGGACACGTCGCCTGGGTGGGCTCGGAGGGCGCGGCCGACGCCTTCGCCTCCGGCGTGGACGAGGTGGTCGACCTGGAAGGCGCGCTCGTCACCCCGGCGTTCGTCGACGCGCACGTGCACACCACGGCCACCGGCTTCGCCCTCACCGGCCTCGACCTGTCCTCCGCCGTCTCGCTCGCCGAGGCGGCCGAGCTGATCCGGGCCCACGCCGCGGCCCGCCCCGACGACCGCATCCTCATCGGCCACGGCTGGGACGCCTCCCGCTGGCCCGAGCGCCGCCCGCTCACCCGGGCCGAGCTCGACGGGCTCACCGGGGGCAGGCCCCTCTACCTGACCCGGATCGACGTCCATTCGGCCGTCGTCACGACCGCCCTCCTCGACCTCGTTCCCGGTGTCCGCGACCTGGACGGCTTCCACGACGGACAGCGGCCGCTCACCGGTGACGCACATCACGCCGTACGGGCCGCCGCCTTCGCCGCCGTCTCCCCGGCGCAGCGCACGGAGGCGCAGCGCGCCGCCCGGAGCCACGCCGCCTCCCTCGGCATCGGCACCCTCCACGAGTGCGGCGGCCCGCAGATCTCCTCCGAGGAGGACTTCACCGGCCTCCTGGATCTGGCCCGGGCGGAGGCGGGGCCCCGGGTCGTCGGCTACTGGGCCGACCTCGACGTCGAGCGGGCCCGCGCGCTGGGCGCCCTCGGCGCGGCCGGCGACCTGTTCGCCGACGGCTCCCTGGGCTCGCACACCGCCTGCCTCCACGAGCCGTACGCGGACCACGCCGACTCCGCCCACACGGGGGCCGCCCATCTGGACGCGCCCGCCGTCGCCGCCCATGTCGTGGCCTGCACCGAGGAAGGGCTCCAGGCCGGTTTCCACGCCATCGGGGACGCCGCCGTGACCGCGGTCGTCGAGGGCGTCCGCGCCGCCGCGGAGAAGGTCGGCCTGGCTCGTGTCCGCGCCGCGCGGCACCGCGTCGAGCACGCCGAGATGCTCACCCCCGAGACGATCGCCGCCTTCGCGGAGCTGGGCCTGACGGCCTCGGTCCAGCCCGCCTTCGACGCGCTGTGGGGCGGCGAGGCGGGCATGTACGCCGACCGGCTCGGCGCCGAGCGGGCCCGTACCCTCAACCCGTACGCGGCGCTGCTGCGCGCCGGTGTGCCGCTGGCCTTCGGCTCCGACAGCCCGGTCACGCCGCTCGACCCGTGGGGCACCGTCCGGGCCGCCGCCTTCCACCGCACCCCCGAGCACCGGATCTCCGTCCGGGCCGCCTTCACCGCCCACACCCGGGGCGGCTGGCGGGCCGTGGGCCGGGACGACGCCGGGACGCTCGTCCCCGGCGCCCCCGCCGACTACGCGGTCTGGCGCACCGGGGAGCTCCTCGTCCAGGCGCCCGACGACAGGGTGGCCCGCTGGTCCACCGACCCCCGTTCCGGTACGCCCGGTCTGCCCGATCTGTCGCCCGGTGCCGACCTCCCCGTCTGCCTGCGGACGGTGGTGTACGGGCAGACGGTGTTCGTACGGCCGAACGAGTGATGTAGCGACATTTCCGGCCCCCGGCCGCTCGTCCGTATGCTTGTCCCCGACCTGCGGATCTTCCCCTCCAGCCTGGCCTTTTGGGGCATCTCCGCAGGTCAAGCGGGTGTTGACAGTCGACTATCACCGGCGGGTAGGTTCTCCGCGTCCACCACGGGACGTCCGACCGGTTCACACACCCACGCAGTCGCCGACCGCCGCCCGCGCCTCGGCCGCGAGGGAAGGTTTCTCCGGCGGAAGGTGCGACCCGGGTGGGGCCCGGACGTTCAGTAGACAACGGCTCTCGGTCGACCCGCAGCCAGCGGATCCCAGGTCGGACCGAAGGACGACGGGCCCCGCACCGCACGGCACTCGCCCCCCGTATGTCCTGTCCCACACGACCGCCGCGGCGGAACACTCCGAGGACCTCGCTATGGTGGGGTCCTGCGTTTGTATCCGAAGGGGCAGTAGTGAACGACGGTGGCCAGAGGCGTTACGGCCCGCTCGGCAAGGCCTTGGTGATCATTCCGACCTACAACGAGGCGGAGAACATCAAGCCGATCGTCGCGCGGGTGCGGGAGGCCGTACCCGAGGCGCACATTCTCGTCGCCGACGACAACAGTCCTGACGGTACGGGCAAGTTCGCGGACGAGATCGCGTCCGAGGACGACCACGTCCACGTCCTGCACCGGAAGGGCAAGGAGGGGCTCGGCGCCGCCTACCTCGCCGGCTTCCGCTGGGGCATCGAGCAGGGCTACGGCGTCCTCGTCGAGATGGACGCGGACGGCTCGCACCAGCCCGAGGAGCTGCCGCGACTGCTCACCGCCCTGAAGGGCGCGGACCTCGTCCTCGGCTCCCGCTGGGTGCCGGGCGGCCGGATCGTGAACTGGCCGAAGTCCCGCGAGTTCATCTCCCGCGGCGGCAGCCTCTACTCGCGCGTGATGCTCGACGTGCCGATCCGTGACGTCACCGGCGGCTACCGGGCCTTCCGCAAGGAGACCCTGGAGGGCCTGGGCCTGGACGACGTGGCCTCCGCGGGCTACTGCTTCCAGGTCGACCTGGCCCGTCGCGCCATCGCCGCCGGCTTCCACGTCGTCGAGGTCCCGATCACCTTCGTGGAGCGTGAGATCGGCGACTCCAAGATGAGCCGGAACATCGTCGTCGAGGCGCTGTGGCGGGTCACCGGCTGGGGTCTGACGGCGCGGGCGGAGAAGGTCGGCCGGATGCTGGGCCGCAAGTCCGCCTGATCGTTTCCTCCGCTGTGTGCTGATCTCTCCTTTACGACGTTCCGGCGGGGTCCCAGGCACACTGGGGACCATGACGACCGGCGCACCGCCTCCCCTCGCCCCCAAACGCTCCCGCGCACGCACGTTCCTTCCGCTCGCCGTCGCCGCCTGGCTGGTCCTGGAGATCTGGCTGCTCACGGTGGTGGCGGACGCGGCGGGCGTGCTGACCGTGCTCGCCCTGCTCGTCGGTGGCGCCGTACTCGGCGCCACCGTGGTCAAGCGGGCGGGCCGGCGTGCCTTCGGTAACCTCACGACGACCTTCCAGCAGGCCCAGGCGGCCGCGCAGACCGGCGAAGCGCCCACGGCGCCCGAGCGGACCGGCGCGGAGGACCGCAACGGCTTCCTGATGCTGGGCGGCCTGCTCCTGATGGTCCCCGGCTTCGTCTCGGACGCGGCAGGACTTCTGCTGCTGATCCCGCAGGTCCGCTCCCTCCTCGGGCGGTACGCCGAGAAGGCGGTCGAGCGCCGTATGGCGGCCGCGCCTCCCGGCAGCCTCCAGGACGCCTTCCAGCAGGCGCGCATCCACCGCCCGGACGGAAAGGTCGTCCAGGGCGAGGTCGTCCGCGAGGACGCGCACCAGGGCCCCCGCCGGTCCGAGGAGCCCCGTCCGCCCCTGACGCCCTGAGCCACGTCGAGCCACGCGCCACCCGCGTGCCCCTTCGGAGCCATGCGTGTCCCGCGTATCCCTTCGGGGGTACGCGGGACACGCCGCGGGGTACGCGGAAACGCCGCGGGGCCCGGTACACGAATCGTGTACCGGGCCCCGCGGCGTTGTTCGTCCGGCTGTCCGCTAGGCGGACTTGCGGCTGTCGCGCGGATGCACGGCGATGTTCATGGCGCCGGAACGCAGGACGGCCAGCCTTTCGGCAAGGACTTCCTCCAGCTCCTCGCGGGTGCGCCGCTCCATGAGCATGTCCCAGTGCGTACGCGCAGGCTTGCCCTTCTTCTCCTCAGGTCCGTCCCCGTCAACCAGGAGTGCCTGGATTCCGCAGACCTTGCACTCCCACTCGGGCGGAATTTCTGCCTCAACCGAGAAGGGCATCTCAAAGCGATGTCCCTTCTCGCATGCGTACTCCACCGCCTGGCGCGGGGCCAGATCGATGCCGCGGTCGGTCTCGTAGCTGGTCACCACGAGGCGCGTGCCGCGAAGAGCTCGCTCACTCATGAATCGTGCCTCCCGGGCTTGTCGCCCACAGGACAGGTGTCGCTGTCGTCGTTATCCGGTCAACGTCCGGTCGGCGGTAAAGATTCCCGTGCCGGGTCATGCGTCGCCCGTCGTGCCGCCCCTTGTTGTACCCACCAGTGCCCGTTTTGTCACACCTAACGTCAGATGTGACTCACTGTCTTCACCAAAGCAGCACGCAGTAACGGTCCGCCTGGCAGGCCAAAGGCGTACACTACCGGCCTTTCACTTCCGCGTCTAAATACGCTCCGGTAGCGGGTTTCCCGCTTCCTCCACCGCGCGTCGCACCGGGACCCGGGCGAGCAGGGCAAAACCGACAGCGAAGAAGATCACGAGAGAGATGATGGCATCCCGATAGCTTCCGGTCAGCTGATACGCGAGACCGAACACAAGTGGACCCAGCCAGCTCAGTCCCCGATCGCTCATCTCGTAGGCCGAGAAGTACTCCGCCTCCTTGCCGCGCGGCACCAGGTGGGAGAAGAGCGAACGGGACAGGGCCTGGCTCCCGCCCAGGACCAGGCCGATCGCGGCCGCCAGACAGTAGAAGAACACGGGCGCGTCGCCGGGCAGGAAGTAGCCCGCCACCAGGATCAGCGTCCAGACCGCGAGCGAGGCGAGAATCGTCCGCTTGGCGCCGTACGACCGGGCGAGTCGCCCCATGCCGAGGGCGCCCGCCACCGCGAGCACCTGGACCAGCAGCACCGCCGTGATGAGGGTCGTCTGATCGAGGCCCAGCTCCTCCGAGCCGTACACCGAGGCCTGGGAGATCACCGTCTGTACGCCGTCGTTGTAGACCAGATAGGCGAGCAGGAACGACAGCGTCAGCGGATGCCTGCGCATGTCCTTGAGGGTCGCCCGCAGCTGCTTCCAGCCGCTGCCGACCGCACCCCCGTCCGTCTTCTCCCGCCCGTCCGCCCGCACGTGCCGGTCCCGCAGCCGCCGCAGCGGTACGAGGGTGAAGGCACCCCACCACACACCGGCCGAGGCGAGGCAGATCCGGATCGCCTCGCCCTCCGTGAGGCCGAAGGAGTCGTGCCCCGAGTACAGGACCAGGTTCAGTACGAGGACGATCGCGCCGGAGGTGTAGCCGAAGGCCCAGCCGCGCGAGGAGACCGCGTCCCGCTCGTCCGGTTCCGCGATCTGGGGCAGATAGGCGTTGTAGAGCACCATCGAGACCGACAGCGAGGCGTTCGCCACGATCAGCAGGAAGGCGCCGAGGAGGTAGCGGTCGCCCTCGAGGAAGAACATCCCCGCCGTCGCCGTCGCCCCCAGGTACGCCGCCGCCGCGAGCAGGGGCTTCTTCCGTCCCGTACGGTCCGCCACCGCGCCCACCAGCGGCATCACCAGTACCGCGACGACGATCGAGGCGGACACGGCGTACGCGAAGAGCGAGCCGGCCCGCACGGGTATGCCGAGCGGGTGCACGAACCCCTCGGCGTCGGCCGCCGCCCGAGCCACCGAGGTCAGGTACGGGCCGAGGAACACGGTCACGACGCTCGTCGAGTACACGGAGCACGCGAAGTCGTAGAAGTACCAGCCGTGCTGTTCACGCCGCCGTTCGGCGGGACCGGCGGCGTACTCCTCCGGTTCGGTGGTGTCTGCGGTCAAGGCCGCGCCCCCTCGTTCGTCCCCGTGATCCGTCCCGCGCCGCCCGGGCACGCGCTCAGACCCACGCACCCCGCTCGGTCAGCACCGAGCGCAGCGTCTCCAGATGATCGGTCATGATGCCATCCACGCCCAGGTCCAGGAGAGAGTTCATCCGGGCCGGATCGTTCACCGTCCACACGTGCACCTGGAGCCCGCGCGCGTGCGCCGCCCGGACGAAGCGCCGGTCGACGATCGGGATCCCGCCCTGGCGCTCCGGAACCTGCGCCGCCACCGCGCCCGCCCGCAGCGCCGCCGGGATGCCCAGCGAGCGCAGCCGCAGGCCGACGATGCCCCGCACGCCGTACGAGGTGGCGAGCCGCGGACCGGCGAGACGCTGGGCCCGCGCCACCCGGGCCTCGGTGAAGGAGCTCACGCAGACCCGGTCCCAGGCGCCGGTCCTGCGGACCAGGTCCACCAGGGGAAGCAGGGCCGACTCGGTCTTGAGGTCCACGTTCCAGCGGGCCTCCGGGAACTCCTCCAGGAGGTCGGCGAAGAGCGGCAGCGGCTCCTGGCCGGCCACCCGCGCCTCGCGCACGGCTTCCCACGGCAGGTCGCGGATGCGGCCCGAGCCGTCCGTCACCCGGTCGAGGGTCGCGTCGTGGAAGGCGACGAGCACCCCGTCCGCCGTCGTGTGGACGTCGGTCTCGAAATAGCGGTAGCCCTCCGCGGAGGCCCGGCGGAAGGCGGCCGCGGTGTTCTCCAGGCCGTTCGCCGTGCCGCCGCGATGGGCGAACGCGAGAGGGGAGGGGTGGTCGAGATAAGGGTGGCGTACGTGAGTCACGGGCGCAGTATGGCCTGTTCCGGTGTCGCGCGGGCGACCTCGGGGAGACCGGCCTCGGGCCCCGGGGCGACCTCGGGGCGGGCGGGCTCCGCCTCCGGGACGGCGAACCAGCGCAGGAAGTACTGGGCGAGCGGCCCGATCGCCAGCGCGTACAGGACCGTGCCGACGCCGACCGAACCCCCGAGGACGAAGCCGGTCGCGACGACGGCCACCTCGATCGCCGTCCGCACCAGCCGGATCGACCGTCCGGTGAGCCGGTGCAGACCGGTCATCAGCCCGTCGCGCGGACCGGGGCCGAACCGCGCCGCGATGTAGAGGCCGGTCGCGACACCGTTGAGGACGATGCCGAGCACGAGGAGGGGGACCTGCCCGGCCGGACCGTGGACGTCGGGGACCAGGGCCAGGGTGCCGTCCATCGCCAGGCCGATCGCGAAGACGTTGGAGACGGTGCCCAGGCCGGGCCGCTGCCGGATCGGGATCCACAGGAGCAGCACCGCCGCCCCGACGACGATCGACACCACCCCGATGGTCAGCCCGGTCTTCTCGGCGAGACCCTGGTGGAGGACCCCCCAGGGCTCCAGGCCGAGCCCGCTGCGCACAAGGAGCGCCGAGCTGACCCCGTACAGCGTCAGTCCGACGTAGAGCTGGACGAGCCGACGGGTGAGGTGCCGGCCGTGGAGGCCGGAGGCGATGGACAAAGGACTGCCCCCAGGGTGGTGGTAGTGGACTGGCTCATGACACTCTGTGGCGGGGGATCGGGTGCCAACCATGGCCAATTCGATGAAGGTGGACTGATTTCGATGGCTCAGTGGACTTCGGCGGTGGGGCCGGCCCAGCTCGCCCGGCAGCTCCAGGCGCAGCAGCCCAGGCCCGCCGGGCCCGGTGCCCGCAAGCCGCCCGCCTACCGCGCCCTCGCCGACGGCATCCGTCTGCTCGTCCTGGAGGGCCGCGTCCCCGTCGCCGCGCGCCTGCCCGCCGAGCGGGAGCTCGCCGTCGCCCTGAACGTCAGCCGGACGACCGTGGCCGCCGCCTACGAGGCACTGCGCGGCGAGGGCTTCCTGGAATCGCGGCGCGGGGCCGGCAGCTGGACCGCCGTACCCGCCGGGAACCCGCTGCCCGCCCGTGGCCTCGAACCGCTGCCGCCGGAGGCCCTCGGCTCGATGATCGACCTCGGCTGCGCGGCGCTGCCCGCGCCCGAGCCCTGGCTCACCCGGGGCGTCCAGGGCGCCCTGGAGGAGCTGCCTCCGTACGCCCACACGCACGGGGACTACCCGGCCGGGCTGCCCGCGCTGCGGCAGATGCTCGCCGACCGCTACACCGCGCGCGGCATCCCCACCATGCCCGAGCAGATCATGGTGACGACCGGTGCCATGGGCGCCATCGACGCCATCTGCCACCTCTTCGCCGGACGCGGCGAGCGCATCGCCGTCGAGTCCCCCTCGTATGCCAACATCCTCCAGCTCATGCGGGAGGCCGGGGCCCGGCTCGTGCCCGTCGCCATGTCCGAGGGCCTCGGCAGCTGGGACATGGGCCGCTGGCGCCAGGTGCTGCGGGACGCGGCGCCCCGCCTCGCGTACGTCGTCGCCGACTTCCACAACCCGACCGGCGCCCTGGCCGACGAGGACCAGCGGCGGCAGCTCGTGGAGGCCGCCCGCTCGGCCGGCACGGTCCTCGTCGTCGACGAGACCATGACCGAGCTCCACCTCGACGACGACCTGGAGATGCCCCGGCCGGTCTGTTCCTTCGACCCGGCGGGCTCGACGGTCCTCACGGTCGGCTCGGCCAGCAAGGCCTTCTGGGCGGGGATGCGGATCGGCTGGGTCCGGGCCGCGCCCGATGTGATCCGTTCCCTGGTGGCCGCGCGCGCGTACGCGGACCTCGGCACCCCCGTGCTCGAACAGCTCGGGGTGAACTGGCTGATGGGGACCGGCGGCTGGGAGGAGGCCGTGCGCCTCCGGCGCGAGCAGGCGCGCGGGAACAGGGACGCGATCGTCGCCGCGATCCGCAGGGAGCTGCCGGAGTGGGAGTTCTCGGTGCCGCGCGGTGGACTGACGCTCTGGGTCCGTACCGGCGGGCTCTCCGGCTCCCGGCTCGCCGAGGCGGGCGAACGCGTCGGCGTCCGGGTCCCGTCGGGCCCGCGGTTCGGTGTGGACGGCGCCTTCGAGGGCTTCATCCGGCTGCCCTTCACGGTCGGTGGGCCGGTCGCCGACGAGGCGGCCGTCCGGCTGGCCGCCGCGGCCCGCCTGGTCGAGTCCGGCGTGGGCGGGGGAGTGGAACCGCCCCGGTCGTTCGTGGCGTGAGTCGAGCCGCACGCCGAGAGGCCGGTACGGACCAGGGGTCCGTACCGGCCTCTCGGCGTTTCGGCGGCGCGCTCCGACGTTCGACGTTCGGTGCTCGGCTCTGGGCTCTGGGCCGTGGCGGGTGCGATGAGCCCTGGGGAGGGATCCTCGGCTCGTCCTCGACCTTCGGCCCGTGCTCAGCCCTCGGCCGCCACCGGGGCGTGGCGTGGCACCGGGCCCGGCTCCGCCTCCAGACGGGGAGCGGGGTCGCTCTCGTAGCGGGCGGCCAGGGTGGAGTCGGGCTCGTAGAGCGGCACCGCGGGGGCCGAGTCGGGATCGTGGCGGGGCGCCGCCGGAGCCGGGTCCGGCGCGTGGCGGGGCGCGGGGGTCGGGTCGGGGGCCGAGCCCGGGACCGTCTCGACCGCGGCCGCCGTCACCGAGCGGCGCTCCGGGAGGAGCTCCAGCACCGCCTGGCGGTGCGCCTCGCTCGTCGCGTCGTCGTACGGGTCGGGCGTCGCCGGCACCTGGAGCCGCAGGACCGGGCCCGTACCGAGGCGCGCGTATCCGCGGCCCTGCGGCACCTGGGGCGTCGGCGTGGTGTGCGGGGCGACGCCGAGGACCGACTCGATCTGCCCGGGCGTGGCGGGGCCGAGCACGATCCGCGCGCGGGTGTGGGTCCGTACCGTCTCGCTCAGTGTGTCCGTGCTGTCGAACTGCTCGGCCACCACCACCGTGACCTGCGCCGCGCGCCCGTGCCGCAGCGGCACCTGGAGCAGCTCCTGCGGGTCGGGACGGCCGTCGGCGGCGGCCAGGTGACCGAGGATGCTCGGCCGGTCGAGCAGGATCCACAGCGGCCGACGGGTGTCCTCCGGCGCGGGGTGCCCCGCCTGCCGGGCGCGGTTGGCCGCGATGAGCCGCCGCTCCGTCTCGTGCGCCGCCCACTCCAGACTGGCCAGGGCGCCGGAGAGCCCGCACTCGACGGCGAGGACCCCGGCGCGGCCGGTCAGGCAGGCGTACTCGCCGGTGCCGCCGCCCTCGACGATCAGGACGTCGCCGTGCGGCAGGGCCTGGAGCGCGATCGAGCGCAGCAGGGAGGTGGTGCCGCTGCCCGGCTGGCCCACGGCCAGCAGGTGCGGCTCGGTGGAACGGGGGCCGGTGCGCCAGACCACGGCGGGGGCGTCCTCCGTACCGTCCGCGGCGACCACGGGCACGGTCCGCTGCACGGCGTCCCCGTCGGTGAAGCCGAGCACGGTCTCGCCCGGCACGGTGACGAAGCGCTGGGCGGCGATGGCGGTGGACAGGGCGGGCAGCACACGCATGACGAGCCGGTTGCCCTCCTCGTCCCAGTCGAAGAGGTACTCGCGGCCGCGCCCCGACTTGGCGTGCAGCAGCTGCTCGATCCGGGCGCGCGCGGCGGGCTCGCCGTCGGTGAAGTACGGGGGGTACGCGATCCTCAGCCGGGTCAGCCGCCCGTCCTCGTCGAAGGCGTACTCCCCGAAGGCGCCGCTCCAGTCGCCGCCGTGGGAGAAGAGCGGAGAGGGGTCTTCGGGGACGGAGAGGTACGGCACGAGGGCCTCGTACAGGCCCTTGAGCCGCGCGATCTCCGCGTCGTCGGGCCCGGTCTTCACGACCGGGCGTTCGCGCCCCTTCCATGCGGCGGCGCCCATGAGCGTGACGAGCGCGAGCAGCGGCCCGTACGGCACGAGGGCGACGACCAGGACGCAGGCCGCGACCAGGAGCAGCGTGGGACCGCGCCGCTCCTTGGGGGTCGCGGCCCACCTGGCGCGCGCGGTCGCGGCCAGCTTCCGCAGACCACGGGAGACCGTGATCAGCGGATGGAGCACGTCGGTGGCGCTGTCGGCGGCCGTGCGCGCGATCTCTCGGCTACGAGCGATCTGCGCGCTGCCGCTGCTCAGAATGCGGGGGAGTGGTCGCCGGGCCACGTCGTACTCCAGGTTTCATGGAAGGGGCAAGGCACTTTCTGGGGGGCGTCAGAACTTGATTCCGCCCAGGAGACCGGCGAGGCTCTGCCCGCCCGCCGTGATGCTCGGGGCGATGGCCGTGCCTGCGAGGTAGAAGCCGAACAGCGCGCTGACGAGGGCGTGCGAGGCCTTCATCCCGTCCTTCTTGAAGAACAGGAAGCAGATGATGCCGAGCAGGACCACGCCTGAGATGGACAGGATCATTTGGTGTTCTCCTGGTTGAGGGGACAGTCACCATGAGTCCTTCCAGGTTCACAGCAAGTATCTATGTGACTAAAGGTGCATTGGGGTGAAATTCGGATGATTTCACTGGATCGGCGCAGTGCGGATGCTCCGCCGGGTGGCGAAAATCCCGCGGTGCGCTAGCGAGGGCGTGGTGCGGTGATCTTTGCCTCAGTGGGGCGCGGTCATGTCACCGAACGGGCAGTACCCTGTCGATTCACTCGTACGGCCGCGCTTGTCGTGCGCAGGCCGACACTGCAGGAGAAAGGCGGTCCCACCCGATGAGCGAGACTCCGGACCCCGAGGTCATCGAGCTGGCGTCCAAGGTCTTCGACCTCGCGCGCACGGGGGACGCCGAGGCCCTGGCCGCCTACGTCGACGCGGGCGTCCCCGCGAACCTCACCAACGACAAGGGCGACTCCCTCGTCATGCTCGCCGCCTACCACGGCCACGCCGCCGCGGTCTCGGCCCTCCTGGAGCGCGGTGCCGACGCCGACCGCGCAAACGACCGCGGCCAGACCCCGCTCGCGGGCGCCGTCTTCAAGGGCGAGGACGCCGTGATCCGCGCTCTGCTCGCCGGCGGCGCAAATCCGGAGTCCGGGACTCCGTCCGCCGTCGACACCGCCCGCATGTTCGGCAAGACCGATCTCCTGGAGCTCTTCAGCGCCCGGTGAACGGGCACTGAACCCCAGGTGAGAGCAGGGTCGTAAATGTGGTCGCGGTGGCGAAATGGGTGGGTCATCATGACGTCGGGCCCGGTGGACCGGGCCACCGACGAGAGGCAGAGGAAGATGGTCACTGGCAAGCGCAGGACGACAAGCGGCCCGACATGTTGCCGCACGGCCTAGGCGTACAGAGATGTATCGCCTGACCCGGGTCATCCCGGTCTCCCCCGGTCGTGTCGACAGCTTGATGTGAGGCGTCTTCCATGTTCGAACCAGTCATAGCGCCGAGCGGCACCCTGCTCGGTCTGCTGCAGAGGGGCCGCGGCGACGGCACCCTGCACGCGCTCGCCGCGCCACGTGCCGAGGCCCTCGCGGCCCTCAACCACTGCGTCCTCGACGACCCCCGCCACGACTGGCACGTCGAGAACCGCTCCCTCTACTACGCCCGTCTCTACCTGGACCTCCACGGAGGTCTGGACGTGCTCGAGGCGCATCTCTTCGGTGCCGAGGACCGTCTCGACACCGAGGAGTCCAGGACCGGGCTCGCGCTCGCCGTCCTCGGGCACCTCGCCTCCTACGGACGCCAGGACGCCCTGCTCCTGCTCCGGCGCTACGCGGCGACCGGCACGAACTGGGCCTGGGCCCTGGACGAGCTGGCCCTCCGTGACGACGACGCCGGACTCCGCGGGCTCGCCCTCCCCGTGCTGGCCCGTTTCCCGGCCGACCCGGCGGGCGACGCCGAGCTGGCGAGCGTCGTGCGCGACGCCTTCGAGCCCCGGCCGTGGCGGCTGTGGGCCGAGGACCAGCGGGACGCCGTCGGCGCCCGGGTCAGGGCCGCCCAGGAACAGGGCTCCTTCGACCGCTGGCAGCGCCAGATGCGACCCGCCGGGCCCCGTCCCGGCTGGAGCGTGCGGGCCGTCCTCGACTGGGCACAGGAGGGGTACGAGCGCGGAGCCGTGTTGTACGGTCCCGCCGCCCGCTGCCTGACCGCCGTCGCCGGCCCCGAGGACCGCCCCGAGATCCTCGCCGCCGCCCGCAACGGCTCGGAGGGGGCGCGCGGCGCCGCCCTCCACCACCTCGCCGAATCACGGGACCCCGCCGTCCTCGACCTCGTGGAGGCCGCCGCCGACGGCGCCTCCCGTGCGGTCGCCGAGGCGGCCGTCGCCGCCTACCGGCGCATGTGCGGCGAGGACGCGGTCGCCCGCGCCCGCGCGTGGGTCCGGCGCACCGACGAGCTCGGCACGGCCGCCGCCGAGGTCCTCGCGGGCCGCGGCACGG